>JASFYW010000083.1:0-8365 GCA_045046865.1 Woeseiaceae bacterium | reverse complement strand
CAAAGCTTTTAATCCTATAATTCCCAGTAATTATCTGTTTTATTTGGATTTGGATTTGGATGCTTTATAAAGTCATGTATCAGGAGATAGGCCGATTCTGTATATCATAGTAATTAATATTTCTGTGTATTTCATGTTAGGTTTCAAAAAAAGGAGGAGAGCACAATGTATAAGCAAAAACTGAGTATCTTAGTAACTGTATCGTTATTTGCACTCGTCGGTGCAGTCCATGCCGGAGATTGGCAGAGTTCCTAGTTATCGGAAAAACGAGCCGCAGCCCAAAGGTGTGCCAAAACATTTGACAATTATCAATTGCAGGCAGTGTGTATGGATAATGCAAGGGATGGATATAACAAAATGCAGGGTAATTTTGGTTTGCCGAGTTCCGTGGCACATAAAGCAAAAAATCGTTGTGCCCGAACCTTTGATGACTTTCAGTTGCAAGCAGTATGTATGCAGAATGAAAAAGAAGGATACGACAAAATGCAGAATTATTAAGGAAAAAGCGGATATATCATGAAAAAGAAAGGAATAACTCTCACTCTCATAATTATCGTAATATTGTGTGTTATCAGCTATACACAATTAACATTATTTGTAGTTCCGCCAATTGGTGCATTACCGGAAGGAAAGACAGTGGTCATCCTTCGGCTGAACAAAACCAACTTTATTGATAGTCCTGACGCTCTTTGTGAGCGAATACAGGGAGGTGTTAGCTTGCTATGTCGCGGTGTCATGCTTGCGGGCGTGCTGGAAAAATCAACAATTCTGATGAGGCTCCCTTATAGTGAGTCTCTTTACCAAATCTCAACAAACGGCAAAACATATAGTAGGTGAAATAACTATGGAAGTATTTATTATAGCAATCCTTATTGGGCTAATTCCTGCACTCATCGCACAAGGCAAAGGAAAATCATTTGTCCTTTGGTGGATATACGGCGCCCTTAATGCGTCGTCACTTATTTTAAAATTGTTAGTTCCTCCTGCTAGCCTAAGTAACCCCCTGTAGTTACCACGGTAGGAGGCTTCCATTTCTTTGTCATTAATTGGAGTCATTTTAATTTCACTCCCAATTAAATGAGATACCTTGTCACGTAATAATTCCATATCATTTTTTAATGAATCCGTTAAATTATCAACAAGCTCTTTATATTGCTTAATAGCATTTGGTAGAATTGGTTCAATATTATTAACTAAGTTTTTCTCACTTTCGATCTCTATTTCAATATCATTACGTTGTTGGCTGAGTTTACTTAGTTGATTAATAATTGTATCTAAATTGCTCGCTAAAGAATTATTTTCAATTACCTGCATAAGGTTTGATTCTTTTTTTGAAATACTATTCAGCTCTGATGTTAATTGTCGTATTTTAGGTTTAAATTCTTTTTTATGCTGTTCAAATAATTTTTCAGCTTCATCTTTGAAGGCTTTTACAGCTAAATCAGTAAACAAATCTTCTTTTATGGATTGCAATAAAATTCCTTCAAGTACTTCGCGATCCACCTTTCTTTTATTTGTACAAAACTCTTCACCTCTGCGATGAGCATCCCCGCACCTATAGTTTTTTTTATCAACCATAATCAAATTTGCACCACATTCAGAACATTTTAACATACTCGAAAATAAGTATTTAGGAGTTCTTCCTGTACGATCTTTCTTGTGGCCATTTTTTTGCTTTTTATTAGTGGCATTTTTTTGTTTCTTTTGTCTTTCTTTAACTTGTAACCAAAGTTCATCAGAAATAATACGCAGTTCACGTATTTCCTTAACAACCCATTCAGACTCATCTCTATTCTTTTTTGTTGGTTTACCAGTTTTAGGGTTATATATGGTCTCAGTTTTATTCCATATTTTAATGCCAATATATGTTTTATTATTGAGAATACCAGATAATCTATCATTAGACGATGATGATAAAGTGCTTGTGGTCCAACCATTTCCACTTATACAAGGAACTTTTTTTCTATTTAATTCCTTGGCTATCCAGCTATATGATTTTAATTCAGATGCTTTTTCAAATATCCATTTTACCCACACAGCTTCCTCAGGTCTAATTGCTAAAGTTGCATATTCAATCTCAGGATTTCCATACACATCTTTTTCAGTATCACTATAATGAGGAACTGGCCTATATCCATATGTTCTTCCCCCAGTTGTATACCCCTTTATTGCATTACCCTCAATTCCTCTATGAACTTTCTGCTTTAAATCATCTAAAAATGTACTATTCATTGCTGTTCTAATACCAATTAATAATTTTGCTGATTTATTATTAGTATCAATCCCATCACCAACAGAAATTAATCTTACACCTAAAAAATTAAATTCTTCTATGACTGAAGCCGCTCCCATACTTCGGCTAAGTCTTGATAAATCATCAACAATAAGGGTCTGAATTTCACCATTTTGAATATCTGTTAAAAGTTCTTGGTACATGGGTCGGTCTATTATCTTACCTGAAATCGCCTTATCAGAATATTTCTTAGTTATTTCTAAGCCATTTGAATTAGCATATCGTTCACAAATTCTATTTTGATCTGTTATGGATGCTTCTCTAATACTTCTCTTTGATTATCTGAAGAAAATCGTGCGTATGTAGCTATGTATTTCATAATATTAACCTCGTTTACAATGTAATTGATTTGATATGCTTATAGACTAAGACTCTTGCAAGTAGACGTGCAATTTCAATAATTTCATTTGATACCGTGTTAGTACAATAACTATCCTCAGTTGTATTTACAGAAGTAATAGATGAATTATTATCAATTAGTATTTTATTATTTGTTGCCATATTTACAGTTACTTTAGTCATCTTTATATGATAGGTAGTTATTTTTGATTAAATATTTTTATTGTCAACCCCTGCAAGTTGTCATCATAGATGATAACTTGCAGGGTAAAAAAAAGATAAAACTTTTATCTTTAAGTAATTTTTGTTATGATTAACATCACAGATGATAACTACATCATGAAAGATAACTTTTTTACAATTATATGTCAAGCGTATTATGAAGAATAATTTTACTGATGCAAATTTAATAGATATGATTAAAGATGGATTTGATTTCAAATATGATAGCCAAGTTGCCGCATATTTAGATATTAATAAAACATCGATCCATAATATTCGGCAAGGCAACCGAAAATTAGGTATTATGCAGAGGTTAAAACTTCTAGATAAAATTGCATTTATTAAAACAATAAATCTAATAGAAGATATCCTACCTGAAAAGCTGTCTAAGAAGATTCGCTCTACAACAACTAGGCTTGCACATAAAAAAATTAAAGATAATCCGACTCCTGATGCAGAGTTATTAATTCTTTTTAAAGAAGCATATAGTTTTTCTACTGATGCTGACTTAGCAGAATTTTTAGGTCTAGCAAGTAATACTGTGTCCATGATTCGAACTGGAAAGACATCACTGGGACCTATTCCTCGTTTAAAGATTTTAGATAAACTTTCATCTGAAATTGATTTTGACTCAATTGACAAAACAATAAATTCAAATGAACTGTTATTAATAGTCCTAAAAGAATATTTTGATAAAAAAAATGGAAAAGATAAATAATTCATAATTCACTCATTCAATTAATTAGCAATAGATATGCTCATCTAGTTCTTTTATGAGTCTATCTGTACATTCATCTACTTCGGATACAGTGAAATTCTTTGGCTCAGGATTTATTTCCAATAACCATTCTTTAATAGCAGAAAAATTATTTCCAGCATAACCTGAACCAATTAGTGTTGTTAATTCATTTGACTCTCCCTGAACCTGTAGTCTAAGAATGATACCTTTAGCAATTCTTGACGTGATTCTTTTAATTTCATCCATTTTAAAAGATTGTTCCAGTAATAATTCAACATCTTCTTTTTTACTATTTACCGAAGGTTTTGAATTCTCAAAATTATTTAGCATAGCCTGCTCCTCAAATTTATTACTCATAGTTATGTTAACCTCTTTAATTAAATGTTATTCTATATAACATGCTAACATAAAAAATATTATTAGCAAGTGTTTTTGTTAAACTAAATAACATTAACTTAAATTAAATAACATATTGTGGTTAAAGTATATGATTAAATGTAATTTATCTCTCCTTATGGGAAGAGATAAAATGAAAATAATAGATGTATCAAGGAGCACTGATTTAAATAGATCTACTATCACTGCACTTTATAATGAAGAAGCAAAACGTGTGGATTTAGATGCAATTGATAAACTATGCAAACTATTTAAATGTAATGTGAGTGATTTATTTCATTATGAACCTGATGATTAATATCACACAAAATATCCTGGAGAAAGAACTGAATTTCGTAGAAAATTATAAATTCAGAGTTTCATCATTAAAGCCCATAATTAGTTGTTCTCTTTCTATAAACAAAAATACTGTAAAATCTATGGTATTAATAACATTTAAATTATCATCAAAATGCATAAATCAGATACCGATAAAATAATACATACTCAACTCATTATCGCTCGCATGGGTGAAAAAGAGTTAATGAACTGGTGGAACACTGATATAGCTTACGAATTAGGCGGTGCTGATTTTCTCAAACGTTTACTAGGTAATACTCTAGCACCACTGGCTGCCGGAGAAGGAATTTTAAAAGCCGCTCAATTAAAAGATCAACAATCAATTAAAGCAATGCCTAACTTTAATAACAGAGAACAACAAACCTATAGCCTATTTAGTCCAGAACCAGAAATTGCTGTAGCTATTCATGAAAGGCTCAGGCACTTCAAGCGCTATCCTGAGGATATACCCGAAGAAATTTCACAAATTTTAGATCCTAAAAAAGACTGGCAAGTCGAAGAACTTGCAGACCTCATAGCTACTAATAGTACCAATGACTTTACTGGCACCAGTTTTGGTAAAGAAATTGAAAAAAAGCTAGGTGAAGGCATAACAGAATTAATGTCTCAACTGGCATCATTAGTTGCAACAAATGAAAAAGGCAATTATGTCCTGTCATACTACTCTTGTCCTAATGGAAATGGATTATAAAATGTCACTTCCACGTTGCTACAATAAAAAACATACCTCAGCCCTAAATAAAATTAGTGGCCGCTTGATGGAAGGACGTGAATTTATACTCTCGTATGATATTTCACAAACTGTCTCTAAAAACGCACAGCATGCATATATGAATAGATGGTATGGCAATTCCAGTGAACGCAAATGTAATGAGCTGACCAGACACTTTAGCCAGAGATATGTTGTCACCCCAGAAAACTTTGAATCACTTCGACTCTACGTACAAGAAACATCAGCAGAAGATTTTCCCTGGATCAACCACTTTTATATGTTATTAAACGATCCCTATTACCGCTGGGCAACGGCCGATTTTATGGCAGAACGCTATCAAAGTGGTCTTATAGATATACCTCGTTCTCACTTTGATCAAGAATTAAAAAAACAACTTCCAGAGACTGTTGGCACAGGCAGTCTAGCCAGATATGGGCAAAACTTATTAACAGCCATTAGAGATAACGGTTTATTAAAAGGCACCATGACAAAGTCTATTGTTAGCCCTGCACTATCAGCAAAAACAATGGCATTTATGCTATACAGTCTTGCAGATTTTGATGTGGGCGCAAATGAATTTGATAATTCACCTCTATTTTTATCAATGCTTAAACTACGAGACTTATTAATCCCCTTATTTGCAGATGGAGAAAGTCTTGGCTATTGGGAATTTACAGGAGATAGAGAAAATATCACCCTGAATCTAAACCAACCCAACCTAAATAGCTGGCTTGAAGGGTATATCTTATGAGTATTGAATCCAGACTTAACGAATTAAAAAAAGACTTACTTCATCCAGCAGGCCCTTCGGTGAGCACCAATAAAAATTATCCCTTTGCTTTGTTTCAATACCCTCCACATGAAGAATTTAAAATGCGAGCTAGTCTGGTCGAACTGTTAGAGTCACTTCGTAATGAACGTTGGTCAATTCTTAATATAGACTTATTTGCCACCTTTATTGAACTCTTATCTATTGAAGAAGATGGCGAGTTAATAGAAGCCCTGATTGAAGAAGAAAAGCTTCAATACCATGCCCATAAAAAAGACTATACCTTTCCCATCAATGTATTACAAAATAGCTTAGATGTTATCTTTAAAGACCAGGATAAATATTCAAAATTAGTCCTTGATAAGATCGCAGAGAAAACACAACAGTCTCTTGAAACAACAGGCAATGAAAAGAAAACGGTTATATTTTTATCTAGAATTGGAGGATTATTTCCTTTTTATAGAACTTCATCCTTATTACGCTACTTAGATAACGGCGTTAAAGTGCCAACTATTGTGCTTTATCCTGGTGAAAGAACAGAAAAATATTACCTGTCTTTTATGGGAGAGATGGATGCTGACAGAGATTATCGCCCTAGAATTTATTAACAGGAAAAATTATGCCCCAAATTAAAGATGTATTTTTTAGAGATATTGAGAAAAATATTGTTCCTGTCATCTACTTTCATCAACTTGATCCAGAGATAGCAGAGCAGGAAATATCCGAATATGTTTTTACCACAAGGCCAACATCGCAAAGTAATCAACTAGGCGGTATTCATGAGCAAATGGTGGCTCTACTCAAACAAATCTCCATAGCCGTTGAGGATGGACACAAACTACCAGCCTCCTGGATATCAGGATTCTTCGGTTCAGGTAAATCATCCTTTGCAAAACTTTTAGGTCTAGCACTGGATCACATGGAACTTCCTAATGGAAGCAATATGGATACAGAACTGCTGAAAAGAGATGATACGCCAAATTTTAAAGAACTTGCCGATGCCTTTGCTCACCTAACCAATCAAGTAAACAGTATGGCGGTTATCTTTGATATAGGCACTGCAGCAAAAAATAACGAAGATATTCCCCATACGATATACCGCCATATTCTTCAAAAACTAAACTACTCAACACATGATGGTGTTGCCCACTATGAAGTAGCCCTACAGGATGAAGGCTATTATGATCAATTTGTAACCTTATATGAAGAGCAATACAATAAGTCATGGCCAAAGGTTCATAATTCAGCCTTGGCGCCACAAAAATTTCGAGCAATTTATAAAAAGATATTTCCAGAACAAGAAGACTTATTAGAAATTAGCACCTTTGACATCCATTCATTAAGCATACAAGAAATGGTAACCAATATAGTTAGGGTAATGGAGCGAAGAGCTGCCAACAAAACTATCTTTATTATTATTGATGAAGTTTCACAATATATCGATAAAGACAAAAACAAAATGTTAGCCCTGCAATCCTTTGTTTCAGAAATTGGTGGCCGAGTTCAAAAGGGAAAAAGTCCTTTATGGCTATTAGTCACAGGACAAGAAAAATTAGAAGAGGAAAATAAAGAATCCGTTCTCTTTAAACTCAAAGACCGCTTTCCAGAAGAATTAAGAGTCCACCTAGACCGATCAAATGTTAAAGAAGTGGTCAGTAGAAGACTACTTAAAAAGAAATCAGGATCGGCACTAGAAATATTTGTCACCGATGCACACATCGACAATCTAAAGCTCCATGGTTATGACTGTGCTGGTATTAGCAAACAACAACTGATAGAAAATTATCCCTTACTACCAGGGCATATATCCTTATTTATGGATATTACCCAATGCATTAGAAATCGATCAACTCGTACTCAAAGTGATGCGGGTGGTGTACGCTCGGTACTAAATAATATTTGGGATTTATTTAATAGCGAACCCGTTGCGCTTAAAAATCGAGCTCTGGGAACCTTAATGACCTTGGATATGCTCTATGACATGATTGGCTCCAGTATAGATAGTGACGTACAACTCACTATGCATAAAGCCTTTGAAAAACTGGCAGATAAACCTTGGGAAACAAAAGTTATTAAAGCCATTGCATTATTAGAAATGAATGCCGAGAAAACACCCGTACAACTACCATTATTAAGTGCACTACAATATCCACAGCTAGGATCATCATCGGTAGAAGATGATATAAAATCAGCCCTTGATAACCTAAACAAGGATAACTGGATACACTATGATGAAAAATACGGCTGGCGAGTTCAAAACAATGCTGCACAAGACTGGAATCGTCAAAAAAGTGAAATATCGATACCAGCAAGCGAAATAATCGAAGTACTCATTGATGTACAAAAAGAAATATTAGGCACTGCAAATCAACCGACACTTTTGGGTGCAAGATTTCCATTAGAATCCTGTTGGGGACAAGAACAAAAAATATTAGGTAAAAATGATGCTACTAAAGTCACTATTTGGTTTCATTGGGAAACCAATGCCAGTAGGCGTAAAGACTTAGAACAATGGATTAATTTAAGTCGACAGCATCATCAAGTTTTCCATTGGGT
>JASFYW010000082.1:0-38512 GCA_045046865.1 Woeseiaceae bacterium | reverse complement strand
ATGCTGTAGATTTCCAACTCAAACAAGGTGGTATAGCGACAAGTGGTGACTTGTACCGGTTTTTACAAAAAGATGGTGTACGTTATTCGCATATTCTAAACCCAGTCACGGGCTGGCCTGTAACCAAGGCACCACATACAATTACCGTATTTGCTGCGAGTTGTATTGAAGCGGGAATACTTGCTACTGTAGCAATGCTACAGGGGAAAAAGGCAACTAAGTTCCTTAAGCATCAAGATATTAAATATTGGGTTTCATGATTTCAATTATTACGAAAGATACTCAAATAATTCTTCTAACGCTTTAATTCTAAACTCAACATCAATAATAGGTTTAACTAAACGTAACTTGTCATTGCCATCAAGTTTATACGTGTTGGGTTGGCTTTGTATAAGTTTTATTATTTTCATTGGGTCAATATCAGGTGCTTCTATGAAGATGATTCGACCGCCTTCTTCACCGTAATCGATTTTCTTAATGCCTAATTTTGCGGCGCTGAGTTTTAGTTCAGTGACTTGGTGTAATGTTTTGACTGCGTCGGGCAACAAGCCAAAACGATCGATCATTTCAACTTGTAGCTCTCTTAATTCATTTTTGTTTTCTGCACTGGCAATGCGTTTATACATTATCAGACGTTCGTGAACATCTGGAATATAATCATTGGGTATTAGGGCGGGGACGTGGAGATCAACTTCAGCACCATGGTGTAGAGGTTTGTTTAAATCTGGTGTTTTGCCAGACTTTAATGCTTTTACTGCTCGTTCTAATAGTTCGGTATACATACTGAAACCGATTTCTATCATCTGCCCACTTTGGCCATCTCCCAGCAATTCACCTGCACCACGAATTTCTAAATCATGTGTGGCTAAGGTAAAACCTGTTCCCAGTGACTCTATAGATTCTATTGCTTCGAGACGTTTTTTAGCATCTGAGGTTAAGGTGTTACGTTTTGGAATAATAAGATAAGCATAAGCACGGTGATGAGAGCGGCCAACACGACCACGTAATTGATAAAGTTGTGCTAAACCAAAACGATCAGCTTTGTTTAAGATAATGGTGTTGGCTGTTGGGATATCAATACCTGTTTCAATAATGGTGGTGCATACAAGAATATTAAAACGTTGATGATAAAAATCTGACATCACACGTTCTAAGTCACGCTCACGCATTTGCCCATGTGCAAACTGTACGTTTGCTTCAGGAATGAGTTCAGCTAATGTGTTCATTTGTTTTTCTATTGTCGCCACATCATTGTGTAAGAAATAAACTTGGCCGCCGCGTTTAATTTCACGTAAGCACGCCTCTTTGATCATTTCATCTTTCCACTCTGTGACGAATGTTTTAATCGCGAGGCGTTTCGCAGGTGGACTGGCAATAATAGACAATTCACGAATACCCGACATCGCCATATTTAATGTACGAGGGATGGGGGTTGCGGTTAAGGTTAGAATATCAATCTCAGAGCGTAATGATTTAAATTGTTCTTTTTGGCGAACACCAAAACGATGCTCTTCATCAATCACAACCAACCCTAAGTCTTTATATTTAACATCAGCTTGCAGTAATTTGTGAGTACCAATCACAATGTCGACTTTACCTGCTACTAAATCTTTTAAAACTTGGTTCTGTTCTTTTTTCGTACTAAAACGAGAGAGGGATTCAACTTGTACTGGCCATTCTGCAAAACGATCTCGGAAATTTTCGGTATGCTGTCGAGTTAATAATGTCGTGGGCGACAAAACGGCAACTTGTTTACCTGCTTGCACTGCTATAAACGCAGCACGCATCGCGACTTCTGTTTTACCAAAACCAACATCACCACAGATGAGTTGATCCATGGGTTTTGGAGAACGCATATCACGAATAACATTATCAATGGCTGTTTGCTGATCCGGTGTTTCTTCAAAAGGGAATCCGGCTGCGAAAGCGTTATATTGCATTTCATCTATATGATAGGCAAAGCCCGATTGCGCTTCACGTCGGGCATAAATATCTAGAAGTTCTGCGGCAACATCACGGACTTGTTCTTGTGCTTTCTTCTTGGCTTTTTCCCATTGGCCACTGCCTAGTCGATGCAGTGGTGCATTATCTGCTGCTGCACCGGTGTATCGGCTGATTAAATGTAATGAGCTAACTGGCACATAGAGTTTGTCTTTATTTGCATACTCTAGAGTTAAAAATTCAGTTTCTATATTACCTATGGTTAGGTTTTGTAAGCCTAAATAACGACCCACCCCGTAGTCTTCATGAACAACAGGGGCATTAAGAGTAAGCTCAGCTAAATTTTTAACAACGTTATCTGCATCACGCTGAGATTTTTTACGGCGACGGCGTTGTAATACCTGCAAGCCAAAAAGTTGTGGTTCTGCAATAAC
Organism: Woeseiaceae bacterium; assembly: GCA_045046865.1. Classification (GTDB taxonomy): domain Bacteria; phylum Pseudomonadota; class Gammaproteobacteria; order UBA6429; family Thiohalophilaceae; genus JAGLTQ01. The sequence goes on along the minus strand of JASFYW010000082.1, from coordinate 36,137 downwards.
AGCAATATCTGGTTCTTTTAATAATAAACCTTCTTCAAGTGGTGCAACGGTAATAGCGAGCTGATGCTCACTTTTAATAAAGTCAGACCAGTTATCGACGGCGATGGGCTTGATGCCATTATCACGCAACATCTCTATTAATGTTTCTCTTCGCCCGGTAGTTTCAGCTGCGAATAAAACTTTACCTTTAAATGTAGATAAAAATTGTTTGAGTACTGCTGCGGCTTCACTCGCGCGAATATCAAAATTTAATAGTGGCGGGGCCTCAGTAGAAAAGTTAGTCGCTTGCTTATCTTCTAATTCAAAATGTTGTAATTCTATACGAGGAAAACGTTTGAAATGACTAAAGACTTCATTAACGGGGATGAAAACTTCATCGGGTTGTAATATTGGGTGTTCAACGTCATGTCGGTTTTGTTCGTAACGCTCATTAATTTCTGACCAAAAGGTTTCTACTTCATGGTTTACATCATCTGCTGTTATTAACAGGGTAGAGTCGGGTAGGTAATCAAATAGGCTAATGGTTTCATCGAAAAATAAGGGCAGATAATATTCAACACCGGGTGAGGTGTTACCGTTAGAAATATCGCGATAAATATTGGTTACATTAGGATCCCCTTCAAAGCGAGCGCGAAATGCTGTTCTAAATTTTGAGATGGCTTCTTTGTTTAAGGGGAACTCACGTGCAGGCAGTAAATTAATACTATCAACTTTGTTAATAGAAAGTTGTGTTTCGGGGTTAAAGGTACGAATACTTTCTATTTCATCATCGAACAATTCTATTCTAAAGGGATGTTTACTGCCCATCGGGAACAAATCAAATAAGCTACCACGGACTGCGAACTCACCATGTTCCATTACACTTGAAACACAGTGGTAACCGCTGTGTTCGAGTCGAAGGCGCATGTCATCGATATCAAATTTATCTTCTAACGACAAAGATAAACAAAATCCATCCAAGTAACTCCTTGGTGCAATACGGTGCATAAGCGTTTGAATGGGAGCAATGAGAATACCTTGGGTGAGGTGAGGTAATTTTGAAAGTGTGGTTAAGCGTTCTGAGATAATATCTTGGTGTGGTGAAAAACGATCGTATGGCAGTGTTTCCCAATCTGGGAATTGTAAGATGGAAATTTCTTTGTCGGATAAATAAAAGCGTAATGAATATTCTAAGCGTTGTGCCGCAGCCATATCGGCTGTCACCACTAGAACTGGCCCTGCATGTTGTGCGGCGGCTGAACTGAGTACTAAGCCATAGCTACTGCCATAGAGCTTGCCCCATTGACTGCGGAAACCCGCTTTGGTGGGGAGAGAAGGATGAAATGGTGAGCTAAGAGCTAGGCTAGAATCTGTCATTTATTTAAATAAGAGTAATGTCAAAACAGCCTGTATTCTACTATAGCTTTGATATTAGGACGAGGATTTAAGCACGTATGTTGTTAGCGTAATTCCTCAATACTAAATTTTTTATCCATTATTTGAGGTTTGATAATGCCATAACCTTCTTGCTGCCAATGTGCTATTTCAATAATGGCAGAAGGAACAATTTTTACAAAACTTTGAAAATCTTTTTGTTCATAACCAAAATCTTTTGCGGCTAATGCGCATACGCGAAACTCAACACCTAACAGACTGTAATATTTCATACGTTCCACAGCGTCTTTGTACTTCTTATAATTTTTTTTGGCCAAGGTCACAATTTCTGTTCCATGAATAATTACCTTTATATCCATCAATTCAGGTGCGTAATTATAAGGTTCTTCAATTAATGGATTAATGTATGAACGCAACCAATGTAAAGCTGAATTTATTTTATTAGGATTATCAAAGTAAAATTCAAAGGCCACTTTAGGTTCTTTGTAAGGCGTTTGTACAAACGCTGCTTCTTCAGAATAAAGAATAGAACTATTTAGAGTCAGTAGTAATATTAAAATTAATCGCATATCAAGCCTCCTAATTAGGAAAAGATATTAATCTATGCTTTAAGTTTAGTAGAAATATGAGTGTTTGGAAGTGTATAAACAGCAATGCCGGTAAAAATACCGGCATTGTTAGGGAGTCTTGAAATTGAAAGTTTAGAACTTAAAGAAGACGCCAGCAAATATCCCAGAGAATTTCATTTTTGCTTTTACAGAATCAACATCAATATCATATGTTTGGCTACGGAGGCCTGCTTCTACACCAAAGAAGTAATCTGAGGTATACGTGACTTTCGTAGTTACATCACTGATGGTATTGCCTGCTGCACTGATAGTACTTATATCTGCTGAGAGAGCGAAACCTGCGGGTAAGCCAATTTCAACGGCAGCATAAAGCATAGGTATCGTGCCAGAGAATGAGGTCACATCAGAATTTGTTCCATCATCGACAGAGGCTTTACCATCGATTGACTTAGCGGCTAAGCCTAAATCTAAACTAATGAAACCATTATCTAAAATTTCGTAGTATAGAATAGTATCTGTTTGGTCAAGATCTAGAAATGTTGTAACAGATGCATTTGTAGCATACGTTTGCCCATTAAAATCAAACGTAGCAGTAACATTGCCTGAGCCACTTGATGACAGTTTTGTAGTAATATATTTGATGTTAGGAACAAGAGGAACAGGGTGTTCTAAAATGAAGTACGAATAACCTTCAGATTTTTCAGAAAGTTGTAAATCATTTTGCAAGTCAGCCGTTGTACCCACACCTCCTTCACTTGCGGTGATGTCACCACTTGGTTTGTGTTTCCATGAACCGCCACCGGCTTGGAAGCCCAATATAGTTGCTGAATAACCGGTCAACGGCAGGAGTGCGATAATGGCACTGAGAATTATTTTTTTCATAGATCACCTTAAAAATACTTAAATTAAATAATCATTAAATTATCGTAATGAGCCTAAACCGCTAAGCCACTGAAAATACTTTAATTTTTGTTATGAATCTTATTATCGACCGAAAATTGGAAAACTCAAGTAAATTTTGTGATATCCATCATATAAATGGAAGTCTGAGGGATTATTGACGCAAAATTAGTGTGTCTCCACGTTGGGTAAATTCAATGTCTTTTAAAAAAGACATACCAAGTAAAATTTCATCATTATCCATTTTAGGATTAATGGAGGCGCGTACATTCCGTAATTTAATCTGGCCTATACTGACACTGTCGAGTTGAGTTAAATGACCAATAATAATGCCGTTGGCCGTTTGATAACGTCGTTCTTGGCCATATTTGAGTCGGAGTTTTTTGGCGATTTTTTCGGGAATAGAAATATCACTTGCGCCAGTATCTAACAAAAAGGTAACACTATGATTGTTTATTTTACCCCTCGTAACATAATGACCATAACGGTTTCTTTTTAAGATGACGCTTTTTATATTACCTGTATTTTTTGTTTCTACTATTTGATTTGGGTTGTAATCTTTTTCAAGGTAATCACTAAAGAAATAAAAAACCATAATCATCAACGCAATCCACATTGCGATGACAAATTTATGACCAAGCTTTGTATGTTGTTCGTGTTCTGGCGTCATTTAGAGTTGTTTCTTTTATCTGCTCTGCTTATTATAAGCATCTATTAAAGATGATTCGGAGATTGGCGTGCATAAAATAATAATAAAATTAATTTTAACGATAATAGCTTTGGGTAGTTTTTCTTCATGCGCTATTTCTCCTGATGCTATGGTCTTGCTTGATCGTTCAATTATGTCTTATGAACGTGCTTTTCGTTGGGGAGAATATAGTCGAGCTAAATCGTTCCATAAAAATAATCCAGCGCTTTCTGACTTTGAGAGAAGAAAGTTAAAGTTATATCGAGTGACGAGTTATGAAACACTAAAAAATAATACACCTAATCGGTTTAACGCTTATATATTGATTGAAGCAAAGTACCATAAAGTGGACCAAGCTATTATTAGAACGTTTTCTTTTAAACAGCATTGGAAAAGGGATGAGGACAGTGAAATTTGGTATTTAGACTCTCCGTTCCCTAAATTTAAGTAGTTGAGCTTTTCGCGCCGTCACTATTTGTTAACGACGGCATGAATGACAAATTCACTTTCAAAATAAACTGAAAACTCTGAATAATTCCATTTTGTGATGGGAGGCGTGCCAACCGCTTCTTCTCTAGATTGTGCTTCACCAAATTTCGTTTGTACTGATTCCATGGTCATTCCTCGTCCAGGAACTTGCACTGAGAACTCAGCCGATTCAGTATTTGCTGGGGGCATAATTATTTCCTCAGCATACGGGCTTGATACTAATCCCAGTAACAAAAAACTGCTTGATAAAACGTAAGTGAGCCGTGACATTGTCTTAATCCTAATATTCTTATAAGTTGACTAAACTATACTAGAACAACCGCTTACAGGCAAAAGTGGGGGGATTTTCGAACATCTTTTTATTTGCTCTGCTCAAAAATCACTCAATCACAGAACTATATCAATAGTATGCCTACACACGCTTTTCAGTTAAAATTTACTCTATGTTTAAACCAGTAGAACTTTTTATCGGCTTGCGATATACGCGAGCAAAACGTCGAAACCATTTTATCTCATTCATTTCTCTGTCTTCTATGATGGGGATTGCTCTTGGGGTCATGGCTTTAATTACGGTATTGTCCGTTATGAATGGTTTTGAGAAGGAAGTGCGCGAGCGTATTTTAGATATGGTCTCTCATCTCACGGTGACCGATTTTGAAGGTCGCTTGAAAGACTGGCCCGAGGTACTTAAAACGACCAAAAAGCATAAAAATGTGATTGCCGCCGCGCCCTATATTGAAGCGCAGGGGATGATGATTAATGGCACGAACGTGAATGGTGCATTAATACGCGGAATATTACCGGGTATCGAGCCTGCGGTTTCGAATGTCTCTGAAAAAATGAAAATGGGGCGATTTAGTGACCTTAAAGCGGGGACTTTTTCAGTTATTTTAGGCCAAGATTTAGCGCGAATTTTGGGCGTGCACGTGGGTGATAAAGTCACCATGGTCACCCCAAGTGTCAATGTTACTCCCGCAGGTGTCGCGCCGCGATTAAAACGTTTCACCGTTGTTGGTATCTTTTATTTAGGTATGTATGAATACGACAGCACGATGGCCATTATTCACCTAAATGATGCGCAACGTCTTTTCCGTATGAAAGGTCAAGTCACGGGCATTCGTGCAAAACTCCAAGATCTTTTTGATGCTCCATTGACGCGTGATGAACTTCAAGATAAACCCTTATCTGAATATTGGGTAAGAGATTGGAGTAGTTACCATGCGAATTGGTTTCGTGCGGTTAAAATTGAAAAACGGATGATCTTCTTATTGTTGTTGCTCATCGTAGCGGTTGCGGCATTTAATATTGTTTCAACATTGGTCATGGTTGTTACGGATAAACAAAGTGATATTGCGATTTTAAGAACACTCGGTGCATCGCCAAAAAGTATTATGGGTATTTTTATGGTGCAAGGCGCGTTGATAGGTATTATTGGAACGGTGGTAGGAACGGTCGCTGGTGTGAGTTTGTCGTTAAACCTCGATACGGTTGTGCCGTTCATTGAAGGCTTACTTGGTATTCATATTCTTGATCCTGCGGTTTATTATATTAGTGTTTTGCCTTCAGATTTACATTGGGATGATGTATATATGATATGTACTATCTCGTTAGTTTTAGGCTTGGCGGCGACCATCTATCCTGCATGGCGAGCGAGTAAAACTCAACCTGCGGAGGCGTTACGTTATGAGTAATTCTTCTGACATTGTTTTGCTTTGTGAAGGCTTAACCAAAACCTTCACCGAAGGCCCAGCGGACGTTAACGTTTTAAATGATGTGTCACTAAGTATTAAAGCGGGCGAACAAGTCGCCATTATCGGTTCTTCTGGTTCTGGTAAAAGTACCTTACTGCAATTACTCGGTGGGCTAGATGTGCCGACTCAAGGACGCGTTGAAGTTGCCGGACAAAATATGGCAACGTTAGATGAAGCGAGCCGTGGTACGTTACGAAATCAAAGTTTGGGTTTTGTTTATCAATTTCATCACTTGTTACCTGAATTTACCGCATTAGAAAATGTGGCCATGCCATTATTGATTCGTGGCTTAGATATAAAAGTGGCCACTGAAAAATCTACACGTATGTTAGAACGTGTCGGACTTGCTCATCGTATTGAACATAAACCCAGTGAACTTTCTGGCGGTGAAAGGCAACGTGCAGCACTTGCTCGCGCTTTAGTCACAAACCCTATGTGTGTGTTAGCCGATGAACCAACAGGTAATTTAGACGGTAAAACAGCAGAGCAAGTCTATGCGTTAATGCGTGAAGTGAATCGGGAATTGAATACTAGTTTTATTGTCGTCACACATGATTTAAGTTTTGCTAAAAAGATGGATCGCACACTACATTTGGTCGATGGCAAAATTAGTGATTAACAAACATGTCATTGTGAGAGAACAAAGTGGCCGTGGCAATCTTTTATTAAGCACAATATTGGCCGAGATTGCCACAGTCATTATCATTCCTTCGCAATGACAGTATAAACACACACTGGAAAGAATTATGAATTTACATGAATATCAATCAAAAACATTATTGCTAGATTACGGTATTCCTGTTCCTGAATTTCGTGTTATTAGCCAACGTTCACAAGTTAAAGCAAAGCTAGAAGAGTTAGGTGGCAAACGTTGGGTGGTTAAAGCACAAGTTCATGCCGGTGGACGCGGTAAAGCGGGCGGCGTAAAAATTACAGACTCTAAAGAAGAAGTCGAGTCTTTCGTTTCATCTATGTTAGGTACACATCTAGTGACTTTTCAAACGGATGCAAAGGGTCAGCCGGTACATCAAATATTAATAGAACAACCGTGTGAGATTGAACGTGAACTTTATATCGGTGCAGTGGTTGATAGATCCTTACGCCAAGTCGTGTTTATGGTTTCAACCGAAGGCGGTGTTGAAATTGAGAAGGTTGCAGAAGAAACGCCAGAAAAAATATTAAAAGCTGCAGTTAATCCGATTGTTGGTTTAAAAGGTTACCAATGTCGTGACTTAGGTTTTGCTTTAGGCTTAAAAGGCGTGCAAATAAAACAGTTTACTAACTTGTTAACTGGCCTAGCTAAATTGTTTATTGAAAAAGATCTTTCTCTATTAGAAATTAATCCTTTAGTTGTAACAAAACAAGGTGACTTACTTTGTTTAGATGCAAAAATTAATATTGATGATAGCGCTCTATATCGACATGCTGATATTGAAGAGCTTCGTGATATCACACAAGAAGACGATCGTGAAGTACGTGCAAGAGAATGGGACTTAAATTATATTTCTTTAGACGGTGAAATTGGTTGTATGGTTAATGGTGCGGGTCTTGCTATGGCAACAATGGACTTAATCAAACTACAAGGCAGTGAACCTGCAAACTTTTTAGATGTAGGTGGAACAGCAACAAAAGAACGTGTTGCTGAAGCTTTTAAAATTATTTTATCAGATGAAAAAGTAAAAGGTATTTTAGTGAATATCTTCGGCGGTATTGTACGTTGCGATATTATTGCAGAAGGCATTGCCGCAGCCGTAGCAGAAATAGGTGTCAATGTTCCTGTGGTGGTTCGCCTTGAAGGTAATAATGCTAAAAAAGGTTTAGAAATCCTCGATGCGAGTCCATTAAAAATTGAAACAGCACATAACCTCAATGATGCTGCGATGAAAATTGTAAAATTGGTAAATGAAAAATGAGTGTCTGGATAAATAAAGAAACAAAAGTAATTTGCCAAGGCTTCACAGGTAAGCAAGGTCAATATCATTCTGAAAAAGCCATTGAGTATGGAACGAAAATGGTCGGTGGTGTGACGCCGGGTAAGGGTGGTCAAGAATCTTTAGGCTTGCCTGTATTCAATACAGTTAAAGATGCGGTCAATGAAACAAAAGCTAATGCATCGGTTATCTATGTGCCTGCCGCATTTTGTAAAGATGCTATTTTAGAAGCAGTGGATGCAGGCATTGAATTGATTGTTTGTATTACTGAAGGTATTCCAGCAAGAGACATGTTGGATGTTTGGCATGTTGTACAGCAATCGGGTTCTCGTTTAATTGGCCCAAATTGTCCCGGTATAATTACACCAGGTGAATGTAAAATTGGCATTATGCCTGCTGAAATTCATTTGCCTGGAAAAGTAGGCATCGTTTCTCGTTCAGGCACCTTAACCTATGAAGCGGTAAAACAAACAACTGATATTGGTTTAGGACAGAGCACTTGTATCGGTATTGGTGGTGATCCCATTCCAGGAACAAGTTTTATAGATTGTTTAGAAGCTTTCGAAAATGATCCTCAAACAGAATCTATCATTATGGTGGGTGAAATTGGTGGTTCAGCAGAAGAAGAAGCGGCTGAATTTATTTCATCGAACATGAGTAAACCGGTTGCTGCATACATCGCTGGTGTCACGGCACCTAAAGGAAAACGCATGGGGCATGCAGGGGCAATTATTGCTGGCGGTAAAGGTACTGCGAAAGAAAAATATGCTGCTTTAGAAAAGGCCGGCGTTTACAACGCTAACTCTCCAGCAGAATTAGGCTTAACACTGCAAAAGGCTATCGATAATAAATAGTTTTTGCTTACTATCTTTTATTTAGCTTTTCTTTTTAATGTACGTTTTTTACATTCATTAATAATATGTAAGCGCCACAATAAACGTACTGATACAAATCCTAATACGCCAAAAAATATGCCGCAAACAGCACAACCTAATAAAAACGGTTCCCAAATTGCGGCAAGTTCTGAACCTAACCATTCCCAACTTAGAACAAAATTAAATTTATGCTCAGGTGTGCCTAATAGGGTCGCGCCGACTTGATAAGCAAAGTAAAAAATCGGTGGCATGGTAATGGGGTTACTGATCCAAACAAGTCCAACAGAAATAGGTAAGTTGCAGCGTAAAAAAATGGCCACAGCTGCCGCCATAATCATTTGAGATGGTAGAGGAACAAATGCCATAAAGAGACCAACTAAAAAAGCCATAGAAACAGAACGTCTGTTTAAGTGCAATAAGTTGGGATCATGCAGCAGAGTGCCAAACACTTTATTGAGCTGTTTGTTATTACGGATTTTTTCACTGTCCGGCATGAAACGTTGGATAAACTTCTTTGGCATCTGGCTTTCTATTTTATTGGGATCTGTTAATGTTGTTATAAGTATTTTAGCAATTTAATCTAAATAATTATACCTAAGGATAGGTAAGTCAGTGATTATAGGGATATTATCATTTCTTTTTGGCATTCTCGTATTACAGCAGTTTAGCTTCCTTCCTAGTATTTTATGGTGTTTGGGCTTATTGCTTATTATTCCTCTTGCCGCCACGTTCTTTCGGTTTAAACTTTTTTTATGGAGCCTGTTATTTATTATTGGGTTTTTATGGGCGCTGTTACGCGCGCATTGGGTGCTTGATGTTGCCTTACCAAATGACTTACAAGGTAAAGATTTACTGATCATCGGCGTTGTTGCAAGTATTCCCAACCAAACACCAAGAAAACGCCGTTTTGAGTTCGATATTGAAACCCTTCAGGTTGATGGCGTACCACGCACCTTCAGTTCAAAAGTTCGGTTAAGTTGGTATAAAAGAGGCAAGCGAAATAAGCAAATTTCATCTTTAAAGGCAGGGCAACGTTGGCAGTTTTGGGTAAGATTAAAACAACCTCATGGCTTTATGAATTTAGGTGGATTTGATTATGAAGGCTGGCTTTATTCTAAGAAAATTCGTGCAACGGGTTATGTGCGTATAAATTATAAGAAAAAACAATTTGCTCAGTTGCTCGATAAAACAGTAACGGGTTATAAAATTCAAAGTGTTCGGCAAGATTTATACGATAAGCTGAAAAAGCAAAATCATAAGAATGATTTTTCGGGAATTATTACAGCACTGGCTATAGGAGAACGTTCCGGAATTTCACCGAATCAATGGCAAGTCTTTAGAGCAACAGGAACAAGTCATTTGGTGGCCATTTCCGGCTTGCACATTGGCTTACTTGCGACGTTTATCTTTTTTATTACACGACGAATATGGCCATACCTTGGCCCATTGGCATTAAAACTCGCCGCACCACGCGCCGCCGCATTGTCGGCTATTGCCATTGCAGCACTCTATGCGGCGTTATCTGGCTTTGCTGTTCCTTCTCAGAGGGCATTGATTATGCTTTGTGTGGTGATGCTTTCATTATTTTGGCGACAGAAAATACAGAGCAGCCAAGTTTTAAGTTTTGCGCTGTTGCTTGTTTTAATTATCGATCCGATTGCCGTTATATCTCCCGGGTTTTGGTTATCTTTTTCTGCCGTGGCGATAATTAGTTTTTCAGCTCTCGGTCGATTATCCATTAATACAATAAAATCATCTTGGCACTCCTTGACTGAAGTGGGGCGTATTCAATGGCGAATTAGTCTGGGGCTGATTCCTTTACTGATTTTTCTTTTTCAACAGGCTTCGGTTGTTTCTCCTCTTGCCAATATTTTCGCTATTCCCGTGGTTAGTATTTTAGTCGTTCCTCTTGTTCTTGTTGCCAGCGTCATAATGTCTTTGTTGCCTGAGGTGGCTGGTGTTTTATTTTCTCTATCAGAAATTGTTCTAAATGCTCTTTGGTGGTTCTTAAACGGTTTGGCAGATAGAAATTTTAGTGAATGGTTTGCGATAAAACCGAGTCTTTTTGCATTAATTTTAGCCTCGATGGGTTTGTTACTTTTGATTAGCCCAAAAGGCTGGCCGGTAAAATTTATGGGCGTTTTTATGATTTTGCCCTTATTTTGGCCAAAACTCGATCACATTAATGAAGCCGAAGCTGAGATAACCTTGTTGGACGTTGGACAGGGCTTAGCCGTTGTCGTACAAACACAAAATCACACACTCTTATTTGATACGGGGCCACGCTTTAGTCAATCTTTTGATACAGGAGCGGCAGTCATCGTGCCTTTTTTACGTCAAAAGGGGATTTCAGAACTCGATATGCTGGTCGTCAGCCATAAAGATAATGATCACAGTGGAGGGCTAGCCTCCATCCAACAGTCTATTAAAATTAAGAAATTAATCAGTAGTTATCCGCTTGAAGGTGCGAGTGCTTGCGTAAACGGACAAACTTGGAAGTGGGATAAAGTTGTGTTTCGTATTCTTAATCCAAAACAAGGTTTGAAGGTTAAAAAGCGCAATAATCGTTCATGTGTACTAAAAGTGTCTGTTGCGGATGAGTCAGTGCTATTAAGTGCAGATATTGAAAAAAAAACTGAGAAGCACTTAGTTTTAGAGCAGCCAGGGATGCTTAAATCAACGTATTTGATTGCCCCTCATCATGGCAGTAAAACCTCTTCATCAGCCGTGTTTCTTGAAGCAGTTCAACCGGCAATGATCATGATTCCCGTTGGTTATAGAAACCGTTATAAAATGCCCCACAAGAGCGTTATCAAGCGGTACCAGACAAATGCCATCAAGTATTATCAAACGTATAAAACAGGGGCTATGAGTATCACCCTTGGTCAAAAAAACAGCACTCAAATCCCCAAGCAAACACGATTAAATCATCAAAAATATTGGAACAGCCGACATTAATTGCTGTGAACATGACCCTATCCGCAAAGGGTCGTCTCTGATAAAGTGAGCACCATATTTTCATTCCAATATTGATGTAAAAAAGGAAATAAAACGTGTTCGAAATGATTCAGCATGGCGGCTGGTTGATGTTGCCCATCCTCTTAAGTTCAGTGATTGCTCTTGCTATAGTGGCAGAGCGTTTCTGGTCTCTTCAAGCTAAAAAAGTCACACCACCCACACTCGTTGCTCAAGTTTGGCAATGGCATAAAGCAAAGACGCTGACCGATGAACACATCGTGGCGTTGGGAAATAATTCCCCTCTAGGTAAAATTCTCGCCGCCGGTTTAATTAATCGAAATCATCCACGCGAAATCATGAAAGAAAGTATCGAAGAAATGGGGCATCAAGTCATTCATGAGCTTGAACGTTATCTCAATACACTCGGTACCATTGCATCGATTACACCTTTACTGGGTTTGTTAGGCACGGTTATCGGTATGATTAAAGTGTTCGCTGCTATCACGACTCAAGGTGTCGGTAATCCCACGGTGTTAGCCGGTGGTATTTCAGAAGCTTTGATCACGACAGCAGCAGGATTATCTGTTGCTATCCCCACATTGATTTTTTATCGTTTTTTCCGTGGTCGAGTTGATGAGCTCGTTTTAAAAATGGAAGAAGAAGCATTAAAAATTGTTGATGTGATGCACGGTGAACGTGTGGAAAAAGGCAGTTAATCATGTTGCGTACTAAGCGTAATAAAGATTTAGAAGTAGACATAACACCATTAATTGATGTGGTGTTTTTACTCTTGATCTTCTTTATGGTTTCAACCACGTTTCAACGTGAGTCTGAAATTAGTATAGAGCTACCTGAATCGTCAGGTGATAAAGTAGAGACGAAAAAGAAAGTTATAGAAATAAGTATTGATAGCCAAGGTCGTTATTTTGTTAATCAACGTCGATTAAAAAATAATGATTTAAAAACCTTAAGAAAAGCAATCTCTATAACAAGAGGGGAAGTAAAAGACCCTAAGCTGATAATCAGTGCAGATAAAATGACGCCACACCAAGCAGTTGTAAGAGCCATGGATGCAGCAAGACAACTTGGGTTAGTTCATTTAACCTTTGCCACTAAACAAGTTAATAAAAAATAAAATGTCAGACAGCCAAGATAAAAAAAATGCAGCGATAGTTTATCGCCGGTTATTAAAATATTCCCTTCCTTATTGGAAAATTTTTGTGCTTGCCGTAGTAGGTATGGTGATTTACGCAGGGACTGAAGTTTCCTTTGCTGAAATTCTTAAACCAATGATGGACGGCGGCTTTGTAGACAAAGATCCTGATGCGATGTTTTGGGTGCCTATATTCTTAGTCGGTATATTTACTGTTCGTATCGTTGGTACATTTTTATCTGAATACGGCATGGCGGTCATCGCTAGAAATGTTATTCGTGATTTACGTTTAAAAGTTTTTGAAAAAATAATCACCTTACCCACCAGTTATTTTGATGTCACTTCATCAGGCTCTATTTTATCTAAGATGGTGTATGACATAGAGCAGCTCGCTGCGGCAACATCTGGCGTTGTTATTGTTTTAATAAGAGATGGTATTACTATTATTGCGTTGTTTGTTTGGATGTTATATTTAAGCCCGTTATTAACCTTAATTCTTTTTGCTATTGCGCCTTTTGTTGCTGTTATTGTTTATGTCATTAGTAAACGTTTTCGTTCATTAGGTAAACGCATTCAAAGCTCGATGGGTGGTGTGACTGAAATTACAGAAGAAGCAATAAAAGCCAACCAAGAAATTAAAATATTTGGTGGAAAAATATTTGAAACAAACCGTTTTACTGATGTTAATAAATATAATCGTACTCAGCATTTAAAATTGGTTGCGACGAACGCTATTAGTAACCCAACCATACAGTTGATTGTTGCTATAGCCTTTGCTTATATGATTTATTTAGCAACGGATCCAGAGTTTATTTCAGATATGACTGCAGGTAAGTTTGTATCATTCCTTATGGGGATGGTGATGTTGTTACAACATGCTAAGCGTTTAACCACTATTAACATGACGTTACAAAGAGGCATCGCAGCAGCAGAAAGTGTATTTGGTTTTATTGATATTGAAAATGAAATTGATACAGGAACAGGAAAATTAGAAAAAATACAGGGTGCTGTAGAATTTAAAAATGTTGGGTTCTCATATAACCAAGAAAATAAGAATATATTATCGGCTATTACGTTAGATATTAAAGCAGGAGAAACCGTTGCCTTCGTCGGTCGCTCTGGTGCGGGAAAATCTACTTTAGTGAGTTTGTTGCCACGTTTTTATGACAAATCATCGGGCGTAATAACTGTCGACGGTAAAGCAATAGAAAGTTTAAGTTTAGAAAATCTAAGAAGTCATATTGCTTTAGTGAATCAAAATGTAACCTTATTTAATGATACTGTGGCACATAATATCTCCTACAGTGATTTAACTGATGCTGATAACGATAGGATTATAGCTGCGGCTAAAGCTGCAAATGCATTTGAATTTATTCAAGCATTGCCTGATGGCTTTGATAGTATTATTGGTGAAGATGGTGTTTTACTCTCAGGTGGGCAACGTCAACGTATTGCTATTGCGCGAGCCATCTTTAAAGATGCACCTATTCTAATATTAGATGAAGCAACCTCAGCATTAGATACGGAATCTGAACGCAGTATTCAGTTAGCACTAGATGATCTCATTAAAACAAGAACAACATTAGTGATAGCTCATCGTTTATCTACGATTGAAGGTGCAGATAAAATTGTTGTTCTAGATAAAGGGCGTATCGTTGAACTAGGCACACATAAAGAATTAATTTCTAAAGATGGGCATTACGCAGCACTTCATAACATGCAGTTTAAAAGTGAAAGTTAAAAAACATGTTGATTAAAAAAATACAAAAATCTTGGTATAACAAAAGTGGCTTAACGCTTATTTTGCTGCCCATTTCTTGGTTATATTGTATATTAGTTCAAATACGCCGAATCTTTTATAGACTTCATGTTTTTAAAACAACGCATTTAGACGTCCCTGTTATTATTGTCGGTAACATTACAATTGGTGGTACAGGTAAAACACCTTTAGTTATTGAATTGGCAAATTTTTTAAAGAAGCATGGATATCGTCCCGGTATTATTAGTCGAGGATACGGTGGTAAAGCAAAAACGTGGCCGCAACAAGTACGCATGGATGGTGATCCTTCCATGGTTGGTGACGAAGCAATTTTAATCGCAAGACGAACGCAATGTCCCATGGCTGTAGGGCCTAATCGCGTTGCCTCTGCTCAAGCACTTTTAAAATTTCATGACTGCAATGTCATACTTAGTGATGATGGTATGCAACATTACGCATTAGGTCGAGATATAGAAATTGCCGTGATTGATGGTGTGCGCCGTTACGGAAATGAACATTGTTTACCCGCAGGCCCATTACGTGAACCCATTTCTCGAATTGATCAAGTGAATTTTAAAGTCACCAATGGCAGAGCTGCACCCGATGAATTTGCAATGTCCTATGAAGCGCAAAAGCTTTGTCGCGCAGATGATCCTGATGTTACCTTAAATATTGATTCATTAAAAAATCAAACCGTTCACGCTATCGCTGGTATTGGAAACCCTCAGCGATTTTTTGATAACCTAAAAGCGGGTGGATTAGATATTATTGAACATGCTTTTCCCGATCACTATCCTTTTAAAAAGTCAGATCTTGATTTTGGTGAAATTCAACCTATTGTTATTACAGAAAAAGATGCGGTTAAGTGTCAACGCTTTTATTTACACAATGTCTGGTATCAACCGATTAAAGCGGTACTTGATAACCAATTTACAGAACAACTATTAGTTATGCTAGAGAGAATCAATGGACAAAAAACTACTTGATATATTAGCTTGCCCCGTTTGTAAAGGCTCGTTAGTTTATATGAAAAAAAATGATGAATTAATTTGTAAAGCTGATCGTTTAGCCTATCCTATTCGTGATGATATTCCTGTGATGCTTGAGGAAGATGCAAGACAGCTAGCGCCTGATGAAAGTATTGATTAAAATTTGAAAATTATTTTTATAGGATCGGCGAGTACTTTATCGCTTGTCCCTTTTAAAGCACTGATTGAATCAAATGAACATCAGTTATGTGCTTTTGCTTATGATCAAGAATCAGATAAATCGCTTGATGTTTTATATGAAGGCTCGATTCAATCTCTTGCTTTTAAACAGTCAATTCCTTTAATTAAATTTGATCATCATTATTTAGGTGCTATTGAGAAAATAAAATCATTACAGCCTGATGTGATTTTTGTTTCTTGTTATTCACGCTTACTTCCCGAAACGATCACTTCAATACCTAAACTCGGGTGTTTTAATTTACATCCTTCACTTCTTCCTGCCTTCCGAGGGCCGACACCTTTGTTTTGGCAATTACATGCTGGCGATACTCAATTAGGTGTCAGTATACATCGTGTATCGAATGTTTTTGACCAGGGTAATATTGTCGGGCAAAAACAAATAAGTATTGCAGATGGTGTACTTAAAGATAACATTAATATTTTATTAGCCAATGCTGGGAGTGAGCTATTATTTTCTGTCTTAAGCGATATTGATCATATTAAAGAATTAAAACAAGATGAATCTCTCGCAAGCTACCAGAGTTTCTATAGTCAAAGTGATTATTGTGTTGAAACTTCATGGTCTGCTAAAAGGATTTATAATTTTATTAAAGCTTATCAATCAACAACATCTGTTTTTAAGCTTGAGATTGAAGGGGATGTTTTTTTTATTCGTGAGGTGCTTTCGTACCAAATACATGAGTTTGAAGAGTTAGTAGGGCAGAGCTATTATAGAAGTGAAAATAATTTAAAGTTTGCTTGTCAACAAGGCTATATTGAATGCCTTATTGAAAACAAACTTTAAACTAAAAATTTTACTCGCTTGCTTGATCGCGTAAATATTCTTCATACGTGCCACTGTAGTTATTAATGCCAGTAGGCGATAACTCAATGATACGAGTGGCTAATGATGAAACAAACTCTCTATCATGACTGACAAAAACGATTGTCCCTTCGTAGTTTGCTAAGGCAAGGTTAAGCGCTTCGATTGATTCCATATCTAAATGGTTTGTCGGTTCATCTAAAACCAAGATGTTTGGTTTTTGCATCATGAGCTTACCAAAAATCATTCGACCTTGTTCACCACCAGAAATTTTCGTAACAGACTTATCAATATCATTTTGCGAGAACAACAAGCGACCTAATATCCCACGAACAGCTTGTTCATCATCTCCAGGTTGCTTGAAATGACTCATCCAATCAAACAAGGACATGTTATTTTCAAAGTCTCCAGAGTGATCTTGTGCGTAATACCCAATCTGTGAATTTTCTGACCATTTAATCGTACCAGAATCCGGAGCCATATCATGCACTAGAGTACGTAATAGCGTTGTTTTACCAATACCATTCGGGCCAATCACAGCAATACGTTCACCTACTTCAGCTAATAAGTTTAAGTGGCTAAATAATGGAGTGCCATCAAAGCCTTTGCTCATATCTTCAATTTCTAATGCAATACGGTAAAGTTTTTTGTCTTGATCAAAACGAATAAAAGGACTTTTACGGCTGGAAGCTATCACTTCTGTTAATTCAATTTTTTCTAATTTTTTAGCACGTGATGAGGCTTGTTTTGCTTTAGATGCATTTGCTGAGAAACGACTAACAAAAGATTGTAATTCAGCCATGACGACTTTTTTCTTGTCATTTTCAGCATGGAGTTGTTCACGAGCTAGCGTAGATGCTGTCATGTATTCGTCATAGTTACCGGGGTAGAGACGTAACTCACCATAATCTAAATCTGCCATGTGCGTACAAACACTATTTAAGAAGTGCCGATCATGAGAAATAATGATCATAGTACATTTACGCTCATTTAAAATATTTTCTAACCAACGAATCGTATTAATATCCAAGTTGTTTGTTGGTTCGTCGAGTAACATAATGTCTGGGTTAGCAAACAAAGCTTGTGCAAGAAGGACACGTAACTTCCAACCGGGAGCAACAGCACTCATTAGTCCTAAGTGTTGTTCTTCAGAAATTTCAAGACCCAATAATAATTCACCCGCGCGTGATTCAGCGGTGTAGCCGTCTAATTCTGCAAATTCAGTTTCAAGATCAGCGACAGCCATGCCTTCTTCTTCGGTCATTTCAGGTAATGAATAAATACGATCACGTTCTTGTTTTATTTTCCAAAGACGCGCATCCCCCATTATGACGGTATCAATCACGTTGTATTCTTCAAAGGCAAACTGGTCTTGACCCAATATACCTAATGTTTCATTAACATCGATTGAAAAATTACCTGAACTTGCTTCAAGTTCACCGCTTAAAATTTTCATAAAGGTAGATTTACCACAACCGTTGGCACCAATTAAGCCGTAACGATTGCCGTTACCAAACTTGGCTGAAATATTTTCAAATAAGGGCTTCGCGCCAAATTGCATCGTTATATTTGCTGTTGTAATCAATGGAATATCCAGTATTTAAGTTAATTTAAAGTAATAAGTCTTTGTCTATTTTATGGTATTTACTTGCGGCATTAATCAGTGAGTTTGCAGTTAACTCAGGTACACCATATACCTCAGTGATTACATTATATGTTGTGTTGATCTCTTTTAATAAAAGGTCAAAGTCACCATCACCAGAAAGTAAAATCACCGTATCTACTTTGGGTGCTGCTTGCATGACATCAATAGTAATGCCTACATCCCAGTCACCTTTAGCAGATCCATCTTTTCGTTGTATATAAGGTTTTAATTTCACTTCAAAACCAATATGTTTTAAGGCATCTTGGAATTTAATTTGAGCGTCATCGTTTCTTGCAATGGCATAGGCCGTTGCAGAAACAATGTAACCTTGATTACTTAATTGTTTCCATAGCTTTCTATAGTTGAATTGACGTCCATAACTATCACGCGTGGTGTAATAGATATTTTGTACATCAACAAAGATAGCAATTTTTTTCATTGCGATTAATCTTTAACGATTACCCGATTGTGTGCGCGGTTGATTACTTCTATTTGAGCGTGATCTATTTTCATTTGCTTTCGCCCAAGGTGAATCAGATTTACCGCCTGAAGAACGATCCGTCGATTGCTTATTATTACCGTTCGGCTTTCTTTTAGGTTTACCATCATTTGCAGCAGCATTTCTACCTTTAGACTGGTTGCCACCAGAACGCCTTCTTGGTTGCTGTTGACGACCACCGCCACCACGTCCATTTTGTATTGGCTCAGCCTTAATAGAAGGATCAACGTCATAACCTTCAATCGCAATTTTAGGGATTTCACTTTTGGTTAAGCGTTCAATGTCTTTTAATAATTTTAATTCATCTACACAAACTAAAGACATCGCTTCACCTTCATTCCCAGCGCGACCTGTACGACCAATACGGTGAACATAATCTTCAGGAACATTAGGTAGCTCAAAGTTTACAACGTGGGGAAGTTGATCAATATCAATACCACGTGCAGCAATATCAGTTGCAACTAAAACACGAACTTTGCCAGATTTAAAATCAGCAAGCGCTTTTGTTCTTGCGCCTTGGCTTTTATTACCATGAATGGCGGCAGATGTAATACCGTCTTTACCAAGTTGTTCCGTTAAACGGTTTGCACCATGTTTGGTTCGAGTAAAAACTAAAATTTGTCTCCAGTTTTTTGAACCAATTAAGAAAGAAAGTAATTCACGTTTACGACCTTTATCAACATGATGCACGACTTGTTTAATACGCTCAGCGGTGGTGTTGATTTGGGCGACTTCAATAAGTGCAGGATTATTTAATAAGTTGTTAGCTAACTTTTTAATATCATTTGAGAATGTAGCCGAGAACAGTAGCGTCTGTTTATGCTTAGGTAAGAGTGCGAGCACTTTCTTAATATCATGAATAAAGCCCATATCTAACATACGGTCAGCTTCATCTAAAACCAAAATATCAATATTAGATAAATCAGCAGAGCGTTGGCTGACATGATCAAGCAAACGACCAGGGGTCGCGACTAAAATATCGACGCCTTTGATCAACTTCATTTTCTGTGGATTAATGCTGACCCCACCAAAGACAACGGTAGATTTCAGCGAAAGGTGCCTACCATAATCTCTTACACTTTCTTGAACTTGCGCAGCCAGTTCACGTGTGGGCGTTAATATTAAACAGCGTAAAGGACGGCGACCTTGGTAAGGTTTAGCCGTATTCAATAAACGTTGTAATAAGGGCAGGGTAAAGCCTGCTGTTTTACCTGTACCTGTCTGAGCGCCGCCCATTAAATCGCGACCTTCCAGTACTAAAGGAATAGCTTGTTGTTGAATAGGGGTTGGTGTGGTGTAACCTTTATCTGAAACAGCACGAAGTATTTCAGCCGATAGGCCGAGTGAGTCAAAAGACATGAGAAATTTCTCCAAAAATTTGGAATTGGCCTACCAAGATAATTAAATTTGGTACGGTCTAGGCTAAAACGTATTTAGCATTTTCGCCTTGAAATGTTTAATTTCGAAGGGAAGAAAATTGATATACAAAGTGCAGACCGATGTGCACAGAATTGTCGAATTGAATCGAGCGCGCATTATATAGCAAGTTTTGTAAAAAAGGGAAGTGGCGAAAGAATTAATTAGAAAAAATAAGGGTTTGTTGTTGTTTTTCGACTAGATATTTTGCTGAAAATAATGCATAAAACCATGAATTATGGTGTTTTTTTAAAAAAAAGAGGTTACAATTCTTACCGCTACATTCTACTGGTTCTTGTCAGACGTTTTATACTGTTAATTTCCTTGTAAGATTTGTATCATTTTTTTAAAACTTAATGAGGTAATTTCAATATGGCAACTGGTAACGTTAAATGGTTTAACGAATCTAAAGGCTTTGGTTTCATCACTCCTGACGACGGTAGCAAAGATGTATTCGTACATTTCTCTGCAATCGCAAGTGAAGGCTTCCGTACTCTTGCTGAAGGTCAACAAGTGAACTTCGACGTAGAAGACGGACCAAAAGGCCCACAAGCTTCTAACGTAACAGTATAACTACTGTTTCAATAGTTGTTTGAAAGAAAAACCCTGTCGTAGCACAGGGTTTTTTTTCGCCAAAAATAAAGTTAATCGTTAATAAAGCTTTGAGATATTAAACATGGAAACAAATAACAACATCGGATTTCTAAGTGAACTCTATTCAAAATTAGACCCTGTCCTAGGGTTCTTTAGTGATTATCCTTTTGCCATTTTTATTGCTCTCACCGTTATTGCCTTTGTTATCGCTAAAATCGCGACAAAAGTGATATCAACCCTCGTTACTCATTTAACCAGTCGCACTAAAATAAAATGGGATGATCAGGTCATTAGATTATTCTCCGCCCCCTTATTTTGGACACTCTTGTTACTTGGTGTTTTGACCGCACTCATACCGCTTCAACTTTCAAAAGCGGCGGATGAAATAGCTGTTGCTCTGGTTACTACCGTTTTAATACTGTTCTGGAGCATTTTTATATTGCGCCTAATGGCCATTCTATTAGAGGCCATGAGTGAAAGTGCACAAGAGCAGTCACTCATAAGAAATCAAACCAAACCTCTATTTCAAAATATTACCTACATCGTTATTTTTGTTTTAGCGATTTATCTTGTATTCACTTCGTGGAATATAGATATGACTGCATGGCTCGCTTCTGCTGGTATTGTAGGTATTGCCATTGGTTTTGCAGCAAAAGATACCTTAGCTAATTTATTTGCCGGTGTTTTTATACTGGCAGACTCGCCGTATAAAATTGGTGACTATATCGTATTAGATAGTGGAGAACGCGGCAAAGTCACACATATCGGAATTCGCAGCACACGACTACTGACACGAGGTGATGTTGAAATCACAATTCCCAATGCTGTCATGGGCAACACGCGCATTAGCAATGAATCCGGCGGGCCACATGAAAAATACCGATTAAATGTCAGCGTGGGAGTGGCCTATGGTTCGGATATTGATCACGTCAGAGCTGTACTAATGGATGTCGCTGAAAATGAAAAAGACGTCTGTGATGATCCAGAACCGCGAGTACGTTTTCGCACTTTTGGCGCATCAAGTTTAGATATTGATTTGCTTTGTTGGGTAGAAACGCCTGAAGTTAGGGGGCAAGTACTAGACTCATTAAATACCACGATATATAAACGCTTTAATTCAGAAGAGATTGAGATACCTTACAGCAAACAAGATCTATACATTAAAGAAATGCCGAAGATGGAATCGTGATTTTTTAATCTAGATAAGAAAAATCAAGTAATTTTATGTCGTTTCTGTCGCGATTCAGAGCGCCTTGTTAATGATGTTGTTTTATTTTCAAGTTGTTGCTTTAAAAACTTGGGCTGGCCTTTAATACCCGAGACAGAAAAGTCTTTTAACAAGCAGCTTTCGGTTTGTTCAATATCCAGCTTTAATAGTTCAACCATGGCTATTCTAAGCAAGGTAAATAAACGCGGTAAGGCTATTTTATGTGTTTGATCTGTTTCTGTATGTAACCAGTTGGATAAGGCTAAAAAATTTTCGAACGGTGTCTTGCCAAGCAATAACTCTTTAGAATATTTGAAGCGGCCTGAGTTGGCTATCATGTCCCAGTAACGTGCGAAACGTTTAAGTCTTTGCATAAGACTAAAATCTATTATGTTATTGCTGAGTATTTCATAGGGAGCCGTAGGGCTGTATCGCATATCATATTCTTGGGTATGACGAATGATAGGCGTGCCGCGTAAACGCTTGAGTACACCCACTTGAATTTCATGAGGGTTCATTGCAACTAATTCATTAAAACCTTTAGCAAAACTCTCTAGCGTTTCACCCGGTAAGCCTATGATGAGATCCGCATGAATGTGTGCGCTGGTTTCTTCTCGAATCCAATTCATATTACTGTGCACTTTTTCATCATCTTGTTTACGGCTGATAATATCTTGTATTTCTGGGTTTAAACTTTGAATACCAATTTCAAACTGTAAGCTGTCTTCAGGGAACTGTTGCATGGCAGCTTTTAGTTTTTCTGGTAAGTGATCAGGGATAAGTTCAAAGTGTAAGTAGACTCTGTCTTCATCCATCTTCTGTAGGAAAAATTTCATAATTTTTATGCTGGTGACTACTTTTAAATTAAAGGTTCGATCAATAAATTTAAAGCTACGTACGCCACGCTCAAACAGCGTTTGCATTTGTTCTAAAAACAAATCTAAATTAAAAGGGTAAACCGTTTTATCTAACGATGATAAGCAGAACTCACACTTAAAGGGGCAACCACGTGAGGCTTCTACATAGATAACTCTGTTTTGAATATCTTCGTCAGTGTATTCTGCGTAGGGTAAGTTAATCTCATCTAACTTAAAGTGTTCAGCTTTAATGATTTTTTCTAGAGGTTTTTTATTATTTAAAATATCACCGCAAACTTCGCTAAATGTAATGTCCGCTTGGCCGGTAATTACATAGTCGGCTAAGGTTGTGATTTCTTGTTGGTTTGTTTCGTAAGTGACTTCAGGGCCACCAAGAATAATAACGGTTTCAGGCGAAATCTTTTTGAGAAGTTTGACCACTTGCAGTGTTTCTTCGGCATTCCATATATAAACACCGAGGCCAATGATCTTAGGCGTGTCTTTTAATAATGCCTCAACAATATCGGTAGGGCGACTATTGATGATGAACTCTAAAAGCTGGGTCTGTGCTCTTAAGTTGCCCATATTGGCAAGTAAATAGCGTAAACCGAGTGACGCATGAATATATCTTGCGTTCAGAGTGCTTAATATTATTTGTGTGTTTGAAGACATGACGAGTGATAAGGGTATAATTAGCGGTTACGGAAACTCAGTTTAGCAGATTAGCGTCGTTTCAGGGGAGAGGTTTATGATCACATATTTGTATTGGATTAGCGTTTTTTCAGTTGTTGTAGCCATTTTGTACTATGTGGGTTTTAAAATAGACGAATGGCGATATGCTTTTATTGCCGCAGGTGCTATTTTTATTGTTGCTTGGGCATCTTATTATTTCCACTTCCAACAAATTTTTGTTAAAAAATATGGCGGCGTGATGTCATTAAGTGTTCCTAGTGGACAACGACATATTGGCTCCACGTGGAAAGATGAAAACCTTTGGATTGAGAATTATGATCCAAAATCTAACAAATGTTATTTTACTGAATACTCGAAAGGAAATGTGTTGCAAGGAAAGGTGGTTATTAATAACTGCAATCCTCTTATGCCACAAAAATAATTAATTATGTACAGTCCTGAATTAAAAACATCTCAACTACGAGACAAACTCATGTCACAAGGGCTGCAAAGCGTTGACATGCATGTTGATCCTATTAAACAATTTGAACTTTGGTACAACGAAACATGTACAACGGACTTACCTGAATCTAGTGCAATGATTTTGGCAACGGTTGATCAAGAAGGTCAACCATTACAAAGAACGGTGTTATTAAAATCTTACGATGAAAAAGGTTTTATTTTTTTTACTAATTATTCAAGTCGTAAAGCGCAACACATAGAAATCAATAATCGAGTAAGTTTACTTTTCCCTTGGTACTCCATGGGGCGTCAGGTAAAAATCACAGGCATTGCAAAGAAAATACCTACGGCAGATTCTTTGAAATATTTTTTATCTCGCCCACGTGGTAGCCAAATTGGTGCTTGGGCATCACACCAAAGCAAAGTGGTTACAAATAGATCGCTGTTAGATGCTATGTTTGATGACATGAAACAAAAGTTTGAGAAAGGGGATATTCCACTGCCTTCATTTTGGGGCGGATATTGTATTGAACCTTTAAGCATAGAGTTTTGGCAAGCACGTGATAGTCGTTTGCATGACCGTTTTAGTTATTCAAAAAATGATGCGGGTGATTGGATTCATGATCGCCTTGCACCTTAAAATATTTAAGAATTAGCTTTATTATGTTTTCAGACAAAATAGATTCAGAGCAGAAATGGGATGCAAATTTTGTTTCTTTTTCTCCCATTTTTTCACCACTAAAAGTTTGGGCTGAATATTTCTCAAAATTTAAAGATGCTTGGCCCACGCTTAAAGATTATCAATCGCTTTTATCTTCATTAGACAAGCCGATAAATACTTTAAGTGGTGAGACACTTAAAATTGTAGAGCAAGAAGGTAAGCCAGGGCATTTTCATGAGCACTATGCTCCTCGTATATATTTAACCGGTGAAATTCAAACCCGAACTGAAAACTGGCATGATTTTTTTCAGTTTCTAACATGGTTTATGTTTCCTAAAACTAAAGCAGTGATTAACTCTATTCATGTGCCTGCAGCTCAAGAACGTATAGATAACAAAGTTGATTTAGGGCACCGTTCAAAAATTGAGAATATGCTTTCTTTATTTGATGAAGGTGGCGCAGTCATACTTTGTAGCGATGAAACTTTACTGCAATTGATTCGTGATTTTAAATGGAAAGAACTTTTCTGCTCTCGTCGTTCTGAATTGAATGATAAATTAAAGTTTGTCACCTTTGGCCATGCTTTATATGAAAAAGGATTATCACCGTATGTTGGCATGACGGCTAATACCATTTTATTAAAAGTTGATGCGACATTACTTTCAGCCTCTAACCAAGAACAATTAGATTTTATTGATACTCAGCTAGCTCAACTTTTTTTAGACGGCTCACGTTATACCAAACCAAAAGATCTCTCGCCATTTCCTCTTTTGGGTTTACCAAGTTGGGATGACAGGAATACAGAAGCGGATTATTATGAAAACACCTCATATTTTAGAGCGGGCAGAGGGCAATCTCGCAAGTCAAAATAATATAACTTACTGTATCTAAACGGTATTTTCGTTTCATCTATGATAAAAAAACATTCAAGTTTTCCACTGCTTTACCGATATATGACTGTAGTTAGTCATATCAATAGATAATTTTTAGGAAATGCTTCAATAATGGATTCAGCGACAATTCTGGTAGTAGATGATGAGCCACTTAACCTCGATATTATTGAGGAATACCTGGCCGGGAAAAATCAAGATTATATTGTAGAAACAGCCAATGATGGCCTAGAGGCTATGGAGAAGTTAGAAGCTGATCCAAGTAAATATGATCTTATATTATTAGATCGCATGATGCCAAGAATGTCTGGTATGGAAGTATTAGAAAAAATGTCTGCCGATGCGGACTTAAAACGTATTCCTGTCATTCTGCAAACGGCAAAAGTCAGTAAAGAAGATATTTTAGAAGGCCTAAAAGCAGGGGCTTTTTACTACCTAACCAAACCCTTTACGTGCGAAATTCTCCATTCTGTTGTTAAAACAGCCATTAAAGATAGAATTTATAATAAAGCACTATTGGCTTCGTTAAGTGTTACCCAGTCCTCCATTAAACTTTTAGAGACCGGTACATTCAAATTCCAATCTTTAGAAGATGTTCAAGCGGTATCTTCGCTAGTGGCCTGTGCATGTGCTGAACCAGATAAAGTTGCCATGGGTTTGAGTGAACTCATGATAAATGCCATCGAACATGGAAATTTAGATATTGGTTACGAGGAGAAATCGAGATTTCGTAAAGAGGATAGGTGGGAGTCAGAAATTAAAAATAGGCTCCAGCTGGAAGAAAATAAACTCCGCTTTGCAAATATTGAAGTTGTAAACTCAGCAGATGTTGTGACATACACAATTAAAGATGGAGGCAATGGATTTGATTGGAAAGGATTTTTGGAGTTTGATACTTCTCGCGTGCTGGATAACCACGGAAGAGGCATCGCAATGGCAAACAAACTATATTTCTCTACTTTGGAATATCTAGGCAATGGCAATACGGTGACCGTGACGGTGAAAAAGTATTGAGACTGAATTACATGTGTTATTTACGGTTAATTAGATTGCAGTTCATATCGATGGTGTTATAATCCAATCCGATATATTGAATTTTGAAAGTGGGCCTTGAGCCCACTTTTTGTTTTCTAAGATAAAGAAAAGGCGCGGAATAGCAGCACATGTCGAATAATCGTCAAGATAGTATAACTGAATTACTAAGACCTTCTGTGGAAGCACTAGGTTACGAGTTGGTGGGTATTGAACACTTGCCTATGGGACATCACACGGTTTTACGAGTCTATATAGATTCGCCTGATGGTATTACGGTGACAGATTGTTCAAAAGTGAGTCATCAAGTGAGCGGTGTTCTTGAAGTTGAAGAACCCATTAAAAATGCATTCACTTTGGAAGTTTCGTCTCCAGGCATCGAGCGGCCTTTATTTAACTTAGAACATTTTAAGAAATTTGTTGGCAGTAAAGTACAGCTAAAGTTGTATCACGCAGTAGAAGGTCGACGAAAAATAACCGGCTTGATTGAGAGCGTAGAAAATTCAGAAATTGTGATTGATGACCCTGAGAACAAAACATCATTTCAGTTTCAAATAGATGATATCGATAAAGCTAACTTAGTTATGGATATTAAAAAATAATTTTAAATAGAGTAAATCATCGTTAGAAATAACAATGTGCGGCATGACTAGAGTATAGGTTGTCGTTTTAATAGAGGCATGAGGATAATGAACAAAGAGATTTTATTGGTTGTTGATGCTGTTTCCAACGAGAAAGGCGTTGATAAAAGCGTCATTTTTGAAGCGATAGAAATTGCTTTAGCAACCGCAACAAAAAAACGTTACAACAATGATGTTGATATCCACGTAGAAATTAATACTGAAGATGGAAGTTATGAAACATTCCGTCGTTGGGAAGTCGTTGCTGATGATGCTGTTGAAATGGGCGATCGCCAAACAACATTAAGTGCTGCTCAATTCGAAGATGAAACGATAGAACTTGGCGCATTCACTGAAGAGCAGGTTGATTCGATAGAATTTGGGCGTATTGCTGCTCAAACAGCCAAACAAGTTATTGTTCAAAAAGTAAGAGAAGCTGAACGTGCAATGGTAGCAGAAGCTTACCAAGAGCAAATCGGCCAACTTGTTATGGGTGTGGTTAAACGTGTTGAGCGTGGCAATGTTTTCTTAGACTTAGGTAATAACGTCGATGCGATTGTACCAAGAGAAGATATGATTCCGCGTGAATCAGTTCGTCCTGGTGACCGTATTCGTGGTTTATTAAAAGAAATTCGTACAGATGTTCGTGGCCCGCAACTTTTTGTTAGCCGTACTGTTCCTGAATTCTTGGTTGAGTTATTTAAAATTGAAGTACCTGAAGTCGGTGAAGAACTTATCGATATTATCGGTGCTTCACGTGACCCCGGTGCACGAGCAAAAATCGCAGTTAGAAGTAACGACCCACGTATCGATCCTGTCGGTGCTTGTGTGGGTATGCGTGGTTCACGTGTACAAGCGGTTTCAAATGAACTTTCTGGTGAACGTGTTGATATCGTCTTATGGGATGAAAATTCAGCACAGTTTGTTATTAATGCAATGTCTCCGGCTGAAGTTGAATCTATTGTGGTTGATGAAGATTCAGACACCATGGATATTGCTGTTGCAGAAGATCAACTCTCTCAAGCAATTGGCCGTGGTGGTCAAAATGTTAAGTTAGCAAGTGAATTGACCGGCTGGACATTAAATGTCATGTCAGAATCTCAAGCTGATGAGAAGAGTGAAGAAGAAGCGCTTAAGTCACAAAAAGTCTTCATGGAAATGTTAGATGTAGATGAAGATGTTGCGGTGATTTTGGTACAAGAAGGCTTCACTTCAATTGATGAAGTGGCTTACGTTCCAATGAGTGAAATGCAACAAATTGAAGAGTTTGACGATGACATGATTGAAGAGTTACGTGGTCGTGCAAAAGATGTTCTATTAACTCGAGCCATTAGTTCAGAAGAAGACTTAACGGCAATAGAACCAGCAAAAGATTTATTAGAAATGGATGGTATGGATTCAGACTTGGCTTATCACATGACTGCAATCGGTATCATTACAATGGAAGATTTAGCGGAACAATCAATTGATGAATTAATGGTCGTTGATGACATGGATGAAGAACGCGCAGGCGCACTCATTATGACTGCACGTGCTCCATGGTTTGCAGAAGAAGAAGCAGAATAAGTTAATAGTTAATTTTACAGTAGCTAAAAAGTTACTGAGGTAGGAGTAGAAGAATGGCAGATGTTAGTGTTACACAATTTGCTGATGTAGTAGGCATTTCTGTAGACAGATTACTTGAACAGTTAAAAGAAGCAGGTGTGGGCGTGACAAGCGCTGACGCAATGATAACTGACGAAGAAAAAATGTCTTTATTAAGTTTCTTAAAAGCAAAGCATGAATCAACGGGCAATGCAGCAGAACCTAAGAAAATCACTTTAAACCGTAAGTCGACCAGTGAACTTAAAGTGACTGGTACACACGGTAAAGGTAAGTCCGTTACGGTTGAAGTACGTAAAAAACGTACCTACGTGAAGCGCAGCGTGATTCAAGAAGAAGAAGAAGCAATCGCTGCAGAAGAAAAAGCCAAACGCGATGCGGTTGAAGCAGAAAAACAAGCGGTTATAGATGAAGAACAACGCGAGTTAGATGAAGTAAAGGCGAAACGTCAGGCCGTTATTGATGAAGAAGAGCGCGTTAAAAATGCTGCAACAGAAGAAAAAGAACGTATAGCTGCAGAAGAAGTTGCACGTAAAGAATCTGAAGAAAATGCGAAGAAACAACCTGATGCGCCTAAACCTGGTTCTGATAAAGATAAGCGCGGAAAATCTAAAAATTTAGATAAATCTGCTACTCGTTATGGCCGTAAAGAAATACATTTAAAAGCGGGCAATGCTGGCGGACGTAAGAAGAAAAAACCAAAACGCCGTGGCGGAGTGGTTCAAGCGTCTGAAGAACATGGTTTCCAAAGACCAACAGATACCATCGTTCATGAAGTCAATGTTCCTGAAACAATTACCGTTTCTGAGCTTGCTCAACGTATGACAGTTAAGTCTAATGAAGTGATTAAAGTACTGATGAACATGGGTTCTATGGTAACGATTAATCAAGTGTTAGACCAAGAAACATCTTGTTTGGTTGTAGAAGAAATGGGTCACACCTATAAACTCATTAATGACGATGCGATAGAAGAAACATTACAAGAAGAAGTTGATACAGCTAATGAAGTGACTCGCGCACCTGTTGTTACTATCATGGGGCATGTTGATCACGGTAAAACATCGTTGCTTGATTATATTCGTGAAGCAAAAGTAGCCGCGGGCGAATCAGGTGGTATCACACAGCACATTGGTGCATACCATGTTGAAACTAAAAGTGGTCATATCACTTTCTTAGATACACCAGGACATGAAGCGTTCACCGCAATGCGTGCACGTGGTGCAGGTGTGACGGATATTGTTATTATCGTTGTTGCTGCAGATGATGGTGTTATGCCACAAACGCGTGAAGCAATTAAACATGCGAAGGCCGGTGACGTTCCCATTATTATTGCTATCAATAAAATGGATAAAGAAGGTGCCGATCCAGACAGAGTTAAAAATGAACTCTCTCAAGAAGAAGTTATCGCTGAAGACTGGGGTGGAGATACTATTTTTGTCAATGTATCTGCACACACAGGCGAAGGTATTGATAGTCTACTTGAAGCAGTTTCATTAACGGCAGAAGTTCTTGAGCTTAAAGCTGTTAAAGATGCGCCTGCTAAAGGTGCTGTTATTGAATCACGTTTAGATAAAGGACGTGGTCCAATTGCAACAGTGTTAATTGAACAAGGTACGCTTAGAAAGGGTGATATTCTTTTAGCCGGTCTTGAGTATGGACGTGTTAGAACATTATTAAATGAACATGGCCAAGAGTTAGCAGAAGCCGGTCCAGCAATCCCAGTACAAGTATTAGGTTTATCAGGCACACCGGGTGCCGGTGATGAAGCAACTGTTGTTGCCAATGAGCGTAAAGCACGTGAAGTTGCAACACATCGTCAAGCGAAGAGTCGTGATATTAAGTTAGCACGTCAACAAGCCGCTAAACTTGAAAACATGTTTAATTCCATGGAAGAAGGTGAAGTGAGTACGGTTAACGTCGTTCTTAAAACAGATGTTAAAGGTTCTGCTGAAGCGATTATTGATTCCTTACATAAACTTTCAACTGATGAAGTTAAAGTGACCATCGTATCAAGTGGTGTGGGTGGTATTACAGAATCTGATGCTAATCTCGCGATGGCATCTAATGCTATTTTGATTGGTTTTAACGTGCGAGCTGATGCCGTTGCTAAACGTTTAATCAATGAAGAAAGTATTAACCTTCACTATTACAGCGTTATCTACGATTTGATTGATGAAGTTAAAGGCGCTATGAGTGGACTATTAGCACCTGAATTCAAAGAAGAAATTGTCGGGCTTGCTGAAGTACGTGATGTATTTAAGTCTCCAAAACTCGGCGCAATTGCCGGTTGTATGGTGACCGAAGGCACAGTTAAACGTGCTAATCCTATTCGTGTACTGCGTGATAACGTGGTTATCTATGAAGGCGAACTTGAATCATTACGTCGCTTTAAAGATGATGTTCAAGAAGTTAAGTCAGGTACAGAATGTGGTATCGGTGTGAAGAATTATAATGATGTAAAACCTGGCGATCAGATAGAAGTATACGAAAGAGTCTCTGTAGCAAGAACTCTGTAGCCGAAAATCCATTGGAACCACGCTGGCGGCGTTATAAACAAACTCAAAATGCTCATGTACTCCGTGTACATTCCGCTTTTTCATTTGTTTATGTCTTGCCAGCGTGGCTCGAATAAATTCTTCGTTATACGAAACAAATTAATTTTTCAGTAATACATTTCAATTTCCATTCAATAAACTAAACGATTAACTACTATGCCTAAAGATTACAGTCGCACACGCCGTGTTGGTGAACAAATTCAACGTGAGATGGCGCAGCTTGTTCAACAAGAGATTAAAGATCCGCGTATTGGTATCGTGACGATTTCGGCTGTGAAGTTAAGTAAAGATATGTCGCATGCGAATGTATTTTTTACTGTGCTTGAAAGTGGTAATTCTGATGAAGCTGAAGCAGATAAAAAAGAAAAAATTGATGAAACATTAAAAGTATTAGAAGGTGCTGCGGGTTTTCTTCGTCATGAATTAGCTAAGCGTATGCAACTTCGTATCATTCCTCATATTCATTTTAAATACGATGAATCTATTTCTTATGGTAATGATCTTTCTGCCTTAATAAATAAAGCCATGGGAATGGAAAATCCTGAAAATAGAATGTCAGACAGAGATATGGATGACGACGAACAAAACAGCGACAATTTAAGTAGCGACGAGTAGAACTAATGGGACGTCGCCGTAAAGGCCGCAATATTAGCGGTATTGTATTACTCGATAAGCCACTCGGCATCACTTCCAATCGAGCACTTCAAATAGTTAAACGTTTTTATAAAGCAGCGAAAGCTGGGCACACAGGTAGCCTTGATCCTTTAGCAACAGGTTTATTACCGCTTTGTTTAGGTGAAGCAACCAAAGTCTCTGGTTTTTTACTCGATGCAGATAAACGTTATCTTGCTACGCTTAAACTGGGTATTAAAACGTCTTCAGCCGATGCTGAAGGTGAGATACTCGAAACACGCCCAGTAGAAAGCTACAGTAAAAAACAAATCAATACAGCGATTGAACCCTTCCTTGGTGATATCGAACAAGTTCCGCCTATGCACTCTGCATTAAAAGTGGACGGTCAGCCGCTTTATAAATTAGCACATCAAGGAATCACCATTGAACGAAAATCTCGGCCTGTACATATTTTTGATATTCAGGTTTTACGTTATGAGGGTGATGAAATAGATATTGATGTGCGCTGTTCAAAAGGAACATATATCCGAACACTTGCAGAAGATATTGGTGAACATCTGGGGTGTGGCGCACATTTAAGCGCATTACGTCGAACGGAAAGTGGCCCCTTTGATTTAGATGAATGCATGACGCTTGAAGAACTTGAAAAACTCTCTGAAAAAACAGAAATAGAGGGCTTCGATGAATTAGATAACTTTTTAATGCCCGCCGAAGAAGCGCTACATGATTGGGCTAGTATAGATTTATCCGAAGATGCGGCTTTTTATATTTGTCGAGGACAAGCAGTACAAGTGCCTAATGCGCCAACAGAGGGATTAGTTCGGCTATTTTCAGAAGAAAAAGGCTTCCTTGGAATCGGCGAAATTATGCAAGATGGGCGAGTTAAGCCGAACAGATTGTTCGTATTCGATAATAACGACACATAATCACTTATATTCCGTATTTATCAAAGTTTTACCCCTCTCTGGCTTGTATCTGACCCTGTTGAACAGGTAAAATGCGCGCTCTAATTTCCAGCTAAAACTATGCACAGAGGAGCTTGTAATGGCTATAAACGCAGAAATGACTGCTAAAATCGTATCTGACTATAAACGTTCAGACACAGACACAGGATCACCAGAAGTTCAGGTGGCTCTACTTTCAGCAAAAATCGATGATCTTTCAGGTCATTTTAAAGAACACATCCATGATCATCATTCTCGTCAAGGTCTACTACGTATGGTTAGCCAACGTCGTAAATTGCTTGATTATCTTAAAAAGAAAGATGCTCAGCGTTACCGTGACTTAATTTCAGGTCTTGGCTTACGTAAGTAATATCAAGCATAAACTTGAAATAAAAAGATTATCCTGTCCAACCTTTTAAAATAAATTATATTAAGGAGCCTTCATGGCTGTTGTAACGAAAGAGTTCAAATTTGGTGATCACACGGTACAGCTTGAGACAGGTGAAATCGCCCGCCAAGCAACAGGTGCGGTAAAAATTAGTATGGGCGAGACAGTCGTTTTAGTAACTGTCGTAGCTTCTAAGAAAGAAGTTGAAGGTCGTGACTTCTTTCCAATGACGGTTGATTACATTGAGAAAACATACGCTGCGGGTAAAATTCCGGGCGGTTTCCTCAAGCGTGAAGGTCGTCCTTCAGATAATGAAACATTAACTGCGCGTTTAATTGATCGCCCAGTACGTCCATTATTCCCTGAAGGTTTCACTAACGAAGTACAAATCATTTGTACTGTTATTTCGTTAGACCCAGATATTTCTCCCGACATCGTTTCACTACTTGGTACATCAGCAGCATTGTCTATTACAGGCACGCCGTTCAATGGTCCAATTGGTGCGGCACGTGTTGGTTATAAAGATGGTGAGTATTTATTAAACCCATCAGCAACGGTTTGCCTAGAAGACTCTGAACTTGATTTAATCGTAGCAGGTACATCTGATGCGGTTCTTATGGTTGAGTCACAAGCGAAGTTACTTTCTGAAGACGTGATGTTAGGTGCAGTAATGTACGGTCACGAGCAATTCCAAGTTGCTGTTCAAGCAATCAAAGAATTTGCTGCTGAAGTAGGCACGCCTTCTTGGAACTGGGTTGCTCCAGTTGAAAATGAAAAACTCGCCTCTGATGTAGCTGCCGCTTCTGAAGAAGACTTCAAAGAAGCTTATACCATCAGTGATAAAATGGATCGCTATGGCCGTTTAAGCGAAATCCGTACAGGTGTTAAAGATAAATTAATTTCAGAAGATGATGAAGCATATTCTGCTGAACATGTTCGTGAAGCGATTGAAAAATTAGAAAGTAAAGTTGTACGTACTAAGATTTTAAATGGCGAACCTCGTATTGATGGTCGTGATACTAAAACTGTACGTAAAGTAACGGTACGAGTTGGTGTTGTGCCACGCGCACATGGTTCAGCTTTATTCACACGTGGTGAAACTCAAGCGTTAGTTGTAACAACGTTGGGTACAGAACGTGATTCACAAATCATTGACGCGTTAACAGGTTCATACCGTGACCCGTTCATGTTGCAATATAACTTCCCTCCATATTCTGTTGGTGAAACTGGCCGTGTTGGTACACCTAAGCGTCGTGAGATTGGTCATGGTCGTTTAGCGAAACGTGGCGTCATGGGTATCATGCCGAATATGGAAGAATTCCCATACAGCTTACGTGTTGTATCTGAAATCACAGAATCAAATGGTTCAAGTTCAATGGCTTCTGTTTGTGGTTCAAGTCTAGCGATGATGGATGCAGGCGTTCCAACAACTGCGCCAGTTGCAGGTATCGCAATGGGCTTAATCAAAGAAGGCAATAAGTTTGCTGTTCTAACAGATATCTTAGGTGATGAAGATCACTTAGGCGATATGGACTTTAAAGTAGCTGGTAATGCAGACGGTATTACAGCTTTACAAATGGATATTAAAATTGAAGGTATCACTAAAGAAATCATGGAGATTGCTTTAGGTCAGGCGAAAGAAGGGCGTTTAACGATTCTTGAATCAATGAATGCTGTTTTAGATAAGCCTCGCGAAACAATGTCTATTTATGCTCCACGTTTTGTTACTTTCAAAATCAATCCTAATAAAATCCGTGACGTTATTGGTAAAGGTGGTGCGACGATTCGTGCCATATGTGAAGCCACTGGTGTAACGATTGATATTAATGATGAAGGCATGGTTAAGATTGCTTCAAGTGACGGCGCTGCTGCTGAAGAAGCGAAACGTCAAGTTGAAGCATTAACGGCTGATGTGGAAGTTGGAACAGTTTACGAAGGTAAAGTTGCTAAATTAATGGACTTCGGTGCATTCGTAACAATTATGCCAGGTAAAGACGGTTTAGTTCACGTTTCACAAATCTGTGAAGAACGCGTTGAGAATGTTAGCGACAAGTTAACAGAAGGCGAAACCGTAAAAGTTAAAGTGCTAGAAATCGACAAGCAAGGCCGTATCCGCTTAAGTATGAAAGCGGTAACAGCTGACGACTAAACTTTAGAAATAAACCGTAGTTAGTGAAAGAGGAACCCGTGGTGATTAGCCTAGGGTTCCTTTTTTATGGCCTATCTATCCATAATTGGCATGAAATATGCTTTTAATACATTACAAAGTATTAAGACTGACTGATAGGCAGATCATATGACAATTAATAAGACCCTGTTCCTCCTTTATGCCGCGGTAATATCCATTTTACTGCTGGGTTTGAGTGGCTGTGCGACTAAGCCCAAACCACCATTTGAAATCATTTCTTCTGAGAAGGGGTTAATCTACGGCAATATTCGTATCCCTGGACATGAAGTGACTGAAATAGAATTACGTAAATTTGGTAAGTTTTATATGCCACCTTTTATTAAGCCACCACGCGTGATGATTTTTAGAAATGGTAATTTTATGGCTGAAAACTTAGAGCCTGGAAATTACTATATCTCTCGCTTTGTTTCGAAGAAATTATTTTATTCTTTAGTGAAAGATGAGCGTTCAGCTTACCAATGGACTGTGAATGTAGAGCCTGGCTCAGTAAAATATGTGGGAGCATTTGAAATAACAGATGTGACACCGGGGATTTTTGTTAAAGGCAGTTTTAATATACGTACTGTTAGGCATCCAACCGAGCGAAAAGTGCTAAAGCATATGTTTGATGTGACGCAGGGGACGGGGTGGCAGACACGCATAGAGCGTAGGATAAAGTCTTTGAGATAAAAAGAAGTCAGAAGTCGTAAATCCGTTCGTCGTCCGTCGGTTCTGAGCCTGCCGAAGGATGATGGTTCAGACTCTCGGCATGTAGTCGACCATGAACGGAAATCTTATGTCAAAGACTAAAGACT
>JASFYW010000081.1:0-6332 GCA_045046865.1 Woeseiaceae bacterium | reverse complement strand
TAGTTTCAAAACCATGTCATCGTGTATTGGAAGTGGGGACAGGATCAGGCTATCAAACCGCTATTTTATCTCCTTTCGTCGATCAGGTTTATACCGTAGAACGTATTGAACCTTTGCTCATTCAGGCAAAAGAGAAACACCGTGTTTTAAAGTTAAGAAATATTCATTATTTATTGAGTGATGGGAGTTGGGGCTGGCGTCAAAATGCACCATATGACGTCATTATTGCGACCGCAGCACCTGAGGAAATTCCACCTGAATTGATTGAACAGTTAGCTGAAGGTGGACGATTAATCATTCCTCATGGCGTCACGTCTAATCAACGATTAACAGTAATAGACCGTGACGGTGAAAACATCAGTCGTACAGATTTAGATATGGTCAGTTTTGTTCCATTAGTGAGGGAGAAGTAGTTTGGGTTTATTTTCACGTTTATATACTTTAGCCATGAAGTGGTCTGAACATCGTCATGCGCCACGTTATTTAGCAGGGATGAGTTTTGCAGAATCATCGTTTTTCCCTGTTCCTGTCGATATCATGTTGGCTCCAATGTCGTTGGCTAGACCTGATAAAGCCTGGCATTTTGCATTTATTGCAACATTATTTTCTGTGTTGGGTGGAATATTAGGGTATTTCGCTGGTCTGTTTGCAATGGATTTACTTGAACCATGGATACATACATTCGGTTATTGGAATAAGTATCAAGATATTATCCTAATGTTTAAAGAGTGGGGAATATGGATTGTTTTTATTGCAGGTGTTTCACCAATTCCTTATAAGCTTTTTACAATTACTGCTGGTGCTCTAAGCATGGCGTTGTTACCGTTTATTTTGATTTCTATTGTTGCTCGTGCAGCTCGGTTTTATGCCGTTTCTGCTCTTATGTTGTGGGGCGGTGAACGCATGGAAATAAAACTAAGAAAATATATGGATGTCATTGGCTGGGCTGTTGTTGCTTGTGCCGTCATCGCCTATTTAATCATAAAAGTGATATAAAATTTAAACATGACATTGTCATATTACAAAATTTTAATTTTATTTTTCTTAATTGTATTCAATACAGGCTGCTTACGTTTTGTTGAACATAAAAAGGTCGATTACTCTAAACCGAAAACAACACGCCATTTAGCTTCACATCATATCGTCAAAGCGGGCGAAACCTTATATTCTATAGCCTTTCAATACGGTAGAGACCATAGGGATATCGCTCGTTGGAATAAAATAGGCAAGTCATACACTATTTTTCCAAAACAACGGATACGTGTCATACCGATTAAAACGGATAAATCCACACACAAGAAAACATCAAAAAAGACCACATATAGAAAGATAACATCCACAAAATCACAAAAGCAGAGTCAAAATAAAAAGCACGCTGATAGACGTAAGTATCAAAAATATTCAAACAGACCACTAGTATGGAAATGGCCAACAAAAGGTCGTGTTTCAAGTACCTTTTCATACCGAGATCCAGGTCGTAGAGGTATTGATATAGTAGGAAGAAAAGGGCAACCTATAAGGGCAGCAGCAGCAGGATATGTTGTTTACACAGGGAGTGGCTTACGTGGTTATGGCAATCTCGTTATTATAAAACACAATGAAACCTTCTTTAGCGCTTATGCCCACACAGATAATGTGGTTGTAAAGGAGAAAGAAAAAGTAAAGTTAGGCCAACAAATTGCCGATATGAGTAATACTAGCTCAGATAAAATAAAGTTACATTTTGAAGTACGACGCAATGGTAAGCCTGTAAACCCGTTAAAATATTTACCTAAGTAAATGTTTTATTAAAAGCTATAAATAAAGAGAGCCCGACGAACTGATATTAATCATAATGGATAATTACTAAAGTATGTCGCCACAAACTAAAAAGAAAAGCATAATAAGTAAAGAAGACGCTGAAACTGATGATGTTTTATTAGCAGATGAAGAAGAAGTTGAAGAAACTTCGTCTCAATCTGAGAATAATGATGAAGCAGAAATCGAGAAAAAATTAACCGCAGGTAAAGTTTCTGCCAGTCAATTAGATGCAACCCGTATATACCTTAATGAAATTGGTTTTAACCCACTGCTCACAGCGGAAGAAGAAGTTTATTATTCTCGTAAGCTTTTAAAAGGTGATGAAGCGGCACGTAAGAAAATGATTGAGTGTAATTTACGCTTAGTTGTAAAAATTTCTCGTCGTTATTTAAATCGAGGCTTAGCTTTGCTCGATTTAATTGAAGAAGGAAACTTAGGTCTGATTCGTGCGGTTGAAAAGTTTGACCCAGAACGCGGCTTTCGTTTTTCAACCTATGCAACATGGTGGATTCGTCAAACTATTGAACGCGGCATTATGAATCAAACACGGACA
This sequence comes from Woeseiaceae bacterium, assembly GCA_045046865.1. Classification (GTDB taxonomy): domain Bacteria; phylum Pseudomonadota; class Gammaproteobacteria; order UBA6429; family Thiohalophilaceae; genus JAGLTQ01. The sequence continues at coordinate 3,979 of JASFYW010000081.1, read as the reverse complement.
ATTCGTTTACCCATTCATGTCGTAAAAGAAATAAATATTTATCTCCGCGCAGCAAGACATCTCTCACAAACCTTAGATCATGAGCCCAGCGCAGAAGAAATTGCAGATATGCTTGATAAACCCATAAAAGATGTTAAGCGCATGTTGGGTTTGAATGAAAGAACCACATCAGTTGATAGTCCTATGGGGCCAGACTCTGAATCATCCTTGCTCGATGCCATTGCAGATGAAAGTAATATTGATCCCGTAACTTTACTTCAAGATGATGACATTAAACAACACATTGATCACTGGTTAGACCAACTCACCGATAAACAAAAAGAAGTAGTAAGCCGTCGTTTCGGTTTACATGGATATGATGTTTCAACACTAGAACAAGTGGGTGAAAATATCGGTGTAACACGTGAACGTGTTAGACAAATTCAGATCGAATCACTCCGAAAATTACGCGAAGTATTAGAAAAAGAAGGTTTTTCTATTGAGGCTCTTATTAAAGAGTAAAATTTATTTTAGTCAATGCAATAAATAAAAGGCCGGTCTTAAGATCGGCCTTTTTGATTATTAATTAATCGTGTAACTAAATTGACCTTCGTCTGAAACGTTGACGTGTATTCCTTCGATGTCTTCTTCTTTTGCCATTTTTGATAAACACTCAGATGCCATTTCAGGCAGCATGGTTCGGGTTAAAATATTTTCTATATTACGTGCTCCCGTATCAACTTCTTGGCTTCTGGCGACAATATGTAACATAACTTCGTCGTCATAGCTGAACTTAGCACCGTAATGCTCTTTAACGCGTTTTTCGATACGGCTCATATTGATCTTGCAGATCTTCATTAAATTATCATCATTTAATGGGTAGTAGGGGATGACCGTAGTTCTACCTAAGAACGCAGGTTTAAAATATTTTAATAATTGTGGTCTAAAGGTTTCTAGTAATACATCTGGATCTGGAAGTTCTTCCGCTTGTGCGCATATTGCACGTATGTGTTCTTCTGCTGCATTCGAGGTCATGATGATGACTGTGTTGCGGAAATCTATATCACGGCCTTCACCATCTTTGATGGTTCCTTTATCAAATAAGTTATAGAAAATATCTTGTACACCGGGATGTGCTTTTTCCATTTCATCTAAGAGAATAACGCTGTGTGGATTACGTCTTACTGCTTCAGTTAAAACACCCCCTTCACCATAACCGACATAACCTGGAGGAGAACCTAATAACATAGACACTTTATGTTCTTCTTTAAATTCAGACATATTGATAGTGGTAACATTTTGCTCGCCGCCATAAATAAGGTCAGCCAGTGCAAGAGCAGATTCTGTTTTACCTACACCACTTGGTCCTACCATGAAAAATACACCAACGGGTTTTCTTGGATCAGTTAAACCGGCACGAGAAGTTTTTATGCTTTCCGCGATGGCATGTAAGGCATGATCTTGCCCGATAACACGTTTAGATAATGTTGTTGCTAAATCAAGTATGGATTGAATTTCGTCTGAGACCATTTTACCAACGGGAATACCTGTCCAATTAGCAACAACTTCAGCAATGGCTTGGCTATCAACATTCACTTGAATTAAGGGGTGCTCACCTTGGATTTGTGAAAGTTCATCCATGAGTTGCAGTAAATCTGATTTAATTTTAGTACGTTTATCATCGGTTAGACGTTGTGGTGCATTTTCTTTTGTTAATTCTTGTTTAGATAATTTTTGAGCGTTAAAGTCAGATTCGATTTCTTTTTGTAATTGATGAATATCTTCGACCTTTACTTTTTCTTTTTCCCATTGTTCATCTTGTTCTTTCAAAGTGGCTTCGAGCAATATCTTATTCACTTTAAGTTCTTTAATACGTGCTTCACAAGTCCCTAATGTTGCATTTTCTCTTTCTAATGATGTGATATTTGTTCCTGTCTGTTCAATAAGACGACGTGTGTTTTCAATAGATGCCGGTGTTGCACTTTGGCTTAATGAAACGCGTGCACAAGCAGTATCAAGCAAGCTCACTGATTTATCAGGCAGTTGGCGAGATGTAATATAGCGTGTTGATAATTTAACTGAATCGACAATGGCTTCATCCATAATACGAACACCGTGATGATTGGCTAGCATCACAGAGATTGCGCGCATCATATTGACGGCTTTTTCTTCGTCAGGTTCTTCAATCTTAACCACTTGGAATCGACGAGTAAGAGCAGGATCACGTTCAAAATACTTTTTATACTCAGCCCAGGTAGTAGCAGCGATGGTTCTTAGTTCACCACGCGCTAAAGCAGGTTTTAAAAGATTAGCTGCATCACCTTGGCCTTCTTTGCCACCTGCTCCGATTAAGGTATGTGCTTCATCAATAAACATGATGATAGGTTGAGGAGAGGCTTTCACTTCTGCGATAACAGATTTTAAACGATTTTCAAACTCTCCTTTTACGCTTGCACCAGCTTGTAATAAACCTAAGTCTAAACTACGAACACAAACATCACGTAATGGTTCGGGCACATCGCCTGAAGCGATACGCAAAGCAAAGCCTTCAACAACAGCTGTTTTACCGACACCCGCTTCACCCGTTAAGATAGGGTTGTTCTGGCGGCGACGTATTAAAATATCGATAATTTGACGGATTTCTTCGTCTCGACCTAATACTGCATCGATTTTACCTTGTGTCGCAGCTTCTGTTAGATTTACTGTGAATTTATCTAATGACGGGGTTTTGCTTGGCATAGTTGGGGCGTCAGATGAAGAGGTATCACCGAGTGCAACGTTGGATGACTCGCTTGTACTACCGACAATTGAACCAACAACAACACGCAAGGATTCGGGTTGAATTTTCTTAAGTTCACCAGACGAAGCCTCTGTTGAACGACGTAAGTTTTCATCTAACATGAGCGCAGCTAATATATGTGCAGATGTTGCTTGAGCATGGCCATATTCAACTGAAGCAAGCATCCATGCATTTTTGGCAAGATCAACAATGCTAGGAGAAAGAGCAGGGGCTCGTGTATTGCCCGTTTTAATAATATCTAGCTCTCGATTAAGATCTTGGGTTAATTTTCCGTAATCGATTTCATACTTGTCGAGTAGTGCGAGAAGATCACTATCAGGAATTTCAAGTAGTTTTAAAATCCAGTGCTCGATTTCTACATTATAATGTGTTCGTGACAGACAGATACCCGCCGCCCCTTCTAATGCATTTCGCGTTGGCTCATTGAGTTTTCCAACGAGTGATTTTAAATCGATAGTAATCATAAATAATCCTTTATAAAGTCTAATTAATTCTGCTTGCAGATACTTTAATATCTAGTGTTTCATTGGAGTCGTTGTATGCGTTATCTTTAGAAGATAGCCATGTATTCCAACCCATAATCGCTTTTGTTTTTCCACCTAACTGTATTTTTTCAGGGATGTTTGAGCGTTTAGCTTTTATAATAAAATCATAGCTATATTCCATACCCGCATACAATTGAACTATTTCATTTAATGCTTTAAGTGCTTTTGTCCCTGGAGAAAATATTTGTAACTGTTCTTTTGATAGTGGCCCAAGAACAATATTTATTTTTCCTTGTGCAAACCAACCTTTTCTTCCTAGCATGACGGAACGGCCTAAACAATTGTTTTGTCCTGTTGGATTTTCTCTTCCCGGTAGTCGAGTTCTTACATCTTCAATCAGGTCTTGCCATTGCCCGACAAACTCTTCAATTGCTATGGGAATATTAAAATAACTCTGTAGTATTTGTTTGAGTCCAGATGCCGTCTTAACTCGTTGAGATAATAAGCCGCTGTAATAAAATAAGGACTCATCTGAAACATACATGCGGTCGTTTAAGTTTTTTGTTCCAAGACCAATTAATGAAAGTAAAATCTGAGAATGATCGTCGCGTGTTTTAGTTGTTGGTGGGTTAAGTTTCTTTCTTTCATACTCTATAGGTAATTTGTATTTGTTTGATGCTTGATAAAACAAAGAAATTGTTCTGTGATTAAACAA
>JASFYW010000080.1:0-53836 GCA_045046865.1 Woeseiaceae bacterium | reverse complement strand
CATATTCGCCTGAAATTGAGGCGCTAGAAACGGCGGGGGGCATTATTAATGCTCTTCATCTTCTTGAGAATGACGAGACGCCTTTCGTTGTTATTAACGGAGATGTTTTTTGTGATTATGATTTTTCGCAACTTCCACAAACGCTTACAGGTTTAGCGCACTTAATTTTGGTCGAGAATCCTCTACAACATACTGAGGGTGATTTTATGCTCAATCCCGATGGGCAAGTGTGTGCACAAGGGGAAAATAAACTCACATTTAGTGGAATAGGCGTCTACCAGCCTCAGCTGTTCCAAGGTTTAAATAGAGGTAAACGGCCTTTGGCGCCGCTTTTACGTCAAGCTATGGAGAACAGCACAGTGACAGGAGAACTTTACCAAGGTCAATGGCATGATATTGGAACTCCCGAAAGACTAAAAGCATTGAATTTGAGCAAATAAGACGGTTTGTAGCTCAAATTTGTACCTTTTATATAGCTTGTTATACTCTAATTACGTTTTTTGAAAAGCTCCTAGGACAGTCTTAATGCTGAAACACATGTTTAAAATACACTTGAAAGGTTTAATCGGTTTTATTTTTTTTCTTGGGATGAGTTCAGTAAATGCGAGCGGTAGTGATTACAATAAAATATTTTTGCAGGCTCAAAATTTAGCTTCTAAAGGTGAAATAACCGAAGCGATTAAAGTTTATCAAAATTTAATTCGTAGTAATCCCTTACTACCTGAAGCCTATAATAATTTAGCTGCATTACATTTAAAACAAAAAGACATTAAGCAAGCGAAGTTCATCTTAGAGCAAGGTATCTACGCGCATAGAGGTTACGGCGTATTATATGAAAGTTTGACCTCTATTAATGTTGCAATGGCGCGTGATGCCTATAGCAAGGCATTACAAATAAACTTAAAGCCGTCTAATATTTCGATTGCTTCGCTTTCTTTAGATGATAAAACCGTTAAGAAAAATACTATAGTTATTTCCGAAACAAGCCCTCAAGTAAAAAAACCAAAAGTAAAAATTGAAAAAAAATCAAACACCAATACGCTTGTTATGCTTGAGAGTAAACCTAAACAGCAAGCTATAGTTAAAAACAAAAAAACTGCCGAGCAACAAATTAATAATATAGAAATAGTTGAGCGTGTAAATAAAAAAGCTAATTCATCAGCTATCATAAAAACATTACGAGCTTGGGCTGTGTCATGGTCGGCACAAGCAACCAATATTTATCTTTCGTTTTATCATGAGAAGTATAAACCGTTAAATGGTATGTCTCGTAAAGGTTGGGTGCAGTCAAGGTATTATAGATTAAAAAAACCTAAGTGGATTAAAGTCGCTTTAGCCGATTTAAAAATCATTCAAAGTTCATCAAAGCAAGCGGTTGTTAGGTTCAAGCAGCAATATACTTCAAATAGTTTTAGAGATACGACAGTCAAACAAATGGTATTGATCAATACAAAAAATGGTTGGCGTATATACCGAGAAAAGAGCCTTTAATATCTTATGTTAAAGCGAATCCTTATTTTTTTATCGGCAAGTTTATTGTTTTCGGTTGCATATGCTGAAAATATTCGGCTTGCTAAATTATCTAACCTAGATGTTGCGCCGTTAAATGCAGCTGTTAAAAATGAACTCAAAAGTGTTTTAAATATTCTTGAGGAAAGGCTGAGCAGTTACCCAAAAGATTATGATGCGGAGCTTTTAAAAGCTATTCTTTATTTCAAAGAAGGTGATGTTGATTTGTCTTTAGCTACTTTAGACAAGCTAATTGAGAAAGTCCCTGACTTCCAATTAGCGCATCTACTTAAAGGTGATTTACTGTTATCAAAATTTAGCGCAGCTTCTGGTTTGGGTGAAACCACATTGCTTTCCTCACTACTGCCAAAACTTAATAAAAACAAACAAGGGCAGCTGCAATTATTGCGTGAAGAAGCACAAGTGCGGATGCGTACATTCTTAGGTACAAAAACGAGAAAGAAATGGCCGCGTCAAATATTAGGTTTAGGAAAATCAGTTAAAAAAGCATTGTTAATTGATAAAACAGCGAATCGTTTATATGTTTTTACTCGTAAAGATTCCGGTGAGTTATTTGAAGAAGTTAATAACTATTACATTACCACTGGGAAATTAGTTGGCAATAAAAATGTTAAGGGTGATTTACGTACACCTGAAGGCGTGTACTTTGTTACATCATGGATAAGCCCAAATAAACTGCCATCGAAATATGGTGTTGGTGCCTTTCCTGTGAACTATCCAAATGAACTAGATAAGCACAATGGCAAAACAGGGTATGGTATTTGGCTTCATGGAACTGATGATGGTTTTTATAGTCGCCCTCCCCGTGATAGTGAAGGCTGTATTGTATTAACCAATATTGATTTAAACACATTAAAAAGTGATATTAAACCCGGTTTAACGCCGGTTATCATCACTGAAAATATCGAATGGGTAGATTATTCAACATGGATATATGAAAGAAAACAATTGATTCAAGCAGTTGAAAGCTGGCGTTTAGATTGGGAAAGTATGAACGTTAATAAGTACTTAGCTCACTATGAAAAAAGCTTTTGGTCAGCAACGCATAATTATAAGAGTTGGTCTGCGCGAAAACGGCTTTTAGCTAAGAATAAAAAATACCAGTCCGTTAAATTATCGGATATTTCGTATTTGCTTTACCCCGAAGATAAGAAAAATAATAAACAAATTGCCGTCGTTCGTTTACATCAAGATTATAAATCGAATAATTTTAAAGGCAGTATGTATAAACGTTTATATTTATCAAAGAAAAATAATCAATGGAAAATAATTTACGAAGGTAAGTGATCATAAATTGAAGTTTTATTCGAGATCTTTTCATAACCTAAGTTTCGACTAATAATAGAAACTAATTCTTGTTGTATCTGGTTAAAAGATGTTTCCTGTATGTGGTCTGTTATTTGCGTCACCTGTAATCCTTCATAACCACAAGGATTTATTTGTAGGAAGGGATTTAAATCCATATCAATATTTAAAGACAGACCGTGGTAACTTTTGTTACGTTTGATACGTAAGCCGAGCGCAGCAATTTTTTCTTGCTCAACATAAACGCCAGGTGCATTTTCTTTTCCCCTTGCGATTATTTTATAACGCGCAAGTAATTGGATAATAGATCGTTCGATAATATTAACAAGATCTTTAACACCTATATTCAGCCTTGCAAGATCAATCAGAGTATAAATAATAAGTTGTCCTGGCGCGTGGTAGGTGACTTGACCGCCACGATCGATATTAATAACAGGGATGTTGTCGATATTTAATAAATGTTTTTCTTTTCCATTCAGTCCCATGGTAAAAATAGGTGGGTGCTGCAAACACCATAATTCATCTGCGGTTGAATTATTGCGTTCAGCAGTGAACTTTTGCATGGCTTGCCATATAGGCTTATATTCTTGAAGCCCTAAGTCTCTAACGATTAATGTGTTTTGATGGTTAGGCATAAAGTGATGAAGAAAATTTTATTTTGAAAAAGACTAGATTTTAAAGAATTAAAAACTAGAATCAAAGTGCCATAAGTACGTTTTCGTGGGCAGTCAATTCAATATAAATACTGTCTAGTTGCTTACGACTCGTGGCAGTGATGGTCGTGGTAACAGAAATAAAGTTACCTTTAGAACTGGGGCGTGTTGTTACGGCACCTTCAGCTATTCCTGTCACATGCTTCGAAATAATTTCGACTACGGTGGCTTCAAGTTCACAGTCACAACGCCCCATTATTTTAATGGGGAAGTCACAAGGAAAATTAAAAAGTTCGTCAGTTTCGTCAGTCATAACTATCTATATAGGGTATTTTAAAATAAATACAAGGTGGTTTTAGCTACGCAAGGTCTTTTTATAGTCTTGATATTTCTCGTACATATCTTGCCATACTGGCCCTGGCTGACCATTGCCTACATTTTTTTGGTTAATTTTTGTAACAGAAAGAATTTCTTTTGTAGAACTGGTTAACCAGATTTCATCGGCATTAAGAAATTCTTCTTCGGAAATTTGTGTTTCTTCAATCGACATTTTATGCTGGTGAGCCAGTTCAACGACCAAGTCACGGGTAATACCGGGTAATAATTGTTGGTTTTTAGGTGGTGTTTTAATCACATTGTTACTGACAATAAAAACATTACTTGCTGCCCCTTCTGTCATAAAGCCATCTCGAATTAAAATAGCCTCAGCAGCACCATTATCGACAGCTTGTTGGCGTAATAAGATATTTGGCAATAAGGCAATGGCTTTAATATTACAATACTGCCAGCGAATATCATCGAGTGTTACCGCGCTCACACCTGTTTTTAATAATGCAGGATCAACGTCATGTAAAATATTACTCATGACAAAAACAGTTTCCGTAGAGTTATCAGGAAAGCGATGATCTCGGGATGCGACACCACGAGTAATGTGCAGGTATAGCGACTGATCTTGTGTGCCTGTTGCAGCGATGAGCTTATCAAGAATATCTTGCCATTCTTTGTTGCTTAAAGGATTATTTATGCGGACTGCATCAAGAGAGTTTTGTAAACGTTGCATGTGATGTTCAAAACGAAGAAGCTTTCCACCATACGCAGGTATGACTTCATAAATACCGTCACCAAATATAAACCCCCGATCGAGCACAGAAACTTTTGCTTGATCTATGGGTAAGTATTCACCGTTGAGATAGACAAGTTGTGCGGACATAAATACTTCCTATGTTCTATTGAAACATTAATTTAATGTTATCGATAAGCTTTCGCCATAAACTACCTTCTTTGATTGAAGATAATGCAACTAAATCTCGTTGGGCAATTATTTTATCGCCAAGCATAATGCTGACTTTACCAAAGCTTTGACCTTCTGCAACGGGAGCTTCAATCATCGCTTCAACTTTGATATTATTTTTTAACTTTTTATAAGCACTTTTGGGTGTTGTTATAAAAAGATCTTCTTCTATGCCTAAAGACAGCGATTGTTGCTCGCCTTTCCAAACATGTAAGTTTGTAATTTCAGTATTGGCACTATGGATGATGTTTGTTTCAAAAAAGCGAAAGCCATAGTTCAGTAATTTACGGCTTGATGAAATGCGTGCTTTATCATTACTTGCGCCGGTAACAATTGAGATAAGTCGCATATCATCATCTTTTGCCGATGTTATTAAACAATAGCCTGCGGCTTCAGTGTGGCCGGTTTTAAGTCCATCAACACGCTCATCTAACCACAAAAGACGATTACGATTGTATTGGCGAATTTTATTGTAAGTAAATTCTTTTTCTTTATACGCTTTATAGTGCGCAGGGAAATCATTAATAATTGCGCGCGTTAATATTGCAAGGTCGCGTGCTGTTGTATAATGGTTATCGTCTGGCCAGCCAGTACTATTATTATAATGTGTTGCATTCATTTCTAAGCGTTCGGCATGTTGATTCATTAACTCAACAAAACTCGCTTCACTGTTGGCAATATGTTCTGCCAGTGCCACGGTGGCATCATTACCGGATTGAATAATTAAACCTTTCAATAACTTTTTTACTGAAACGATGGTGTTAACTTCTACAAACATGCGTGAGCCACCCATTCGCCATGCTTTCTCGCTGATCTTTACATCATCGTCAATACTGATGCCGCCGCGCTCAATTTCATAGAATGCAACATAGGCGGTCATAAGCTTGGTTAGACTTGCAGGTTCAACTCTCTTATCTGCATTATGTTCGGCTATAACATGGCCACTTTGGTGATCAATCAATAAATAGGCTTTTGCATTAACACGTGGTGCAGCAGGGATTAATGAAGGAACAGCAAAAACGCTAGAGACCATTGATGATAAAAGTAACCACAAAACAAGAGAGTGACGTAAACGCATGATTTTTCCTGAGGAAGATAAAATATGGGCATCATTTTACCGCTTATAGTGTGTTAAACCTAGTGATTGGTCATAAATTCAAGGTTTGTATAAGAAAAATTGTTAGTTTAAAGCCGCGGCTGTGCTCTACTGCTGTATCCTCGCAGCAGACGGTCTTTATTTAACTATCCCAATTTCAGCCCCTAGCATGTGTGGCATAAAAGCGATTATTGTTTTATTAATATTTAAGGTTAACTTAGTCAATCACAATTTTAGTGCTTGGAATACCTTTGTTATTGAGAAAAACACTGAGTTTATCTGCTTCGGTTATATTGGCTAAAGGGCCTATTCGAACACGATAAATGTTTTTTCCTGAAATAAACTCAGAATGGATTTGACGTTTTTTAAATATACGATGAAGTCGGGTGAGGAGCTTTCGGGAATTTTTCTCTTCACTGAAAGCGCCAACCTGTAGAAAAAGTTGAAATTGCGTTTTTACCGGTAATGTTGATATTAAAGAAGGGCGGTTAAATTTATCTTGATAAGGTTGGGAATGATTTGTTGTTGCTGATTTATATGTTTCTGGATTTATCGCAACGACTTCAACCTTGCCGGTTCCTTTGGCCGTGACACCTAATTTCTTTGCTGCGGAATAGGAGAGATCAATAATTCTATTTTCATGAAAAGGGCCTCGATCATTAACCTTTACAATCACACTTTTTCCATTTTCTAAATGTGTAACTCGAACATAAGTGGGGAGTGGTAATGTTTTATGTGCCGCAGTCATGGCATACATGTTGTATGTTTCACCACTTGAGGTACGGTGACCATGAAATTTCTTACCGTACCAAGAGGCGAGTCCTTTTTTACGATAGCCTTGGCTTGAAGGTAATACGCTATACCATTTACCTAAGACTTTATAGTTTTTGGGATTACCATATTTACTGCGAGGTTCTGCTTTGGGAATCGCATTTTTAACATCACTAACATCGATATTGTTAGAAGGCCCATGATCTTGATTTATCTTATAGCGAGATGAAGAACAGGCAGGCAATAAAAAAGGAATAACAAAAAGCAGATAAAGATGTTGTTTATTTTTAAAACGCATATCAGTGTTTTAAATAGCCTTCTTTAATTTTTTGGCTAAGCTGATAAACTGCCATAGAATATAAAGCGCTATGGTTATATCTTGTGATAACGTAAAAATTATTCCAGCCAATCCAATGTTCAAGGCCATTAGACTTTTTATAGGTTAACAACTTACCCTTCAATTTTTTATCAATATTTCTTGGTAATACAACACCATTAATCATTAACTCGAGTTGTGTATGTGTAGGTTTTAAGGTTTTTGTTTTTAACTTTTTAACATTCTTACCGTGCACATTAACTTTATGGGTGATGGGTTGGCCAGGTTTCCAGTGATGCTTACGAAAATAATTTGCCACACTACCAATTGCATCGGTTGGGTTATTCCATAAATCACGTTTGCCATCACCATCAAAATCAATTGCATAATGACGGAAGCTGCTTGAGATAAATTGTGGCATTCCCATTGCCCCGGCGTACGAGCCGAGTAAGTCTCTGGCATTAAAATGTTCTTCACGCGTCATTAATAAAAAATGTTCTAACTCACTTTTAAAGAAGCTTGCGCGAGGTGGGTATTTAAAGGCTAGCGTGGCTAATGAATCAAATACTGGGTAAGTACCGGCATGTTTTCCATAACGCGTTTCTACACCGATGATGGCTACAATAATTTCTTGAGGTACGCCGTATTTTTTTTCTGCGCGTTTTAGTGCGTTTTCATTTTTCTTCCAGAAGTCTATGCCACCTTTTGTGCGTTTAGCGGTAACAAAGATCGGACGGTATTGATACCAAGGCTTGCCTTCAGCAGGTCGAGCAATGGCTTCTAAGATAGAGTCATACACTTTTGCGCGAGAAAAGAGTTTATCTAAGTACTGTTTATTAAACTTATGTTTTTTGACCATTTCTTTAACAAAGGCTTTCACCTTTCTATCATTGCTATAGTCGGAAGCAAGCGTGTTTGAGCTTATTAAAAAGCTAATCAGTAAAATGGAAAAGAAAGATTTTTGGAATAATTTCATTACAACTCTTTTTAAATAATTTATGTTATGCGCTAACCAGTTTACGGTGTGTTTGTATTGACATCAATATGCCAAAGGCCGCCATAATGGTCACCATTGAAGTGCCGCCATAGCTAATGAGGGGGAGGGGGAGTCCCACAACAGGTAGTATGCCAGAGACCATGCCGATGTTCACAAAAACATAAACAAAAAATGTCAGTGTGAGACTGCCTGCCACTAAACGAGAAAAAGTATCTTGTGCATTGACAGAAATGATAACACCACGACTGATAATGACAATGTATAAGCTAAGTAAAACTAAGGTTCCTAAGAAACCAAATTCCTCACTAAAAACAGCAAAGATGAAATCGGTTGAACGCTCAGGTAAAAAATCGAGATGTGATTGAGTGCCATTGAGCCAGCCCTTGCCATACATTCCACCGGAGCCAATAGCGATGGTCGATTGAATAATATGATAACCAGCACCAAGCGGATCAGTCTCTGGATTGATAAAGGTTAAAATTCGTTGGCGTTGATAATCATGCAGTAAGTAGTTCCAAAAAACAGGTGCGCTGGCGGTCATTAATATTAGGACACTCAAAATGAGTTTCCAACCTAATCCAGCTAAAAATAAAACAAAGATTCCCGAAGATGCAATTAAAATAGCTGTTCCTAGGTCGGGCTGTTTGGCAATCAGCAGTGTCGGCACAATGACAATAATACTGGCAATAATAAGTCGGCCTTTTCGAGGAGGCAATGGCGCTTCAGACAAATACCAAGCAGTCATAAGAGGTACGGCAATTTTCATTAACTCAGAAGGTTGAAAACGAAACACGCCTAGGTTAAGCCAACGTTGTGCGCCTTTACCGACTTCACCCACTGCCAATACGGCAATTAACATGAGTAGCCCCGCGCCATACATCCAAGGCGCCCAAAATTTTAAAGTACGAGGATGAATTTGTGCGACAGCGAGCATAACAATAAAGGCGAGAAATAAGCGAACAAATTGACGATTTAATAACTCAACACTTTGATCTCCTGCGCTATAAAGTACGACCATCCCCATTGATGAAAGAAGCATAATGCCTATCCATAAAGGCAAATCAATGTGTAAGCGATAAAAGAATTTTCGGCTGCTGCTGATTTTATTTTCATCGCTATAACTTGTAGATATATTGCCACTTCCCCAACTCATTGTGTGGTCACTCCTTGCTGAATGGGAACATTGTTTTTAATAACAGAAGTTTTAACTGGAGATATATCGGGCTGCTTTAATAAATATTGATCCATCACTTTACGTACAATCGGCGCTGCCGCTGATCCTCCATGGCCGCCATTTTCTACAATCAATGCCACAACAATACGAGGATTCTCAATGGGGGCGAAACCAATAAAGAGCGCATGATCTTGTAGTTTTTTTGCAATTTCTTCTTTTTTATACTCCGCATCTTGTGCAATGCCAAACACTTGAGCTGTACCGGTTTTTCCTGCAAGGGTATATTTTAAATTACGTTTAATTCCGCGTGCCGTGCCATGTAGGCCATAAACCACATTTCTCATAGCGGCAATAATGTCTTGCCAATTTTTTTCATTTTTAATTGGGATGGAAGGAAGCTTTATGGGCAAGGTTTTTTCTAAAGGACTGCTTTGTTCGTCTTGAATCGCATAGACCATACGTGGTTGAAAACGATGACCAAAAGTAGCAAGCGCAGCAGTGGAAGTTGCGAGTTGCAGTGGCGTCATCAGCATGAAGCCTTGTCCTATCCCAGTAATAAGCGTTTCACCAGGAAACCAAGGCAGGTTACGATGACGACGTTTCCATTTTCTAGAAGGATTGAGTCCGGGAAGCTCACCCCGTAAATCAATGCCTGTTTTTTTACCTAGGCCAAACTGTGCAAGGAATGAAGAGATTTTATCTATCCCAAGCTGTTGCGCAAGATCATAAAAATACACATCACAGGATTCAGTAATCGCTTTATGTAGATTTGTTACCTTATGCCCGTGTTTCTTCCAATCACGATAACGACGTTCATCTGTTTTTATCATGTACCAACCTGGACAGTTAATTTCACTATCTGCCTGTATTTGATTTAACTCTAATCCAGCTAAACCAATTATCGGTTTTACCGTTGAACCGGGGGGGTACTGACCGCGTAAAGCACGGTTAAATAATGGTCGTTCGGGGGAGGTGCTTAAGGCTTTATAACTTTTTCTGCTGATGCCGTGGACAAAAAGATTAGGATCATAAACGGGCATACTGACCATGGCTAAAACAGAACCGTCGCGTGGATCGATTGCCACTAAAGCGCCATTGTTATCAGTTAAACTTTCTTCAGCAATGGCTTGCACTTTACTGTCGAGATTGAGGTATAAGTTTTTACCTGAAATGGGTAGGGTTCGATCTAACACACGTAAAATACGGCCTTGCGCATTTGTTTCCACATGTTGGTAGCCGACTTGTCCGTGCAATAAGTCTTCGTAGGTTCGTTCAATGCCCACTTTACCAATGTGCGAGGTAGCACTGTAGTTCGATGCATTAAGTTTTCTTAATTCAGCTTCATTGATTCGGCTTACATAGCCAATGGCATGTGATGCAAGTTTACCTTGTGGGTAATGTCGAGAGAGCTGAGCATTAATGACCACGCCCTCTAAATTATTTTGTTGTACCGATATTTTTGCAACTTCACTTTCGTTTAGGCGAAAGCGTAATGGAACCCCCTCAAAACGTCTTTTTTTGCGGCGGTTTTTATGGAAGCGTTTAATATCATATTCACTAATAGGGATTAGTTTTGATAATGTCTGAATGGTCTCATTTATATTTTTAACGTGTTCTGGAATGATTTCCAAAGTGAAGCTGGGTAAATTCTGTGCCAGAACAATGCCGTTACGATCATAAATTAATCCACGTGTTGGCGGAATAGGCCGAATACTGACTCGGTTATTTTCTGAAAGAGTAGAATAATATTGTGTATTACTGATTTGTAAATAAACCAAGCGTGTTAAAAGTAACAACAATAAAAAAAACATGAAGATACCAGCAACAAGAATACGTTGATTAAAAATCTGGGTCTCATGGAAGTGATCCTTGAGATTTGTACGACTATTTAGTGCCATTAATTAATTTGGTAAGCGCGTCTAAGTTGACGCAATAAAATATAACCGAGAGGCCAAAATATTGCGCTACTTATCGCTGGTAAAGAGAGTTCGTATAGCGGAATAGAATAACCCAACATGCCCCGAACCCAAAGATTGATAGTGCCTTGCACCATGATAAAGACAAAAACGGTTAAGGCTTGTTGCCATAAAGGGAATACTCGAATTCGTAAGTGAAGCTTAATGGCTAAATAAGCGATTAAAGCATAGGTTAAAGCATGCTGACCGAGCAATGCATCACTTGAAACGTCATAAAGCAGCCCAACAAACCAACCGATACCTACACCAATACGACTCGGTATAGCGATACACCAATAAATTAAAACGATTAAAATAAATTCAGGGCGTACCGTTTGTAGTATTTGAGGCAGCGGTAACATGCTTAATATAAAGGCTAGAATAAAGCTCAATAAAATAACATTACGGCCTTGGGGGCTTATTTTTTTCATGAGGCTTTCTCTGTCTTCAGAGATTCAGGTTGCAGCTCTGTCGGCTGTTGGCTTTCTAGCTGGCATGGGTTTTCAGGGTTGGGTTTTGCTTTACCGCCTGGCCATACTAATAAAATTTCACGGCTACGATCTAACTCCGCAATAGGTTCAGCATAGACAGTGGCAAAAGGAAGGCTAGGATCAATATTAATTTCAACGACGCGAGCAGCGGGGTATCCTACGGGAAAGATACAGCCTAACCCAGATGTCACCAAGAGATCGCCCACTCTAATATCTGCATTATTAGGTAAGTGAGGAATTTCTAAACGCGAACGGCTACCTGTTCCTTTGGCTATTGCACGTAAACCATTTCTATTGACTTGAATGGGCAAGGCATGACCGGGATCTGTAATGAGCAGGGCGGTGCTGGATAAAGGATTAATGTGAAGCAGTTTTCCCATGATACCTAAAGCATCAACAAAAGGTTGCCCTGCATAGATATCACTACCAGAAATAGAACCTTTATTAATGGTGACTTGCTGTTTAAAAGGATCCATATCAACCGAGAGTAGCTCAGCAATTAAAATGCGTTCACCCACGCGTTTTGAGGATTCTAATAAACTTCTTAAGTTAATATTTTCAGACTCAATAAAATTGAGGCGTTGTAATTGCGTGGTTAAAACTAAGTTTTGTGTACGTAAGGTGGCGTTGTCTTCTTGTAATGTTTTACGGCTGCTAAAACTATCAGAGGCCCAATCGCCCACGTTTGATGGGAAATTTACCATATATTGAAAAGGGTAAACCAATAAGGAGAGACCTGAGCGAATAGTATTTACATAGGTTGTTCGGTGATCGAGGGACATCAAAGTGATCGACAAAAGAACGAGAATAAGTAGTCGATTACCGAGAGAAGGACCTTGGATAAATAGAAGTTTAATACGTTATCTCTCTAAATTTGAAAAGAGTGAGTCATCATTATACCAAGAAAGTGTTATCGAAAATAAAACGCTCGCAATAATCTGCGAGCCTAATGGACGTTTATTCTATACTGAATAAATCGCCACCGTGTTCATCAATCATTTCTAAAGCAATACCGCCACCATGTGCAACGCAGGTCAGAGGATCATCAGCAATGGTGACGGGTAAGCCCGTTTCTTCCATAATCAAACGATCTAAATCATGTAACAACGCACCACCACCGGTGAGCACAATACCGCGTTCAGCAATATCCGATGCAAGTTCAGGCGGTGTTTGTTCTAATGCTGTTTTAACAGCACTGACAATGCCACTTAATGGTTCTTGTAATGCTTCAAGAATTTCATTGGAATTTAAAGTGAAGCTTCTTGGAATACCTTCCGCTAAATTACGGCCACGTACTTCCATTTCACGAATCTCGTTACCTGGGTAAGCGGTACCAATTTCTTGTTTGATGCGTTCAGCGGTTGATTCACCAATTAAGCTGCCGTAGTTACGACGCACGTAGTTAATAATGGCTTCGTCAAAACGATCGCCACCTATACGAACAGAGGCAGAATAAACGATACCATTTAATGAAATAACCGCAACTTCTGTCGTGCCACCACCAATATCTAAAACCATTGAACCTTGCGCTTCACTGATGGGCATTTTTGCACCAATAGCGGCGGCCATCGGTTCTTCAATTAAATAAACTTCTCGTGCACCGGCACCATTTGCAGACTCACGAATTGCACGGCGTTCAACTTGGGTTGAGCCGCAAGGCACACAAATAAGGACGCGAGGGCTTGGGCGAAAAAAGCGTGAGTTATCTTCGTGTACTTTACGAATAAAATGCTGAAGCATTTTCTCGGTCACGGTAAAATCAGCGATAACGCCATCTTTCATTGGGCGAATAGCAACAATGTTTGCTGGAGTACGCCCCAACATGCGTTTTGCTTCTACACCCACGGCAGCGATGCTTTTGGGGCCACCGGGGCCACGTTCTTGTCGAATAGCGACAACGGAAGGCTCGTTAAGAACAATACCGCGGCCTTTTACGTAAATTAAAGTATTAGCGGTACCTAAATCGATAGAAATATCGTTAGAAAATAAACCTCGAAGGCGTGAAAACATAATTATTGATTCTTATCGTTATTAAAAGAGAGTATTAGGTCGACACTTTAATTAATCGGGGCGAAATGAGCAAGCGGCCTGTAATGATAACTGGTAGAATTTGCCGAACCGGTCACGTGTATTGGCAGGTATTTGAATTTTAAACCATAAATGGAGCTAATAACTCATGTCATTGGATAAAACGGGCGTAGAAAAGATTGCCCATTTAGCTCGGATTACTCTCAAAGAAGATGAAATTCCCGGCTATGTTGCGAGCTTGAGCAGTATTTTAGAATTGGTTGAACAAATGGATGCGGTAGATACAGATAATGTGGTTGCCATGGCGCATCCGCATGCGGCATACCAACGTTTACGTGAAGATGTGGTGAGCGAAGAAAATCAACGCGAGCATTTTCAGAAAATCTCTAACAATGTGGAAGAAGGGCTATACCTCGTTCCTAAAGTCATAGATTAAAAGATATGGAATAAATTTCATTTATTCCCTCAGATTTCCATAATATTTCAAAGTTAGAAAGAGTAGAAACATGCATCGCAAAACCATTGCTGAATTATCACAAGGCTTAAAAAAAGGTGACTTTTCAAGTGAAGAGCTCACGCAAAGTTTTTTAGCGCGAATTGAAAAGTATGACACCGAGCTAAACAGTTTCATTACCGTTAGTAGCGAGCATGCTTTAACCCAAGCACAAGCCGCAGATAAAATGATAGCGCAAGGTAGTCACTCAGCATTAACGGGCATCCCCTTCGCACAAAAAGATATTTTTTGTAGCAATGGCATTAAAACCACCTGCGGTTCAAAAATGTTGGATAACTTTATCGCGCCTTATGATGCCACGGTGATTCATAAGTTCAATCAAGCTGGCAGCGTCATGTTGGGTAAAACCAATATGGATGAATTTGCCATGGGCTCATCCAATGAAACGTCTTTTTACGGTGGCGTACAAAACCCGTGGGATACGCAAACTGTCCCAGGTGGTTCTTCAGGTGGATCAGCTGCAGCGGTTGCTGCACGTTTAGCGCCTGCAGCAACAGGCACAGACACCGGCGGTTCCATTCGTCAACCCGCAGCATATTGTGGATTAACAGGATTAAAACCAACCTATGGTCGCGTTTCTCGTTACGGCATGATCGCCTTTGCATCGAGCTTGGATCAAGCCGGTACATTTACTCAAACAGCTGAAGACTCTGCATTAATGTTGAATGTTATGTCAGGCTTTGATGAAAAAGATTCGACTAGTGTAGAAAAGGACGTACCTGATTACACGGCAAATTTAAACCAAGATTTAAAAGGTTTAAAAATTGGTTTACCAAAAGAATACTTTGGTGAAGGTTTAAATGCAGACGTGGCAAAAGTGGTTGAAGCCGCGATTGCTGAATACAAAAAAATGGGCGCTGAAATTATTGATATCAGTTTACCGAACTCGCACCTTTCTGTTCCTGCTTATTACGTTATCGCGCCGGCTGAATGTTCTTCAAATCTTTCACGTTTTGATGGTGTGCGTTTTGGTTACCGTTGTGAAGATCCAAAAGATTTAGAAGACCTTTATAAACGTTCACGAGGTGAAGGTTTTGGTGAAGAAGTTAAACGCCGTATTATGATCGGTGCTTATGCTTTATCAGCCGGTTATTACGATGCCTATTATTTAAAAGCACAAAAAATTCGTAGATTAATCAGTGATGACTTTGTCGCTGCCTTTGAAAAAGTCGATGTGATCATGGGGCCAACCTCACCTGATGTGGCGTTTAAGGCTGGAGAAAGATCAGACGATCCTGTTTCAATGTACTTGTCTGATATTTATACCATCGCCACAAACCTAGCGGGCTTACCAGGTATGTCAGTGCCTTGTGGCTTCTCAAATAAGATGCCTGTCGGCTTACAAATTATCGGAAATTATTTTGATGAGTCTCGCTTACTTAATGTGGCGCACCAATATCAACAAACAACAGATTGGCATACACAAATGCCTGAAGCGTTTAAGTAATTATAAAGAATTGAATTTAAGGTAAGAGTTATGGAATGGGAAACAGTCATTGGTTTAGAGATTCATACGCAGCTTGCGACGAAAAGTAAAATATTTTCTGGTGCAGCAACGGCGTACGGTGCGGAACCAAATACGCAAGCATGTGCGGTAGATTTAGGTTTGCCCGGAGTATTGCCCGTTTTAAATAAAGACGTGATGAGTTTAGCGGTAAAGTTTGGTTTAGCGCTGGGTGCTGAAATCGGTATGACGTCGGTGTTTGATCGTAAGAATTATTTTTATCCAGATTCACCAAAAGGCTACCAAATAACACAAATGGATTTTCCTATTGTAGGCAAAGGGTCTTTAACCATTGATTTAGAAGATGGAACAAAGAAAGTGATTGGTGTTACTCGTGCTCACTTAGAAGAAGATGCGGGTAAGTCATTACATGAAAACTTCCACGGTATGACAGGGATTGATCTTAACCGCGCCGGCACACCGCTGTTAGAGATTGTATCTGATCCTGATATGCGTTCAGCAAAAGAGGCTGTCGCTTACATGCGTAAAATGCATTCATTAGTGCGTTATATCGGCATTAGTGATGGCAACATGCAGGAAGGTTCTTTCCGTTGTGATGCAAATGTATCTGTACGCCCTAAAGGACAAAAAGAATTTGGTACACGTGCTGAATTAAAAAACATTAACTCATTTAAATTTGTTGAACGTGCAATCAATATTGAAGTTGAACGACAAATAGATTTGATTGAAGCGGGGGGCAAAGTCGTTCAAGAAACACGTTTGTATGATTCAGATAAAAATGAAACACGTTCAATGCGCTCAAAAGAAGAAGCGAATGATTACCGTTACTTCCCAGACCCTGATCTACTGCCGGTTAAAATAACAGAAGAATTTGTTGAAAGTATTCGCGCGACTTTACCTGAATTACCAGATGCTAAAAAAGCGCGTTTTATAGAAAGCTTTGGTTTAAAAGAAGAAGATGCCAATACCTTAACCGCCAGCCGTGATGTTGCCGAATACTTTGAAGCTATGTTGAAAAAATCAGATGATGTGAAACTAGCAACAAACTGGGTGATGGTGGAGCTAACCAGTTATTTAAATAAAGAAGATTTAGATATTACTCAAAGCCCCGTCACCGCAGAAATGCTTGCTTTATTATTGTCACGAATTAAAGACAACACCATCTCCGGTAAAATCGCCAAGCAAGTTTTTGAAGAGTTATGGAATAGTAAAGGTGAAGGGAATGCCGATGCCATTATTGAAAGCAAAGGTTTAAAACAAATTACTGATACAGGCGCAATTGAAAGTATTGTAGATGAAATTATTGCTGCGAACCCAGAACAAGTTGAGCAGTTTAAAGCCGGTAAAGAAAAAGTGCTGGGCTTCTTTGTTGGCCAATGTATGAAAGCGTCAAAAGGTAAGGCTAACCCTGGTCAATTAAACCAATTGATTCGCGATAAACTTAAATAATTTTTTGTCATTGCACCTAATGAACCGCTACACACATCCTGTCATTGCGAAGAAACAAAGTGACTGCGGCAATCTCCAACTACAGCGCACTCATCATGAGACATAGTTATAACTACAGATTGCCGCGGTCATTTTATTCCCTCGCAATGACAGTGAGAATTTAAAATTATGAAAGATACCCTGCAACGATTCCTCTTCGAAAACCTCGCCGTGCGTGGTGAGCTTGTTCACCTTGATGCAACGTGGCAAGCAATACGTGAACAACATGACTATCCTCTTGCGGTGCAAACTGTTTTAGGTGAGTTAATGGTTTCGGTTAGTTTACTTATCGCAACATTAAAGTTTAAAGGTAAAATGATCGCGCAAATTCAGGGGGATGGCCCTGTGAGTTTAATGGTGGTTGAAGGCTCAAGTGAAAAGACCTTACGCGCCACGGCCACGTTAAAAAATCCATCTAGCAATATTACTCAAACAAGCTTAAAAGAATTATTTGGTGAAGCCCGTTTTATTATTACCATAGAGCCCGATGAAGGTGAGCGTTATCAAGGTATTGTGGCTTTGTCTGGAGAAAGCATTGCAGATGCACTTACCGATTATTTATTACGTTCAGAGCAGTTAGATTCTGGCATTTGGTTGGCTGCGGACGAACATCAGTGCGCCGGTTTATTAGTGCAAAAGCTACCAGAAACTGAAAAAACTCAATCTAATCCGGATGTTGATGGATGGAACCGAATTCAACAACTTTCATCCACAATAAAAAATGATGAGCTGTTAAACTTAAGCTCCGAAGAAGTGATTCATCGCTTATACCATGAAGAAGATATTCGTTTATTTGATGCGGAAACGATTTCTTTTAGATGCACATGTTCACATGGGCGTGTGGCAAAAATGTTACTTTCACTTGGGGCTGAAGAAGTTCAAAGTATGATCAAAGAATTAACCTCCATTGAGGTTGATTGTGAGTATTGTGGTCATAGTTACCACTTTGATGCCGTGGATACGGCACAGATTTTCTCTACTAAGCTTAGTCATACAGCTCCTAATAGCAATCAATAGGTTATTTTCAAAAAAAATCAGACATAAGACTAATTTGGTCAGGTTTTTTATTTAAGTTACCCTCCTGCTAGCCGATATATAAGGTATGAAGTTCATACCTATATTTCTCAAATAGCCAGCAACAGCCATTCTCATGAAAAAAGTGATATATCTTAGTTTCGCGTCTGTTATTTTAATAATGATCGCTTTAGCTTCTGCTTGGCTAGCCCAAATTAAATCATCTAACGACGCTGTACTTGCTTTAATAAAACAATCGAATATTAAAATTGAATACGCCTACACGATGCGTAATGCCACGCGTTTTCGTCAAAATAATATCTTAGCGATGTATGTGATTGATGATGTTTTTGAACTGGAAGAGGAAATACTGGCTTTTTATAAAAATGCAAAACCCTACCGAGCATCAATAGAAGCGTTGAAATTAATGCCGATGAGTGAAGATGAAGTAAAAATTCATAAAATCATGGAAGGGAAAACGAAAATTTCTTACCCACTAAACGCTAAAATTGTAGAAATGTTTAGAGATAACATAAGTAAAGATAAAATATCTCCTTTACTCAATGAGGTACGAAGAAAACAATCAGAATTATATGACTCAATAAGTAAATTTATTGTTTTGCAAAAAGGGTATGGTGATACCGCCTATAAGTTTAGTGAAAAACAGTTTGAAAAAGGTATTTTTTGGATTAGCGTGATTGGTGTGATTGCTTTAATTGTTACATTGCTAATTAGTCATTATGTTTCTCGTTATGTGTTAGGAAAAAATAAGCAATTAAAAGAACTCAGTGCAAACATGTCAGAAGCATACTTCAAAGCAGAACAAGCAACTGAATCGAAATCAGAATTTCTTGCTACGATGAGCCATGAAATTCGTACGCCCTTAACAGCTATTTTAGGTTTTGCGGAGACTATTTTATATAGCGACCAAAACATGAAACAGCGACTCACATCTATTCATACCATCATTAGAAGTAGTCAACACCTATTGCAAATTGTTAATGACATTTTAGATCTATCTAAGGTTGAAGCAAATGAATTAATGATTACTTATGCTGATATTTCTATTTTCAATGTAATGAATGAAATTTTGCGTATAGAGCAATTTGCAGCAGAAGAAAAAGGTTTGGCATTCTCAATTAACTATTTTTATCCATTGCCTGCAATTATTAATATTGACGAATTGAGGGTGAGGCAAGTATTGCTAAACTTATGTAACAATGCCATTAAGTTTACTGCGTCAGGAAAAATTGACATTAATATTAAATTTATTCGAGATATGGATTGCGTAAGCTTTGAGGTGAAAGATACAGGTATTGGTATAGAAAAAAATAAAATAGATCTTGTATTTGAAGCATATATACAGGCAGATTCTTCAACAACACGTAAATATGGGGGGACGGGGCTAGGGTTATCATTATCTAAAGTTTTAGTTGAACGTATGGATGGTACGCTAACGGCAGATAGTCAATATGAAAAAGGAAGTTCTTTTGTATTAATGCTGCCATGTAACACGCCAAACAAGGAGCTTGTATATAAGAAAGTGATGCCAGAGCAACATATTGAAAGCATTGAAGTTGATGAAACTAAAAAGATTCATGCTAAAATTTTGATGGCAGAAGATAATATAGATAACCAAGATTTGTTTGGCTTATATTTAAAACGATTGGGCGTTGATGTCGATATGGTAGATAACGGCAAGCTTGCAGTCGAGGCAATGGAGTCAAATAATTATGATTTAATTTTAATGGATATGCGTATGCCTGTAATGGGTGGCATTGAAGCTACGCAATTCATTAGAAAAAATGGGCATACGATCCCAATCATTGCAGTGACTGCAAATGCAATGTCTGAAGATAGGGTTTTATGTATTGATGCAGGTTGTGATGATTTTTTAAGTAAACCGATCACAGCAAAAAGTTTGTCCGTAATGATAGGTAAGTATTTGAATTTCTCTGAGGCCATTGATAGTAATACTCAGGCAACGAGTACAATAAAAATCATATCCATTTTATTAGAAAATGATCCGGCAATATTTTCGTTAGTCAAGAAATTTACAGATTCCTTGCCTATGCTAATTGATAAAATACAAAGTTTAATTTTGAACATGAATTATAAAGAGTTAAAAGTTGTTCTGTATGATCTAAAGAAAGAAGCAGGGCGTTATGGTTTAATAGAAACATCAGAGCTTGCAGCAAAAATGGAATTTCAATCGTTAAACAAAAGTTATACGGAATTATCTAAGTTGTTAATTGAATTAAAGCAACAGTATGAAAAAATTATGCTAGGTTTGCAATAACGCGCGTTAATTACAAATAGGGCAATGCGGATCTTTTTTTAACTTTAAACTACGCCATTCCATGTGTAATGCATCCAGCATTAATAACTTTCCGTCTAAGCTTTCGCCAATATTCAAAATGATTTTTATGGCTTCAGTGGCTTGCACGGAACCTATAATACCCACCACAGGTGAAAGCACGCCATTATTACTACAGCTAGTATCAAGCTCACCTTCGTCTTTATATAAGCAGCGATAACAAGGGCTAGTCTCCGTATTATTAAACACGCTCACTTGGCCTTCCATTCGAATTGCTGCACCAGAGATGAGCGGGGTTTTATTTTTCACACAAAGTGAATTTAATAAAAAGCGGCTTGAAAAATTATCTGTGCCATCAATAACAATGTCTGCGGCAGCCACTTCGTTGCCTAATTCTTTTTCATTTAAGCGTTGGCTAAAGGTATCTACTTTAATATCGGCATTGAGTTCGTGTAGGGTTTGTTTAGCTGATTCTACTTTACTACGACCAATGTCTTTTGTGCTGTGTACAATTTGACGTTGCAGATTAGATAGCTCAACCACATCATCGTCAATAATCACTAAATGACCGATGCCTGCGGCAGCAAGGTACATTGCAATGGGTGAACCCAGCCCACCCAGCCCTAAAATTAAAACACGTGAGGCTAAAAGTTTTTCTTGGCCTTGGACATCAATTTGCGGCAACATAATTTGCCGACTGTAGCGTAAAAGTTGAGCATCATTCATAGAGTGAAGGGTAAAGATAAACGAAGAAAGATGGAAGGGTTAATATTTTAAAAATTTAAAGGTAATTACGCCAGTGATCAGGACGTGTATCTCGACAACCATGCGGTAGTTTTTGATAGCGGTTGATATACGTTTCTCGAGTGCAGTTTGATTGGCCTTCAATGCAACCTAAATTACTGCGTTCGGTATCTTCGGTGTAACGGTAAAGCGCGCGTTTGAGTTTGATCAATAAACTATTATCAAGATGGAAGCCAACGGTTTGTAAAAGCCCTTCAATATCTTCTAAAGTGAAATAACGAATATCATATTTTATATTGATATGTATTTCAGAAACAACGTCACTTGCAACAATGCCTTCAAGATCCAAAAGCATTTTACTTGCGGTATCTGCTTGATGGCTCTCGTCATGTAAAGCACTAAATATGACATCACGCTGTTTAATATATTGAGGCATGTGTTCTCCAGTTACCTTTATCCTAACCCTATTCGATGTAAGGTCAAGTAAGTCGGAGGCATTTTGCGGATTGAATCTTTTTATATTAGAGAATGCTTTATTACTAAATATGGCTCTTTATGGGGATTTAGTGCCGATAGAGACGCGGGGAATATCATTATCATCTTTAATATTTCGTACGTTGTGAAAGCCCGCTTGAGTGAGCAGTAAACAGACTTCTTCAGCTTGGTCATAGCCATGCTCAAGTAGTAATACGCCTTTTTCAGTGAGATAGTTTTGAGAGTTTTGAATAATATCGCGTATATCATTTAAACCGTCTTCACCTGAGGTTAGGGCAGAAAGAGGTTCAAAACGTACATCGCCTTGTTTTAAGTGCGGATCATTTTCTTTAATGTAAGGTGGGTTGCTAACGATCATATTAAAACGTTCAGCATCTAATTCACCAAACCAATCGCTTTTTATAAAATCAATATTATTAATATTATTTTCTTTGGCATTTATTTGCGCAACCTCTAAAGCTGCTCTGGATTGATCGGTTGCGGTCACTTGGCAAGTAGAACATTCTTTTGCCAAGCTTAAAGCAATGGCACCTGTTCCCGTACCAAGATCTAAAAGTCGCCATGATGCTTGTGCTGGAATATGTTCAAGTGCCAGCTCAACCAAGCGTTCAGTGTCTGGTCTAGGGATTAAGGTGTCTTTCGTTACCTTTAAATTGAGCGACCAAAAACCACGTTCACCTAAAATATGAGCGATGGGTTTACCTTGCAGCCGTTCGGAGAGTAAATTTTTAAATGAGAAAAGATCTTTATCGGCCATTTTATGTTCAGGCCATGCTCTAAAAAAACTACGATCTTTTTTTAGAACAGAACAAAGTAAAAGTTCGACATCGAGCTGGGCAGAATCAGAGTGTTCATGCAACTGTTGTGTTGCTTGTTGAATGACTAAAGCAATCGTATCAGCGCTTGCATCCATAAAAAATAGATTATTCTTCGCTCATCGCAGCCAATAGATCGGCTTGATGTTCATTTATCAGTGGTTCTATCACATCATCTAATTTACCTTGCATGACTTCATCGAGTTTATACAAGGTTAAATTAATACGATGTTCCGTTAACCGACCTTGCGGATAGTTATAAGTGCGAATGCGTTCAGAGCGATCTCCCGTTCCGACTAATGACTTACGTGTCGCCGATTCTTCTTGAGCCGCTTTATCTTCTTCAACTTGTTGTAGTTTGGCTTGCAACACTTTCATCGCTTGCGCACGGTTTTTATGTTGTGAACGTTGATCCTGACACTCAACAACGATACCTGAAGGTAAATGGGTTAAACGAATGGCAGAGTCTGTTTTATTAACATGCTGACCACCTGCGCCAGATGCGCGGAAGGTATCCACTTTTAAATCGCCAGTATTGATTTCTATGGTATCAATTTCATCGGCTTCAGCCAGAACGGCAACGGTACAAGCGGAAGTATGTACGCGACCTTGCGATTCAGTTTCTGGAACACGTTGTACACGGTGCACACCGGATTCAAATTTCAATTTTGAATACGCACCCTGACCGATGATACGAACAACCACTTCTTTAAAACCACCATGGTCTCCGAGGCTTTCATTAATAAGTTCAACTGTCCAACGTTTTGATTCTGCATAACGGGTATACATTTTATATAAGTCACCCGAAAAAATGGCAGCCTCATCACCACCGGTACCGGCACGAATTTCTAAGAAGAGATTTTTATTATCATTCGGATCGGTAGGAAGCATGAGAATTTGCAACTCACCTTCTAATTTTTCGAGCTGTGCTTTGGCTTCTTTAAATTCTTCTTTGGCCATTTCACGCATGTCTTTGTCGTCGTCATCCAACATACGTTTTGCTTCATTAAAATCGGTGGTAGTAGATTCAAAACTTTTAAAACAGTTTACCACGGGGGTAAGCTGAGCATGTTCCTGAGATAAAGCACGAAATTTATTTTGATCGTTAATTACTTCCGGGCTAGAAAGAAGGTGATTAATTTCTTCTAAGCGTTCAGCTAAACGTTCTAACTTGTTATGGATAGAGTCTTTCATAGTTAAATATTCTTTTTATTATTCGTCAGGTTCAAGGTTAAAAAGTTCGCGCGCAGTATCAAGAATATCTTTGCGCCCTGAGTAAGCGGCTTGATTAAGCTGCGCACTTGGCTCATGAATGAGTTTATTAGTTAATGTCCGTGCGAGCTCACTTAGGACTTGCTCAGGATCTTTTCCTGCAGCGAGTTGTTTCAGTGCCGCTGCTAACTGTTCATCACGTTTTTGTTCTGCTTGTTCACGAAAAGAGCAAATAGTGTCCACACCTTCGAGTGAACGTAACCAACCCATAAAATGTTCAACTTGGTTAACAATAATTTCTTCTGCTTGTACTGCCGCTTCTTCACGTGATTGACGGCCTTCTTCAATCACTTCATGTAAGTCATCTACCGTATACAAATAAACATCATCAAGCTCACCCACTTCAGGTTCAATGTCTCGCGGAACCGCGATATCGACCATAAAGATAGGACGATGCTTACGTTGTTTTAATGCGCGTTCAACCGCACCTTTACCAAGAATGGGAAGTTGGCTCGCGGTTGAGGCGATAATGATATCAGCATCCACAAGGCGATCGGGCATGTCAGATAATGCGATGGCCTCAGCATTAAATTTATTGGCCAAGGTTTGTGCGCGTTCAACCGTACGATTCGCCACCACCATTTTAGTCACACCTTGATTTGCGAGGTGTTGCGCAACCAGTTCAGTTGTTTCACCGGCACCAATGAGTAATGCGGTATGTTCTGATAAGTCAGAAAAAATACGTTTGGATAAACTGACTGCAGCAAAAGCAACGGAAACAGGGTTTGCGCCAATGGCTGTATCAGTACGTACTTGTTTAGCGACAGAAAACGTATGTTGGAATAAGCGATTCAGTTGACGGCCAATGGTGCCTGCATGATTAGCGGTACTGTAGGCGTCTTTTATTTGCCCTAGAATTTGTGGCTCACCTAAAACAAGCGAGTCTAGGCCGCTGGCAACGCGCAATAAATGTTGCACAGCATCATTGTTACGGTGTAAATAAATGTAAGGTTCAAGCTGTGCTTTATCGAGCTTGTGATATTGGCAAAACCAATCAATCGCAGAGGAGGTATCAGCATTAGTCTGTTCGGTATCATGCATGTTGAAATACATTTCTGTGCGATTACAGGTAGAAACAATCGCCGCTTCACTGACATCACCATTTTCAACGCATTCGTGTAGAGCTTGCTCCATTTTTTCAGGCGCAAATGCGACCTTCTCGCGGATCTCCACGGGAGCAGTTTTATGGTTAATACCGAAGGCTATTAGGGTCACTGTCGATTAAATCACATCAAAATTGGCAAAAAACTTGCAGAATCGTATGTTAAACCATATATATAGTTTAGCGTTGTATTATAAAGGTAAATCACCAAAAAGTCGGTTATAGTTGAGTACAAGATGATAAAGAAAACACAGAATATGGCACTTTGGCTTGTTTTAGCTAGCATTTTTTCGCTTCAATTTGGTTGTAGCGCATTAACGACGGCCCAGCCAAGCGTCAAAAATACAAAACATGCCCAAAAAACTGAAAAAAAGGCCAAGCAGAAGAAAGCTGAGAAAGCGGGCAAGTCATCTAAGCCTAAGAAAGTAACTCAAGTTAAAGATAAAAAAACAGTTGCTAAGGCTACGCCAGAAAAATCAAAAGCCCAGCTTTCCAGTGAAGTTTTATATTACATCCTCGCTGCAGAAATCGCCTCGCAACGTGGACAAATCGCCCTAGCGGCGGCTTTATTTTCTAAAGCGGCGGTTGTGACACGTGACCCTCGTATTGCCAAACAAGCGACCCGCTCGGCGTATTATGCACGTGATGATAAACGCGCGATTGCCTCTGCACGTTTATGGTATGAATTAGAGCCTAACAATATTGAAGCCCGTCAAGTCTTAGCAGCATTACTTGTGCGTATTGGTGAAACAAGCAAAGCCACAGAACATTTTGAATATGTTTTAACGCACAGCAAACATACAGAACAACAACGTTTTTCATTGATCACTTCAATGTTAAGTAAAGAACAAGATAAAAAATCAGCCATGCTTGTTATGAGCAAGTTAATTAAATCAAGAAAAGATAACCCTCATGCTTTATTTGCTTATAGCCAGTTGGCTTTTTTAGTGGGTGAGTTAAAAGACGCAGCAAAAACAATTAAGAAAGTGATCCAGCTTGAGTCGGAATGGACGAAGGCCTATATTTTACAAACGAATATTTTTGTACGACAAGGTTATAAAGCACATGCCATAGAAGTCTTGCGTCAAACAGTAGAAGGCCAATCAGATAATACAATATTAAGAATGTTTTATGCGCGTAATTTAGTTGATGCAAAACAATATGATGCAGCATTTGAACAGTTTGAAATATTAACGGATGACGATAAATTACAGACTGAAGCGCGATATGCTTTAGGCCTTTTATCACTGCAAATAAATAAACCGAAACAAGCGGCCATTTATTTTTCAAAGTTGCTTAAAGACAAACAACGTGTAGCCGAAGCGCAATATTATTTGGCACAATCTTTAGAATTTCAAAATAAATTCGAGCAAGCCTTAGTCGAATATAAAAAGGTCGAGAGTAATCAATATGCTTTTGAAGCAAAATTACGCATTGCCTTTATTTTGTCTAGGCAAGGTCAGCTTTCTATGGCTCGTAGTTTGTTGCAAAACATTAGCCCTGATTCTTTAGATAAAGAATTGCGTGTTTATATTACAGAGGGTGAAATTTTAAATAAGGCAAAACTCTACGAAGATGCTTTTGCTTTATATTCTGAAGCCTTAGAACAATTAACCGATAATAATCGTTTGCTTTATGCGCGCGCATTAACGGCAGAAAAATTAGGAAAAATTAAATTCGCTATAACAGATTTAGAGAATGTTGTTCAGCGCGAACCTGAAAATGCACAAGCATTAAATGCATTAGGTTACACGCTGATTGATAAAACAAAACAAATCAAACGTGGTTTTGAATTTATTTTAAAAGCTTCAAAAATAGAACCCCATGATGCAGCAATACATGACAGTTTAGGCTGGGCTTATTATCGTTTAGGCCAATATAATGAAGCCTTAAGATACCTTCGTTTAGCCTTTGAAAAGTTGCCAGACGCTGAAATAGCTGCACATTTAGGAGAAGTGCTGTGGGTTGCAGGTGAGCGTGATACAGCACAAAAAATTTGGGATAGTGCTTTATTGAAAGCCCCAAATGATGATTTACTTTTAAATGTGATGCAAAAATTTACTGAATGAAAACGCTCTTTCTT
Source organism: Woeseiaceae bacterium (assembly GCA_045046865.1). GTDB lineage: Bacteria > Pseudomonadota > Gammaproteobacteria > UBA6429 > Thiohalophilaceae > JAGLTQ01. The sequence continues at coordinate 26,920 of JASFYW010000080.1, read as the reverse complement.
CTACTCACCGTTTTATTGTTAACGGCATGTACAACAACGCCTCCACACAAAAAAGTCGCTAACCCGGAAAAAGAGTGGGCACAGCGACAAGTTGATTTACATGAAATTAATCACTGGGTTTTGAATGGTCGTGCTGCGATCATTAATGGTGAAGAGTCATGGCATTTATCGATGCAATGGCAGTTTCATCAAGGTAAATATATTCTTGATTTATCAGGCCCTTTTGGTGCCGGCCATGCCCAACTGACGGGAACAGAAGAAGGTGTCATGTTAGTTGACTCTGATGATAATTATTATTATGCAGATTCTCCCGATCGCTTATTAAAAGAAGTGACAGGGGTGCGTATGCCAGTAAAAAGTTTATTGTATTGGATGCGCGGTTTAGCTGATTATAAAATAAAACAACAACAGCAATCCATTGATGAGTTTGGTCGCCTTGCGGTCTTAAAACAAAACGGTTGGCGTGTACGGTTCAAAAAATATATTGAAGTGGATGGCCATGAGTTACCACAGAAAATATTTATTAATGGGCATGATTTAAAAGTAAAAATGTTTGTTGATGAGTGGGATTTAAATACTAAAAAATTCGTCTCAGTAAAAGAATAAAGCCACTTTATGTCGTCATCTATCAGTCGTCGAAAAATATTATCGGGTTTAATGAAGTTGTTATTCTTTATTGGTTTTATATTTTTAACTATCCCTTTTATTTCTACCTTTACAACGAATGAACTATCTGAGAAAAAAAATTCTTCAACACATTGGATTATTGAAACACCGGTGGCGGATTTAGCTGCTGGTGAGTTATCTACTTTCCATTGGTCGGGTGGTTTAGTCTGGGTTTATGCTCGAACCTCAAAAGAGATTGAAGCGTTAAAGACGCAACAGTATTTATTACATGACGCAATGTCTATGAAAAGTGATCAGCCTGACAGTATGAGAACCAACCTTCGTTCATCAGATGAAAAATATTTTGTATTTATTCCGCACGAAAATAAACGTAGCTGTCAGGTAAGCTTGAAGCAAGAACCAGATCAAACCTTATTTTCTGAACCCTGTTTTAATTCAAAGTATGATGTGGCAGGGCGACGATTTAAAAACAGCGGCCATCAAGCGCAACAAAACTTGTCTGTACCAAAACATATTATTGAAAATGGAATATTGAAAGTTGCCGTTTGGTTACCCAAAATATGAATAAGCACATCACCATATCAGCACCGGCAAAATTAAATTTATTTTTGCACATTACCGGTCAGCGCGAAGACGGTTACCATTTACTGCAAACGGTTTTCCAGTTTTTAGATTATTCGGATGTGATTGATTTAACACTGCGAGATGACAACCAGATCCTTCGAGTATCAGATTTAGCTGGAGTGCCTGCGGAGGACGATTTAGTGGTAAAAGCAGCGGCATTATTACAGCAGCACACAAAATCCAATAAAGGTGTCGATATTTCGGTCGAAAAAAACCTTCCCATGGGCGGAGGCTTGGGTGGAGGAAGCTCAAATGCGGCTTCAGTTTTGGTGGGATTGAACCAACTTTGGGGTTGCGGCCTGAATCGAGAAGAACTAATGGCGCTAGGTGTGCAGTTAGGTGCCGATGTTCCTGTGTTTATTTTTGCCAAATCTGCATGGGCAGAAGGGGTAGGAGAACGCTTAAAAGCCATCGATCTACCCGAAAAGTGGTTTTTAGTGCTAAAACCGCAAATAAATGTTTCAACAGCCAAGGTTTTTGCCAATTCGCAATTGCGGCGAGATTGCTCAACCATTACAATACGCGACTTTCTTGCATCGCAAACAGAAAATGTTTGTGAAGCACCTGTTAGAGAAATGTACCCTGAAGTTGATCGGGCATTAAATGATTTAGCCGTTTTTACTCAATCGGCTAATCAAGCTAAACTTACGGGAACTGGCGCATGTGTATTTGCAGCCTTTGATAAGCAAGAACATGCTGAAAAAGCATTTTCTCAGTTATCAAAAAAATGGGACGGATTTATTGCCAAAAGCATGAATCAAACACCATTAGAGAAGTATTTTCCGATTTAGTCGGAACAGTCAATTGGGGTATCGCCAAGCGGTAAGGCACTGGATTTTGATTCCAGCATCCCCAGGTTCGAATCCTGGTACCCCAGCCATATTTATGAGTCATCGCGAGTAGCGGTGATTTTTTTCGCTGAATCAATACTTACGTCCCTAGGGGAATAATGTGTCATACGGCAACATGATGGTATTTGCGGGCAATTCAAATCCGCAGCTAGCAAATGAAATCGCGAAACGTTTAAATCTGCCGTTAGGCAATGCGATTGTGGGTCAGTTCAGTGATGGCGAAGTGATGGTTGAAGTCATGGAAAACGTCCGCGGTAAGGATATTTTCATTGTTCAGCCAACCTGCGCACCTACCAATAAAAACCTTATGGAATTATTGGTTATGGTTGATGCTATGCGCCGTTCATCTGCGTCACGAGTGACTGCGGTAATCCCGTATTTTGGTTATGCACGTCAAGATAGGCGTCCACGTTCAGCCCGAGTGCCCATCACTGCTAAAGTGGTCGCTCAAATGGTGAGTACGGTAGGAACAGATCGCGTATTAACCGTTGATTTACATGCAGATCAAATTCAAGGTTTTTTCAGCATTCCGGTAGATAACGTTTATGCTTCACCGATTTTATTAGGTGATATTTGGCGTCAGAAATATGAAAACCTTATGGTTGTTTCACCCGATGTTGGCGGTGTAGTTCGTGCTCGCGCATTAGCAAAACGTTTAGATGATGCAGACTTAGCCATTATCGATAAACGTCGTCCACGTGCTAACGAAGCAAAAGTCATGAACATTATTGGTGATGTAAAAGGGCGCACTTGTATTTTGGTTGATGACTTGGTTGATACTGCCGGTACGCTATGCGCAGCAGCTGCAGCATTAAAAGAACACGGCGCAGAAAAAGTGGTGGCTTATATTACTCATCCTGTTTTATCTGGCCCAGCCTTAGAAAATATTGCTAACTCAGTGTTAGATGAATTAGTCGTAACAGATACGATTCCATTACAAGCTGAAGCTGCAGCTATAAGTAAAATTCGTCAATTAAGTATTGCTGAACTACTGGCAGAAACAATGCGCCGTATCAGTAATGAAGAATCGGTTAGTTCGTTATACGTTGATTAAATAACGGACTAAACGCGGATACGTCAGAGAGACGTATTACACGGTTTCTTTTGGTCGCAAAAAGAAATCAGAACAGCAGGTTAAATAATTAACCTGTTTTTTTAAACTATCTTACGAATAGCGAGAAATAAACTTCGCAGCATTCGTAAATTGGAGAAGTAACATGGCTATAAATTTCACTGTAGAAGCAGAACTTCGTACTGACTTAGGGAAAGGTGCGAGCCGCCGCCTACGTCATACTGAAAAGTTTCCTGCTGTAGTATACGGTACGGGTAAAGACCCAGTATCAATCACTGTAGATCATAAAAAATTCATGCATAGCTTAGAGAATGAGGCATTTTATTCTCATATCTTAAACCTTTCTATTGCGGGTAAAGAAGAGCAAGTTATCTTAAAAGACTTACAACGTCACCCAGCAAAAATAGAAGTGATGCATGCAGATTTCTTACGCATTAGTGCAACTGAAAAACTTCATATGAATGTACCTTTACACTTCATTAATGCAGATGTTAGTCCAGGTGCAGATGAAGGTGGTTTGATTACTCATAGCATGACTGATGTAGAAATTTCCTGTTTACCAAAAGATTTACCAGAGTTCTTAGAAGTTGATCTTTCTACATTAGAGCTTGATAACAGCTTACACATGTCAGACATTACAGTACCAGCAGGTGTTGAGATTGTTGAGCTTGCTCATGGTGAAGGCCATGATCAACCTATCGCAGCATGTCACTTGACTCGTGGTTCTGATGAAGAAGATGAAGCAGCAGAAGCGGCAGCAGCTACTCCGGATGAAGCTGCAGCAGAAGGTGAAGAGCCTGCTGCTGAATAAGCTCGCAGTCTGAACCTCTCTGGAAGCCGGCGTTGTCTCGCGTATCTCTCATAGTTGGACTAGGAAATCCTGGTTCTGAATATGAACGTACGCGACATAACGCCGGCTTTTGGTTTTTAGACGAGCTGGCTCGTCAAAAAAACCTTAGCTTTAAACCAGAAAAAAAGTTTCATGGTGAAACCGCACGTTATAAACATAACGGCGAAGATGTTTGGTTACTTAAACCAACCACCTTTATGAATCTTAGCGGCCAAGCTGTTCAAGCCTTGGCTCACTTTTACAAAATTAATCTTGATGAAATTTTAGTCGTACACGATGAACTCGATTTATCTGTCGACACAGCAAGGTTAAAAAAAGGCGGTGGTCATGGTGGGCATAATGGCTTACGTGACATTGCTAGCAAAATGGGTGGCAATAATTATTTACGCTTACGTTTAGGCATCGGTCATCCCGGTGATAAAAGTAAAGTCACCAATCATGTTTTGAAAAAAGCCTCAATGGATGATCAAATCAGCATCGAAAGAAATATAGAACGCGCTTTAAATGTTTTGCCTTTAGTGATTGAAGGTGAACTACAAAAAGCCATGAATGAATTACATACGGATAATTAATTATGAGCGTAAAATGTGGCATCGTCGGCCTACCTAATGTCGGCAAATCAACATTATTTAATGCGTTAACAAAAGCAGGCATACAAGCGGAAAATTATCCATTTTGTACTATCGAGCCCAATGTCGGTATCGTGCCCGTGCCTGATCCACGCCAAGACAAACTTGCTGAAATTGTTGTACCCGAAAAAACAATTCCAACAACGATGGAGTTTGTAGATATCGCAGGCTTAGTGGCTGGTGCATCAAAAGGTGAAGGTTTAGGTAATAAGTTTTTAGCCAACATTCGTGAAACCGATGCCATCTGTCATGTCGTGCGTTGTTTTGAAGATGACGATGTCGTACATGTTGCAGGTAAAATTAATCCACTTGATGATATTGAAGTTATTGATACCGAGCTCGCTTTAGCGGATATGGATGCCATTGAAAAAGCAATTCATCGTATTACTAAAATAGCGAAGTCAGGTGATAAAGAAGCGAAAGCAAAACTCGTCGTATTAGACAAAGTAAAAGCACAGCTAGATGAAGGCAAAGCCGTTCGAGCTTTAGACTTAGATGAAGACGCAGTAGAAATGCTACAAGAGTTCTTCTTGCTCACCAATAAACCGACGATGTACATTGCCAATGTCGCAGAAGATGGTTTTGAAAATAACCCCATGCTAGATAAAGTTATCGCCCATGCAGAAGCCGAAGGCTCAGCCGTTGTTGCCGTTTGTGCCGCGATGGAAGCCGAAATGGTTGAACTTGAAGATGAAGATCTAAAAGAATTCTTATCAGATTTGGGCTTAGAAGAACCGGGCTTAAACCGTGTTATTCGCGCTGGCTATACATTGTTAGATCTACAAACGTACTTTACCGCAGGCGTAAAAGAAGTACGCGCATGGACAGTAAAAGTAGGCGCCACCGCACCAGAAGCCGCAGGCGTCATCCATACAGACTTCCAAAAAGGCTTCATCCGTGCCGAAGTCATGGCCTATGAAGATTTTGTCGAATTTAACGGCGAAAGTGGCTGTAAAGAAGCGGGCAAATTACGTTTAGAAGGAAAAGAATATATCGTAAAAGATGGCGATGTCATGCATTTCCGCTTCAACGTCTAAAATTATTTTATTTATGCGGCGCTGGCGGCGTTACAAAAAAACTCATAATGCTCAGATATTAAAAACATGGATGTTTTAATGCCGCGTAGCACAAGGAAGTGCGGGAACGGCCTCATTGTACATTCCTCTTTTTATGCCTTGCTATCATCCACCTAAATAAAATAATTACAATTTCATTTTCTGTCCGTGTGAGGCAGTTGCTTTATATAAAGCCTGCGAAAGGTTCAACCGTAACGATATCTCCCTCTGCAACCATTCCCTGATCATGGGTTAAGATGATAAAGCAGTTTGCTTGACTCATTGAATGAAGAATCCCCGAACCTTGTTGTCCCGTGCTGCATACGCTCATTTTTCCATTTTTATCATTTGAAATAACGCCGCGAATAAAGGTTGTTCTACCAGGGGCTTTTTTAAATGCCGTGGTTGTCGGGATGCGCATTTGTAAACGTGGTTTAATTTCTGCGCCGGCAATGGTTAATAAAGCATTTTGCACAAACTGATAAAAAGTTACCATCACGGCAACAGGGTTACCCGGTAAACCAAAGAAAATGGCGTCCTTTATTTTACCAAAGGCAAGGGGGCGCCCCGGTTTCATGGCAATTTTCCAAAATTTAACTTCCCCTAATCGAGTCAATGCTTCTTTGACATAGTCGGCATCACCCACAGAAACACCGCCACTGGTGATCACCACATCAGCATTTTCTGCGGCCGCAGTAAAAGCGGCTTCCACATCATCTAAACTATCTGCGATTACCCCCATATCAATAATATCGACATCTAGTCGAGTTAACATGCCGTATAGACTATAGCGATTACTGTCATAGACATCACCTTCGCCCAAAGGCTCGCCAATTGATCGCAGTTCATCACCGGTAGAAAAAAAGGCAACGCGTAATCGTCGTAGCACTTTAACTTCTGAGAGACCAAGTGAAGCAAGTATGCCAAGCTCCGAGGGCATAATTTTTTGCCCTTTGTGTAAAGCAATTTGGCCAATGGCAAGATCCTCTCCTGCTTGTCGTACATTTTGTCCTTTACGATGGCAAGATTGAATAACAATTTTATCGTCTTTGTTTTCCACCTCTTCTTGCATAATGACAGTATCCGTTCCCGTGGGTATCATGCCGCCGGTCATAATTCGTGCGCATTGTCCTTTGCCTACTGTGCCGCTAAAAGGTTGACCTGCAAATACAGTACAACTTATATCAAACTGGGCTTCGGCCTGGGCAGGAATATCATCGCCATTGATAGCGTATCCATCCATAGCAGAGTTGGTATGGGAAGGCACATTGATATTTGAATAGATATCTTTGGCAAGATATCTGCCAAGAGCAGAGCGTATATCAACTTTATTTATGCACGTTGTGGGAGTGACGAGAGTCTCAATAAATAAGCAGGCTTCATCAACGGTTAAATTAGTTTTATTTGTAACAGCGAAAGAGTCAAGATTTAGCATAATAATTTTTCTTTATTTTAATTGGCTTACCTTTACTTCATCGAATTGCATGTAATAGAGGATGTAGTCAGTGATTTGTTGAATATTATTAAGATCAAGCCGATGAATATTTCTATCTGCTTGAATAGTTTCATCGCTAGCAATGGCGATAATATTTTTATCTTGAGAATGTAAAAAAGGTTTATCCAAGGAGGAACGATACAGTTCAATTTTTGGAAATGGCTCATTTTTAAAGCCTTCAACCAAAATAATATCTAACTGTGAATGATCAAGCTGTTCTATGAGTTCAGGTAACTTAGGATCTTCAGTATTGTCAGGTGTTTCGACCATTAATGCCCAGCGCTTACTTGAGGCAATTAACATTTGTGAAGCACCTGCATGTCGTAAGGTATGGCTATCTTTTCCAACATGGTCGACATCAAAAGAATGATGGGCATGTTTAATGACTGCAACACGAATTCCTTTTGATTTTAAGAGAGGTAACACTTGGCTTAGTAAAGTGGTTTTTCCTGTTCCACTATAAGCAGAAAAACCAAGTAACGGACATGATATTTTTAAACTCATACTGATTTAGTTCCAGATAATTTTGTTTCAAGATTAATGAGATCCGTTGGGGTATTTATATTTAACGCGATGTCAGCGTAATCGGATAAATCGGTGAGTACGGTGTGGTGTTGTTTGTACCATAAGTCTATTTTTCTATCGCCCTTGTTAAGGTAATTCTGCAAGCTATCAAGTAGTTCAGTTTTTATCAGTGAAAAAACCGGCTGCATACGCTTGCCATCATGTACTACGCTAATGTCCGCATCTTCTTTGATCAGTGAACCTAGTAATCGACTGGATAAGTTGTCTGGAAAAAAAGGACTGTCACAAGGAATAGCAAGTATGTAAGGTGTGCTAGCAACTTTTAGAGCACTTAACATACCCGCGAGCGGACCATGAAAGTCGCTTGAATTATCGTCACTTACCACTTGAAAATTAAATTTATTGTATTCGGGTAGATGTCGATTGGCATTAATGATCAGGTCATGGACTTGGGGTCTAAGACGTTCAATAATAATTCCTATCATTTTTTTACCGTTGACATTGAGCAGCCCTTTATCTTGTCCGCCCATTCGTTTAGCTTGTCCTCCAGCTAAAATTACGCCAGTTATATCATCAGTATTTATTTTTTTTATTTTTGTCATGGAATTTATAGGTTAACTATTTTTAATTCTGCGTGGTTTAGACTATTTTCAAAATGCTCAGAATGATTATCAGCATTATATATTGTTAAAGTAGAATTTTTAATTTGTAGATGTTGTTCTGTTATTGAGGCAGCATGGGACAAATCATGACTGGTTAAAATAATGCCTACGCCTTCATTTTTAAGTTTACAAATTTGTTCAAAAATTTTCTTTCTGCCTTCGCTATCCAAGTTAGAAAATGCTTCATCTAGCAAAAGAACTTGAGGTGATAATACATAAGCGCGAGCAAGGGCAACACGTTGTTTTTCACCACCCGATAAGGTTCGTGCATTATTGGTTTTAAGATGTGTTAAATCAGTCCAATCTAAGGCTGTTTTTAATTGTTGTTGTATATCATTTTTAGAATATCCTTGTTTACGCATGCCGTACTTAATATTATCCTCAACACTGGCATCAAACATCAGTGGCGTTTGGTGTAGATAAATAATTTCACGATGAATTTTTTTATAGGCAGATTTCCAACTTAGTTTTTGGTTTTTATAATAGACCTCAGCATGATCGGGAGCTTCGATTCCCGCAATAATTTTTAGTAGGGTTGTTTTACCACTGCCGTTTATACCGCTGAGTAAACAACATTTACCTGATTCAATCATAAGTTCGGGGATTGTAAACAGGGTTCGCTGTCCAAAGTTTTTTTTCAGATTTTTAAACTTGAGATTAAAATGAGTCAAACCATTTCCCCGCGACCTTGCAATAAGCTTAATGATAAGTTTAAAAACATCGACATAACGAGTAATACGATACCGAGAGCAATGCCTTGAGAAAAGTCACCTTTACTGGTTTCTAATGCAATAGCCGTTGGAATATTTCTCGTATAGTGAAGTATGTTGCCTCCAATCATCATGGAACAACCCACTTCTGCAATGATGCGGCCAAAGCCTGCGATCAATGCGGCGAGTAAACCAAAACGAATTTCATACATTACGGTCATCATCGCTTGAGTCTTACTTGCGCCTAAGGTGCGTGCGGTTTCCCAAATGCGTCGATCAGATGATTGAAAATTGGTATGACTCATAATGAGAATTAAAGGCAGGCAAATAAATATTTGTCCAATAATCATGGCATCTTGGGTAAAAAGTAATTTCAAATCACCGAGCGGGCCATTACGAGAAAATAAAATATAAAGTGTTAAACCTATAATGACAGCAGGGATTGAAAGCAATGTATTAAAAATATAAATTAATACTCGACGCCCATAAAAACGATGATAAGCCATGGTAAAGGCCAGCAATATTGCGATGGGAGCAGCAAATAATATTGCGCGAAAGGAGACACTAAAAGAAATAGCGATAATGTCCCATAGGTTACGGTCACCTGAAAAAAGTAAATAAACAGCATTAAGGGATGCGGAACTAATATTCTCCATTATTTTTTACTGAGCTGTTTGTTTTCAACCGCCATCGGAATAAATAAAACTTCATTATTAATTTTAAATTGCGCAATTTGTTGCTGTGCAAAGGGTGAAGTGAGCCAAGCAATAAATGACATTGCGGCAAGGTATTTAATACCGTGGTACTTTTCTGGATTGATAGCGATAATGCCATAAGGATTAAATAAGCGTTTGTCACCAGCAACAAGTATTTCTAGCGACGAGGTACTTTTTAATGATAACCATGTACCTCTATCCGTTAAAGTATAAGCAGATAACTCACTTGCCATTTGTAATACTTTTCCCATTCCTTGTCCTGCTTCTCTGTACCATTTGTCAGAAGGCATCGTCATTGCTTGTTTCCATAGTGCTTGTTCTTTTTTGTGGGTACCTGAATTATCACCCCGGGAAATAAATAAATTTTTTGATGTTGCTATTTTTTTTAGTGCAACCACGCTATCTTTTTGTCCCCTAATACCTGCGGGGTCATTTTTTGGACCAACAATAACAAAATCGTTATACATTACACTACGGTGATTTACACCATGACCATCGGCGATAAATTTTTCTTCAGCTTGGCGTGAGTGAACCAGTAATACATCAGCATCACCAGCTTCGCCCATGCGCAATGCTTTCCCTGTACCTACTGCGATAACATGAATTTTATGACCGCTGTCTTTTTCAAAAAGAGGGATTAAAACATTTAATAATCCTGAATTTTCAGTACTGGTGGTGGTCGCAAGGCGTAAGGTGTCGGCATATAAGTTTGTACTAATAAAGCTAAATAGTAGTAAAAATATATAAAATGGTACCGGTGTTTTTTTCATAATTTATCTCTGCTGAGTTGTAAAAGTATAATTTTATTAAAGAATGAGCAAATCTCATGCCATAGCGTATTTATCTCGAAGCTCTATTTTTATAAGGGGGTTAAGCGGTATTTTTATAATATAAAAATATCTTATTTAAAACATACTAGACAATTTGTCACATATGAGAATAATATGGGTCATATTGATACATAAGGTTGGCGTATAACTGAGTATTCGTTTTATTTTTCAGTACTGATTTAATTCGGCTATTAACTTACAATCATACTTCGCCAGATTTATTTAATAAAAATAAAATAAAAATACTTTTAATAAGGATAGGATAATGCTCACTAGCAATGTTAAGAAAGGCAGTGAATATTCAGAAAATTTAGAAGAAATACCTCCTGCATCTCGATATTCTGAATCTTCAATTTTGATTGTGGATGACGAATTGGGAATGCAAAACTTTCTGCAAAAAAGTCTTGTGCGAGAGTGTGGTCTCATTGAAGTCGCCGACAGTGTGGAATCTGCTGAGGAATTAAGACAGCGTTGCCATTTTGATCTTATTATTATTGATATTCGTTTACCCGGTCGTTCGGGGGTGGAATGGATTGAGGAACTAAGAAGTTTTGATATTCAAACGGATGTGATTTTCATGACGGCATTCGCCGATATGGATACAGCGATCCAAGCATTGCGCGCGGGTGCTGCCGATTTTATTTTAAAACCTTTTCGGGTTGAGCAAATGTTGTCTTCAGTTAAAAACTGTATGGAAAAACAACGTTTAAGAAGAGATAATTTTGTCTTACAAAGACAGCTTGAGCAATTCTATGAGGTGGATGGGATGGTGGGAACAAGCACTGCCATCAAAGAAGTCTGTAGTATTATTAAACGTGTTGCTCCCTCACCAACGACATTATTGATAGAAGGCGAATCCGGTACAGGTAAAGAATTAGCCGCTCGCGCACTACATGAATTCAGCGCAAGAAAGGGCGCGTTTGTGCCGATTAATTGTGGTTCTATTTCTCCAGACTTATTAGAAAGTGAATTATTTGGTCACGTAAAAGGGGCTTTTACCGGAGCGCACCAATCACGCCAAGGTCTTTTTAATTATGCCAGTGGCGGCTCTTTATTTTTAGATGAAATAGGTGAAATGCCGCTTGCGATGCAAGCAAAATTATTACGTGTGCTTGAAGAGCGAGCCATTCGCCCAGTTGGTGCTGAAAGAGAAGTTTCAATCGATGTACGTATTATTGCCGCGACTAATCGTGATCTTGAAGCTGAAGTGGCAAAGGGTAACTTTCGAGAAGATCTCTATTATCGTTTAAATGTTATTTCTATTCGTATGCCCTCATTGTCAGAGCGTAAAGAAGATATCCCCTTATTAGCGCGATATTTTTCAGAAACGCTATCTAATCAACTTGGTGTAGAGGCAATACCTTTTAACCATGAAGATTTAATTGGTTTGCAGTCGTATAGTTGGCCGGGAAATATTCGTGAATTAAAAAACATTATTGAACGTTCATTACTTTTGGGTAAAGCGCCGTTAAATTGTTTACATAAAAATACTAATAATAATATCGATAAGCAGAAACCCAATTACGCGGACAATTGGTCGATGCAAGATGTTGAAAAACACCATATGCAGTGTGTATTGGAGACTGTTGATGGCAATAAATCTGAGGCCGCTCGCCGTCTGGGTGTTTCTCGTAAAACATTAGACCGAAAATTTCAGGCATGGAAGTGATTTTTAGTTAATGTTATATGAGCGCTTATTGTGTTTCTGAAAAAATTCACTTTAAAAATAAAGAAAAATCTTCGTTTTAAACTCTTGTTGCTGGTTTTATTACCGATATTCATTGTTATGCCGATTGTTTTGAGCATGGCGGCGTATTGGAGTAATAATTTTAGTTACGAACAATTATTCATGAAAGTGCGTACCGACTTATCTGTTACGCATGAAGTTTTTTATCAACAACAAAAAAATTATTTAGCTAAGCTTGAACGTTTAGGAGAGTCTTACACTTTCAGAAACAGTTTGTATGCGGAAGATTATGAAGCGCTAAAACTTGAAGTTGATATTATGAAGGAACAGAAACACTTTGATTTCCTGCATTTGTTAGATTTAAAAGGGAATTGGTTATACGAATCACCCCATTCAGGATTTACTCGAAGCAAAAAATCCGTATTAATTAATCATGCAAAAACTATTGACGGAGTAAGCGGCGTTGAAATATTTTCTCAAGAAGATTTACAAAGAGAAAAGGATATTGATCAATCATTATTGCGATTATCTTTGATTGATACGTTGCGCGCCACACCTGTCACTCATCGCGTTGAAGATCGGGGGATGATGTTGCGTATGATTTACCCTATTCGTGGTGAAACAAATGAAGTGGTTGCTTTATTAGATGGCGGGGTTTTATTAAATAGAAATTTTAAATTTGTCGATCAAATTCGAGATCTCGTTTATAGCCCAGGTAGTTTAATTAAGGGTAGCTTAGGTACCGTGACGATATTTATTGATGATGTACGCATCGCAACGAATGTACAAGACGAGTTTGGTAATCGTGCATTAGGAACCAGAGTCTCCGAAGAAGTACGGCGTTTAGTTTTGGATGAGGGAGAAAGCTGGATAGACAGTGCTTTTGTGGTGAATGATTGGTATATCTCCGCTTACGAACCGATCTATGATGTTGGCGGAGAACGGGTGGGTATACTTTATGTTGGTTTTCTTGAAACCCCTTTTAGTCAAATTTTAAAAAATGCATTACTTATTTTATTTGTTTTTTTTATATTTATTATGTTGTTATCCAGCCTGATAGCTGTTCGCGGTGTGAAGTCTATTTTCCACCCCATTGAAAAAATGACATCGGTTGCTAGAGCAACACATGCCGGTGAAGAATTACGTATTGGTAATGTGGATGCAGAAGATGAAATTGGGGAGTTAGCACGACAATTTGACTCGATGTTAGACCAGTTACAAGAAAGGAAATTACAAATAATTTATGCGGCGGAAGAGTTGGAGTATAAAGTTGAAGTACGTACCCGTGAATTAAAGTCAAAAAATGAAGATTTAAAAAACAATATAGACTTATTAAATGAGACACGTAAGCAATTAGTTTTAGTAGAAAAACTGGCATCTTTAGGTGAGTTAACCGCAGGGATTGCGCATGAAATTAATAATCCAACAGCAGTGATTCTCGGCAACATGGATTTAATTATTTCGGAAATGGGAGATAAATTAAATCCTGTTAAAATGGAAAGCGAGTTAATTATTGAGCAAGTTTATCGAATTCGAAATATTATCGATAGCTTATTACAGTATTCTCGTCGTTCTGAATCATCAGAGCACAGTAGTAAAATAGATATAAATGATGTTGTTGAGCACATCATGGTCTTGGTAAAGCATGAAATAAAAATGCATCATGTTGATGTTCAATTAAATCTTAAAGCAACGTATAACGTTGATATTCATAAACAAGAACTGCAACAGATATTAATTAATTTATTTATTAACGCGATTCAATCGTGCGGTAATAAAAATGCTCAAATTAAAATTGAAACTTACGATTGGGATGAAAAAGGTGTATTGATTAAGGTAATTGATAATGGTTCAGGTATTGAAGAAGATAAACTTAATAATGTGTTCGATCCGTTTTACACAACGAAACAAAAGGGTACCGGCTTAGGGCTGTCTGTTAGCTTTGGTCTTGTGCAAAATTATGGTGGAACCATAACGGTAGAAAATAATAAAACAGAAGGTGCATGTTTTTGTATTTATTTATTAGCCGATTCGTCTTTGAAGGGAGAGAGTACGGGTTAAGCTAAGTTAGTTACTCAGCAGACCAAACAAGATTACCGGATTCAGAAAAGTCATAACCACCTAATTGTTTCGCCATTTCTTGGCACTCTTTGGACTTCATTTCTTTAAGTAAGCTTTGAAATAAATTACGAAAATAAACACCACGATAAAGCGCAAGATCAAAGGCTTCCCAACCAATAGGAATAAATGCCAATGCGTATTCTGTTGCAATACTTTTTGTTCCAGGTGCAACATCGGCTAGCCCCATACTAATTCGAGATGCCGCGTCACGTTCAGATAAGGCTGTGCAACTTATATTTAAACTATCTTCAGCAATATCAAAGTGTAATAGCGTTTCTTGCAAAAACCTTTGTGAGCCAGCACCATTTTGTCGAGCGCACCATTTTAAATCTGTTTCAAGAACAGCTTTTAAGTCAGTATGATTAATTTTTGAAAATATTTCTTTATTAATGAGTAAGCCTTGCTCTCTTTTGAATAAACGCACTAACACCCAGTTATGATGTTGTGGGTATTGATTTAAAAGAGCCGGATGGCGTAAGTGACTTTCTGAATAAGGCCCCCAATGCATACAACAAACATCCGCTTTATGGTGTGATAAAAGGGATAGACCTAAGCGGGTACCGGTGCAGGTGCAACTTACTAATGCCTTAGATTGTACATTGTTTGCAACTTGCATTATTACGCGTTGCATCAGCGCATCATCGCTACCTGCAATGATTAATCGATCAGTTAGTAAACCGCCATGACTAGATTCAAGGATCCAGTTGTCGATTAAGGCGCGTGGAAACATCCACTTACCTGTGATTTTAGTACCGGGTAATTTACCTTCACTGACTAAAGCATATATTTTCTTTTCATTGAGTTGTAAATACTCAGAAACCTGTTTCACGTTCATAAAACGAGGTTGTTTTTCAACTAAAGTAGAATCAAATGGATTTAAATTGGTCATGGTTAATTTGTTTTTTCGACTTTGTTGTTTCGTATTGGAGGTGGTGCATCAAGTTCGATGTTTTCTACACCATTAAAAATAAGAAAATGTTTTCCCTTCGCTCGCGCGATGAGAGTGATGCTAAGTTGTTTTGCGATACTCAAGCCCATCTCAGTGATACCAGAACGAGAAAGCAATAATGGAATATTCATTTGCGCGACTTTAATAACCATTTCAGAGGTCAGTCGTCCGGTGGTGTAAAACGTTTTGCCCTGACCAGAAATGTTTTTTAACCACATTAAACCGCAGATAGTATCGACCGCATTGTGACGGCCAACATCTTCGACAAAAATTACTTGATGATCATTTTCACATAGCGCGCAACCGTGAACTCCACCCGCTTGTTTATAAACTTCATTCTCTTTACTTATGTTGCTTAAAAGATCATAGATGGTTGATTGCTTCACTTGGAACGCTTCAATATTAATATTATCTAATTGTTCCATCATATCGCCAAAGACGGTGCCTTGGCCGCAACCCGATGTTACTGTACGTTGACTTAATTTCTCACTCCAATCATGAGAAGAATGGGTGACGACAGAGGCAGATTCTGTTTCCCAATCAACTTGAACCGAAACAACATCTTCAATGTTTTTAATAAAACCTTGGTTTCTGAGATAACCTAGTACTAATGCTTCTGGCATAGTACCTAAGGTCATTAATGTCACAATCTCTTTTTTATTGACGTATATGGTTAAAGGTTTTTCACCTGCAATATGTTTTTCTTGTTGTTTGCCGTATTCATCGATCGCCATAACAGAAAAAGTAGGCCGCAGACCTGAGTCCGATAGCATGGGGGGAGGGGGAGCATTATTGCTTATGTGCAGTTTAGACATGGTTAGCCACCTGTCATATTCATATAGCGTAAAATTTTAGGTTCAACGTTAATATTGAATTCATGTGATTTAGGTTTAATGGCCATGGCATCAATTAAACTGTTGCGAAGTATTTCTGTATCACCAGGGTTAGAACGAATGATGTGGCGCAAATCAACAGAATGTTCTTGACCAAGGCATAACAGTAAACGTCCTTCAGCTGTAACCCGAACGCGATTACAGTCTTCACAAAAATTATGGCTGTGTGGAGAAATAAAACCAACGGATGAATCTGTACTATCAATGTCGTAATAGCGAGAAGGGCCAGAGGTTTTTTTATCTGAAGAGTTCAAGCCATATTTCGTTTCGATGTCTTTTTTGACATCATCACTTGAATAATAGGTTTTGTCTCTGCCATGCGAGCTAATAATGCCTAAAGGCATTTCTTCAATAAAGCTAATATCAATTTTTCGCTTTATTGCAAAATCAACCAAATCAATAATTTCATCATGATTATGGTTTTTCATAATGACAGCATTTAATTTAATTTTATCAAATCCTGCTTCAATAGCAGAATCAATACCCTTAAGAACTTGCTGTAAGTTACCGGTACGAGTGATGTCGTGAAAGCGATCCGCTTTAAGGCTATCTAGGCTAATGTTAATTCGAGATACGCCTGCGGATTTTAAATCTGTAGCATATTTAGAAAGTTGAGAACCATTGGTGGTCAAAGTGAGATCGTGAATGCTATCTAATGCACCAAGCTGATTAAACAACCAAATAATATTTTTTCTAACTAAGGGTTCGCCACCGGTGATACGTATTTTATTAACGCCGAGTGTAGATAGCGTTGAGCCTAATAGAGCCATTTCTTCTAAGGTCAATAATTTTTCTCGTGGTAAAAATTGCATTTTTTCACTCATGCAATATTGGCAACGGAAATCGCAACGATCAGTGACAGAAAGTCTAACGTAGGTGATTTGTCGGCCAAAATGATCAACTAACTTATTTGTATGTGATGCTTCTGATACCTTCATGAGTTTTGGCTACCCCAAATATAATTGTAATTTTTAAAAGCATTAAGGTTAATTTGTTGTTCATATATTTTATTGAAAATTTACATGTATTGTTAAAGCAAAAGTCATACCTATTTTTTCTTTGTTGAATATCTCGTCGTTACAAGGAAAATTCGATGGTATAACGTGAGATACACCCATTGCATGGGTCAAAATGATACATAGTTAATTTCGAGTGTGTTGTTTTGTACCACTTTGTATTTTTATTAATAATATAAATTACGTTAACACGGGATTTATTGGAAAAAGTCATGTTGGTATATAAATTGCGAGAACAAGTTTAAATAAAAACAAACAATTGATTTCTAAGGGTGTCGGGTATGAAGGAAGATAAAGCAGTAGAACAAGATGAAAACGCTTTAACCTTTGGATTTCCTGTGTCGATCGTTATGCAGCATCGCATAATAGAAAATAATGTGTGGATTGCTGAACAATGGGAAGTAGAAGCCGTGGTTGCGGGAGGCAACTACTATGACGGAGGCATTCCTGAACGTTCCATTTCTCGAGTGGGCGAAGAAGATGAAAAATACATCTGGTCAAATTATAAAATTAATTTATTTATCGATGAAGTAGAAAGTTATTACTTTAATATCCTTTCAGACACCCCCTATGTCTTTGTTATTTGTCGTGACGAAGAAGAAGACGGTGAGCTAGTGCCTTTCAAAGTAAGCGTTAACTATGACGAAGCATCTTCGTTTCTTGAGTTAGAAGAACAGGTTTTTCAAGTGCCTATGCCGGCTGAAATATATCGTTGGCTTGAACAATTTGTGGTGAATAATTATGTTCCTGTGAAAAGAAAAAAACGTAAATTAGAAAACTGGAAAGACGCTGGACAAGAACCCAATAAGGTAATGCATTAAATGACATTAAAAAAGGATACTGCAGAAGTGAAGTCTGGATTTATGCAGCGATGGTCTGAGCGAAAAATTGAATCGAAAAATGAAATCGAGAATAAAAAAACAGAAAGTGAATTAATAACGACAGCACAAACCGAATCAACAAAAGATGCTCAAGATGAAGAACAGCAAGTTGAAGAGTATAAGACCGATGCAGACATGCCTCCAATTGATGAGTTAACAGAAGATTCTAACTTTAGCGATTTTCTTTCACCAAAAGTAAGTGAGGTATTAAGAAAACAGGCATTACGAAAGCTTTTCCATATGCCCTTTCTTAATGTGGTGGATGGCTTAGATGATTACGCAGAAGACTACACCAAGTTTGCTTCCCTTGGCGATATTATTCCTCATGATATGAAACGAATGTTAGATCGTGAAAAGGCGAAAGAGCTTAAAGAAAAAGAAGAAGAGGAAATGAGAGACGCTGAAAATTTAAAAGCAGAAGAGCAAGCTAAAGAAGAAGAGAAAACGAAAACAGAAGCACAAAATAATGATTTAGATAATGACACAGATTTCGATAATGAAGGCAACGCTGAAGAATTGCTGTTATCGGAAAACGATGAAAATAACGAATCAATTAACCTAAATAAAGATAAAATCGAAAATGAAAAACTTAACTGAAGCTAGCATACCCGTACAAACTGAGGCGGCAATAGCCGCTGCACTTGAGGCAGCAAATACAGTGCAAATTGAATCCACCTCGTTGGTTTCGTATCACAGTAAAAACAACCTTTTAATTATTGCTAATGATAAGCGGGTTAATCATTTAATCACTCAGCTTTCAGCATCAATGAATATTACGGTGTTAATTAAAAATAAAGAATCTGGTGTTGATATTGACTCAATTCCTAATACCGTTTCAATTGCCTATGGGAAACTTGAATCGCTGAGTGGTTATCTTGGAAGTTTTAATGCTGAAATAGTGGTTAATGGTAAACAGGTTAATCTCGCAACGGTTTATAACAGTAAACTCACTTATTTTGATTTGGTGATTGATTTGGTTGAAGCGTCTATGTTCAAACAGAGTTTATTACCTTTTGGTTACTTTGCGCCAAAAGATGACTTGCAAATCGAAGAGACGATGAAAGGTTTGCCCGAGATGTTGGGTGAGTTTGAAAAACCAAAATTTTTTGAATTCAACTCAGATATTTGTGCGCATTCTAATAGCAGTATAGAAGCGTGTCGGAAATGTATCGATGCTTGTCCTGCCGAGGCGATTACCTCAGTAAAAGATTTAATCGAAGTGAACCCTTTTTTATGTCAAGGGGGCGGCACTTGTGCCACGGTATGCCCAACCGGTGCGATTCAATATGTGTATCCACGTTTAAAAGATACCTTAGAAAAACTTCGTTCCATGTTAAAAGCTTATTACAGTACCGGCGGTGAACATGCTGCCATTGCTTTTTTTAGTGCCGAAGAAAGTGCTTTGTTTGAACAAGCGGGTTTAGACAATTATATTCCTTTTGAACTAGAAGAAATTGCATCTGTTGGTATGGATGTCTGGCTTTCCGCTTTCGCTTATGGTGCGCGTGAAATTGTGTTGTTAACACATGAAAATACTGCCGTTGAAATTATTCAAACATTAGACACACAGCTGACTTATGCTCACGCTCTAATGCTTGGAATGGGCTTTGATGACTCTTGTTTGCAAAAACTAGAAATAAAACTTGATAGCAAAGCGACAGCGACTAATAAAAACGAAAGCTTTAGTGTTGTTCCTGCCGGAACCTTTATGGCTTTGAATGATAAGCGTAGTGCTATTCGCATGGCAATGGATCATCTTTATCAGTATGCACCAGTGAAAGAAGAAATAATTGTTTTACCTGTTGGTGCACCTTTTGGTCAGGTAGAAGTTGATAAAGACAAATGTACTTTATGTATGGCCTGCGTTTCTGTTTGTCCTGCGAGGGCAATGGGTGATGGAACGGACTTACCTCAATTAAAGTTTACCGAAGCAAATTGTGTTCAGTGCGGTTTATGTTCTAAAGCTTGTCCGGAAATGGCGTTAACCTTGTCTTCTCAATATAGCGTACAGCCTCAACTAAAAAGTACACAAGTCACGTTGCATGAAGATGAACCTTTCTGTTGTACCGCATGTGGAAAACCCTTTGCAACGCACGCCGTCATCAACAAAATTATTGGCAAATTAACCGGGCATTCAATGTTCAGTTCAGAATGTGCATTAAGCCGATTAAAGATGTGTGAGGACTGTCGAGTACGAGACATGCTAGCGGACGAAATGGGAATGAAACATTAATCGCTAAATATTAAACACCGCGATAGTCCCCAATAATCAGGTCAAAATGGGTAACGGTTGGACACATTGTCCCACATGAACAAAATATCTTGAGTCATTGATAGGTCATTCACCCTATTTTCTGTTGAATGCCCGTATTTTTCTAAAATAATTGGCTCGTAATGTGCAATCTAAAACAAAGAAGGGAAAAGGATATGTCGAATCAAGTCGCTGCTAAACAAG
Organism: Woeseiaceae bacterium; assembly: GCA_045046865.1. Lineage (GTDB taxonomy): Bacteria > Pseudomonadota > Gammaproteobacteria > UBA6429 > Thiohalophilaceae > JAGLTQ01. The sequence goes on along the minus strand of JASFYW010000080.1, from coordinate 6,272 downwards.
AAAAAGCAGAGAAGGCGAAAGATGAGAGTGATCAAATTAGAGCAAGCAGTTATGCACTTATTGCAGCGTTACTTGCGCAATCACCCTCTGAAGAATTACTGCAGCAGTTGCAGGGAATTGAAACGGTAAAAGATGATTCAAAAGATATTGTAAATGCGTGGAGCACTTTAAAGCTCGCAGCGCAACGAGAAAATGCAACAACGATTGCAGATGAATACCATGTTTTATTTATTGGTCTTGGGCGAGGTGAATTAGTTCCTTTTGCTTCGTGGTACTTAACCGGATTTTTAATGGAAAAACCTTTAGCGCATTTACGTCAACGTTTATCTGAATTGGGATTTGAACAACAAGAAAATGTGCATGAGCCAGAAGATCATGCCGCGGCATTATGTGAAGTCATGAGTCAGTTAATTATGGACTCAGAAATAGATTTTGAAACAGAGCGTGAATTTTATGAAGGTTTCTTAGGTAACTGGATGAAACGATTTTTTAGTGATTTACAAAGCACGGAAACATCAAGTTTTTATCGTGCGGTTGGTCAACTAGGAGAAGCGTTTTTAGATATAGAAAATAGATATTTTTCAATGATGGTTTAATAAATAGTTTTAATTTTTTGGTGATAGGAGAAAGTGATGAGTCAAAAATCAAATAAGTCACGACGTGAATTTTTAAAAGGTGCGACGGTTGCAGGTAGTGCGGCGGCGGTTGTTGCAGTAACAGGATCGACGGCTGCTGTTGCAGAAGAAAAAATTGAAACAGCAAGCGTGAATAAAAAAACAAAAGGTTACCAAGAAACACAACATATACGTGATTATTACAACACGGCGCGTAGTTAAAGCATTAACCGCTAAGTTAGATATAACGTTAATAATAAATTTTAAAGTAAAAAATTGAACTTTAAGTGAGGGCTCTTAGATGAAACTGAGAAAAAAACAGGATCTGACCCAAACTGTTGATGGAAGTAAGAAATCTTCAACAGGCAATGGCATTGACCGACGCACATTTTTACGTCGTTCCGGCTTAGCTGCGGGCGGTACGGTATTAGGTACCGTGCTATCGCCAAGCATGATGAAAAAATCACATGCAGCAACAAAGGCGGCAATGGCGGGTGAAGTCAAAACTATTCGATCAATTTGTACACATTGTTCAGTCGGCTGCGGTATTTATGCCGAAGTAGAAAATGGAGTTTGGACAGGACAAGAACCTGCCTTCGATCATCCGTTTAATTTAGGTGCGCATTGCGCGAAAGGTGCATCAGTACGTGAACACGGTCATGGCGAACGTCGCTTAAAATATCCGACTAAGTTAGTGAATGGTAAGTGGCAGCGTGTTTCTTGGGAAACGGCGATTAATGAAATCGGCGACCAAATGTTAGACATCCGCAAAGCCTCTGGCCCCGATTCAGTTTACTGGTTAGGTTCAGCAAAATTTAATAATGAGCAATCTTATTTATTCCGTAAGTATGCTGCATTATGGGGAACGAATAACGTTGACCATCAAGCGCGTATTTGTCATTCAACCACAGTTGCCGGTGTTGCCAACACATGGGGATATGGTGCAATGACCAACTCCTTTAATGATATACATAATAGTAAATCTATTATGATGGTTGGTTCTAACCCTGCCGAAGCGCATCCGGTCGCGCTACAACATATCATGCGAGCTAAAGAAAGTGGCGCTAAAATTGTCGTGATCGATCCACGCTTCACGCGTACTGCAGCACATGCTGATCTTCACCTACCTATTCGCCCAGGAACGGATGTCCCTATTATTTGGGGCATGCTATGGCATATATTTAAAAACGGTTGGGAAGATAAAGAATTTATTAATCAACGCGTCTATGGTTTAGATGAAACCCGCAAAGAAGTTGCAAAGTGGTCTCCTTCTGAAGTCGAAAAAGTGACAGGAGTTGCAGAAGCCGATGTGAAGGCCGCCGCTAAAATAATGGCCGATAGTCGTCCCGGTACCTTCATTTGGTGCATGGGTGGAACTCAACATCATATCGGCAACAACAATACACGCGCATATTGCACATTCCAACTTGCGCTTGGTAACATGGGTGTAGAAGGTGGTGGAACAAACATCTTCCGTGGACATGATAACGTTCAAGGAGCAACCGATTTTTGTATCCTTTCTCATAGTCTACCGGGCTACTACGGTTTATCCGCAGGTGCTTGGAAGCATTGGTCAAAAGTCTGGGGCTTAGATTATAAATGGATTAAGAGTCGTTTTGATCAAGGCAGTTTTGAAAAATCAAAAGGCAAACCTGTTACTCCAATGAACACCAAAGGTATTCCCGTCTCTCGTTGGATTGATGGCATCTTAGAAAATAAAAAGAACATTGCACAACGTGATAACGTAAAAGCAATGGTACTTTGGGGACACGCACCCAACTCTCAAACGCGTGGTCCAGAAATGAAAGAAGCAATGGAGAAACTGGATTTGATGGTCATCATCGATCCTTATCCAACTGTTTCAGCCGTTATGCATGATCGTACCGATGGTGTTTACTTATTACCTGCAGCAACACAGTTTGAAACGTACGGTTCTGTTACCGCTTCAAATCGTTCATTGCAATGGCGTGATAAAATCTTTAACCCATTATTTGAATCTTTGCCTGATCACACCATCATGTATAAGTTGTCGAAAAAACTGGGCTTCTCAGATCAATTATTTAAAAACATCAAAGTAAATAATGATGAACCCTTGATTGAAGATATCACCCGCGAGTTTAACTCGGGTATGTGGACCATTGGTTACACCGGTCAAAGCCCTGAGCGTTTGAAAGAACATCAGAAAAACTGGCACACCTTTCATACCACTTCATTAAAAGCAGAAGGTGGCCCGGTAAATGGTGAATATTATGGACTTCCTTGGCCTTGTTGGGGAACCCCAGAAGACAAGCATCCAGGCACGCCGATTTTATATGACACAAGTAAATCGGTTGCTGATGGTGGCTTAACCTTCCGCGCACGTTTTGGTGTTGAGCGTAATGGTGTCAGCATTCTCGCAGATGGTTCATACAGTAAAGGCTCTGAACTAAAAGATGGTTACCCACAATTTGATGCCAAGTTACTTAAAAAACTCGGTTGGTGGAATGAGCTCACAGCAAAAGAAAAATCGGCTGCTGATGGTAAGAACTGGAAGACGGATTTATCAGGTGGTATTCAACGTGTTGCGATTAAACATGGTTGTGCACCGTTTGGTAATGCGAAAGCACGTACGATTGTTTGGCAGTTCCCTGATCCGATCCCAGTGCATCGTGAACCTCTTTACACTTCACGCCGTGACTTAGTGGCGAAATATCCAACTTACGAAGATCGTAAATCGTTCTATCGTTTACCAACACGTTATGCGTCTATTCAAGCAAAAGATTATTCGAAAGAATATCCACTTATCCATACCAGTGGCCGTTTAGTTGAATATGAAGGTGGTGGTGAAGAAACACGTTCTAATCCATGGTTGGCTGAATTACAACAAGACATGTTTGTTGAAATTAATCCTGCCGATGGAAATAACCTTGGTATTAAAGACGGACAAGATGTTTGGGTAGAAAGTCCAGAAGGTGGCCGTATAAAAGTGAAAGCCATGTTTACGCGACGGGTTAAACCGGGTGTTGTCTTTACGCCATTCCACTTCGGTGGTCATTTCCAAGGTAAAGATTTAAAAGATAAATATCCAGAAGGCACACAACCGTATGTTGTTGGTGAAGCAGCGAACACTGCATTTACTTATGGCTACGACTCAGTCACGCAGATGCAAGAAACAAAAGCATCTCTTTGTAAAATAACACGCGCTTGATAAGCCGCGTCTACGAAAATAACGAGGAGAATAAAAAATGGCTCGTATGAAGTTTTTGTGTGATGCAGAACGGTGCATCGAGTGTAACGGTTGTGTTACAGCCTGTAAGAATGAAAATGAAGTGCCTTGGGGTATTAATCGTCGTCGAGTGGTCACACTCGGAGATGGTGAACCCGGTGAAAAATCAATCTCGGTTGCTTGTATGCATTGCAGTGATGCACCTTGCATGGCGGTATGCCCAGTAGATTGTTTCTACACCACCGATGATGGCATTGTTCTTCATGATAAAGATCAATGTATTGGTTGCGGTTACTGCTCATATGCCTGTCCGTTTGGTGCGCCACAATATCCACAGAAATCCGCATTCGGTGCGCGCGGTAAAATGGATAAGTGCACGTTCTGTGCTGGTGGACCGGAAGAAGATATGTCGCAGGTAGAAGAAGAAAAATACGGACGTAATCGTATTGCTGAAGGCAAGTTACCACTCTGTGCTGAAATGTGTTCAACCAAGGCGTTATTAGCGGGGGATGGTGATGTTATATCTGCTATCTACCGTGAAAGAACAACACGCCGTAGTGGTCGACCACAAACATGGGGCTGGGATAAGGCTTACGGAAAATCCTAAAAAGTGAAAATGGAACGGTGCACATTTGTGTAGTGTTTCATTATTTACATAAGGGTAACCAACTTTAAGGAAAACTAACAAATGTTAAAACAACTAAATCTTTTGATATTGTTGGCTAGCAGTATGCTGCTTACCGCATGCTATGACGATGTTGGTGTTACTTTACATGAAGCGGGCGTCTATAACGGGACAATTGATCCGTTAGTAAAGACATCTATGCAAGCAGCTCATAAAGAGCGGCTACGTAAACGCTTTGATATGGTTCAAATCGATCGCTAAGCCATAAAGTGATTAGGTGGAGAGAGATAATGATAAAACAGAATAATAGTTATGCAACGACTCGTCTTGCTCGACGTAAAAAAATGATGGGTTGGTCATTTCTTTTTATGATTTTATCCGTGATGTTGTTACCGCTAGGTGGTTATGTCTATACGGGGTTTGATGTCACGGCTAATGCAGCCGGTGACAATTTCACCAACCCGCGAGCTAACTACTGGCGTGCAGTGCGAGGCGGAGTAGCAGGAACAAGTACAGATAAAGCAACAGAAGCAAATGTGCTGATTCAAGGAAGTGGCGAAAACTGGCGCAATTTACGCAATGGCCCGATTGCAACCATTGGTGCTTATATGTTGATCGTGAGTTTATTAACCATGTTTATCTACCACATGAAAACAGGTGGAATGACATTGGATAATGGATTCTCAGGTAAAAAGGTAACACGTTGGGAGATCTTTGATCGAACCATGCACTGGTCAGTTGCGATAATGTTTATTCTACTAGCAATAACTGGTTTGAGCATGTTGTTTGGCCGTGCAGTACTCATTCCCATATTTGGCCCTGATGGATTTGCCGCTTTCGCGGGTATAGCCATCCTCGTACATAACTACATTGGGCCGTTGTTTACCGTGGTCTTGGTTATGATGATTCTCCGTTGGATGAAACATAACTACATTGATGCCAATGATATTAAATGGTTCAAAGCCGGAGGCGGTGGCATTATCGGTAACGAACATGTGGATTGTGGTCGTTTCAATGGTGGTGAAAAAGTATGGTTCTGGATCGTAACGGGAGTCGGTCTTACCGTGGCTATTACAGGCTTAATACTCGATTTTCCAAACTTTGATCAAGTGCGCAACACCATGCAAAACGCCAACCTTATACACAGCACACTTTCTGTAATATGGATTGCGGTTGCTTTTGGTCATATCTACATCGGTACACTAGGCAGCGAAGGCTCGCTTGACGGTATGCTGACAGGCGAAGTGGATGAGAATTGGGCAAAGCAACACCATAACCTTTGGTATGACGAAGTTCAAAACAGTACTGCTGATGATAGCTCTGTATCAAATGCCGAGTCGTCACCGAGTTAAGATTACACCGTACTGAAAGCTAAGAATGGCCTGTTTACAGGCCATTTTTATGTCAAAAGACAGTAAAACATGTCCATTAGTTGAAGGGCGGAAACCAATGCTAATAAAGCTAAAATACTGCCACGAAAAGCAGAAAAAGACCGCTAATATCTTGACAAATCACAGCCTAAAACCCACAATGCGCGGCTCTCAAGGGATGTCTATATCCCTGAGAGATATGGCTACATAGCTCAGTTGGTTAGAGCACAACACTCATAAGGATTGGGGCGTGGCCAAAAAAGAGAAGAAAATTTGAGTGTTTTTTCTTTTTTTGAAAGACAGAAAAATTAATTTTTTTTTGTTAAAATGAATACAACACTCAATCGGAAAATGAAAAAGGCTACATAGCTCAGTTGGTTAGAGCACAACACTCATAATGTTGGGGTCCCTAGTTCGAATCTAGGTGTAGCCACCATTTCGAAATCCGAGCATTTTCC
>JASFYW010000079.1:0-13839 GCA_045046865.1 Woeseiaceae bacterium | reverse complement strand
GGTTTGTTTTCATCAACCCTATTAACTTTATTCGTTATCCCTGTTTTGTATGAAATGTTTTCTAAACAAAAATATTCTAATGAGGAATAACAGCTAAAGAGTGAAACATCACAATCATCAACCTGTAGAAGAGTTGGGTGATCGTCGCGATTACTATCAATATGCTTTAGACACTGGCTCAGGTTATTGGAGGCGTTGTCTCTGGTAGCCTGTCGTTGATTGCAGATGCATAACATAATTTTAGTGATGCGGCTTCACTTCTTATTGCGTGGGTAGCCCGAAGAATTGGTCAGCAGTCTGCTGACCGTTATAAAACCTTCGGTTACAGACATGCAGAAGTGATTGCCACACGTTATTGAAGGCTGAATGGTTGTTAGTGTTGCAGGGACTGCTTTGATCATTGATATTGCGACAGCAATTTTAACCTTTACCATGTAAAAAAATAGTATGAACATAAGAGCCGCTTTTTTACATAATGTATCTGATGCGCTTGCCTCTGTAGGCGTTATTTTTGCCGGTTCTTTAATTCCGCTTTACCAATGGTATTGGAGTGACACACTAATCACTTTAATTATTGCTTTTTATGTTCTCTATCAGCCTGTGCTGACCGTGAATTATGGTACTCCACTAAATAATAGTATTCTAAGTGTAGAACGTCAAAGATCTCATATAGCAAGTATTGGCAATGTAACTGTATACAAACAAATGGATACTTAATTAGAGGTGAAGTCACGCATAATAGTTATATACGTGGCCATATTTCAGGGCATGTAGACTGAATTAAAAAACCCTTAGATATTAGGGGGGATATTGCTATTTAAATTAGTTCAAATTAAGAACTAATTTGAACTAATTTAAATACTCCCACTCGAAGTAATACTATTATTTAACTATTTTAGATTAGCTCTTAACCTCAAACTTATGTTAGGCTTATGTTATGAAGTTTCTATCTGACAATTTATTGACGCTTATTTTAGCCTTTATATTGAGTTTATCCTCAATACAGAGTGCTTCTGCGTCAGTGTCTAAATGCATGAATATGAGCTCCAATATGCATACGCAGATGAGCGTTACAGATAATGATTCAAACATAAGCATGAAAATATCAAGTAATCAGTCTGATTGCTGTGACCAAAATGAATGTGGCACAACTCATTGTGCAAGTGTTTTTGCTGCTACAATAATTTCGAATAACTTCAACGATGTTACTTATTCATTGAGTAATATTTATCCGAAGTACAATTTAGTATTGATTTCATCACCCCCCACACCTTTGTTTCGACCTCCTAAAGTTTAATCCTCTCTATTCGCTTAATTTTTTATTAAGCAAAATTTAATTATTTTTATAAATATTTATCTATCAGCACACTGGTATGTCTCGTTATATCTACATTACGTGATCCTGTGTTGGTAATTGAGGAATGAAAAATGTCAAAAATATTATTACCCGGTATGCAACCGGAATCTCCATCACGTCGTCGCTTTGTTTTAGGGCTCTCGGCAGGTACAGCATTAATGGGCATGGGCTTAAGCGTTAATGCTAAAACATCAAGTGAGATGATGAAAAAAATTCTTGCTGGTCCAACAACATTGAAAGGCACAAACTTTGATTTAACTTACTCGCCTACAAAAATAAACTTAACAGGAAATGAACGTGTCGCAACGGCGATCAATGGTTCGGTTCCTGCGCCAATATTACGTTGGAAAGAAGGTGAAACGGTTACGCTTAATGTCACCAATAACATGGCGGTTGATACTTCTATCCATTGGCATGGGATTATTTTACCTGAGAAGCAAGATGGTGTTCCAGGTATTAGTTTTGATGGCATTAAACCAGGTACTACACATAAATATCAATTCAAAGTAAATCAAAGCGGTACTTATTGGTATCACAGTCATTCCGCTTTTCAAGAACAAACCGGTGCTTATGGTGCGATTATTATCGATCCCAAAGAACCTCATCCTTATAGCTTTGACCGCGAGCATGTTGTCATGCTTTCAGATTGGACAGATGAAAATCCAACGGATCTTTACCATAAATTAAAAAAACTTAGTCACTATTATAATTTTCGTGAACGTACTATTAGCGATGCAATGAAAGAAGTGAGTGACGATGGTTGGAGTACTTTTTGGAAAAGACGCGGCATGTGGAATAAAATGCGCATGTCCGATCGCGATATCTCCGATGTAACAGGTTACACCTATACCTTTTTAACAAACGGCCAAACTCCAGACACTGGTTGGACAGGCTTATTCAAAAAGGGTGAAAAAGTTTTACTTCGTTTTATTAACTCAGCAGCAATGACTTTCTTTGATGTTCGTATACCGGGATTAAAAATGACTGTTGTTGCCGCAGACGGGCAGTATATACAACCCATAACGGTTGATGAGTTTCGTATCGGTGTTGCGGAAACCTACGATGTGATTGTTGAGCCGAGTGCAGAAAGAGCCTACTCCATTTTTTCACAAGCGATTGATCGTTCAGGTTATGCGCGAGGCACGCTAACTCCAAATGTTGAAATGACCGCTGAAGTTCCAGAAATGGATGCGGCACCTTTACTTACTCATGGTGATATGGGGATGGATATGAGCATGATGGATCATGGCAGCATGGGACATGATATGGGTGGAATGAAAGGCTCAAAAATGGGCGGCAAGAAAATACCTGAAATGAAATGTGGTGGCAACATGAAAATGGATTCCAATAAAGGTATGGATCATAGCGGCCACAATATGGGTGGTATGGCAGCAGCGACACCAGTAATGGGATCAGGTAAAGCAGGCTATGGCAGCAGTAGTAAAATTACACATGTAGACACCGAGTTTGGTCCACATGTAGACATGCGATCAGAAGCACCTCAATACCGCTTAGATGATCCTGGTGTTGGTTTACGTAATAACGGACGTAAAGTCTTAACGTATTCAGATTTACGTAATTTAAACAAAACGCCAGACCCAAGAGAGCCGGGTCGTGAAATTGATCTTCATCTTACAGGTAATATGAGCCGTTACATGTGGTCAATAAACGGCATTAAATTTGCGGATTCTGAACCTCTCATGTTGAAGTATGGGGAACGTGTACGGATTAATTTAATCAATGACACGATGATGAATCACCCGATGCATTTACACGGTATGTGGAGTGATTTAGAAACAGGCGACCCTGATTACATACCTCGTAAACATACAGCGATTGTGCAACCTGGTTCACGAATAAGCTATCTGGTTACTGCAGATGCTAAAGGCAGTTGGGCTTACCATTGTCATCTGGTTTACCACATGTTGGGTATGTTCAGAAAAGTAACGGTTAGCTAAGGGAGATATGAAAATGAAAACTAAAATAATTTCTGCCTTAATCGGCTGTGTACTATCAACATCTTTGTATGCGAGTGGTGCAGATGATCCTATCGTAACAAAAGTAATGATTGATCAATTAGAAACGCGCATTACAGACGGTGATGATCCACTGGTTTTAGAGGGACAAGCGTGGATTGGATATGACCTTGATAAATTTGTTATTAAAGCAGATGTAGAACAAGTTAACGGTGAAACAGAAGAACTTGAGTTACAGGCTTTATACAGTCGAGCAGTGGCACCTTTTTGGGATTTTCAAATAGGTGTTCGACAAGATCAAAAACCTAAACCAGGTAGAGATTGGTTCGTTGTTGGATTCCAAGGTTTAGCACCTTATTGGTATGAGATCGATACTGCCTTGTTCTTTGGTGAATCAGGTCAGGTTGGACTACGTTTAGCAGCTGAGTATGAATGGATGATTACACAACGATTAGTTTTATCACCTGAAATTGAAGTAAATATTCACTCGAAAAATGATGAGTTAACAGGAACTGGTTCCGGTCTATCCGATACTCAAGTAGGTATACGACTTCGTTATGAAATTAAACGCGAATTTGCACCTTACATCGGTATTAACTGGAATAAAAAATATGGTAGTACTGCTACTTTCGCCAGAAATGATGGTGAAAAAGTGGATGATACTCAAATTGTTGTAGGCATACGTGCCTGGTTCTAGTTAATAAAATAAGGCGGCATAGTATGTCGCCTTATCTTTTTAACAAACTTCAATATGAAAATTAAATTTAGTGACTATTATATAATTAGGAAAAGGAAAATGAATACTCAAAATAAATCAAGGTATATAAAATTACACGCTTATTTAAAGAGGGATTTAAGCTATTTAATTCCTGTATTTTTAATATTTACAGTTAGCATTTTTATCGTTTTAAATCTCATAACAAAAGATGTTCATGCAGAAGATATTTTGGTTTATAAAAGCCCTACGTGTGGTTGTTGTAAAAAATGGGTTAAGCATCTCGAACGAGAAGGTTTTAATGTGAAAACAAAAAATTATAAAAATATGAAACCCATTAAAAAAACATTCGGTGTGCAACAGAAATTTCAGTCATGCCATACTGCAAAAGTAGGCAAGTATTTTATAGAAGGTCATGTATCGGCTTCTGATATTAAAAGGCTCTTAAAAGAGAAGCCTGATATTAAAGGTCTGGCAGCACCAGGAATGCCTATGGGATCACCTGGAATGGAAGGACGTCGAAAAGATAAATATAACGTGCTTGCTATAGATAAAAATAATAATGCGACTATTTACTCAAAACATTAAAAAAGTAATTTTTAGAAGGAGATAAAAAATGGCAACGGATCCTGTATGTGGTATGACGGTTGAGCCTGAAAAGGCAGCAGCAAAGGAAAAATACAATGAAATGACATGGTATTTTTGTTCTGAGCATTGTCATCATAAATTTCATGCTTCACCCGATCAGTATGCTGTAGAGCAAAAAGAAAAAGACCCTGTTTGTGGTATGGATGTTTCATCTGACTCTGAAAATCACCATGATCATGCTGGTAAAATCTATCATTTTTGCAGTCAAGGTTGCCGTGATAAATTTTCAGCAGATGCAGAATTATATTTGAATAAAGATAATTCAAACGCAGAACCTGTTGATGAAAACGCGACATACACTTGTCCAATGCATCCTGAAATTGAGCAACAAGGGCCGGGTTCTTGTCCTAAATGTGGTATGGCCTTGGAACTAAAAGGCATTCCTGTTGCGTCAACGAAAACAGAATATACCTGCCCGATGCATCCGGAAATTATTCAGGATGAACCCGGTTCATGCCCAAAGTGTGGTATGGCATTAGAGTCTCGCACGGTTGCAGTTGAAGAAGAAAATGAAGAACTCAATGACATGAGCCGACGTTTTATATTTAGTACCCTATTATCTATCCCTGTATTTTTTCTAGCAATGGTTGCTGATTTAGCACCGAGTTTGTTGCCACAAAGTTTATCAATGCAAACAGTGCAATGGATAGAGTTTGCTTTGGCAACACCTGTTGTTTTATGGGGTGGCTGGCCTTTTTATGTTCGTGCAGTGCAATCGGTTAGAACGTGGAATCTTAATATGTTCACGCTGATTGGTTTGGGTGTCTCCGTTGCCTGGGTCTTTAGTATTGTTGCTTTATTATTTCCAGATATTTTCCCTCCCTCTATGCGTCATGAAGGCGGAACCGTTCCCGTTTACTTCGAAGCCGCAGCTGTTATTACTGCGTTAGTGTTATTAGGCCAAGTATTAGAATTACGCGCACGTTCTCGCACTAATGCAGCCATTCAAATGTTGTTAGGTCTAGCACCGAATACCGCCCGCATTGTTTATGGCGATGGTCGTGAAGAAGATATACCTCTTGAAGATGTAAAAGTGGGAGATATTTTACGTGTTCGCCCGGGTGAAAAAATTCCTGTTGATGGAACAGCTACTGATGGTGAAAGTAATGTGGACGAGTCTATGGTGACAGGCGAACCGATTGCCGTGGTTAAAGTGGCAGGAGAAAAACTGATTGGAGCTACTGTGAATGGCACCGGCAGTATGTTAATGCGAGCAGAAAAAATTGGTGCAGATACCCTGTTATCACAAATCATCAATATGGTTGCAGAAGCGCAACGTTCACGTGCGCCCATTCAAAAAATGGCGGATAGGGTTGCGGGATACTTTGTTCCAGCGGTTGTTCTTATTGCTATTATTACAGCAATTGTATGGGGAATATGGGGTCCTGATCCACGTTTAGCCTTTGCCATCGTAAATGCCGTCGCCGTGCTGATTATTGCTTGTCCATGTGCTTTAGGATTGGCTACACCGATTTCAATTATGGTCGGTACTGGGCGGGGAGCAATGGAAGGTGTCTTGATTAAAAATGCAGAAGCATTAGAGATCATGGAAAAAGTCGATACCTTAGTAGTAGATAAAACCGGAACACTAACTGAAGGCAAACCAAAACTGGTTTCAATTACTGCGACAGAAGGTTTTACTGAAGATGAAAATTTACAAGCAGCTGCAAGTTTAGAAAGAGCGAGTGAACATCCTTTAGCAGAAGCGATTGTACGTGGTGCAGAAGACAAAAATATTTCAATGAATACCGTTGATGATTTTCAATCTGTTACAGGTAAAGGCGTAACTGGAACAATTCAGAATAAAAAAGTGGCGTTAGGTAACTTAAAATTATTAGAAAGTTTAAATGTTGATGTGGGTGACTTACCCAAGCAAGCGGATAACTTACGCAGTGATGGCCAAACGGTTATGTTGTTGGCGATTGATGGTAAAGCAGCAGGTTTAATTGGTGTTGCCGATCCGATTAAAGCAACGTCAGCAGATGCGATTAGAGACCTACATGCCGAAGGTGTCGAAGTTGTTATGTTGACTGGTGATAATAAAACAACAGCACTAGCCGTGGCATCGAAGTTGGATATCGACCGTGTTGAGGCGGATGTGTTACCTGATCAAAAAGCAAAAATTGTTAAAGAGCTACAAGCGATGGGTAAAATTGTTGCCATGGCGGGTGATGGAATAAATGATGCACCGGCTCTTGCTCAGGCTCATGTGGGCATTGCAATGGGAACAGGAACCGATGTGGCGATGGAAAGTGCCGGCGTCACCTTAGTTAAAGGTGATCTTCGAGGCATAGTTCGGGCGAGACGATTAAGTAGAGCTACGATGAAAAACATTCGTCAAAATTTATTCTTCGCTTTTATTTACAACTCAGCAGGTGTACCAATTGCCGCAGGTGTTTTATATCCTGTGTTCGGGGTATTACTTTCACCGATGATTGCAGCTGCTGCAATGAGTTTTAGTTCGGTTTCAGTAATTACCAATGCTTTACGTTTACGCAAAACAAAACTCTAATAATTATTTACAGGAGAAAATAATGATGAATTATGATGGACACTTTTTTGGAGGCGGCTTTATGTGGGTTTTCTGGGTTTTAATTATCGTTGGAATATTTTTTCTTTTTCAGAACATGAGAAAAGGAAATTCAGGCGGTTCAGATGATAAAGAAACGCCAATGGAAATTTTAAAAAAACGTTATGCCCGTGGTGAAATCGATGAAGAAGAATTTGAACGACGTCGTAAAGAACTGGAAAGATGATTAAAGTAATGAAAATCAAATTGTTTTTTTTATGTTCCGTTTTTATATATACGACAGGTGTGAATGCAGCCTCAAGGGGTGAAAAACTTTATATGCAGAATTGTATGGTATGCCATGCTGATGATGGTACTGGTGCTATGCCCGGTGTCCTCGATCTTGAGGAAAATCGCGCATGGTCGACAATGAACAAAATAAAGTTATTAACTCGATTAAAACAAGGTATACAAAAATCCGATGGGAGTATGGGGATGCCTGCCAAAGGGGGAAATTCAAATTTAACCGACAAGGAGCTTAATGAAATAATTAATTATATGCATCAATCATTTTTGAAATAAACCCTATTTCATATAACTAAATTTAATAAATTAGCAAGGAGAAATAAAGATGAAAAACAAATTATTCTTTATAAGCGTTATTAGTGCAAGCATGGCATTAACAAATATAGTGCAAGCGAGCCCTACTGTTTACATTCCATTAGGTTCAGCTAACAAGGTGATAAGAGTGGATGCAGCAACGGATACTATTACTGCAACATATACAGGCGTGGATAATCCGCATGGATTAGTCGCAACACCTGATGGTGAATATTTGATTGCAGGTAGTTTAAAAGAAACTCCACTGAAAAAAGGGCAGGCTAAAGATACGCCGAACAGTAAGTTGTTTTTTATTCACCCTGTACATGGCCATGTCATGTCAACGATTCCGGTATCTGGTTGGAGTCATCATCAGGCGATCACATCTGATGGAAAATATGTTATATCGACCCATAGTATGCGCGGTGCAGTAAGTGTTGTTAACCTTGAAAATAATAAAGTAATTAAAACTGTGAAAACGGGATCTGTTCCGAATTACACGATAATTACAAAAAATAATAAGCGCGCTTTCGTTAGTAATACTGGTGATAATTCCATTAGTGAAATTGATCTGCAAAGTTGGAACGTTATTCGTAAACTGGAGGCAGGACCTGCACCAGAACATATGGTTTTTTCAAAAGATGAAAAAACCATATTTGTGACCAATCCAAGAGCAGGAAAAATATCAGAAGTTTCCGTTAAAACCGGAAAAATAATTAAAACCTATAAAGTGGGTAAGGCGGTACATGGTCTTGATATTGGTGATGATGGAAAAACTTTATTTGTGAGCAGTAAAAAAGAAAATAAACTGGTTGCGATTGATACGGACACAGGTAAGAAACGAGAGCTTGCTTTAAGTCCTGCACCGTACCATTTAAACACTATTCGTAATACTGGAAAAGTATATGTATCTAGTCGTAAAAAATCGATTATCTGGGTGGTGGATCAAAAGAGTTTAAAGGTAGTGAATACGATTAAGTTGCCAGCAGGTGAAGCACACCAGATGGCTATTATTAACGAGTAATTTAAATTTCATTTATAAAAAAGTGCATGGAGTAAATAGGTATGTTTGGTGTTAAAACGATATTGAGTATCACTGTAGTTGCAATAATTGCTGGGTTTATGTTTATCTGGTTTGGTGTTTTTAATGTTTCTGCAAGTGATAAGCATTGGGCCATAACAAACAATTTTCTTGAGTTAGTACGTGATCGTTCCATTAGTGCTCGAGCAGAGAACTTGAAGGTACCTAACCTTACTGATACTGCTCGTATTAATCGTGGTGCAGCTAATTATGATGCTATGTGTGTTCAGTGCCATTTAGCTCCGGGTGTTGATACCTCTGAGTTATATGAAGGTTTGAATCCAAAACCACCTGTACTGTATAAAAGTACCCATTTTGCTAACAAGCCTAATGAAACATTCTGGGTGATAAAGCATGGTATAAAAATGACTGGTATGCCTGAGTGGGGTCTCAATAATAGTGATGAACAAATATGGGACATGATAGCGCTGGTGTCTGCTTTAGATAATATGACCGCTACACAATACAAAGAGCTTGTTGCAAGTGGTGAGCATACACATAAGGGTGGTGCTGCACATGAAGATTCGAGTCATGATGAGCTAGAAATGGGAAGCCACAAAGATGAATCAGGAGTTCATCACTCGAAACCTGCAAGCAAGAAAATAAGTGAGCATGATAAAAACCCACATGCACATTAATTTTAAATAACAAAATATGGTAGGAATCAATAATGAAACGACAAAGCAATGAATCTATTTTTAAAGATCCTGTCTGCAATATGGAGGTCAGCCGCATGACTGCGGCAGATGAACTTGTATATCAGAGGAAGAGCTACTACTTCTGTGCTGCAACCTGCAGACAAGCATTCGAGGCTGAGCCGGAGAAATATATCCACCTTCACCATCAACATGGCTTAAAGCCAAGATAGGCTATATAAGTATTACTCCTGTTTGCGGCAAGGAAATTGGTACAAATAAAGGTTACGGATTAATGCACAAAGAAACGTTGTATCGCTTTTGTTCGCGTACCTGTCTGGATAAATTTGAAACCAGTCCAAATGATTTTATACAACCAAAATAACAAGGAGAGTCATCATGAATCAACGTATATCACTTGTCGCAGTAGGGCACGCCACAAGCTTGTTTTTAGCCACAACTTTTATCTTGTGTGTTGGGTTTGATTTTATTTTCCCAGAACAGGCGATGTTTCAGGCATGGCAAAAACTGTTACCTGGCTTTGTCTGGTTAAGCTGGAAAAGCTTCTTCCTTGGTTTAATTGAAAGTTATTCTTATGGTTGGTACTTTGCCTTGATTTGGGTGCCTTTGTATAACGTATGTATTGCTAAATGTGATAAAGGTTGATAGATAATATCATGAAGAAAAAAATTATTATTGTTGGCAACGGTTTTGCGTCATTGTTTTTTATACAATATTTCCTTGCCTTGCCAATGTTTCCTTTTTTCGCGTATTTTTTACGTAGGTTATATTCGCGTTATGAGATTACGCTGATCGGTAATGGTCAGTTCGTTTATTTTCCCGCTATTCCGGAAATTATTAACCGGAAAAAAAATAAAAAACAAATGCTTGTTGATATCAGACCTTATCTAAGACGACGTAATATTAATTTTATTGACGATATCGTCGTTGATATTCAGGATGAAGGCAGAACCATTATTACCCGAAATAATATTTATAAAAATGATGTGCTATTTTTAGGTATTGGCCCTTCTTTTTTAAAAAATGATATTCCTGGAACGGAACAACACACCTTCTCACCTTGTGATGGACCTGATGAAATGGAAGCCTTTGTTAATAAACTTGAAGCTTTAGATGAAGGTATTATTTATTTAGGCTTCAAGATAAATAAAAAGGATGGATTTGTTGCCGGACGTGCAGGACAAATGTATGAAAGTGCAGGGCTGTTGGATTACACATTGAAGCAGAAAGGAATTAGAGACAAGTTTGAAATTCATTTCTTTTCTTCGAATATTGATCCCGATGAAAAGGGCGCGATTACTGACCTGCTGCAGGAACGAGGAATAATTCTTGATTATGGTTATGAACCAGCGGAGTTTGTTAAAGGCGGTATGCTGGATGAAGATGGATCTTTTCGTAAAGCTGATTTAGTGCTTTTTTCACCTGGCATTACAGGTTCAGAACTGGTCAGAAAATCATGTTTGCCTGTTTCTAAAGGTGGACAAATTGATGTTGATAAATTTGGTCAGGTGAAAGACCTGAAAAGTGTATTTGCTGCGGGAGATTGCGCGAGTCATGAAAATCCACCACCGTGGGTGCCGCATCAGGCGCATATGGCACAACTACGATCTCAAGCAGCAGCAAAAAATATAAAAGCCGTATTACACGGAGTACCTGCTACACATACTTACCGGCATGAACTTTCTTGCATTATGAATATGGAAAATGATGCGATGTGGTTACATATGGCTGATGATAATAAACCGCCTTTCTGGAATATTTTTCCACGTCGTTCAAAAAAATTAATCGTGCTTAAAAATGTGTTTGAAAAGTTATACTTAGTTTATCTTAGGCATTTATAGTTTTTTATTACGAGTAAAAGCATGAGCTAACGGGTTTATTAATGGATACAAACAGGATAGAGTTTTTTTAAAACAATGATAAATAAACAATGTCAGATCAAACTAAATTAACTAAACCTCGTGTTGGCGTGGTATTGAGCTCGGGTGGTATTCGAGGAGTTTACGCTCATACGGGTTTTTTAATGGCCTTAGAAAAAATGGATTTCGATATAAAAGCGGTAGCAGGTTGTAGCGCGGGTGCTGTGGTGGGAGGAATGTATGCTAGCGGAACTCCAGTGCAAGAATGGGCTGATGCCATTTCCAAAGTTAATCCAAAAAAAATCTGGTCTCCTTCGTTGTCACGAATGCTTTATTCCTTTTTATTTCGTAAAGGCAGGGGATACACGGGAATGTCTTCGACAAAAGCAGCCATTAATTTTTGTAGAAAACACCTCAAGGCTAAAATGTTTGAGGATTGTCAGCTTCCTTTTTATACATTAGCAAAAAATTTACTTCATGGCTGTAAGACAGTTTTTGATCGTGGTGAACTTGCCCCGCGTATTGTTGCGAGTGCGGCGGCCCCCTTGATGTTTGAACCAGTAGAAATTAATAACCAGTTATATTGCGATGGAGCTTTACTTGAGCTTTCTCCTACCGATGCTATTTGCTGTAAACATCAACTGGATATCTTAATTATTCATCATGTGGCGCGACGCAATAAAGACAAATTTGGAATTAAACAAGTGATACGGCAACCATGGAGTATGATTGAAGTATTAAATATGCTGCTTTATCAGCAGCGTCCTTGGTATTTGTCAGATGATCCAATTACCTTTAAGAAGTGCCCTTGTGGTTGTGAAGCAATAATTATTGTTATTGAGCCAGCGTTACCAGAATTATTATGGCCAGCGAACGAAGAAGGGGCTCAAGTACTACAAATAGCAAAACAACAAGCAGAAAAATTACTGGAATCTTATTTGGATGCAATAAACAATAATATAAGCACGTTGAAAAAGAAGACAGACAATTCAGATGCGGTCCTAAAAATGAAATCTGGATGTGGTGCGAAGCATAAAACAGAATCACTCAAAACAACAGGCACACAGATATGACCTTTTATGTAGAAGGACGTACAGCACATGAGCTTATGACGACAGATAAACTGTTTAAAAAACGTCGTGTCGATAAAACTGAAAAAACCGACTTTTCCCATAAAATCATTCAGAAAAGAATAAATCTACCTGAAAACAATAATGCTAAATTGGCAAAACATTCATATCAGCAGGTTGAACATTTTGTAGCAGAGGGCAAGCCTGTCATTTTTGCAGAACAAATAATGTCATCCCCCGTTATTACTTTGTCGCCAGATAATTCTGTTAAACAGGCTTTTAAATTATTTAATGAACATAAATTCAGGCATGTTCCTGTTACAGATTCAAACTATAAATTACAGGGAATTATTTCTGATCGTGATATTCTTAGAATCTTAGGTAATATGAGCAAAGAGAATTCAAATAGTAAAATAAGTGATTTTATGATTTCAGAAGTGTTAACGGCAAGTAGGAAAACAGATGTTCGATATATCACCCGACTTTTTGTTGAAAATAGAATTGGCTCGATGCCGGTAATGGATGAACGAAAGTTAGTGGGTATGATTACCCGAAGCGATATACTGAATGCCGTTTTGAATCATTATGAACTTGAATTATGGGTTTGATATGAGACCGAAAAAAAAAGTACGTGATCCTGTTTGTATAATGGACGTTGATGTTGGGCAACTTGCTTTTGTATACATGGATATTGAATACTCATTTTGTTCTCAACAATGTCAGGATCGATTTTCAGCGAACCCTCATTTATATATTGGTCAGCCAGGAAAACCATCTCCGAAACAGCATGGTGAAAGTATTATTCGACGTCGAGTTTTAAAACTGGATGTCTCTGTTCCTGCTGACGTTGAAACAAAAATTGATGCTGCACTTAGAGAAATGATGGGTATTAAAGAAGTGACTATTGATAAGAATATTATTCGTATTACGTATGATTTATTAGAGGCTACAACAGCACAAATTGAAACAACCATTCAACTTGCAGGTGAAAAGCTGGCCGCTAGCTGGGGTGAGAAATTAAAACGGGCTTTTATACATTATCTTGAAGAAAGTGAACTGGATAACCTGGAACAACAACAATCATCCCATGGACACCATCATCACTAAATAATATAGTATTATCATTTAAGTACATGCTCGGAAAGCCCTGTAAAACATATTGAATCAGTTAGTTATTTATTTTTAACGCGAAGGTTGTATTAATTGATCTAGCTCAAGGTAAATAAGTAATAAGTAATAAGTAATAAGTAATAAGTAATAAGTAATAAGTAATAACTAATAACTAATAACTAATAACTAATAACTAATAACTAATAACTAATAACTAATAACTAATAACTAATAACTAATAACTAATAACTAATAACT
>JASFYW010000078.1:0-5431 GCA_045046865.1 Woeseiaceae bacterium | reverse complement strand
CCTGCAACAATCCTGCGACACTGTCATATATTTGATTCTCAAACATACCCTCAATTGGATCATTAAGCTGCTTTCTATTCGGCAAGTAGTAATACCCTCTGCAAACGGGGTCGATTACCGATTCAATGGTTTTCTCTGACAGGCTGCCGTCTTGTTCCACGAACAAAGGTCGATACTTGTAATAGCTTGGCATTACCTCGATCCTTAGTGTGTTTCTAACGTTTTAATAACTGGCAAAATAAAGTGTTGCGAGGAACGAGCAATGCTTTATTTTGTCCATGTTGATTTTGTTGTTAGGTTAACTTTCATTTTATTAGCGCAGGGAGATGCTCAGCCGCGAACTCTGCTAATTCTTTATTTAAAAGCAATATTTCTTCTATTATGTCATCAATTTCTGAAACTGTTGTTTTGTTTATTTTAATTTTAAGAGAGCCTCTAGCCTTTATAACCATTCCAGTAACTTCACCTTTAGATGCATCAAGACTGCTTGGTGCATCTGAACCTAAAAATATTCCCCAGTAAGAGTGAACGATATCATTTCGTTTTAATCGAAGATTATCACAACGCTTTAATAATACTTTAGCTGAAGAATTATGCTCTGAAAGTTTTGGGCTCTCGTTGAATATAGTTAAGATTGCAGTCTCTATGATTCCGAATGACATGTGTTGGGTTATACATCGGCCGATTGTGCTATTTAGACCCGCGACTCTCCATAAAACAGACTGCAATGTGTTTTCTAAATGCGTCCCATAAAGTGCAACACCACCAATGGCACCATGATGTTTTAGTTGTTGAAGGTTAAGATCATGCATATGTTTTATTCCTTTATTCCAACTGCAATATCATTCAAAACTGCCTCGGCAACAACTTTTCCTTCGAGTAACTTTGCAGTCATTTCTACTCCTGATTATTTTTGATTTTAAGGGTTAACGTCTTGCATAACTGAAGTGCTGCGTAGTGTAACGTCCACGATTATGCATTTGTTAGGATTTAGCATTAGGGAAAAGAAGTAAATAATCCTTTTAGTCCATTCGAAATAAACTCTACTGCTATTGCCGCTAGAATTAGCCCCATTATTCTTGTAAAAACATTTACCCCTGTTTTACTAAGATGTTTTGACACATATGGAATTGACCTGAACGATAAATACAAAACCAACGATGTAACAAAAACAACCAAACTAAGATAAAAATAGTGCACAAACCCAGAGCCTTTATGTGCATACAGAATAACGGTGCTAATTGCGCTAGGGCCTGCTAGCAAAGGTATTGCTAACGGCACAATAGCGACTGAATCTTTCGACTCACTTTCTTCGTCATTAGAATGAGTAATATCCACCCTAATCCGATGCAGCCTCATCAGACTGTTCTAACCAATCTGCTCCTAACCTTTGTTCAATATAATCTCGGATGAATTGCCTCACCTTTTGGGAAGGTGTCACATCTTCGCTGACACATAGTCGTTCAAAAATGGCTTTCTTTCGCGGATCGATTAATAAGGTAAGGCGAGCTGTTCTATTTTCCATTTCTATCCTGTATATTAATTTGATTAACATTAAACGCATATCAAAGTGTAATATAATGTGTGCTTATCTTTTCTGCAAGTCTATCAAGGATGCAAATATGTCTCATCGTGCCTATCTGTTCTCATTACGTATTGGTCATGCCTTGCGTGAGAGCTTTTTGCATGAACCTTATTCTGTTCAGAGATTATGGAAAGACATTATGGCTGGGCTTACTGTCGGTATTATCGCTATCCCATTGGCGATGGCCTTGGCTATTGCCAGCGGAGTCGCCCCACAATATGGGCTTTACACTGCCATTATTGCCGGATTTATTATTCCTTTAATCGGTGGATCCCGCTTTAGTATCTCCGGCCCGACCGCAGCATTTGTCGTGATATTGTTCCCGATTGCACACACGTATGGATTGGGTGGCTTGTTGGTAGCAGGTTTAATGGCGGGGGTTATTTTAATTAGCATGGCCGTCCTGAGATTAGGCCGTCTTATTGAATACATTCCTGAATCGGTAACACTCGGCTTTACCTCAGGAATTGCTGTGGTGATCGCCACGCTGCAGGTCAAAGATGCCCTCGGTTTTAACTTATCCAATGTACCAGAACACTATGTGGAAAAGGTGTGGCAACTTCTGCAAGCAATACCCAGTACGCAATGGCCTAGTGCTATGGTGGCAGTAGTCACTTTTGGGGTAATGGTGCTATGGCCGCGTGTGAAAACAGCGGTACCAGCTCACTTGCCTGCTTTACTGCTGGGTACATTGTTAGCCATGGCACTAAGCAGTATTGATGCCGGTATATCGATCGATACTATCGGATCGCGCTTCAGCTATATCCTGGCCGATGGTTCAGCTGGGCACGGGATACCTGCGGTATTGCCCGCTTTCGATTGGCCATGGAATCAACCCGGACCGGATGGCGAGGCTATCAACTGGAGTTGGCAAACCATTACAGACTTATTGCCTGCCGCGTTTGCTATTGCCATGCTGGGTGCAATTGAATCATTGCTATGTGCGGTGGTTCTGGACGGTATGACGACCACACGTCACAGTGCCAATAGCGAACTGTTGGGGCAAGGTATCGGAAATGTAGTTGTGCCTTTTTTTGGCGGTATCACTGCAACAGCTGCCATCGCTCGCTCCGCTGCAAATTATAAAGCAGGTGCCCAATCTCCTGTGGCAGGCATGATTCACGCACTCGTTGTATTACTCGGCTTAGTGGCTCTCGGTGATATATTGTCGTATCTGCCCATGCCCGCCATGGCGGCTTTATTGGTAATGGTGGCATGGAATATGAGTGAAGCACCTAAGGCCATGCATCTGCTCAAAACTTCACCGTACAACGAAATATGGGTGTTTATCGCCTGCTTTTCACTCACCGTATTATTTGACATGGTGATAGCCATCACGGTGGGTATTGTCATGGCGGCATTACTCTTTATGAAAGAAATCGCAGAGATGACTAAAGTTACCGACATCACTGATAACCAACGAGTCGTTCCCGAGTCGTTGGCGGAGGGCTGGCATGTCTTCAAAATTAATGGCCCGCTGTTTTTCGCCGCCGCTGATCGGGTATTTGGTGAACTATCGACACTTTGCCATAACAAGACAGGGATCATTCTTTACCTTGATGGCGTCTCCATCCTTGATGCGGGTGGTCTGGTTGCATTGAATAAATTCATATCTAAATGTGAAAAAACCGGCACCAAAATATTCATCGCCGACTTACAATTTCAACCACTCAAAACATTGGCGCGAGCAAACGTACAGCCTATCCCAAATGTTTCCTCATTTTATCCTACTTTGAGAGAGGCTTTAGATAATGCACCTCACCTTAGCAAATATGAATAATCCTATAAACACACACAATTCTGTACAAGATGAAGCCGA
Organism: Woeseiaceae bacterium; assembly: GCA_045046865.1. Taxonomy (GTDB): domain Bacteria; phylum Pseudomonadota; class Gammaproteobacteria; order UBA6429; family Thiohalophilaceae; genus JAGLTQ01. The sequence continues at coordinate 2,027 of JASFYW010000078.1, read as the reverse complement.
ATGAAACTGTCTAAAGCACGCGAACCTGCCGTAACAAAACTACTCGTCAAAGCAGAATTATTACGTAACCCGTCCAAACAAACTGAGTGGTTCATTATGCTACATAAACAGTCAGGCAATAGTTTCATGCTGGTTAACGATGATGATTCACCAATCTTAGCCAGTGATATAGAACAACTTTTTCCCATATTGAAGAGTATGGGCTTTGGGCAAGTGACTGTTAACATCTAGGTAGGAGTCAAACTCGGGCAATCACTAGACAAGCACTTGACGTGTCCGCTTCATAAATTGGTGAACCTGCAGTTCAATCTCTGGTGCTATTTTCACTTCAGGTTGTATACCTCGTGGGCAAGCAAGGCGCGGCGTAGTACCAAACAATCGGCAAATCAGCGGTCGCTCTAGATAAACTTCGCATCCGTTTTCACCCAAATGAGGACAACTCAATTCCGCTAATGCCTTTTCATGCACAGCTTCACTTTTCACTGGAAGACGCGCCATCTCTTCTGATGATGTTGTCACTGGCCCGCAACAATCATGACACCCCGGCTCGCACTCAAAACTGGGAAGGTGCTCACGTAAGAAACGAATTTTCTGGCTATTGGGTGTCATTGATATTATTTCTTCAAATGTATTGCATCCATCCTCTCAAATTCACGTAGGTGACAGGATGGCTACTAAAGTATTAAATTATCAGATGGAGTTGAAGTCCATGTCTCTCGACATAACTGTCATCAACTGAGAGCAGTCGTTCAAATAAATCTCACTAACTTCCGCTTTGGGTCGACTGCTGACCTTTATCTTAATGTAACTTAGTTATTAACTCACAAACTGTCTTCATTCGGCCAGAAGCAGGCTGTTGAACATTCCTAAAAATATCTACTCGAATCACTGAAAGCAGACGTTCAACGTTAATTTAAACGACGAACCGCTTTATGCGAGTCCGAGCAATGCATTTTTTCCACTGAGCTTTAAACGATTTGTTATGCTTGTTCATTGAGCAGTGGTTTAACCTCTTCTTCTATATATTGACTCGGTTTCCAACCTGAAATTATTCTATCTAAATAAAATGAGTCTAAAGCACTTAGCCCTATGCCAATAGCCGTCCCTGCTCCACCTGTAGCAACTAAGTCAAGAACTAAACCAGCACCAGTGAATACACCCCAACGCGTGGTTTTACCCGGAAGCTTATTAACAAATGATTTTCTTGTAACTTCAGAATAATATCTTTTTATAAGATCTTGATCTGGGTCGACGCCAGAAATCCATTTCTTGAATTTCTGTGAATTTTTTAATACTTTTACCAAATCATCTAAGTCGATTTTATTATTGTTTACTGCATCTCTTAGTGATTTAGCATCATCAAATATGAATTGCTGAAAACCTGATATTTCAGTTGAGCTTTTAATGCTTTTATCTAGTAGATAATTAACTTTATGCGATATTAGTTCAGAACTTAAATCACTTGTTGCTATTTCAGAAAGATTATTTGATGAAAAATATAACTCACTTTCTACATTTAATGCATGGCCTAAAATTTGAGCGGGGGTTAGAGTTGAATGAGAAGGCGGGGTGTATTTATGATACACCTGATTTAATGCTGTGAAGTTAATGTTTGATGCGACAATAATTCCACTATCGGTTTTTTCAGTGTGGAACTCAATTCCACTGACATCAAGTTTTTCTGGAATAAGAGATTGGATAGTACTCTTAACTGATTGGTTTATGTACTTTTGATCAAGTATTGATGTTCTTGCGCCTTCTAAAATAATATGTTCGTGATTTTTAACCTTTATTAAGTTTTCAATGCTTCGTGCAGTTCTTCTTCCTTTGCCCTCCTTACCGATTAAATCAATGCATATTTTTCTCAACTCAATTGCATATGTGTGCTGAGGTGATGAAAACTGAACTGCGTCATGATACTCAGTACCATTTTTATTAATGGTGTTTATGCCTACAAAGGTTTCTGTGTATTCTATTTGTAATAAATCTTCTTCTATTAATTCAACTATATATTCTTCTGGAGTTTG
>JASFYW010000077.1:0-11922 GCA_045046865.1 Woeseiaceae bacterium | reverse complement strand
GCTAACTTTGGTATGTTCATTGGTTCATACGAAACCATGCGAGAACTTTCTTTACGTATTCGTAAAGCAGCGCTTGAATTAGGCGTTAAACGTATTGTATTTGGTGAGTGTGGACATGCATGGCGCGTTGCTTACAGCTTCTTAAACACATTAGCTGGGCCTTGGGATTTCTTAGACCAGAACTACCCTATCCCACAACATATTTGTGAATTTACGTATGACATGATTCAAAAAGACGAACTCAAATTTGATAAGTCTGAAAATGATCATATGACTTTGACCTTCCACGATTCTTGTAACGTGGCACGTGGTTCACGCATGGGCGATAAGTCCGGTGGTCAAATGGATATTCCTCGAGCAGTTATTAAAGCTGTTTGTAATAACTACGTTGATATGCCAACCGAAACCATTGGAGAAGCAACCTTCTGCTGTGGTGGTGGTGGTGGTCTATTAACAGACGATCTTATGGAACTGCGTGTTAAAGGCGCACAACCTCGAATGGAAGCTTATAAATCTGTAGTAGATAACAGTGGTGTAACAAACCTCGTGGCAATCTGCGCAATTTGTAAGAGTCAATTTACCAAGGTTTTACCGTACTACGGTTTCGGTATGACCGATATTGTTAGTCTACATCAACTTGTCAGTGAGGCAATTATCCTTACTGGCTCTGAAGATGACTCTAGCGACGATAGCAACACTAACGAATCAGAATAAATTGTAATCCCTAATCCGGATTCATCAGGAGAAAAACCATGGCTACATCCCGTGATGACATGCAAGACAAAAAACTCACCTTCCGTATGTTTGAAGATGGCGAAGATTTACAAACAGACAACTGGGCGAAGCAAATCTTTAAAGAAGACACTTCTCACAAGTGTCCAACTTATGTAAACCGTACTCCTCCTTGTCAGGGCTCTTGTCCTTCAGGTGAAGATATTCGTGGTTGGTTAGATATCGTTCGTGGTATTGAGAAACCATCTGCTGATACGACTATGCAAGAATATGCATTCCGTCGTTCTACAGCAGCGAATCCATTCCCTTCTGTTATGGGTCGTGTTTGTCCAGCTCCTTGTCAAGACGGTTGTAACCGTAACGAAGTTGAAGACTTCGTTGGTATCAACGCAGTTGAGCAGTTCATTGGTGATTCAGCTTTAGAAATGAAATTGAAATTTACTGCAGGCGCAGACACAGGCAAGAAAATTGCTATCATCGGCGGCGGTCCTGCTGGTCTTGCTGGTGCATACCAATTACGTCTTAAAGGTCATGCAGTCACATTATTTGATAATCATAAAACCTTAGGTGGCATGATGAAATACGGTATCCCTGGCTACCGTACTCCACGTGACGTTCTTGACGGTGAAATCGATCGTATTATCGATATGGGTGTTGACGTTAAAATGAACACTTGGATTGGTAAAGACATAACTGTTGAGTCTTTAGAAAAAGATTATGACGCTGTTCTTTGGGCAATTGGTGCTCAAGCAGGTCGTCAACTACCTATCCCTGGTGCAGATGAAGCTGCAAACGTATTAACAGGTGTTGATTTCCTTGAAGCGTTTAACGATGGTCGTTTACAACTTGTAACAGAAAAAGTGGTTGTTATCGGTGGTGGTGATACTTCAATCGATGTGGCATCTGTTGCTCGTCGTTTAGGACACATTACAGAAACTCATGAAAATGATCGTCCTGAAAATGTTATTTTAGGTCATACCGCACATGACGTTGCTTCTTCAGCTGTTCGTCAAGGCGCAGAAGTTATGTTGCTATCTCGTTCTTCAATTGCAAACATGCCTGCAGCACAACATGAAATTGATGATGCTGAACGTGAAGGTGTTTCAGTCGTTGGTTGTGTTAGCCCTGTTGAAGTTATAACTGACGACAGTGGCCGAGCTATTGCTCTTAAAGTTGCAAAACTTGAAGAAGATGGCAAAACACTTATCGAAGGTTCTGAATATGAAATCAAACTTGACCTATTAGTTTCAGCTATCGGTCAAGGTGGTAAGTTTGACGGCTTCGATGACATGGCAAATGACCGTGGTTTAATCGACGCTGATGCACATTACCAAGTTCCTGGTAAAGAAGGTCACTTCGTTTGTGGTGATATCGTTCGTCCTCATCTTTTAACAACGGCTATTGGCCAAGCATCTATTGCTGTTGAAAGTATTGAACATTACTTCGCAAAAGAAGAAATGGGTAAACGTCCTAAAGTTGATAAGCATCACTTCGACTTATTAAGCAAATTAAATGAAGCCGGCTTATCTCCTGATGACTGTATACATGATTCTGTAGACGCAACAGATACAGAAAATTTCTCAGTCCATAACTACGAAGATCGTTCAGCACATGAAATTATTGCTTCTGACGAATTATTCTTAGGTCACTTTGAATACACTGCACGTCACTTACGTACAGAAGATGTTCCAGATTCTGACCAAGTTTTAGGTCACTTCCAAGAACGTATGAAAGGTCTTTCTGAAGAACAAGCTGTAGAAGAAGCTGATCGTTGCATGAGCTGTGGTATGTGTTTTGAGTGTGATAACTGTGTTATCTACTGCCCACAAGACGCTGTATACCGTGTTCCTAAAGCTGAAGCGACTATGGGTCGTTATGTTGCAACTGATTACTCAAAATGTATTGGTTGTCATATCTGTGCTGATGTTTGCCCAACAGGCTACATCGACATGGCAATGGGCGACGCGTAATTTAGTTTAGTTAATAATTAGTATAAGAAGAAACTGAGGATTGCTGTAAATGATGTCATTTAGACAGTTTGCAAAACATCTCGTCGTATTGGTAGGGCTTATTGCCCTACCTGTATTATCCAATGCTGGAGAGTTAGGCCCTGTACCACCAAAGGCTAAAATGAAAGCATCTGATAAGACCGAGTGTGTTGAGCCCATTGGTGTTATGCGTAGAAACCACATGGAGTTTTTAAAGCATAAACGTGATTTAACGATGCGTGAAGGTATACGCACTAAAGAGCATAGCATCACAGAGTGTATTAACTGCCACGTAACACCAAATGACAAAGGTGAATATGCTCGCATCGGTGACGATGAGCATTTCTGTAGTAGTTGTCATAACTACGCAGCCGTTAATGTAGATTGTTTCGATTGCCATTCAGATTTACCTGAAGAAGCAGCGAAGAAACTTCGCTCTGCAAAAAATCCTCACCATTCAATGACTGAAGGAGGCAAATAAATGTCTATTTCAGAAAATCAAATGGATAAAAATCATACAAATACATACCGTCGTAAATTTTTAGCTCAATCTGCTGCTGTCGCAGGTTTAGCCATTGCGCCGGGAATCATTTTAAATCAAGTTGCTCACGCTAAAGCAGATGCTGATAAAGCATCAAGTTCTAATCGTTGGGGCATGTTGATTGATACAGATAAATGTAACAAAGGTTGTACTGACTGCGTTACTGCTTGTAAAACAGAAAATGCTTGGGGTCCAGCAAGTGATGCACACTCAAGCAAAGAACAACAATCACAATGGATTCGTAAAGTAACCATTACAGACAAACAAACAGGTCATGTTCAATCATTACCTTTAATGTGTCAGCATTGTGAAACAGCGCCTTGTGTTGATGTTTGCCCTACTGGCGCATCAATGAAACGTGAAGATGGTATCGTGCAAGTTGATAAACATACTTGCATCGGTTGTCGTTACTGCATGATGGCTTGTCCATACAAAGCACGTTCATTCGTTCATGAAAAAGTTGAATTTCAAAAGCCAACTGCACCACGTGGTATCGGTACAGTTGAAAGCTGTAACATGTGTGCTCATAAAGTTGATAAAGGCGAAGATCCTGCTTGTGTAACGGCTTGTAGTAAAGCAGAGCACGGCGCAATGATCTTTGGTGACTTAAAAGATGCAACAAGTGCAATTTCAATTGAATTGAAAAAACATGGCGGCGAACAAATACGTGCAGATCTTGGTTTAAATACCGGCGTACGCTATCAAGGGCTTTAAAGTTTAAGTTCCTGTAATAATAAATACCTTTTACGAAATAGAAATAGGTAAAGAGAAGTCTTCATATGATAAAAACAGCTTTTAAACAAATTGACGGCAACAGCACAAACTATTGGATGTTGCTTGCCCTTCTTGGCAGTTTCGTTCTCGCAGCTATTGGTTCACATTTTTATATGGAACATGGTGGGCACTATGTAACCGGCATGACCAATCAAATTGTTTGGGGCTTACCGCATGTGTTTGCTGTTTTCCTGATTGTTGCAGCGTCAGGCGCACTTAACATTGCTTCTATTTCCTCTGTGTTTGGTAAAACCGCTTATAAACCCCTTGCTCCGCTATCCACACTCGTTGCCTTAGCATTATTAGCCGGTGGTTTAATGGTATTAGTTTTAGATTTAGGTCGTCCTGATAGATTAATCGTGGCGATGACCGTTTATAACTTCAAATCTATCTTTGCTTGGAATATGATTTTCTATAATGGTTTCTTTGCCATCGTTGGTATCTACATGTGGACCATGTTGCAACGCAATATGAATAAATACAGTAAAATTGCTGGCTTTACAGCATTTTTCTGGCGTTTGGCATTAACAACCGGTACAGGATCTATCTTTGGTTTCCTTGTTGCACGTCAAGCCTATGATGCCGCTATTATGGCACCGATGTTTGTGCTTATGTCATTCTCATTCGGCTTAGCTATTTTCTTATTGATTGTGATTGCTACGTACAAATGGACAGAGCGTCCGCTTGGCGATGCAATGTTTAAGCGTTTAAAAAACCTATTAGGTGTATTTGTAGCAGGTGTTCTTTACTTTGTTATCGTGCAACATTTAACTAATTTATATGCCACTGAGCATCATGGTGTTGAAGCCTTTATCTTAAGAGATGGTGGAATCTTCACACAATTGTTCTGGTATGGTCAGATTATTTTAGGTAGTTTAATACCCTTAGCTCTAATCTATTGTCCTAGAACAGCTAACTCACGTTCGGCAATCTCCATCGCATCAGTCTTTATTGTTTTAGGTGGCCTGATACAAATGTATGTCATCATTATTGGTGGGCAAGCGTATCCATTAGAGTTATTCCCAGGTAAAGAAGTTTCAAGTTCATTCTTTGATGGAATCGTTAATTCATATACACCAACTCTTGCAGAAGCTCTTTTAGGTGTCGGTGGCTTTGCAGTCGCACTCTTTATGGTAGCCTTCGCAGTAAAAGTTTTACGTTTCTTACCTGAGTCTTTAGCAGACGAAGCTGTCGATCCACATCACAGTAAGTAATTACAAATATTAATCTCTCGTTTAAAGAGGACAGATCGTTTATCGGTCTGTCCTCTTTTTAACGTTAAGGGAGGCCTAAAATGCAGCGAGTTTTCATTACTGCAGCACATAAATCTTCAGGTAAAACCACGATAACGCTCGGCCTCTGTGCTGCGTTAAACGCACGCGGCTTATCGGTGAGTCCCTATAAAAAAGGCCCTGACTACATTGATCCAATGTGGTTATCTCGCGCTTCTGATCATGACTGCCATAATTTAGACTTTCAAACGATGTCTAATGATGAGATGTTAGCAACGATTTCTTTGTACTCTAAAGATGCTGACATTTCTATTATAGAAGGCAATAAAGGTCTATTTGACGGTGTTGCTCTTGATGGCAGTAACAGCAATGCTGCCGTTGCTGAACTCACACAAAGCCCTATCGTGCTTGTGATAGATACTCAAGGTATGACTCGCGGTATTGCTCCCCTACTCCTTGGTTATCAGGCCTTTAATAAAAATATTGTTATAGCAGGCGTTATTTTAAATAAAGTCGGTGGCCCACGTCATGAGAAAAAATTACGTGATGTTATAAAGGAATATACTGACATCAAAGTAGTCGGTGCAGTCCCGCGATTAAATACCCTCAACATCACAGAAAGACACCTTGGGCTTATACCTAGCAATGAAGCAACCGATACGAATAAAACAATATCTAACATCGCCTCCATTATAGAAAAACATGTTGATCTCGATCTGTTTTTACAAATCGCAGCATCGGCTAATGAGCTTCCCAAAAGTAGTTACCAAATCTCTGACAAACAAAAACCTATCACGCTTAAAGTTGGCATTGCTCGCGATGCTGCTTTCGGTTTTTATTATCCTGGTGACATAAATGCATTTCGTGCTGAAGGTGTTGAATTAATCCCGTTCGATACATTAAAAGATGAATGTTTACCTGATGTTGATGCACTATATATTGGTGGTGGCTTTCCAGAAAGTTGGATGTCTGAACTCGAAGCAAACACAAGCTTACGCCATCAAATTAAACAGGCTATAGAATCAGGTCTACCTACATATGCTGAATGTGGCGGTTTAATGTATCTTTCTCAATCTATCGAGTGGCAGGGTAAAACGTCAACCATGGTCGGTGCTATACCGGCAGAAATTGTTATGAATGAAAAGCCGCAAGGTCGTGGCTATGTTTCACTTGAATGTACTAATGACTTTCTATGGAATAAATCTCATAGTCAAACAGCTATTTATGCACATGAATTTCACTATTCGAGTTTTAAAAATACCTCAGATCTCGATGCTAATTCTGATATAAAATATGCATATGAAATGAAACGAGGCAGTGGAATCACCGGCCTACACGATGGATTAATCTACAAAAACCTCATCGCAAACTACGCCCACTTACGTGATACCAGCCGTTTCCATTGGGTAGCTGAATTTGTTGAATTTATTCGACAGAGTAAAACCTAATTTGATATAATTGACTGATTTAGTTGGTTATCACTTTAAACTATTCACCACGTTATTTATTTGGAGTTATCATGATTACAGTATCAAAAGCCGCAGCAAAACAAATTTTAGATTCTACAAAACAAGGCGATAATGCGGGTTTAAAAATACGTCTTGCCGCTAATAAAAATGAAAATGGTGCTATTGAGTATGTCATGGGATTTGAAGATCGTGATTTAGATGATGATATCTTCTTTGACAGCGAAGGCGTGAAATTAGTTGTATCAGCCGGTTGTTTTGAGTTATTAAAAGGCACAGAGTTAGACTACGTAAAACTCGATGACAATGATGAAATGCAATTTATTTTCAAAAATCCTAATGACCCAAGTTACATTGAAAATTCTTCAGGTACTGAACATCATTTTTAAGCAATGAGCAAAAATAATCAAACAGATAAGACTAATAAAATGGTTGTAAAATCGGTCAATCCACCGATTTGGCAAAGCCCTTTATGTACAACTGTTTTTGGTTTAACTTTTGTAATTTTGCTATTAGCAACGTCGGGTATTTTATCGGCGATATATCCAAGCACTTTATTCATTTATGTTATTCCTGCTATCTCACTAATTGCTATAGCAATACTTGCTTTTCTTCTAAAGCAAGTTCGTTTTAACTTTCTTTCTCCACTGACGCATTTACAAAAGTGGTCAGATGAAATGTTAGATGATAATCACTCAGCTCGAATTTCAATTAAAGCACAAGGTGAATTTACTGGCCTTTTCAAAGGTATCAATGTCCTTAGCGATAGACTTGAAACATTAACCTTAGATATGCAAAGTCAGGTACAAAAACAAACTAAACATATCGAAAGAAAAACCCACTCGCTTGAAATAATTTATGATGTTGCAGCAAGTATTAATAATTCACGCGATTTAGATGATTTGCTTTCACGCTTTCTATTAACACTAAAAGAAGTTGTAAACGCACGTGCGGCTGTTGTCCGTTTACTAACTGATGATGATCAAATGCGATTGGTTGCCAGCATTGGTTTAGATGACGAATTAATGGAGAAAGAACAGCTCATTCCATCTATTGATTGCTTATGTGGAATAGCCTACAAAAATGGAAAAGTTCAGTTTCAAGATAGTGTAGCCCAATGCGACAAGATCCTTGGCCGAAGTTTTTTTGATGACAAAATAGAAGATATTGGAATGATAGCAGTACCTCTACAATATCGTGATAAAACATTGGGCGTTTACAACTTATTTGTCAGCAATAAAGAGTTCCACAACAAAGAAGAAATTGAAGACTTATTAACAAGTATTGGCCGTCATCTTGGTATGGCTATTGATAAGGCGCATTCAGAAGACGAAGCAAACCGCGTGTCATTAATGGAAGAACGAAATAGACTCGCTCATGAATTACATGATTCTTTAGCACAAACACTTGCAAGCTTACGTTTCCAAGTGCGTGTTCTAGATGAAACACTACGCGGTGGTAAAGAATCCGATGTTTGGCATGAGTTAGAAAAAATTGAAAACAACATAGATGAAGCTTACTCTGAGTTACGAGAGTTAATCACTCACTTCCGTGCTCCAATTGATAAACGCGGTTTAATTCCTGCCGTTGAACATCTTATTGAACGATTTCAATACCAAACCGATATTTCTATTTTCTTGCAAAAAGAATGGAATGTTTTACAGTTACCTGCAAGTATTGAAGTACAAGCCTTGAGAATAATACAAGAATCATTAAACAATATTCGTAAACATTCTCAAGCACATACTGTTCGAGTTATATTGCGAAGCGATACACAAGGTGATTGTCGTATTTTAATTGAAGATGATGGTATTGGTATAAATAATGTACCTAATGCAGATATCACGCTAGATGATCACCTAGGCTTAAGTATTATGCATGAACGAGCCAAGCGTATAGGTGGAACCGTAAAAATTGAAAGCGAACCTAATGAAGGTACTAGAATCATGCTTCACTTTGGTCACACTGAATTACCACCGCAGAATAAAAAACCCGTTCTTGTTTCTCCACCATCTCCAGCAACTCAACTTAACGAAGATTTATTACCATGAGTAACTTACGTACATTACTAATAGATGATCACACACTTTTTCGTGTTGGCTTAGAAGGTTTGTTAACGAGCAGAGGTATTGAAGTTGTTGCCTCTGTAGGTAGTGGCCATGAAGCTCAACGATTAGTGGATGATCTAAATCCTGATATTATTTTATTAGACATGCGAATGCCGGGCATTAATGGCCTTGAAGTTTTAACCATGCTTCGTGAAAAAAATGAATCATTACCCATCGTTATGTTGACCACTAGCACTGAAGAAAATGATTTATTGAAATCATTGCGTGCAGGTGCTCAAGGCTATTTATTAAAAGATATGGAACCCGATGAACTTGTATTAGCATTGCGTGAAATTGTTGCAGGGAAAACAGTGGTTGCACCCGATCTTGCACCAATATTAGCGAGAGCGGTACAAGGTAAAACAACTGAATCCGAAGAAAAAGATGACAGCCCTTTTTCATCTTTAACACCACGTGAAACTGAGATCCTTGGTCTTTTAGCTGAAGGTCAAAGCAATAAAACCATCGCGCGAAATCTTGGTATCTCAGACGGTACCGTTAAATTACATGTAAAAGCAATTTTAAGAAAACTTGAAGTTCATTCACGAGTAGAAGCCGCCGTTATGGCTGTACAACGTGGGTTTAATAAAAAAGATTAAATTATGAAAAAATTTAATGAGCTTGTAGCCGAAAGTGCTAAAAATGTTTCTGAAATATTCCCTTGGGACTTAGAAGAACGTTTTGAACAAAACCCTTCTCTTCTATTATTAGATATAAGAGAACCTTATGAATTTGAAGCAATGCATATTAAAGGCTCATTGAATGTCCCCCGTGGCGTTCTGGAAACAGCATGCGAATGGGATTATGAAGAAACCATTCCACAACTTGTTAACGCTAGAGACAAAGAAGTTATAGTTGCCTGCCGCTCCGGTAACCGAAGTATATTTGTATGTGAAGTTATGCAAAAGATGGGATATAAAAATATCGTCTCATTAAAAACAGGCTTACGAGGCTGGAGTGATTATGAGCAGGATTTATTTGATAAAAATGAAAATGAAGTTGATGAAGATACTGCGATAGATTATTTCACCGCTAATATTCGTGAAGAGCAAATGGCTCCTTCGTAACAAATTAAGGGATTTAACGCAGAGGTTGCAAAGGCGATACCTTTGCACTTAATGAACCGCTACGCGTTTCATCAGTATTACCCTAACTTGCTTCGCATGTTCTGGCATCATTTAATTTTAAGACTTATTCATACCGCTTGCGTTCACTACGCTTACCTTTAGAACTGGCTTGTTGCACAATAACCCCTTCTAACGCTTTGAAAGTCACTTCTCTTTTTTCATGCATATACGCTTCGTTCAAAGGAGCAATAAAATACTTATCACCTTCAATGAGTAACTGTCGAAAAATATAACCATTTTCTACTGAAGCCATCACATAACATTCATGCGTCACTGTTGCTGAAGCATCAATAATAATGATGCAGTCTTTTTTAAACTCAGGTTCCATTGAATCATCGAGTACTTGTAATGCAAAAGGCTCGGTACCTGAACAACCGCTCTCTGCTAGCTCTTGCTTGATATCTGGAGTGAAACCGACTTTAGTGCTGATTGACTGATCCATTAATTAAAACCTCAAAATGTTACTTGATGTACTGCTTAAATATAAGTTGTTCATTATAGAGTGTTTTCATCGGTAACTATATAATCTTGTTTATTAAATAACGGTAACCTTGAGATAACAAGGTTTTTAAGACTCGCTGTCATCGCCTTCTTGTAGTTGTAAAGCCCACATATCTGCGTATAAGCCTGATTTTTTTAATAATTCTTGATGTGTACCCTGTTCGACAATCCGTCCATTATCCATTACTAAAATTTGATCTGAATCTGTAATCGTTGATAAACGATGTGCAATAACCAAGGTTGTGTGCGTTTCAGCAACTGAACTTAAAGCTTCAAGAATAATTTTTTCAGATTTAGAATCGAGTGAAGAAGTTGCTTCATCAAAAATTAAAATGGGAGAACCTTTTAAAATAACACGAGCAATGGCAACACGTTGTTTTTCACCGCCCGATAACTTTAAACCACGTTCACCTACCGCAGTGTCGTAACCTTCTGGCAAGCTATCTATAAAGTCATGTATGTTCGCTAGCTTGGCAGCACGAATAACTTCTTCACGTGTTGCCCCTGTTTTTGCATATTCAATGTTATAGAGAATAGATTCATTAAACAAAACGGTATCTTGAGGCACTATACCCATGGCCTGACGTAAGCTATTTTGTGTGACTTGAGAAATATCTTGGTCGTCATAAAGAATACGGCCGTGATCAATATTATAAAAACGAAATAGTAAACGTGCGAGTGTAGATTTGCCGGATCCTGACTGCCCTACAATTGCAAATTTTTGCCCAGGTTCTATTGTAAATGAGATGTCATGCAATATTTTTCTATCATCTTGGTATGAAAAACTGACATTATCAAAAACAATTTTACCTTGTTTATGAATTAAATCTTTAGCATGAACGACATCCTGCACTTCATGCTTTTCATCTAGCAGTTTAAATACCATATCCATATCTGCAAGTGTATGTTTTAACATACGATAGATAATACCTAAAAAACTTAATGGCATAAAAAGCTGTAGCATCATGGTATTTATTAAAACAAGATCACCCAAGGTCATCGTTCCATCAATAACCCCCTGCCCTGCATAAACCATAATAAAAGTTAAACCTAATGCAATGATTGCTCCTTGCCCAAAGTTTAAAATCGACATCGAGGTTTGGCTTTTAACCGCAGCATTTTCCCATGACGACAATGTTTTGTCGTAACGACTTATTTCATAGCTTTCATTATTAAAATATTTTACTGTTTCATAATTAATTAAACTATCGACCGCTTGCCCATTAGACTCTGAATCCAATGAATTCATCTTATGTCTAAAATGCATACGCCACTCAGTTACCATCAGCGTGAAGCTAATATATATAGCAACGGTAGTAAACGTGACTATTGCAAATTTAGAATCATAACTTCCTAATAAAATAAACGCGACTAAAATAAATTCCGCAAATGTTGGAACTATATTAAAAACAAGATAGTTAAGTATTTGACTTATACTGCTGGTGCCGCGCTC
>JASFYW010000076.1:0-4836 GCA_045046865.1 Woeseiaceae bacterium | reverse complement strand
GGTTTTGATAAATTTAGTGGTGAGTATAAAAATGCTAAAACATTATTAGTAGGTGGGGATGGTTTATCGATACAGGAGTTTTTAAGTTACCCGGCAATGTACTGGCTGAACAATGCATCTTAAAAAACAAAATTATGTATCTAGAACATGTACGGAAGTTGCGTATGGCCAGGATGGAGGTGTTGAACATTTATCAGAGAATAAACCACTATCTGATTATCGTGACATATCAGCTTATGTGTTATTAGGAGATTCAGGAGCAGGCAAGACAGAGAGTTTTAAATATGAGTCGCAGCAACCGGGCTGCATGTATATAACAGCAAGAGAGTTTATTAATTTTGATACTGAAGATTCCTGGAAAAATAAAGTTCTTTTTATTGATGGGCTAGATGAAATTCGTGCTGGAACAATTAATGGCCTTGTTCCACTTGATGCAATTCGTAAGCAATTAAAAAAACTGGGTTGTCCATCGTTCAGAATATCCTGTAGGGAAGCAGATTGGCTGGGTGCAGGTGATAGTCAGGATTTAAATGCGATTACCTCACAAGAGGGAATAGTTGTTTTACATCTGGAACCGCTTAATGAAGAGGGTATAAGTAAAATAGCTCAATATGAAAACCCTTCTCTTAATCTGGAGAAATTTTTTGAATGGGCTAGAAAACAGGATTTTATATCTTTGTTGGGCAATCCCGTTATTTTAAAAATCTTTATTAAAGCGGTATCGGATGATGACTGGCCAGATAGTCGCAAGCAGGCTTATGAAATGGCCTGTAAAGAGTTTGTTCTGGAAGATAACCGTGAACATAGAGCGGCTAACAGGCAATGCATGCATTCCACTGAGAAAATTCTCAATACAGCCGGTATGTTATATGTACATCTGTTGATAAGCGGAATAGAAGGATATGCGCTTTCTCCCGAAAATAAAAATAAACAATATCCGTATTTTAACGAAATTTTTAATAACAACAGTGGTTTAATTGAACATACATTAAAATCAAAATTATTCGAACACGGTAATTCAGACGGGTTACGTAAGCCACTGCATCGAAGTATTGCTGGGTTTCTTGCGGCAGGTTATTTGAACCAGCTTATTGAGAAAAAAGGCTTACCTTTAGGTCGGGTTTTATCATTAATCACATCGCCTGATGGTGGTATTGTTTCTTCTTTACGTGAATTATATGCATGGCTTGTAACAGTCTGTGTAAATCACAGAGAGAGTATGCTGTCACGCGATCCGCATGGTGTTGTTCTATATGGTGATGTGACCTTTTTTACCAGGCAGCAGAAAGAGATATTGCTTCATTACTTGTACAACGAAGCAACACAGCATCCAGGATTTAGAAGCGAGAACTGGATTCGATCTCCATTTGGTGCATTGGCAACACCTGATATGGAAGATGTTTTCCAAAAAATTATAGTATCTTCATCAAGAGATTCGGCAAACCAGGCGCTGATTGATTGCGTAATGGATTCTATAGAGTATGGGGCATCATATCCCAAACTTAAAAAAAGCTTATTGAATATTGTTAAAGACCATACATGGTACTCTGGCATTAGACGATCTGCACTTCATATTCTATTTAAAAATTATGACAATAGCCCTAATAACTTCAAAGAATATTTAACCTTACTCGAAGATATAAAAAATGGAATAACAGAGGACAGTGACGATGATTTATTAGGTATATTGTTGTTACAGATGTATCCTGCTGTTCTGCCTGTAAGCAAAGTTCTGGATTACCTTCATAAGCCAAAAAATGAGTCTTATTGTGGCATGTATTATAAATTTTGGAGAGATGATTTTGTTAAAAAATCTTCACGAAATGAAATAGCAGAATTACTGGATATACTGAGTAATAAAAAAGAAATAAAAGGTTTTATTCGTCCTTATAGTTTTTATGATTTTTTAGGTGAGTTACTGACTAAAGGACTTATGCTATGGGGTGATAGTATAAGTGATTCACGTCTATACGATTGGCTTGGCATATTACTAGATAAATATGGTCATAGCTCAGCCAATCAAAATAGGCAGAAAGTGACCGCTTCGCAGTGGATTAGTAAAAAGCCAGAACGTTATAAGGCAATATTAATGGAAGGTGCCAGCAGATTAGCGAAAGGACCGAGTAGTTCTTTTCATCACGTATATGACAGATTAATTGGAGTAAAAGCACCGCCTGATATTGGCTATTGGTATCTTGAGCAGGCTATAGCGTATAAAAATGATGAAATTGCTAATGGTTTTTTTCGTGAAGCCGTGTCTTTTCTAGAACTGGATGAAAATCAAATTGATTTTACACTAGATGATGTATTTGAATGGGTAAATCATCATCCTGAATTCAGAACTACATTAGAGGATCTACTGGTAGTAAAAGGTGAGCGTTACGACATGATAATAGAAAATGCGTCCAGTAGAAAAAAACGCAATAAGGAAGAAAATCAGAGAAAATTAAAATGGATAACTGAACTAATTAAGCATAAAGAAGAAATAAAGAATGGCACTGCCTCGCCAGCCATATTTCATGATATTGCTTTTGCCTATTATGGCCATTTAATAGAAGCCAGAGGCGATACCTCTCATGAAAGGCTGCAATCAATTTTTCCTGGTCGATATGATATGTATGAGGTTTCGCTAACAGGCCTTAAGAAAGTTATAAATCGTAGCGATTTCCCATCAATTCAAGATATTATTAAGACTCATATTGATTCCCGCTCTTATTATATTGGGCAAGCTGTTTTAGCTGGTCTGGATGAAATTTATACGCAGAGTCCAGATGATTTAAATAACCTTACTGAACAACAAATAAACTATGCATTGATATTTTACTTTACCGAGATAACGGGTAATAAATCATTATGGTTAGAATTCTTTTTAAAAAATAACCATGATTTAATGAGTGATATTTTTATACAATATGCGACGGCCTGTTTAAAATCAGGTAAAGATCATATTACGGGTATTTACCAACTTGCCTTTGATGAGCTATGGTCAAAAATTGCAATTAAATCTGTTATCCCAATATTAAAAAAATTCCCTGTTAGAGCAAAAACGCAGCAAATACACATGCTTGATGAGCTGCTCAAAGCAGCGCTGAGATATGAATGTCCTGAATTATTATCATTAATAGGCAGCAAACTAAAAACTAAAAGCATGGATGTAATGCAGCGCAGTAAATGGTTTGCAGCTGGGCTTTTATTAAACCCAAAGCCTTATGAAGGTAAGGTGTATGAATTTATGGGAGGGAATTCAAAACGTATACATGCTGTTGCAGGATTTCTAACATCAAGGCGTGATCAGTGGAAGTATGAATACAAATTACCAGAAACAACTATGGGTGTACTAATTCAAAAAATGGGAAGCTTATTCAAACCTGATGTTAAACCATATGGAAAGACTTATACAGTAACACCAGCTATGGATGCGGTTAACCTGGTGTCAAGCTTAATTAATAAATTATCTGCAATTGAAAGTGTAGATGCAAATAGCGAGCTTGAACGTCTGGTTGAGTTACCGGATTTAGCGAACTGGAAAGATCAACTACGTGGTGCACTGTATCACCAGCGTAAAGCCATGAGAGATGCGGTATTCCAGGTGCCGGATATTTTTCAGGTTAGAAAAACACTTGATAATGCAGAGCCCGCAAATGCTGCTGATTTAATGTCAATTACACAAACGCATCTCTATGGCCTGGCAAATTATATACGCCATGGAAGTACAAAAGATTACATGCAATATTGGAGAGAAGATAGGCCTCAAATAGAAAATGCTTGTCGTGATGCATTGCTTTCGGATTTAAAAAAACTATTAGCACCGTTAAAAATAGATGCAAGTAAAGAAGGTTATTATGCCGATGAAAAACGAGCAGATATCAAGGTTTCTTACAATGATGGTGAAGGCTTTAATGTTCCCATTGAAATAAAACTTAGCGAGAGCAGAGAATTATGGTCAGCACTGTGGGAACAGTTAATTAAAAAATATACCCGTGATCCAGGTGCGCAAGGTTATGGAATTTATCTTGTATTTTGGTTTGGTATTGAATTTATAGCACCTCCACCTTATGGAAAGAAACCAAAATCAGCATTAGAGTTGAAAGATATGCTCTTAGGCATGATGAGTGAGGATGAAAGGCGCCTGATTGGTTTATGTGTAATTGATTGTTCAAAGCACTGATAGTCATACATGGATATCCATTTTGAGGGGTCGTGAAGAACACAGGTTAATCGATAAATTATAAATTAGTATGATTGCTATAAGATGCTTTTTTAGGGTGGGTGATGAGATAGATGCCCCTTGAAATATAACATCACAGTGAGTCATACTATTAATGTTAATTCAGGTCCTCATTAAAATGAAAAAGATCAGCTTAGAATTATAGTGAGATGATGTTGATAAATTATCTGGAATTAGAGCTATGCATAAAAATTGCGTAATAGGCCAATGAGCTTCCAGGGCATTCATGCAAAATTCAATCGCCAGTATCTGGAAAATAAGGCATGGAAATTACTGCGTGCCAAAAATGCACCGTTGATACTGGCATTCCTGATGGATCTTTTTAAAGAAAGCAGTGATGTGCCATTTGGTAAAGCCAGGGTTGCTCTTGATACGGAGCTGGAGCGTTGCCGGGGAACGGGCATTTGGCAAACCGAAACCAATGCTATCGCATATTTAAGGGAGTGGATTCAGGCTGGCTGGTTAAGAGATCTGGACGATCAAATCAGTAAAACGGATGCCTGTGAAGTTGCGTTACGTTTTTGTCAGGGGCTGGATCAAAGAGAGAATTCGGCCACTGCTTCACATTTACGAATTGTGCAGGAGGCGGTAAGAGATTTTGCTGTTGC
>JASFYW010000075.1:0-3681 GCA_045046865.1 Woeseiaceae bacterium | reverse complement strand
AGCGTAACGTAAGAGAGGGAATGGCTATGTATGAAAAAGCATTTAATTTTGATATGAAACTCTGTGGTTTCTTTAATCGGGCTTGCCACTATAATTTTATTAAATTATTTTTTTCAGTTATTTCTCGTTTAGGTAATGGCGTATTTTGGTATGCATTAATGTTGATGCTGCCACTTTTTTATGGAATAGAAGCTGTTCTTGTTGTTGCACAAATGCTTGTTGCAGGATTAAGCGGGACACTCGTATATTTGTATCTTAAAAAACGCACTAAAAGAGCTCGCCCTTATACTGTGAATGGTGGAATAGAATTAGGTACGCAACCATTAGATCAATATAGCTTCCCTTCTGGGCATACCTTGCACGCGATAGGCTTTAGTATGATTGTTTGTTATTACTATCCGGAATTTATTATCTTTCTTGTACCTGTTAGTATTTTAGTTGCATTTTCACGCATGATTCTGGGGTTACACTATCCTTCCGACGTCCTAGTTGGAGCAGGGATTGGGTTTACAACAGCAGTGACGGTACTGTTCTTATTTAATTAAACTGTCATATCTATGACATGTTGTCTCCTTATAATAAATTAAAAATTTAACTATAGGGATGCTACACATGCACGCACCAAAATTTTTATTAAAAAAATCAATACTTATTGCAACAATGGCAACAACATTGTCTATGTCTGCCGCTATTGCTGATGACGATCACAGTAATGGATTTAAACGAATTGCTACATTCCCCGTCTATTTGAATACAGACATTAATTCTGAAACAGTTGCTGAAATAGTCGCGGCAAGTAAAGACGGTAATACTTTAGTTTATACCGATGGTAAAACTGACAATTTGGGTTTTGTTGATATAACTAATCCTGCAAAACCATTAGCAGCCGGTGTCACTTCTCTTGGTGGTGAACCGACTTCTGTTACTGTTGCAGGGCAATATGCTTTAGCAGCCGTGAATACTTCAGCTAACTTTGTTACACCAAGTGGTAACTTACAAGTTATTGATATTACATCTCACGCTTTAGTGACAAGTTTTGATTTAGGTGGGCAGCCGGATTCAATCGCTGTTAGTGCTGATGGTAAATACGCTGTTGTTGCAATAGAAAATGAACGTGATGAAGACCTCGGTGATGGTGCTCCATCACAAGCACCTGCTGGCTATGTCGTTATTGTTGATATGGTAGGGATGCCGGCTGATTGGTCGATGCGTAAAATAAGCTTAACAGGTTTAAGTGGTATGCGTTTTGCTGATGACCCTGAACCAGAGTATGTTGATATCAATAGCAATAATATTGCTGTTATCACTTTACAAGAAAATAATCACATTGTGTTACTTGATCTTAAAAGTGGTGATGTTATCAACCACTTTAGCGCAGGCACTGTGGATTTAACCCAAATTGATACAATTAAAGATAAATTAATCGAATTAAATGGTTCGCTTAAAAATGTACCAAGAGAACCTGATGGTGTTAGCTGGATTTCAAACAGTCAGTTTGTTACAGCGGATGAAGGTGATTTTGTTGGCGGTACTCGTGGTTTTACAATTTTTAATACCGACGGAAGCATTGCGTATGCTGCGGGTAACAGCGTAGAACATACAATCGTTCGTCACGGTCATTTCCCTGATAAGCGTGCTGGTAAAAAAGGAAATGAGCCAGAGAATGCAGAGTTTGGAAAGTTTGGTAAAGATGAATTGCTTTTCATTGGTTCAGAACGTGCCAGCGTCGCTTTAGTTTATAAATTAAAGCATAACGGTAAAGCACCTAAGCTGATGCAAGTATTACCAACGGCGGTTAAGCCAGAAGGTTTGCTCGCTATTCCTCAACGTAACCTGTTTATTACTGCGGGTGAAAAAGATGATCGTGGTGATAAAATTCGTTCAGCTCTCACTATTTACAAGCGTGGCGAAGGTACGAATTATCCAACTATCGTATCTAAAAACCGTCGAGATGGAACGCCTATCCCTTGGGGCGCATTATCGGGGTTAGCGATGGATCGTCATGATGAAGATACTGTCTATACCGTTCAAGATAGTTTTTACAAAAAGAGCCGTATATTAAAAATTGATATTGATGATATTCCGGCAAAAATAAAAAAAGAAATTATTCTAAAAGACATGATGGGTAAGTTAGCAGCAATAAACCCATCAATGGTAAATGCTGATAGTACTGTTAACTTAGATCCTGAAGGTATCGCTACTCGTAAAGATGGTGGTTTCTGGATGGCTTCGGAAGGTAAAGGAACGATTGGTAGCAGTGCAAAACCATTTGAAACTTTAAATTTATTATTACGTGTTAGTAAGAAAGGTTTAATTGAAGAAGTGGTGACATTGCCTACGACTGTCAACAACCGTCAAGTAAAATTTGGTTTTGAAGGTGTTACAACGGTTGATACGAAGAAAGGTGAAATTGTATACGTTGCATTCCAAAGAGAATGGGCAGGTGATATCAAAAACCATGTTCGTATAGGTCGTTACGATACAGCATCAAATGAATGGAGCTTCTTCTACTATCCACTAGAAACACCATTATCTATTAACGGTGGTTGGGTTGGCTTATCTGATATAACTTACTTAGGTGATGACGAGTTTGCGGTTATTGAACGTGATAACCAAGGTGGACCAGATGCTGCAATTAAACGAATCTATAAAATCTCAATAAAAGGTTTAGTGGCAACGGCTGATGATGGAAGCACACCAAACTTTCCTATTGTTAATAAAACGCTGGCACGTGATCTTATGGGCGATTTAAAAGCGACCGGTGGTCTTATATTAGAGAAGATTGAAGGTCTAGCCGTTACAGAAGACGGCACTGTTCTTGTTGTTAATGACAATGATGGTGTTGATGATTCTAATGGCGAAACTCAACTGTTAAGATTAAAAAATATTCTTAATCACTAAACGTTAAGGAAAACATTGAGTTTAAGGGGGATGAAGTAGTTATTACTTCATCCCTTTTTTTATGTGAAAATAATGGTGTAGAGGGGAATATAACTAGGAAATTATTAATTTTATCTTTATGAGTTAGCCGAACATGGCTTGATTGTTGATATCAATACCTGCGTGGGTTAATAGTATTTCTTCAAACTGAAGTGCAACTTTCCCCCAGTTTTGATTTAAAGCATAATGACCCGCTGTCATTTTTATTCTTTGTAACAGTAAATAATTACTAAGGTACATACATGCCTTTTTAATAAATTCAGATGAATCACCAAAGTATGCAAGTTGACCATTTTCACCAGGGTAGATATGTGTACTTGCTGCAGCATAGTCATAAGCGATGACACCTAGTCCACTTGCCATGGCTTCCAAGACAACATTTCCAAATGTTTCAGTCATGCTAGGGAAAACAAAAATATCGCTTGAAGCATAGTATTTTGCGAGCTCTTCACCTGTTTGCATTCCTGCAAAGATAAAATCTGGGTTATTACTTTTTATGGTGCTTAATAAAGGCCCATCACCTACCAAGACAAATTTCACTTTATTATTCACTTTAACCATTTCATGGTATGTCTCTATTGCTAGGTCAAGGTTTTTTTCAGCGGCAATGCGTCCAACATAAAGTAAAACAGGTTCGTTATCAGCACTGACGCCCCATGAATTTCGTAATTCCTGGCATCTTTTTTGAGGTGAAAATAATGTAGTATTTACGCCTCGCCCCATGACCGAAACATTCTTAAT
>JASFYW010000074.1:0-17574 GCA_045046865.1 Woeseiaceae bacterium | reverse complement strand
GCCAACGTCGTAAGATATAACTCCAAGTCGGTATATTCTTGAGCATGCAATTTCAATGGGTAGGTTCGAGTCACTACTTGGCAATGTCTAATACGTTGACGGAGACTAATTAAACCTAGGTCGTGCCCAGCAATAAAATGTTTTGGCCAAGTCGATGCGGTGTAACTGTGTTTACCATCTGGCTGAATACTACTAAGAGATTGACCGCGCAGCCATTTATCCGCTGCTGTGGCATGACAGTCTGCACATGAAAAATTGAGCTGGCCTGATTTTTTAAAAAATGTCGCCTTGCCACGTTCCAGTGCTTCTGCTGCAGGCCCATCAGTGGAAATATTAATAGGTATTCTTCGACTAAGGAACTTGACGTAACTCGTTATAAGATTTGAATTCACACTCCCTAGACGATATGAGTCACTGTGCTTATATTTTTTCTGACAGATATTGATTCGTTGTTCCAGGCCAATAATATTCTTAAGCCCTGAATCATATTTAGGATAAGTCGCGGCAACACCCTTTAAGTTAGGTGCTTTATTGTTCGTACCCGAATGGCAGGAAGCGCACGACTCACCATTCTTACCCTGTTTTTTAAATATTGTCTCACCTTCTTCAATATAAATATCAGCGAGCGTGAAATCCTCACCGGCAACATTATAATTACGTTGTTGAAGTTGTGCTCTCTTAGGCGCATTAATCCCATGCTTAAGTGAGTTTATATATGCAGCGATATGTACGACTTCATGCTTTGTCAGAATTTCATTCGTCCCAAACGGTGGCATGATAGTTTTAGCATTATGAGACCTTGCATCCCAAATTTTTTGGAAGGTATAAGTGTTGTCTCGTCCTAACTTTCCATAAGTGCTTAGATTCGGACCAATATTACCGGCTTGGTCACCGTCAGCTCCCATAATATGGCAAGCCAGGCAACGCCCCTTGCTTGATGTATAAGCCAGTGTTTTTCCTTTTACTGGATCACCCTTCATAGATGGTAATGAAGGCCGTTCAATAGAGCGTACTTTCTTAGTTTCATTGTAGGCTGATGTCGGAAATTTTTCGGAACCCTTAGCAATCATTCCATGAGCACCATGATGTCCTCCACCATGTTTCATATGACCACCTTTGTGCTGCATCTTCCCCTCTGCTTTGTGATGCATTTTAGGGTGATGCTTAGCATTATTCTCTTCTTGTGCAACAACAGGCATACATAAAAAAAATGTACTCGTTAAAATGAATACAACATTAGATAAATGAGCTTTAACAATATTATTGTTCACAATTTTTCCTGAATAAGTGGGACTGCCCCTGATGCATCCCTTTAATTTAATAATTCATGATTTCTCATCGCATCATTCTCGATAAGTACCCGCTCCACCACCAATCGCCATAAATTATCTTCTTCTTTCTCCAGAGACATCTCAACAATCTGTTCATTCAGAGAGCCATCTGCCCCCACCACCCTTTCAAGAACAGAAAATATAATCTGAGTCTCTGTTGCACTGATCGAGTTAAAGCCCTTGTAAGCAATGCTTTTTATCATTGAATTCTCAAACTGATGCCTGCATTGCGTATACCATTTATCGTAATCTATATTATCAAATCCTGGTACACCGAGAACACTGACACGCTTTGATATCATCCCCATATGAGCCTTAAGGTCTTTTTGCGCAGCACTTTCTGCCGCATCCGTTAACCACTGCTCTGCAATCTCTTGGGCATGTTCTTCTTTCATAAAAACTCCAGTATTTTTTGTGATATTTTAACGATTAAATTACTGCAATACTTCCCAGTTCACTTCACATTCACCCGCTTCAGCTGAAACATAGGCTGTATCATCCGTAATACTGACTGAAATATCCATCGTACGCTGAACAAGAGAGGCTAATGATTGAATGTTTTCCCAGTTGAATTTATAGAAAGCGACATCAAACCGTTTAAATTTTTCTTTTGACTGACTCCACCAAACATCAGCTTTTGAATTAAAACTATAAACCTTAACCTTATCAGCCAAGCGACTCGATTTTTTTACTCTATCAACGGAGGGTTCTCCAACCTCAATCCATAAAGCGGTTTGATCATCTAAGGTACGTACCCATAAATCAGGTTCATCGATATCACTCAAGCCTTTAGTGAAAACAAGGTTTTCTTGAGCGTTGATGCAATACGCTAAAACGCGAACCATCATGCGTTCTATTGTTTCAGAAGGATGCTGTGCCAAGGTTAAGTTAAGTGTGTCGTAATAATTACGATCAAGATCGGATAAAGAAATTCTTAGTTTATAAATCGTTGGTTTTATCGCCACTCTCAGTCTATGCCTTATAATTATTGAATTTCATCATTCACGTTAGCATTAAGATTTTTTTTCAGGTGGGGTAGGATTTTGTTTGCGCGCCAAAGGAGCAGCAACTTTACCCTTTGAACGAATATTAAGATCTTCTGCAATATTATTTGCATGCAAGGTCACTTCTTTTAAAGTGCCTTCTCTTAATCCTTCAATTTTACCGCCACCTTCACCAATGATATAGCGGAACCAATGGTCACCTACCATACCTTCAGGGGTGTCGACATTTTCTACACTTATCACTTCATACTTAGCTTTAGCGACCGGCACTTCTTTTTCTGCTGGTACAGGAGACTCACTTTCGACAGGTTTGATTTGATTTATAGTATCTTCCGGCTCTATGCTCATACTTAATTCACTCGTTTATTTTGATTATCTGGATATCTAAATTCGGACCTATGTCGATATTTGAAATAGGAGGGTTTGTAAAATGTTAAGAACTAAAGGTAGAAAGATCTGGAGTTTCGAAAGTGACTTTTGTATTGAAATATAAGAGCTTATCTTAGCACAAATTAAGAAGAATTTTGGCCAGAGAGCACGATAGAACACGCTTGTTTCTATTGTGCTCTCTACCCCCTATTTTTCTTTGCCATTACTTGATAATGCGGTAACACGGCACATATTTGGTACCGGGTAACTTCATTCGATGTTGTTCAACAAAAGAGGCTAACAATGAATCCACGGGGTCCATAATGCTGGCGTCACCTTTAATCTCAAATAACCCATGCTCTTCAACAGCACGAATACCATTGTCCTTCACATTACCTGCAACAATGCCCGAAAAGGCTCGGCGCAGGTTGGCCGCCAACGTATGTCGTGGCAGATTTTTATGTAATTCAAGATTGCGCATATTTTCGTGGGTCGGTTCGAACGGCCGTTGAAAGTCCGGCTCAATATTGAGCAACCAATTGAAATAATAGGCGTCATTATTGTCTCTGCGATAATCGCGCACCTCGGTAATACCTGCGCTCATTTCGCGTGCCACACGTGCAGGATCATTGATGATCACTTTGTAACGTTGTTGTGCCTCAATGCCCAATGTGTCGAGAATAAACTGATTAATACCAACAAAAAATTCTTCTGCACTGTCAGGGCCAGTCAGTATTAAAGGGAAAGGGATATCCGCATTATCGGGATGTAACAAAATACCGAGAATATAAAGAATTTCTTCAGTCGTACCGGCGCCACCGGGAAACACCACAATACCATGTCCCGTTCGCACAAAAGCCTCAAGTCGTTTTTCAATGTCAGGCATGATCACCAAATCATTAACTATTGGGTTAGGAGATTCGGCGGCGATAATGCCCGGCTCAGAAATACCGAGGTATTGGCCGTTATTAATGCGTTGTTTAGCATGGCCGATGGTTGCCCCCTTCATTGGCCCCTTCATCGCGCCCGGCCCACACCCCGTGCAGATATCCAAACCACGCAACCCCATCTCATAGCCAACCTCTTTGGTGTAATCATACTCTTTGCGTTTAATAGAGTGCCCACCCCAGCACACCACCAAGTTGGGATTGATCATAGGACGTAGAATATTTGTATTTCGCAGTATGTGAAAGACAGCATTGGTAATACCATCAGAAGTATTGAGATCAAACTTAGGGTTATCGTTTATTTCATCACTGACATAAATCACATCTCGCAGAACCGCAAATAAATGCTCGTTAATACCCTTAATCATTTTACCATCGACAAAGGCATTAGCTGGCGCATTCTTCACTTCCAACTTAATACCGCGCGCCTGTTGCACCACTTGGATATCAAATGATTTATAGCGTTCCAGTAATTGCTTACCATCATCCATCTTGTTACCGCAATTCAACACTGCTAGTGAACTGTTGCGGAAAATATTGTATAAGCCCCCTTGGCTAGTATCGAGCAATTTACTGACTTCGATATTGGATAACACATCTAACCGACCTTCAGGGGTAATACGTGCATCAATGACTTCTGGTTTCATGTAATTCTCTTTTTATAAACAAATTAATTAGGTTTTTACACTAACGTCAAACATTCCCTTTATCATTATAGAATCCTGACTTTTGAGATAACCTCCTATTACTTAGTTACTCATCCTTATTTTTTTATCGTCACTAATTATTTTTCAGTTCAAGGGGGGGAAGGATTGTATTGCAGATACTTTTAAATTAAACGTTAAAGAACACCAACCACTTATAGTTGAATAAAGTGTCTCTGACTATAACTTAACTTAGCATGAAATAAACATGGTCTGCCCAATTATTTGGGTTTACGTGGCATATTCACTTCCTTGTAAAATATGTGTTGAAGAAATTATATTAGAAACAAAGTGATCAGAACAAGCGAAGCGCATTAGTGGCGTTCCCCAGTTTAACGAACGATTTATTTAAGCAATATTTAGTGCTTCATATTCTAGTGATGTTTTATAATTCAAATACGAATGCAATATATTTAAATATTCGATGCTTTACCTCACTTTGTGAAGAGAGAACAGACCACATGATTGAATAAAATAGCGTAAGATCCCCTATTATGAAAACTCCAAAACGAATAATACCTTTGATCGAGAGCGGTCTGGTCGATGAAGTCATCGGCCGCTTAATGAGTGGTAAAGAAGCAGACGTTTTTATGGTACGAAGCGGTTCTGAGATCCGTTGTGCCAAAGTCTACAAAGAAGCCAGTAAACGAAGCTTTAAACAAGCCGTTCTTTATCGAGAAGGTCGCAAATCTCGTAATAGCCGCAACGCCCGCGCGATGGAAAAAGGCTCAAAATTTGGTCGTAAACAACAAGAAGAAACATGGCAAACGGCCGAGGTTGATGCGCTGTTTCGCCTCGCTGCTGCCGGCGTCCGTGTTCCTCAACCTTACGACTGTCTTGATGGTGTATTGCTAATGGAGTTGATCACTAATGCAGAAGGCGAAGTCGCGCCACGTCTCGCTGATGTAACATTTTCTGCCGAACAAGCCATCGAAGATCATGCCGTCGTCATGCAATACGTTGTGCGCATGCTCTGTGTGGGATTAATTCATGGTGATCTTTCAGAATTTAATGTCTTGGTAGACAAACAAGGTCCCGTGATTATCGATCTACCTCAAGCGGTTGATGCGGCAGGAAACAACAATGCCGAGTCTATGCTGACCCGCGATATCAATAACATGCGTCGTTACTATGGCCAATTTGCACCTGAATTGCTCGACACACATTATGCAAAAGAAATATGGGCTATCTATGAGGACGGAGACTTACTTCCCGAGATCCAACTCACAGGTCAATTCGAAGAAAACTTATACGACGTCGATCTCGATCAAGTCATCGACGTTATCGAAGCAGCCACCGCTGAAGAACTAGAACGCCAAGAACGTCTGCGCGAAGCCGAACAGCCCGAGTGACTCAGCGTAATATAGTTTATTTCACTTTTTAGATTTCTTTTTTTCCTTTTTTTCCTTTGGCGTTAGCGCTGGTTTCTTTTTATTTTCTTTATTGCTTTTTTGTTCTCTTCCCATGACTTTCTCACTTATAAGTTGTAAAAATTATTTACCCATATACAGATGTTTTTTTGAAAGACGCTTTTAATAAATCTTTAGCATCAAAAGACATCCCCCTATTTATAGTTGAATAAAGTGTCTATGACAATGATTTAACTTAACTTAGTAAGAAATAAATGTGCTCTGAACTCATTTATTTATTCCCATCGTCATTACTATGACGTTCTACTCCTGATTCGATTGTAGCAGCATCAGCATTTTCTTCTGCCTTTGCTCTATCGGCCTTCGATATATAATGTTTCTTGGGGCGACCATCTAACTTTGCACGCGCACGTTTACGACGTTTGTTATACAAATCTTGAATCTTCTTCTTTTTATTCATATCTAACTAGCTCTACTTAACGCTTATTTTTAGGAACGTAATTCAAAATAGAAATAGGCACCACCTTTTTAACTTCAAAGCCTTCGAATTCTTTTCGCTTAATAATATGTCCAAGACGACTTTCGATAGCGCAAAGATTTTTAAAATTATCTTTTGCAACAAAAGAGATGGCTTCGCCAGAAGCGCCCGCACGACCGGTACGACCTATGCGATGAATATAGTCATTACTCTTGTATGGCAAATCATAATTAACCACACGGGTAAGATTATCAATATCAATACCGCGGGCAGCAATGCCCGTCGCCACTAAAAATTTGAGTTCACCCGATTTAAATTCGGCCAGAACTCGTTCACGCGAAGCCTGACTTCTGCCACCGTGAATAGCCTCAGCTTTAATGCCACGTTTTTCAAGCTGACTCACCAGCTTAGCAGCAGCATGTTTTTTCTCGATAAAAATAAGCGCCTGATCCCACTGCAGTTCCTTAATTAAATGGCTCAGTAAAGCAGACTTCCTATCCTTATCGACTGTGATCAGCCACTGATCAATTTTCGGCGTAGTAGCAGAACTGGGGGATACAGATATTTCTACCGCATCGTCGTAAACGGTATCGGCTAAATAACGCACATCGTCAGTCAGTGTTGCTGAAAACAACAAGCTCTGACGTTGAATGGGCAAGCGATTAATAATTTTATTGATATCGTCAATAAAGCCCATGTCTAACATTCTGTCCGCTTCATCCAACACCAGCACTTCGAGCTCATCAAAATGGAGTGCTCGCTGACGCATCATATCTAACAACCGCCCTGGGGTGGCGACCAAAATATCAACGCCTCCAAGTAGCCGCTGTTTTTGAGCCTCGGAATCAACACCGCCATACATCGCCATTGAAGTAAGGCTTAAATACTTGCTGTACTGAGCAACATTAGCCTCAACCTGAATCGCCAACTCACGAGTGGGAACAAGAATAAGCGCACGAATACGCTTGCCCCGAAGTGTGCGCTCGGTATTAAATGCCTCGAGTATCGGCAACACAAAGCTGGCCGTCTTACCTGTCCCCGTTTGCGCACCGGCAACTAGATCTCTACCCGACAAGAT
Organism: Woeseiaceae bacterium; assembly: GCA_045046865.1. GTDB lineage: Bacteria > Pseudomonadota > Gammaproteobacteria > UBA6429 > Thiohalophilaceae > JAGLTQ01. The sequence goes on along the minus strand of JASFYW010000074.1, from coordinate 10,293 downwards.
AACAGGGATGGCTTGTTTCTGAATCGATGTGGGCTTGGTATATCCCAGATCAGCCACGGCTTTTAAAAGTGGATCACTTAATCCAAGTTTTGAAAAGGACATATAAAGCCTCAGGTAGGAGAAACAAAGATGCTAAGTATAGCAGCAAGCTATACAACGTCCCTGTGTTATCGATGAATATTGACTTGGCTTCCTGCCAAGAATTAAAACTCTTTAAAAGTAATACTTATCAAGAGCTCAGAAGTTCCCCGCTTTAATTTATTCTACAGCTTCAAAATAATGCATGACAGCCTCAGACTCTACATCGGGTAATCGTATTTCTTGTTCTCGGTTAAACTTATTACGGTAATATTCTGTGAGTTCTAAGAACCGGGGAGTTACTCCTACATCTTCATACATTGGATCACCGTATTCATCTTCAGCAATAACTTTAGGGCCTTGCTGATAGGGTATAGTTTCTTTTAGCTCGTTAATGGCGGTTGATAATAGATCAAATGAAAGTTGCTCCAGAGTACGACCAGGATACATATCTTTTAGAGCCAATAGATGCGCACTCAACTCTAATGGCAATTTCAGATTCAAGTTCATTACTGGTTGGTTAATTCGGGCAGTACTCGCCCATTCATTAAGTAATTCTTTGACACGCATAATACCTCCTTGGAACCCGACATTTATTTTTCATAATTAAAATAAATATTTTTGCCCTCGTTACTCATCATGTAAACCTTTAACCTTCGATTAAGTGATGTTTTACATATCACTTAAATAAGATTTTGCTTCTTCTCCAGGATTGGGCAAGCCTGAAACAATCCATGCGTTTAGACACGTTACAAACAAATCGTGTACCCACAGTTTATCTTTATCGTAAGAGCGACAGACATTATTCATCGCGGGAGCCACACCAAATTTAGAAAAATAATCTCGCAGCGCATAAACAACTAACCAGTGATCAGGGCTCATTTCCTCGATACCAATTTTATAGGCTAAGTCCACCGCTATTGATTCAGTCCACTGCTCTGGGTTAAGTAGCAACCCATCGTCATCCAGTAATAAGGGGGAGAGTTTTGTTTCAGATATTTGTGAAAGTTGCATAAAAACTTACTCCTATGTTAATTAATAGGTACACACGTAATCATGACGTTATATTTATTATAGATGACATTAGACGATTCGTAATTGAAATAGATACGATAAATAACCCTACTTAAAACTATAGTAAAGGAACAAAATGAATCTTTGAGACATCCATTACCATTGGAACACCGAATATAAAGCAGAAGCGTATTCGACTTTTGTTGACGTTGAAGATAGCGAGCATTCTGGCAGGGCGATCGTAGAACCTGCATCAACAGATCCTGAATACCAGACAGAACATGACATAGCCCATCTACTAGCGCGAACATTTAGTATAAATAAATGAGAAATACAGCGCCCTTTTATGTCAAACTATTATATGTCTCCAATCATTTTAACTCTGTTTGCTATGTTAGCCTTCGCCGCTAACTCTGTGCTTTGTCGTTTAGCTCTGGTCAATCATGCTGGAGAAGCAAGTATTGATGCCGCAAGTTTTACATCCATTCGTTTACTGAGTGGCGCAATTATTCTGATCCTAATTCTATTAGTCCGCACACGTGAATTCAAACCAAAAAATATCAACCCCATATCAGCCAGCATGCTATTCATCTACGCGATTTGTTTTTCTTTTTCTTACATAGAAATCTCAACAGGTACCGGTGCACTCATTCTATTTGGCACGGTACAGTTAACCATGATCATGTTTGGACTCATTAAAGGTGAACGTTCTGGTTACCTTGCTTTAATGGGGATTCTGTTAGCTTTTACTGGACTGGTATATTTGTTATTACCCAGTGTCAGCGCCCCCCCCATAATGAGTGCACTATTAATGATGGTCGCAGGACTGGCGTGGGGAATATATTCATTACGTGGTAAAGCTATTAGCAATCCACTTATTGCCACCAGTTGGAATTTTATTGGTACCTTGCCTTTAGTTTTATTAACCTATCTGATATTTCAAGACGATGTATACCTTACCCAAAAAGGAATTGTACTCGCCATTCTCTCAGGTGCACTGGCATCGGGTGTTGGTTATTCTATTTGGTACGCAGCCCTACCTCACCTTACTACGACCCGAGCAGCAACAGTACAATTAACCGTTCCAATCATCGCTGCGACCGGAGGCATCATGCTTTTATCTGAACCTGTAAGCTTAAGATTAGTTATCGCAAGCACTGCTGTCTTAGGTGGAGTATATCTAACAATTAAATCTGCAAAATACGAAAAACATTATCGAAAAATCGAGCCATGAAATAACCAAGCCTAATGACGTTATTGTTCTCAGATCAGGCTTGTTACTGGATGTACCGATTGAGTTTTTTAGCAGAGCATTTTACGCATGTCTCTATAGATGCATTAGTTTATGCCTATGCAAATTTTGATTGTGTATAAAATAATGATGAATGGGATCCTTTAGCATAATTTTCCTATGCTAACCCTCCCCATCAATGAGCATTTCAATTAAAACCAACAACTTTTTCCATCGGCAGAATTTGCTACTCACATTCATTGAATACGTGATGTTGACATTGCCCACATACGTTTGAATCCAACATCGTATAGATTGATTTGATAGCGCTTTTTTTATCTGCAAAAAAATATTGCGTGCCGATTTTTCTCAAGAAGCCACCTTCCGCTAGAACTTGCCATAGCTCTGCTTTTAATCCACAAATATAAAGTCCGCCACCCATCGACTGAAGACGCAGCGCTTCGCGTGTGAGCATTTCTGCACCCGCCATATCGATATAATTAATGCGTGATGCCACCAGCAGAATATGTTTTACACCACTGTTAGCTTCAACAGCTTGTAACCGGCTCTGTAAATAACTAACTGAACCGAAATAAATTGAACGATCAATTCTAAGAATTTTTAGCTGCTGACATTCATGCAAAGGCTTCGTTTCAATACTAATCAGAGGACGACGTTCTTCTGATTCATCTGGAGCCAACATAGTAATTTGTGGTTTAGATGTTTTCGCCAGAAAAATAACCAGCGATAACAACACCCCAGTATAAATCGCAAACTCAAGCTCCAGAAACAACGTTGAGAAAAATGTCACCAGAAAGATTGATGTTTCACTCTTGTTAGTTCTAAATATTTCTTTTATATGATGAAAATCGATGAGGTTGTATGCCACTAATAAAATAACGCCACCCATTGCAGCTGTCGGTAAATAAGCGGTTAGCGGCGCAATCATTAACACTATCGCCATAAGGATAAACGCTGCAAATATGGCAGAAAAAGGGGTTTGCGCACCACTGTCGTAATTAATACCCGAGCGCGTAAATGAACCAGATCCTGCATAGCTTGAAAAGAAACTACTGATCATATTCGACATACCCTGTCCAATAAATTCCTGATTGCCGTCAATATGCTGATGTGATCGTGTCGCCACTGAACGTGCAATTGATACAGCTTCAATTAAGCCCAGCAACGCAATAGCAAAAGCCTGAGGAGCTAACATGCGAATTGCTTCCATACTGAAGACAGGACTTGATAAGGGAGGAAGCTGAGCAGGAATTTCACCGAGTAATTTAATCTGATGTACGTCTGCACCAAAAGCAAGTGCGAGCAATGAACCTACAATCAGTCCTAATAAAAGATGAGGTACTCGTTTTGATATTTTTCGGCCAAACAGTGCTACACCCAATGTTGCTACGGCAATAATAAACACATAAATATTTGACTGCCCTATATTGTTAAACAGTTCGTACCAAGTGTGTGCAAAGGAATGGCCGCGAGCCAACTCTAACCCGAGTACATGTTTGATCTGGCTGGTTGCAATGAGAATGGCCGCCGCTGCCGTAAATGCGATGACAACAGTATGCGAAACAAAATTAACTAAGACGCCGAGTCGAGCAACGCCAAATGCAAACTGGTAAACCCCTGCAAGAAACGTCATGGTTAATGCCAATTGCACAAACTCGGGTGAACCGGGTACAGCATGCTGACTAATGGAAGAAAAAACTACAATAGAAATTGCCGTGGTTGGTCCTGATACTAGATGTCGTGAAGAACCAAACAAGGCCGCGATAATCGGAGTTACCATCGCGGTGTATAAGCCATATTGTGGAGGTAAACCTGCAATGGTGGCAAACGCAACGCCTTGAGGTAAAACCACAACGGCACCCGTGAGCCCAGCCATAAAATCTTGTTGTAACGTTTTCTTATTAACCAGTGGAAGCCATAGTAAAAAAGGTAAGAAACGATGCAGTAATACTTTTACAAATAGGTAGATGTTGATATTGGCTAGATGCCTTTGAAAAACTTTGATCAAAACAGTTTTAACTCCCAGAATTTATTTCTAATGATTACTTTTAGAGATACCACCATCCTTTACAAACGGACGTGCATTGCGTTTTTTCATATTTTTCTCGGCATAGCGAAAAGTGCCTCCATCCGTACACATCACTTTGCTATTTATCGAAGTATCTGCTTTATGAGGAGTGCTTAAATTAGATAAACGAGTAGATATTGCCAAAAATCCGACAACAATCAGAGAAAGGAGAATCCAGAAATGCATGCTAAAATTAAAAATACCGTATAACAAAATTAACAATGGCAAAATAATTTTAGCTGCAGAGAGTAACGCTGAAGGAATAATTGATGGTAAAGGGTTTAGAGTGTTGGTACGCATAATACACCTGCTGTGAGTATTAAAATTTAATACCTAATTTTACAGGTCGTCGTGTATAGGGAGCGCAAACGTAATGTTAAGGGAGCGTTAAGATGAGGCTTTATCTTTAATATCTTGTGTCAGCCAGAGCTGAGCGTGCGTGCCTCCTTCAGGTCTATCATGCAATTCAATCTTCCAACCATTACGTTTACATAAACGCCATACCAGAGATAATCCCAGCCCTGAACCACTATTCGAATGATTCCCTCGCGCATAGGGTTGAAACAATTCATCCTTATTTTGTGTTCCAAGTCCTGAGCCGCTATCTTCCACTCGAATCGAATGTTCATCAATGCTAACAATAATTTCACCCTGCTCAGTAAAACTAAATGCATTGCGCAGTAGGTTACCCAGGACCATTGAAAGAATGGCGTGATCCATTCGCGCTAACAATTTCTTGTGCACGTGCAGTTGCACTGTTATAGGTTTATGTTTAAATATTTCTTTGTAACGAGCAATCAATTCGCGTGCAACAGATTCAACATCACATTCGATGGAGTGACTGCTGGCATAATCTTGTTCTCTCGCGAGTGCCAACAATGCTGCCGTGATTTCACTTATTTCATTCGTCGCACGGGCAATACGCATAATGCGCTTTCGGTTAGCCTCATCAATATTGGCATCTGCTAGCATCAGTCCGGTTGCACCAGAAATAACCGCCAGCGGTGTGCGTAACTCGTGACTCACATCCCCTGTAAAGAGTCTTTCACGTTCAATAAAATCGTGTAACCGTTGCAGATAAACATCAAAATCTTCAGCTAACCTACGCACTTCTATCCATGGAAATTCTTCCGCCAAAGGCGTGTGTTCATCCTCAGGATTTAATTCTGAAACACGGAGCGCCAATTCATTAACAGGAGCAATAACGCGCGCTGCCAGCAAACGACCCGCTAGCGCTGAAATAAGTGTCACCAACAATACGCTGATTGATAACAGCATCCGAAACCCAGCTTCGCGCTGTTTTAAAGTACTGGTGTTATATAAAACGACATAACGTTGATCGCCAACAATGCGCATTGATGCACGATAACTAATTTCATTGATAGTGATGCGATGCTGCCCGGGTTGAAGATTAATAACGGCATCAGGAATATAAGTTGTATCACTTTGTGCAGTAACCACATAGGCCTGAATGGTTGTCGTCTTTTCGGGTAATGATTTCGGATTGCGTTGACGGCGAGCAACATAATCATCCAGTTCCGCTGTCAAAGTATCATCGATCAATCTTTCTTCAAGATCTTGTGAAGCAATATAAATAATTGTTGCCAATACCAGACTCACTAAACCACCGAACACAGCCAGAGTGATCGTAAGTCTGTTATTTAAACTCCAGTTAGAGGTCATCGTGATAATGCAATCTGATAACCCATGCCACGAATTGTTTGAACCAAAGGCACATCAAAACCACTATCAATGGCGCTACGCAAAACATGTACATGGGCTCGCAAGGTATCGCTGTCGGGAAGATCATCACCCCAAATTTCACGAACAATTTCTTCGCGACTCACCACATCAGGTGAACGCTGCATCAGTAAGGCAAGAATTTTTATTGGAATCGGCGGTAAATCAATACGGCGACCGCCACGTGTAATGCGTAAGGTACTGGGATCAAACTGCAAATCTTCTACTATGTGAATAGTTTGCACTACTTTAGCCTTGCCGCGACGTGCAAGTGCTTTTATACGTACTTCCAGTTCAGGTAGGTCGAAGGGTTTAACCAGATAATCATCCGCACCACTATTAAAACCTTCCAATTTATTAGTTAAAGTATCACGTGCTGTCAACATCAGTACGGGGGTAGTGCGACCTTCCTTGCGTAATCGTTCACACACTTCCAGTCCATCCATTCCCGGTAACATCAGATCCAGAATAATGACATCATAATTATTTTCAAGCGCAAAACTCAAACCGTTGAGACCATTATAAGCAATATCAACAGTGTCACCATGACTGTCAAAAAACTCACTGAGGTTTTCAACTAAATCTGGATTATCTTCAATTAAAAGCAAATACATAATAAAAAACCTAATCGAACAAAGGGAATAAAAACTAATATACTACATAACATAATATACCGCAGTAGGTTCTTCAATTCGTTGGCAACATTTAACCCTGTTCGAGTTTGCTGATTCAACATGATTTTTATCTTATCTTTAAAATCATGCAGTCCTAAAACCAAGCCCTTTAATTTATTTCAGATTTTCTTGAACCTTAAGTTTTGCTTTTATAAAATCTTGATGTGTTACATACAACAAATCAGCGATTCGACGAATTAAATGTTCCTCATGTGAATCAAGATGATTATCTGCATAAGCAACCGTCCAAAGATATTCAATCGTTTTAATTTTCTTTTCGGTAGAAAAGTGTTCGCGGATCAGGCTGGTAAATTGATATAAATCAACAGACTGTTTGGCCTCTTCACTGGCAAGAGTAAAGAGTTCATCGATCTCAATTTTAGTGAGTTCAAATTTAGTTTGTAATGCTTGTTTGACCGCATCAACTTCTTCATTTTTAGTTTCACCATCTTGTTTCATGATTTCGATCATGAGTGCTGCCGTGGCAAGCTTTAAACGATGCTCAATATCCACCTCTGTTTCAAGTGATATATTTTGTTCAAAAAACTGTTTAATTTTATTTAACACTAAAACCTACCTTTAATAATAAAAAATGTCGTAACATATAATTTTATAATTGACGTAATGCCCTCATAGGGGACATCTTATGATAACTCCAAAAAGCCATTAGTCCAGTTGAAGTGATTAATATTGTACCAATCACTATACTTGTTATAAAAGAATGCAGATCTATCTGGTATTGCATGTTCATAAGGTTTGTGGCGATTGCGTAGCTAATTAGATTAGCGGCAAGCGTGGCAATCAAACTTGATATCGCACCAATAAGGAAAAATTCAGTAAACAGAATTTTTCGCAACTGTTTTTTACTTGCACCTAATGTTTTCATAATCGCATTATCTCTAATTCTTTCATCATGTGTTGATTGCATTGTCGCAATCATCACTAAGATACCTGCTACTAACGTAAACATAAACACAGCTTCAATCACTAGCGTCACTTTATCCATAATATTTCTAACCTGACTAATCATCGACTGTACATCGATAACCGTAATATTAGGAAACTGTCTTACCAGTTGAGTCAAAAAGTCCTTATTATTTTTATCCAGATAAAAACTGCTGATATAGGTTGCCGGAAAATATTGCAACGTTTTATCCGGCGATATAACAAAAAAGTTAGGCTTAAAATTATCCCAGTTAATTTTTCTCAAGTTGCTCACTCGCGCAGTAATGCGCGCACCGCTAATATAATAGGTCAATTTATCACCTAGCTTAATACCAAGCTGTTGCGCAAGCCCCTCATCGAATGAAAACTGTTTTTCATTTTGAGAATTGTCCCACCATTCACCTTTAACAATTTCATTTTCGGCAGGAAGTTGATTAGACCACGTCAAGTTGAATATACGTGTTGCCAGTTTTTTTGTTCTAGGGTTGTCGTAGTCTTCGGCTTTAACGGGGCTATTATTAATGTGAGTTAATCTACCTCGGACCATAGGATAAAACGTCGGTTGTTCACGTGATGTATTTTTAAAAACTAATTTAATTTCTTCTAATTGGTGAGGTTGAACATTAATCAAAAACTGGTTTGGTGTATCTTCGGGTAAACTTACCAGCCAGCCGTTAATCAAGTCTGTTCTGATCAAGACTAAGAGAATAATCACCATCATACCAATACCAAAACCGGCAGATTCAATCATAGTATTTAATTTACGACGTGTTAAATACGTTAAGCCCAAACGCCAGCTAACACTTAAACGTGATTTAAGTTTATTAGCAAGCAAAAGTAATAACAACGTTGCCATAGCTAGTATCAGGACCGTTGCAACTATTCCAACAGCATAGAATATAGCAAGTTCAATATCACGTGCCTGCCAAATAATCAGCAGTGCCATAATGAAAAGTGCAGGCAAATATAATAAGGCATCACGACTTGTCCCAGTTACCACTCTGGATTGCATAACTTGTATTGGACTACTGTTTTTCAAACGAAACAAAGCCGGTAACGAAAAACACAAAATCAACAACACACCAGCAAAATATGCGGGTAATAATGTCAGTAAATTCGCATTAGGTAAATCACGTTCAATAAACTGAGAAAAATAATTTATAACCACTTCATGTACTATATAACCCGTCACTAAACCAATGGTTGAAGCGATAAATCCAAGGATACCCAGCTGAATAATAAAAATACCTAAAATGGTATTTTGACTCGCGCCAAAGGTACGCATGATGGCGCTGCTATTTTGGTGACGACGCGCATAACGTGATGCCGCCAGTGCAATCGCGATAGCTGCCAGCATAACCGCGATTAATGCGGATAAACCAAAAAACCTATCTGCCCTGTCGAGTGCCATTTTTAATTCAGGCCGGGCATCTTTAATACCCTGAATTGAATCAGTGGGGCGAAGTTGCGGTTTAAGCCATGCAATATAAGTTTTAAGTGATTGCGTTTCAGTTGCAAACAACGCTTTATAGTTTACTCGGCTACCTGCAACAATCAGCCTTGTTGCTTCAAGGCTTTTAATATTCATTAACAAGCGAGGCGCAGCACTAAATAAGTTACCACCAAAGTCAGGTTCAAAACTAATAATGCGAGTAACCTTTAACCTCGAAGAACCTACCTCAATCATGCTGCCAATAGAAAGTTGCAAAGTATTAAACAAACGCGAGTCGACCCAGGCTTCACCAGCGGCAGGAACAATTCTCGTTATCACACCGTTGCTATAAGGTTTTGTATCAGTTTTTAATTCACCGCGTAATGGGTAACCTTTTGTCACCGCTTTTATTGAAACTAATTGTGATATATCACCACTTAATACAACGCTTGGAAACTGTACAGTGCTGGCATGTTGTATATTTTGTTTATTTGCCTCATCAAACCACTCTAAAGGTATCGATTCAGCTGAAGAGACTATCGTATCAGCGGCAATTAAATCGCCAGCCTGTTGCAGCAACGTGGTTGAAACACGATCCGTGATCAAAGCAACAGAGCTCATACTGGTAACGGCAAGCAACAACGCAATGGCCAGCAAATTTAATTCGCCATTTTTAAATTCACGCCATAATAATTTTCCAGCAATATTGATTATTGGTTTCAAACGCTGAATCACACTAGGTGCCCAGCTTCTAATTGATATGTCACATCACATTGACGTGCTAGACTCATATCGTGTGTTACCAGTACCAATGTCGTCTCGCTATGGTTATTCATATCAAACAAGAGTTTAATAATCGCTGCGCCCGTTTGTTGATCCAAGTTACCTGTTGGCTCATCTGCAAAAAGTATTTTGGGTTGTACCGCATAGGCACGCGCAATCGCAACACGTTGTTGCTCGCCACCAGACAATTGTGAAGGATGATGCGAACCCCGTTCAGATAGCCCCACTTGTTTAAGAATATCCTTTGCCCGTTGACGTGCATTCGCGATCCCTGCAAGTTCCATCGGCAACATGACATTTTCTAAAG
>JASFYW010000073.1:0-8489 GCA_045046865.1 Woeseiaceae bacterium | reverse complement strand
GCTTAAATCTTTTTTTGAATCACCTACCCAGACAAGCTCCTTTTCTTCAAACATATGGCCTCACTTCCATGTATGCCTTATTTAGCATATTAGATATAATAGGTCTCGTTAACCCTTATATGCCAATCAGTTAATTTTATGGCATATTTGGCATAAATCCCGATTTACCCCATGTAATAGTTTTGCCTGATATTGTCATACTTGCTAGTGAAGTGAGCGCAAGCTCAGACAGATACTTCTTAATCATTGTTAAGGTACCAAATATAAGTATTAACTGTACCGCCAAACAGGAACAGCTAAGTGATTGTTTTATAGAGAGGCTTAGCCGGATAACTGGATAGGGTTATCTGTACCCCTATAAATTAAGACAAATTGATAGCCTTACTACCATGTACACACAACCTGACTATTAACGGCCCAATTCGGCCAATCATGGTACTAGCTAAAGATGACTGCTGTTAGCCAGAAGGAGCTATCAATGTGTAAATTGAACAGATCGGCTTACACCACAAAGCAGACTGTTAGAATACGTTAATATAAAGCATATAAATTCTCGTATAGTTCATGTCTTTATATAGAATAAATATAAATTGTAAGGCTTGACTCTGTGATTTGACAGCGAAAGACCTGCCCCCCCCCCTGTCTTGTGGGCATTATAGTTTAACTAACATTGGCCAATTAGATATTTCGCTATCTCAAATGTACTTTCTTTTTTAAACGATAATTTGACTGGTATCGTTAGCTCTACTGGTTCTTTTAAGTTCTTGGCTGAGACTGTGCAGGTAATCAGCCCGCCTGTTGGTTTGTGTGATTCGAGCGCAATGATACGTAAGTTAAAAGTTTCTTCACGTATCTTGTGTGGGAACTCTTCGCATTCTAGTTCTTGATATTGCTCCGTAGTTATAGGTCTACGTGGTTTCCAGTAAAAGGCATTACGATCCCTATGCTTGGGTATAGGATTAAAGAAAGAAGCGTCTAAAGCCGGATGAGCATCTACAAGATGAGCTAGTGACCCCATATTACCTAACAATGTATCCATTCCACTTATATATTGACCTGAAGGTGCTACAGGTGGTGATGGTATACTCCAGATGCTATCTTTTTCTTCATCTTCTTCATCTTCTTCATTTTGGGGAGACAGCAGTAAGCTATCTGATACAGAAAAATTAATTAGGGTGTTGTTGGCTGGTACGTTACCAGTGTTATTCATTTTAATGGAAATTTTAAATAAATTGTTTTTATTGTTTAATGAAGCGGGTAACTCTACTAATGATTTTTTCGAAGCATCGAGCCATTCTGGATATGTTTCTTTTGTGTACTTGGTAACATCTTCATGTGATGGTGGTGTGTATCTTCCAGAAAAAAAGGATGAGCTCAGTCTTGTGGTAGCTTTATGTTCATTTTCGTCTTGTTTGCTATCAAAATCTGTTTTCATGGGATTAGATAGTTTGATTTTATCTAACAACAAATCTATTTCATTTGTGGTTAATTCGGGATACTCGATAATCTCGCCTTTAAGTGAATTTTGTTCTATGTCATCAACATATGCTGATAATTCAATTATGGGGAAATTTTTAAGTATTTCTTTTATTTGTTGTTCTAAATGATTTATCTTTTTGTCTTTATCGTCATTTTCGGGATTGAGCAGCCATGAGTCTGGAATGACTTCAAATGGTATACCTAAGCGTTTTGCAGTTAATAGTGGGATAGTGTCGTGAGTTAATATTGCAGCGTTAGTATCAGGGAACGCTTGTCTATATGCTAGTAATTCCAGCATTATTGCGTCATCTGGTTTGGATGGATCAAGAAGCTCTATTTCGGGTGATTGCTCTATTGGTGGCAATTGAGGTGATACAGTTAATTCTATTTTTGGGCTTCTTGAAGAAATTTTGGTTTTAGTGTTTTCACTAAGAATAACCTTCCTAAACAATGAATTTGTTGTTCTAGCGCGCTTTGCTCTCCTCTTGTTGCCATCGCTTTTTAGGCTATCTATTTCTCGTTGCACAGCAGCGGGTATTAGTAGGAGAATATCTTCGTCCTTAATGATTTCCCTCCATGCTAAGCTTTTAAGGTCTTGGCATTGAAGAAATAGATTTGAGTCAACAAATAAGTGCTTCACTATTATTTCCTTGTTTGGTGTTCCGGAACATTTATTAAAATGTCTGGTATTTTTTGTAATACTTTATCTAGAAATTTATCAGCTTTCTCATGTACTGTCTTGACTTGTACCATTGTTATTTAAGTTAATAAGAATAACTGTTAGTTCCTTTGTAGATTTAAATAGAGAGAGGAGGTTTAATCTCATATTGTATTGGATTATATCGGCGGTATTTTGTGTCAATATAACCAAAATGGCAGGATTCAGAAAATCATCCAAAGCTGTCACCAGCTACCTGCAGCTATAGTCTACTTTTTCTAATACTTTTGTTGTCCGGTCAACGTTGGTCATGGCCGCTTCAAGATGGTAAGGAGAGTCACCCTGCTAACTTAATGTTATACATGATATATTCGTACAGTATAAAGAGTGTGCTTACATATTTTTATTTTGGGGTGATAAACGTGAGTGATGATAAAGAGCGCTTGTTAAGTGCGCAATGGATTCTTGAGAGAAATTTATCATGGATCATGGCAGCTGAGGTAAAGGTTGGCGTTATAGTTGCCGTTGATTCAGCATTGCTCGGTAGTCTTGGTGCTTCATTCAGCAGTTCCAGTGCTTTTATTTGTACATCTTGGACATGCTTATGGCTTGTATGTTCGGGTGCAGCAATCATTGCCGGGCTCTTTTGTGCTGCTATGGCTGTACTGCCTAGGCTTGAGGGGCCAGAAAGCTCTCTTATCTACTTTGGTCGTGTTGCGGCTCTTGATAGACCTGATTATATTAATCAGCTCAAGAGAGCCACTGATATGGAATTGCTTGATGACCTGTCTGCACAGGTACATCAAAATGCTTTGATTGCCTGCAAAAAATTTGCTTGGGTGCGATTGAGTATGTACTGTTCATTTTTTTCAATAACACCGTGGTTTGCTTCGATCGTCACACTACTACAAAAGTGATGAAGGATATATTCATATGGGCTTAAAAGACGACCTAGAGGCAGAGGTAAAATCGACTTTCAATTTACAGTGGGATGAACAAAAAACGCCGAGCGTACCGGATCCAAAAGACCTTCGACTTAACTCTAATCATGCGAAGGATTTGGAAATAGCTACAGTTTTGTATGCTGACCTAGACGGATCGACTGACATGGTTGACAATTTCAAGTGGTGGTTCAGTGCCGAGGTCTACAAGGCCTACCTTCGGTGTGCTGGGCAAATTATTAAGAGTGAGGGTGGAGTAGTCACTGCCTATGATGGTGATCGGGTCATGGCTATCTTCACTGGTGATACGAAGAATACAACGGCAGTTCGTTGCGCGATGAAAATTAGTTGGGCAGTAGACGAAATTATCCGTCCAGCATTAAATGATCAATATCCATCATCGAAGTTTAATTTAAAGCATGTCATTGGAGTGGATACAAGTCAGTTGCGTACAGCAAGAATTGGTGTGCATGGTGATAACGATTTAGTCTGGATTGGTCGGGCTGCAAATTATGCTGCTAAGCTTACTAGCTTGTCCGATGATGCAATTTGGATTACAAAGTCTGTCTACGACCGTATAATGAAAGACGTGAAGTATGCGAATGGAACCGGAACACATATGTGGAAAGAGCACTACTGGACATCCATGAATAACATGTTGGTCTATAGTACATCGTATAGGTGGCCTGTCTAATGCCTAGATATGCCAGTACGTATTGCTGAAATTAGATATTTTTACTAAGGCATTGAGGGGCAGAGTCAATGTCAGTAAGTTTAGTTCTAAATCATTCATAGATGACAGTATCAGGCCTTGCATTTTGCATGCTCAGATTTGAGCTTATAAAAAGATGTCGGAGAGAGTGATTTTAATAAGTGTTCAGCGTCCGCTTCTGAGTGTGGTCGTTAAGTAATTACTAATATAATGACTGATGATAGTCATAAGGGTACATCTGAAAAAAATTAAGTGATCTCAGCTACCGACCCATAGCGGATATAACTATGAAATATGTATTATATATCTGGAAATAGTCCTCGTTTCAATGCACTCGTAATAGGTTCGCCTGTTTCATCTCTGCGCTGAATATCTTGCTTGGCGCTATGAAGGCTCACTGGGCGATGTTTTGCGTATGCTTCTTTACTGTTAATCATCTCAAGACCAGATTCATAATCAAATAATTTCCACATGTGGTAGCCAATCCATTTTAGATAGTCATACCTAAGTGGGTCAGTGGTTCTTTGTATTTCACTGTAAGCATCCTGAAACTTTTCTTTATCATTCATGGTTATGATCGCATTATTTCAATTATTAGTGGTGCGTATCCCATAAAAAGCATAATCACTACAATTACAGTCAGTAGCATTAGCAGTAGCAAGGATGCGGCTACAAAAGTAACCCATAAGTCATTTAGTGATGCAATTTGTTGTTCGTTGGGCTTTAAATAAACGTACAGAGCAATCAAAACAATAAAGACAGCAGTCAATGCTGTAAAGAACGCTGGGAACATGTACCAGAGGTACAAATATATTGCTCCGTTAATGTAAGGAGCAATTGCCATTATTATGGGAATATCATCTTGATTTTGCATAATTATATAATGCTTGTTAGGGTTTATATTGTATATCATGATGTTGCGCATAATATTGTACTTTGTCGAAGATTCTCTGCAAGTCCTTAATATCCGCTTTTGGCGGTGATCTTCATGTTAATTAAATTTAACGGAATCCAATAGGAATTAATATATGATTAAATACCGACATCATCTTCGTTTTGTTAAAGGAGATATTAATGCGGGTAATTTTGATAATTTTGCTACGATAACATACGAAGGTAGTTTGCCTTCCGCTCCAATTAAAGGGCTGGTTATTGTTTTAGCGGACTTAGTCGAATTTGAAATTTCTTTGGTGACGTTTATTTGTGATGAAGGTATATATGAGACGCATTCACATATAGATTTGTTGCAAAGGGAAGACAAAGAAACTGGGTTAATACTTGAGGCATACGAAATAGCTAGATATGTTAAGTATGGATTTGTGCTTACGTCACCCGATGCAATAACTAAAGAAGAGATTGAGTCAGAATTACCTGATGTTCTTGTTTGAGTAACAAATATCGGAAACCGTCCTTTAAAAAGAGAAAATAAATATGATTGAAGTAATCCTGATTCTATTGTTGGTTGTCTTGGTTCTTATATATTATAAATTATGTGAATCAGTGGGAATAAGTCAACGTGTGATGGTAGATTTGGAGGCGGATATCTGGCGAGAGATTGCTAATCAGTCTATAGCGCTTGAACAAATAGGCGCTTCAGCTAGTAAGATAAGTGAGGTGAGTGAGACCTTGCTTGCTAATGTTCAGGGTATTAGTAGTGCGGTAGATGATGTTGCTGATGATATTCAGGAGAAAAGGTCATGAATAAAGATGATATGAATTTTATTGTGTGGACTGAGCGTTTTCGTTATCTCTCACAATTATTTGTGCTGATATCTTTAATTACTTTGATAGCATACTGGTTAAATGGTATGGGGTTAATTGTTGAGTTAAAGATGTCTAATACCGTACCAATTACGACTGCGATTTTGGCGGCCACATTTCGATTAATTGCAATCGATCGTTTTTTTAGAATGGGTCGTCAGATGGATAAAAATAACTAACGGAAAGGAGGTGTATATGTTTGAGGGTCAAATAAACATAGATATATATGACATAACAACAGAGAAATTCTACCGAGAAAATAAGTCTTTCTCTTTAGGGTTTCAGCCAAAAATGGGTATGAAGATAGATACTGGTACTGATGATTATGTTTTATCTGACGTAGATTGGAGTCTTGAATATAGTACTTTTACTGCTTGGATCTATCTAGTTAATACTGAAAGAACACTTACTTATCAAGATCACCTAGAGCCTGGGGGCTGGGCTGTTGAGCAGTTTGATCCTGTTGAAGGGTATCTGGATAAGTTTATACCAACTTATGATTTCCCATCAGAGAAAATTATAACTTGTGATGAATGCAAAGGTAGTGGAAACGGTGGCAAAGGGCAAAGCTTTTTAGGTGAAGTCGATATTGTATGTCCTAGATGTAGTGGTCTCGGTAAAATAAAAAAAAGATGGTAAAAGTGCATTTAAAGACTGTTATCACCACAAAGCGGAAGATTAGAAAACACTAATGCAATTTACAAGCAAATCATAAGCTCACCATAATCAAGCTTTACCCCTTTACTAAGTTATTGATAATAATAAAAAACAGTATATGTTATTCTCTTAAATTCAATAACAAGGAATTAATTCCATTAATCCGCTGTTAACTGTCATTACTAAATTATGAAGATTACTCAAATAACAAGAAAAGATCTCTTCGATGCAATAGTAATCGAGGAGGTTGATTGGTCAGGCTCTTTAGAAGAGTCAGAATTTTTGGCGCGTATTTATAATCTTCAGGAAATAAAATCAACAGATCAACGATTCCCTGATGCCGCCGGAGATATTTGGCAGCATAGGGTCAATAACTGGGACTGGGAAGACCATTGGATATTTCATGATGCACGCTTCCAATTAATGAACGGCGACGATGAAATATTGCTTATATTTTTGGCAGAAACTGTACATCCAATTGTTCGTTCAGATGTAACTGAATCAAAAAGATTGGTACAACTGTATAACGAGTTTCTTCGTAAAGATGGTTTTGAACTATCTGAAAAGTCTCGTATTTCAGGAAAGCCAATTTACATAGGGAGAAATGTTGGTACTGCTGCTTTGCCAGGAATTTCCTCAGCAAAAGAAGTGTTGAGTAGTACTGATCTAGTATATGTTGCCCAACAAATTACTCGTATGGAAGCGGCTGTTAACAACGACCCTAGCTTGGCTATTGGTACGGCTAAAGAACTAATTGAGAGTTGCTGTAAAACTATCCTATCGGAACGGGGACTTACTCTAGGTAGCTCAGATAATTTACCTAAATTAGTTAAAGCTACAGTAAAGGAATTAAAGTTAACGCCTAAAGATATTCCAGATGAAGCAAAGGCGGCTGATACCATCAGAAAGCTTTTAAGCAATCTGGCAACGGTGGCAAATGGTGTTGCAGAGCTACGTAACAAATATGGTACTGGGCACGGAAAAGAAGGTAGCTCCAAAGGACTGACCCCGCGCCATGCAAAACTAGCGGTTGGAGCGGCATCAACGTTGGCAGTGTTTTTAGTTGAAACGCACCGGGAACAAGATGACAGTTAACAAAGCAATTAAAAATTGCCCACAAAAGACGTGGACTGGACTCGCTAACGCTCGCCTTTTATTGCGGCGTTAAGTTTAAAGAATAAAACCATGACAAGTATCGAAGAAGCAATGGGAAACCTATCTGAATGGATAGAAGCTAAAAGAACTAATATTGAGCCACTTGAAACACACCTAGTATATAGAGTGGCTTTCAATACCGATTCACATCGCGAGGCAGTATTTCATCGCTTCATTGAGCTTATAGAATCAACATATATATTATTTAAAGAAAAGAAACTGATTGGGGCTATCGTTAGTGCAAGATCAGCTCAAGAAACTTTATCAGTATTATGGTTTATAAACTCAAAATTAAATACATTATCAAACACAAAAGATTTAAGTCATTATCTAGAAACAATGAACCGACTATCATTTGGCTTCGCAGGTGATGAAAAATTTCCAGAGAAAATAAATATTCTCACATGTATTAACGCTGTGGACAAAAAAATAGATCTAGGCTTTAGAAAAAACTATGATATTTTATCAGAATATGCACACCCCAATTATTCGGGAACACTAGGCACTTATACAAAGCCAAATGAAGAAGCGAAAACCACTGAGGTTGGGTCGTATCCTCGTTCAATAAATCATTTAGAAAACATAATTGAATCTACACTAATTGTATGCATAAGTTTGTTGTCACCACTACATGATGAATATTCTGTACTCCTTAATAAATTAACAGATTTATGTGTCGAGTTGCACGAACAAGAGAAGCTGAGTGAAATATTCTATAAAAAAACTTAACAAACCATTCAAGCAGGGCAACCAAAAAGCGAGTTGTCCCTTAAATTTGACGTTAAAAATGTCCGCTTACCTGATGAACCGGACATTTCGCCTATCACCACAAAGTAGAGACTTATGGACCTAGAAGATTAACTGAAATATCTTCTGTAACATCCATTAAGGTATTACTGTCTTAATGGCAAAGTTTGCCATCATTAAACGTGGCGGAGTCAATGCCATTAAGTTAATCATCATGTCGTTTGGAGGTGGGGCTTTAGCCCCGCTCATAACAGGGCTAAATCTCTGAATTAGTAGGGGACTTTATGGGTGAATGAATTGCGTAATTTTTGTGAACTCAAAATTTGCAGATAGACATGCGTGATAATCTTTAAACATTTCAGGTAAAGTTATATCTAGC
>JASFYW010000072.1:0-28725 GCA_045046865.1 Woeseiaceae bacterium | reverse complement strand
TAAGTAGTGCCAAGTTTTTCTTGGCTTTGTATATCTTGGTATTTCACACCTCATCTAGTTTGTTAGATTGAAGTGTCTACTTTATCGGGGGAAGTTCATCTTCCGCTGGAGCTATTTGTTAGGCATTTACTCCCAAACAAGGTTAAGAATTTCAATTTTATTGAGGTTTTTATTCACTGGACATGTTGGGCAGCCCTTGCTTGATGGCTCATTTTTACAGCCAGCACATTTTTTAACTTGTTTTTTTGCAGCATACAGTTCTGACTTTAGGGCCTTTAAACTATTAATTTTTTCTTCAATATCTTTTATTGAGCTATCTAGAATATTTGATATTTTTTTACTTCCTTCATTTCCCGTTGAGCAGGTTTCCCTTGTTTTTCCAATTAACCTAATTGCCTCAAGAGGAAAGCCATTTTCAGTAAGATGAAGAATAGCTTTTAATCGTTCAATGTGTTGCTCACTATATAAGCGAGTGCCACCATTAGTTCGATGAGGCTCTAAAAGTTCTTCTTCCTCATAATACCTAATGGTACGCACTGTTATTTTAAGTAATTCAGCAACTTCACCTATTTTTAAATAATGTAATGACATTTATTTTATTTTTATCCAGAAATAAAAAAGCCCGTTTTTTTCTTCCTGTTTTATTAATTCATTCTTAGTCATTGAGCAGTATGATGGTATATCGTTTAGCATAGAGACTTTATTTGATTCAGCAAGTACAATTTCACCAGACTTCATAGACTTAAACTCTTTTGTTAAATGTATAACAGGGGCAGAACAACACATGCCTTTTATATCTATAAAATGATCATGTTTCATGTTTCATTTTTCTCTCCTTACAGACCTACAATCTGAGCTTTATAGCCTTTATCTTTGATTTTATGCAATAAAGTTAAGGAGCTGATTGTGTCTGAGTTGTATGCCACTAAAAGTAAATGCTTCTTGTCTTTATTGAATCTTGGAGCAATAACACCCTCTAAGTCTCGGAGCTTTTCAACTAGGTTTTCTTTTTCACCTTCATTAATATTGTCATTTATATGAATCAGTACGTCTATTAATTGCATTGCATCACCCTCAGTATCTACCGTTAACGAGAGATAAGTATCTTACGTTAACGGTAGATAGTCAAGGGTTATGATTTTGCTTACCTAACAGTTAATTAGACGGCGAGCGGCATAGTACATAATATGCGGCTTGCACCATATTGTATTTATTTTTGAACTTAAGATGCCTTCTTTTTACCTATAAATCAAGCGGTTGTTATCTTTGGCAAGTATTTTAAATGCCGCTCGTGTTGTCGTTCTTTGTTGGTTATATGGGCTATGACTTTATAGTGAAAGTAGCTTTTTAGTTAAAAATATAATCGCGACTAAAACAACAGTACCGAGTATTTTATCCATCACTTTAGGCGATAATTTAAACGAACCCATATATGAACCAATGGCACCGCCGGCGATAACTGCAATAATCAGCGGGATGTATTGGGTGAGATCAATCGCGTTGTATTGCATGCGAGAAAGAAGTCCGGCGCAGGAGTTAAGCCAAATAAAAATAACGCCACAGGCGGCGGCTTCTTTTTCTGATCCTAATCCTAAAATAATAATCAACGGCACAAGGTAAATGCCACCGCCTATACCTATAATGCCGGCGATGAGCCCAAGTACTAATCCTGCAATAAGTGAAAGTACAATTTTTTGTGTTTGAGATATATTGATTTCAATGCTGACGTTTTTCCAAAGGTAAATACGTGCTGCAACAAAGATTAATGAAAGCCAAAGCATCCAATAAAATATTTCTTTTGATACTTGAAAAGTCCCACCTAAGTAGGCCATGGGAATGGAGGAAATTAAAAATGGCAGGATCAGTTTTATCTTGGCGTGTTTGTTGCGAATAAAGTTATAACTGCCTACCGAAGTGACAAATATATTGAGCGACAACGACACCATAGGAATGGCTAAACTACTTATACCAAAAATCGCCATGAGTGCGGTGTAAGATGAACCGCCGCCTAACCCCACGGATGAATAGACAAGTGCCACTATAAAAAACAACAGTGCGAGAAAATACGGAGAGTTTAAAATTATATCCATAGTGTTAAATGATAAACGCGGTTTTTATTGTTAAATAAATTATTTGTTAGAAACGATCAGGCTTTCTATAACATCATTCCACGTGGCTTTAATATTATCAAGGTTATAACCGCCACCTCCCATGGCAAGCAATCGCCCTTCACTGTATTTATTTGCTAATAACGATAAATGTTTTGCAACATGGGCATGAAAGTGTGAGCTTAAGTTTAATTGGGTAATAGGGTCACCCGCTAAACTATCCGCTCCGCATTGCAGTAAAATAAATTCAGGTTTAAATTTTTCGATAAAGGCTTCTGCGCTTTTCCAAAAGGTGAGTGCAGTTTTATCTGTGCTGTTCGGTGGTAAGGGAATATTTAATTTTGTACCGATGGCCGCGCCTTTGCCTGTTTCGTTTATAAAGCCTGTGCCAGGATAAAGAGTAGTACCGTCTTGGTGAAGGTCAACAAAACAAAGATCTGCGTCATCTTCAAATTCATAAAACACACCATCACCATGATGCGCATCTATATCAATGTAGGCGATGCGTTGTACTTTATATTGTGTGCGTAAATATTCAATGGCAATACCACAGTCATTGAAAATACAAAAACCAGCAGCTCGGTCGCGGCGTGAATGATGAATACCACCGATTGGCGTAAATGCATATTGGCAGTCGCCGTGCATAATATGATCAACAGCTTTTAGCGTAGTACCAACAATGGTGAGCGCATTTTCATAGATGCCTTTAATCGCAGGGGTATCACCACAATCGAGATAACCTTCGCCTTTTTCTGACAGTGCTTTAACTTTGTTGATGTAGTCTTGCGTGTGAAATAAAGATAGTTGTTTTTCAGTTGCGGCAGCGGGCTTAGATAACGTTACTTTTTTGTTTAAACCACGTTTTTCAAATTCTTCTTTGAATGCCCAGTATCGTTTTGGGCCAAAGGGGTGATCTTCACCAAAATGATAATGTGATAGTTCATCGCCGAGCATGACATAAGTTGAGTTCTTCATGGATGTTTTGACAATGTCATGTGAAGTCTTATACCTAAGATAACGTCTTTAATGGTATTATAATAGACTATTTATATCGTTATTAAAGAGAATTCCATGTCTGCATTTTTTATTACAGGTACTGATACTGAAATTGGTAAAACGTTTGTTAGTTCTGCGCTAATAACTTTACTTGTCGGTGAAGGGTTAAATGTATCTGTTATGAAACCTATTGCTAGTGGTGCAAAACTGATCGATAGTGAATTAAAAAATGATGATGCCTTGGCTTTAATGCAAGCATCGAACATGGATTTAAATTATAACGAAGTAAACCCTTATGTCTTTGACGCGGCAACGTCACCGCATCTTGCTGCAAAAGATGCCGGCATAGAGATTAGTTTAGAAAAAATTAAAAATAATTTCATTGCGTTAGAAAAGAAATCAGACGTTGTTATTGTAGAAGGTGTGGGCGGCTGGTATGCACCACTGAATGATACTGAAACAGTTGCTGATTTAGTAAAAACATTAAACCAACCTATTATAATAGTGGTGGGCTTACGCTTAGGGTGTTTGAATCATGCCTTATTAACGGCAGAAGCAATACAACAGTCTGGCTTGCCTATAGTCGGGTGGATAGCAAACCATGTTGAAGCTGGTTTTTCTGCTGCTGAAAATAATATCGAAACATTAAAGCTAAGGCTTAATAATATTCCTTACTTGGGTTTTATTCCTCATGTTAGTCAGACGGAACAAAATAAAAATAAAGATCTATCCTTAAGCACGTTAAAACACATCGATAATCTAAATTTAAACACCTTACTTAAATACTTACATAAATAAATAGATTGTTTAGTTCTCTATAATTTTGTAAGGTTATGCAGGAAGAAATTTGGTGCATATGAATCACGAATAGTAGTGTTATATTAATTTATTATATTCTAATATTCTTTTATATCTGTTTGTTATAAGCCCATTCTATCTTTTTTATTGCGGTTACTGGTTGATATGATTTAGCATACGCCCGCATTAAAAGTTTATGTATTGATCTAGATCAATACTTGATAATAAAAATAAAGAATTTTTTAAGTCTGTTTTTACATAAAAGTAAAACGAACCTATTAAATATAATAAAAACTAAATATTCACTTTTGTAAGTATCCCTAACCTGAGAGGTAAAGGTATGTCGGCAAGTAAAATAGCCAAAAAGCTAGGTAGTCTGTTACTGACTGCACTGCTATTGGGGCCAGCAATGGCATTTGCAGAATACTCCACGCTGAACATGACGGAGAGTGTGTCTAATGTAGGTCAACAAATGTATGACCTTCATATGCTCGTTCTCTGGATATGTGTTGTCGCGGGTGTTCTGGTTTTCGGTGTAATCATATGGTCAATCATATTTCATCGTAAATCTAAGGGAGCAAAGCCTGCTCACTTCCATGAAAACACAACAATTGAAGTGGTTTGGACATCCATCCCTTTAATTATCCTCGTTGCGATTGCAGTACCTGCAACGAAAACATTATTAGAGTATGAAGATACGACTAATTCAGATATCACTATCAAAGCAACAGGCTGGCAGTGGAAATGGGAATACGACTACATTGACGATAAAGTTGCTAGCGGAAAAGGGATTCACTTTTTCAGCGCGCTTTCAAAAGCAAGTAACGAAGCTCGTCAATTAGGTGCAAATATCGCATTTCCTGAACATTACTTATTAGATGTTGATAAACGCATTGTCGTACCCGTGGGTAAGAAAATTCGTGTATTAACGACTTCAAATGATGTTATTCACTCGTGGTGGGTTCCAGAACTCGCTATCAAACGTGATGCAATTCCAGGTTTCATTAATGAAAGTTGGTTCCAGGCAGAGAAAGAAGGTGTCTACCGTGGCCAGTGTGCTGAGCTTTGCGGTAAAGACCATGGCTTCATGCCTATCGTTGTTGAAGTGAAAAGTGTTGAAGACTATAAAAAATGGGCATCAGCTGAAAAAGGCATGGCTGCTAAAGCCGCTGCTGCTGCAAACGCAGCTTCAGGTAAAACATATACCAAGGCCGAGTTAATGGCAAAAGGTAAAGACGTTTACACAGCTAACTGTGCGGCTTGTCACCAAGCTAGCGGTGCTGGTGGTGGTCCTTTCCCTGCGCTTAAAGGTTCTAAAGTTGCGACTACGGGCGCAATTGCTGACCACATGGCGATTATCCAAAACGGTAAAGGCATTATGCCTCCATTTGGTAGTCAACTTTCCGCACTTGATATTGCAGCAGTCACTACGTATGAACGTAATGCCTGGGGTAATGACACGGGCGACGTTGTACAACCATCACAAGTTAAATAGGCGGAGAATTTAAAATGAGCGAAAATCACGCAGCGCCTACTGGTATCAAACGTTGGTTGTTTACAACTAATCACAAAGATATTGGTACTTTATATTTATGGTTCTCTTTCATCATGCTTTTACTCGGCGGATCAATGGCTATGGTCATCCGTTCGGAACTTATGTATCCGGGTATGCAGGTTGTAGATCCTAACTTCTTTAATATGATGACAACCATGCATGGTTTAATCATGGTCTTCGGTGCAATTATGCCGGCCATGGTAGGTCTTGCTAACTGGTTAATTCCTATGATGATCGGTGCGCCAGATATGGCGTTACCTCGTATGAACAACTGGAGCTTCTGGATCCTTCCAGGCGCAGCTATTTTATTAGTAGCGCCCATGTTCATGGGGGGTGACTTTATGTCTGGTCAAGGTCCTGCTTTTGGTTGGACTTTCTATGAGCCATTGTCAGGTCAATACGAAAAATTAGCGTTCTTCGTATTTGCAGTGCATCTATTAGGTTTCTCTTCAATCATGGGTTCTATCAACATCATTGCAACGATTCTTAACATGCGTGCTCCTGGCATGACGTTAATGAAAATGCCAATGTTTGTTTGGACTTGGTTAATCACTGCATTCTTATTGATTGCCGTTATGCCTGTATTGGCTGGCGTAGTAACAATGATGCTGACAGATAAATACTTCGGAACGTCATTTTTCGATGCAGCCGGTGGTGGTGATCCAGTAATGTTCCAGCATGTGTTCTGGTTCTTTGGTCATCCTGAAGTGTATATCATGATCTTGCCAGCATTCGGTGTGGTCTCAATGATTATTCCAACGTTTGCACGTAAGAAGTTATTTGGTTATGCCTCAATGGTATATGCAACAGCAGCCATCGCATTCTTGTCGTTCATCGTATGGGCACATCACATGTTTACAGTCGGTATGCCTGTAGCCGGTGAGTTGTACTTTATGTATGCGACGGTAATGATTGCGGTTCCAACAGCGGTTAAAGTCTTTAACTGGACAGCAACTATGTGGAAAGGCTCACTAACCTTTGAAATTCCCATGTTATGGGCAATTGCATTTGTGTTCATGTTCACCATTGGTGGTTTCACAGGTTTAATGCTGGGCTTAACGCCAGTTGATTTCCAATACCATGATACTTACTTTGTAGTCGCGCATTTCCATTATGTATTGGTAACCGGTTCATTGTTCGCAATCATTGCAGCATTCTACTACTGGGCACCTAAGTGGACAGGACACATGTACCCACCACTACTCAGTAAAATTCATTTCTGGGCATCAGTTATCTCAGTTAATGTATTGTTCTTCCCGCAACACTTTGTTGGACTCGCAGGTATGCCTCGTCGTATTCCTGATTACGCTGTTCAGTTTGCTGACTGGAATTTCTGGTCATCAATAGGTGGTTTTGCATTCGGTCTTTCACAAATCTTATTCTTGGTTATTGTTATCAAGACAATTAGAGGTGGAGAAAAGGCTACGGATCAAGTTTGGGAAAGTGCAGAAGGTTTAGAGTGGACTATTCCATCTCCTGCTCCTTACCATACATTTGTTACACCGCCAGAAATTAAGTAAGTAAATACTTTTGATGCTCACATTACTGTGAGCATCATTTATTTATAGAAATAAATTAAAAAAGAATAGAGAGAAATCGTGAGTAAAGATAATAAAGTCGCATTAACAATCGCAATATTAGTTGTTGCTGCAATCAGTCTTTATGCGTTTGTTTTTATTCGGCAAATGTAAAGAGCTAAAGAAGAGTCATGCAAGCTGAACAACAAAAAGCAAATAGTCGAACAACAAAAAAAATCTTGTTGATCGTCATCTTTATGTTTAGTTTTGGTTTTTTTGGTCTTCCGCCTTTATATGCAGTGATATGTGATGTATTTGGTTTAAATGGTCGGTTTATTGAGCTTAAGAAAGTAGAAAAAGCTGAATATATTGTCAATGTAGAAAAACGTATTGATACATCACGCACAGTAAGAGTTGAGTTTTTGACAACATTAAATCAAAAGCTTAATTGGGAATTTCGTGCCAAACAAAACACGATAGATGTTCATCCCGGTAAAGTGACAGAAGTAATGTTTTATGCCAAGAACTTAACAAATAGAAAAATTGTTGCGCAAGCAATACCGAGTATTTCACCCGGCTACGCAGCAAAATATTTTTCAAAAATGGAATGTTTCTGCTTTTCACAGCAAACATTTGAACCAGGTGAAGAGAAGGATATGCCACTACGTTTTTATGTGGATCCCAACTTACCAAAAAAAGTAAAAACAATATCACTAGGCTATACGTTTTTTGATACGAATCGAAAAGTAGCTAGTAAATAAATTAATAAGAAAAACACGATGGCAGATGTATAGTTTGTCAAAATTTTAATAATTATTAGGATCTAAAGAGGGGAAAACATGTCAGACGCAGCAGGCAGTTATTATCTTCCTGAGCCAAGCAAGTGGCCCGTAGTTGGCTCAATTGGCTTATTTTTAACAACAGGTGGTTTTGCTTACGCATTAACTACAGGTACTGAAAGCGGTTTAGGCAACATGGCGATTATGTATGCTGGCTTCGCTGTCATGGCCTACATGTTGTTTGGTTGGTTTGGCCAAGTTATCGACGAAAGCGAATCAGGTAAATACAATGGGCAAGTAGATACATCTTTTCGTATGGGTATGATGTGGTTTATTTTTTCAGAAGTCATGTTCTTTGCCGCATTCTTCGGCGCATTATTTTATGCGCGTAATTTAGCCGGACCATGGTTAGACGGAGAAGGTAATAATGCAATGACTCACGCATTATTATGGCCAGACTTTAAATTTGATTGGCCACTACTGAATGTACCAGGTGAAGGCTATGACACACCAAAAGGTACAATTGGCGCGTGGGGTGTTCCATTCTATAACACTTTGATTCTTTTAATGTCTGGTGTGACGGTTACTTGGGCGCATCATGCATTGAAGAAAGGAAATCGTCAGCAGTTAATTATTGGTTTATTCCTTACGGTTGCTTTAGGTTTCTTATTCGTCTTTATGCAAGCAGAAGAATACATTGAAGCTTACACACATTTGAATCTGAAATTATCTTCTGGTACCTATGGTTCAACCTTCTTCATGTTAACCGGCTTCCATGGGTTACATGTCACGATTGGTGCGATCATGCTAACGGTCATGTTAGTTCGTGCTATCAAAGGTCATTTTACTGAAAAGCATCACTTCGCATTTGAAGCGGCTGCTTGGTACTGGCATTTTGTAGATGTGGTTTGGCTAGGCTTATTTATAGTGGTTTACTGGTTATAGTTCACTATTTATAAATGCAAAGAAAAGGCGCTGTTTTTACAGCGCCTTTTTTATTGAGGAAGATTAAAAGCTTTTCATCACGGCGTGCTGAATCAGCTTTTAATAATTAAGCTATAAAAAAATTCAAATAGCTTATTTAGATGCCATGTGGTGAAATAAGCCCGAATTGAGCACCAATCATCATAAGGATAATTAAGGCGATCGAAAGGCCTATTCGAAAGGTGAGTGCTTTTAGCATTTTATCTGAATCAGCATCTTTTTTTACGAAAGCAACAAAGGCAACGCCTAAGCTGAAAATAATAAATAAAAGAGCGGCGACCATAATAATTTTGAACATTGTGATTTACCTTAATTAAAGTTCTTTACACGAGTATAACAAAGTTACATCTATAAAATGAAAGTAGGCAATAAAATATTTAAACCTAATCTAATTCCAACAATTGTTTTTTTGTTGGTTCTCCCCATTTTATTAAAACTCGGTTTTTGGCAGCTTGATCGTGCAGAAGAAAAAAGAAATTTAATTTCTTTGTTTAAACAACAAAATGATTTAGGGCCGTTAACATTAACGGATAATTTAAAATTTAATAAAAAACTAAATTATAGAACGGCTCAAGTGAGTGGCAATTATAATCCAAGTAAACAAGTTTTTATTGATAATAAAGTTTATCAAGGTAAAACAGGTGTGCATGTTATGACGCCATTCAAATTAAAAAATAGTGACTATAGCATTTTAGTGAATAGAGGTTGGCAGCCGATGGTGATAGATCGCTCAAGTTTGCCTAAAATAAAAACACCGACTCAAACTTTAACGCTGAATGGGAAAATTAAAATCAGGACAAAGAAACCTTTTACCGTTGGTGACAAATTTCAAAGTAATCAAGGTTGGCCAGCATTAATGCAATGGGTAAATATTTCTGAGGTTGAAAAAATATCAGGCTTAAAACTATTACCTTATATTTTGTTATTAGATGAAAAAGAAAAAAGTGGTTATGTAAGAAATTGGAAGCCGGTTGTGATGCAACCAGAAAAAAGTACCAGTTATGCTGTGCAATGGTTTGCCTTGGCGTTGGCGTTAATCATTATTTATATTGTCGTTAATCTTAAAAAAGTAGAAGAGAATTAAAAGATGGGGAATGAAAAAAACAAAGGTCGTAAACAATTAATTTTAGTTATAGGTTTTTTTGTTGCGCCAATTATAATTGCCATTATTATGTATAATCTTGTTCCTGAAGGTGGCCCGACGAATACAAAAAACCATGGGGATTTAGTTGTTCCCGCACGACCATTAACGGATATTGCTTTGCAAACAGAAGCGGGCAAAGACTATAAATTTTCTGATATGAATAAAACCTGGGTGATGATTTATATTGGTAGCGCAGACTGCGACATAGTGTGTGCAGAAATGTTATATAAAATGCGTCAAAGCCGACTTGCGCAACGTGGCGAACATTTGCGTATTAAGCGTTTATACATTTCTATCTCAGGTAAAACAAAGCCTTCACTTAAAAAAATATTGGAAGTGCATCCCGGTTTAGAAGTCGTTTCTGGATCAAAGGATCAAATAAACAAAGTGCTAGAACAATTTAAACTTGAAGGTAAGCCAGCAGCCAATATGGCAAACCGTTTATATCTTGTTGATCCGTTTGGTAACTTAATGATGTCATATGAAAGTGATTTTGATGCAAAAGGTTTAATAAAGGATATGACTTTATTACTCAAAGTTTCACGTATAGGTTAAGTATTATTGTTATAGATAGATATTGGAAATGAATAGCATGAACAAGACATTCTTTTTTAAAATGGCTTTTGCCGCAACCTGTTTAGCTTACGTTGTTATTTTATTAGGTGCGTATACACGTTTAGCCGATGCAGGTTTAGGTTGTCCTGATTGGCCAGGTTGTTATGGTCATGTTGGTGTGCCCGAACATGTTGATGATGTTGCCGTAGCCAATCAAGCTTATCCAGAGCGCCCGGTTGAAGCTGCGAAAGCATGGAAAGAAATGGTTCACCGTTATTTTGCCAGTACATTAGGTTTAGTGATTTTTGCTCTAGGTATCATCGCGATAAAAAGACGCAAAGAACCTAACCATGCATTTAAACTTCCCCTTTTTCTGATGGTGTTAGTCGTATTTCAAGGCATGTTAGGAATGTGGACGGTCACCATAAAGCTGAATCCAACAATAGTGATGTCGCATCTTATGGGCGGCATGACAACACTTTCTATTTTATGGTGGCTCACATTACGTTCAGGTGATTTATTTAAGTTTGGCCATGTTGATAGCCATTATTTAAGCAAATTAAAAACGCCGGCATTCCTAGGTTTAGTCATCGTGGTTTTACAAGTGATGCTTGGCGGTTGGACAAGTTCAAATTATGCCGCGCTTCATTGTGTTGAGTTTCCTACTTGCGTTGGTGGAGAGTATTTACCTGCAATGAATTTCTCAGAAGGTTTTACGCTTTGGCATGGTATCGAGAAAAACTTTGAGTTTGGTATTTTAAGTAATGAAGCACGTATCGCTATTCATACGACTCATCGTATTGGTGCTGTTATTACCGCTTTATTTGTGATTTGGTTAGGTTTGAAGTTACTGTTAACACCTGCTTATCGTCCACTAAAAAATGCCGGTATAGCCTTGCTTGCCGTAGTGACATTACAGTTTATTTTAGGTGTTTCAAACGTGTTATTATCTTTGCCTTTATTAGTTGCTGTAGCACACAATGGTGGTGGTGCATTATTGATTCTTACGCTGGTGACAATAAATCATTTAGTCAGAAACCAAGAATTACGGCCTAATGCCAATAAAATCAAAAGTAAAAAATAATATGGAAAATACAGTCTCTAGCCAGAACCCAAAAATTGGTTTTTTCACAACATGTAATAGTTTTTATGAGTTGTGTAAGCCTCGTGTTGTGATGATGCTGGTATTTACTGCTGTTATTGGAATGTTTTTAGCGACCCCCGGTATGGTGCCGTGGGAGCCTTTAGTTTTTGGAACAATAGGCATTGGCCTTGCCGCCTCTTCAGCTGCCGCCATTAACCAAGTGGTCGATCAAAAAATTGATAAAGAAATGCGTCGTACCGAGGCGAGACCCCTACCAACAGGAAACATATCTAACTCTCAAGCATTATTCTTTGCGATTGCCCTTGGCGTGGTTGCAATGGCTGTTTTAACTTTTCTGGTTAATGGCCTGACGGCGTGGTTAACTTTTTTATCTCTGATTGGTTATGCCGTTATTTATACAATGTATCTTAAACATGCGACACCACAGAATATTGTGATTGGTGGCGCGGCCGGAGCTGCACCGCCTGTTTTAGGTTGGGTTGCGGTGACAGGTAGCATTGATCCACACAGCTTACTCTTGTTCCTTATTATCTTTACTTGGACACCACCACATTTTTGGGCATTAGCCATTCACCGTCGCGATGAATACGCCAAGGTTGATGTGCCTATGTTGCCGGTGACACATGGTATTGAATACACCCGGCTACAAGTTCTGCTTTACACTATTATCATGGTCGCTGTGACTTTACTGCCCTTTGCAACAGCAATGAGTGGTGTCGTTTATTTAGGCGGTGTGTTAATTCTTAACGGAATATTCTTGTATTACGTGATTAAGATGCAATCAGGCAAGGATGATACGATGCCTATTAAAACCTTCGGTTATTCGATTATCTATTTGATGCTGTTGTTTGCCTTATTGCTGATAGATCATTATTTACCGCACACTTTTTAAAGACACTACAGTTATATGTTCTCGCAATGCGAGAATCCTCTGCTATAAAATTCGTATCAATTTAGAATAATTTACTGTTGTTAGTCATTTTAGGCCTGTATTTTAAAATAATTGGTATATATGTTTGACAACTGTGTATATGCACGTATAATTCCGTGCATATACACAGTCGAGGTGAAGTATGAATATAGAGATTGATGGGGACGCGCCAAGTTGCATTAATATGCAGATATTACGTGCTAGCCACTATGTATTAAAAGCCTACGACGATGCGTACCGAGACCTAGGTGTTCGAGCAACACAAATGCCTGTTATTGGCCTAATTGCCCGTAAAGGTCCCATTACCATTCGCCAAATAGCAGATGAAATGGAATCAGAACGTAGCGTTTTAAGCCGAAAGTTGCAGGTAATGGAAAAAAACGGTTGGATTAATGAAGACCCTGAAACCACAGGAAAAGAAAAATCTTTTATTTTGGCAGAAGAGGGCAAAGCATTAGTACAGAAGATATTACCGGTTAAACAGGCTGTTCAAGAAAAGATATTAAATAAACTAAGTGATGATGAGCGTAATTTATTACTTAATTTATGTAGCAAGCTGAAACAAGAGTAACAAAATATTCGTTGATTTGTGAAAAGTAGACAGCCTTTTATTTAAGTAAAACCGTGCATATACACGGTTAATTGTTGGAGAATGAAAAATGTTTGGAATGAATATGAGTTTTATTGAATGCCCAGAAGCACGTGAAATGGTTGCTAATGGAGCACAACTCGTCGATGTACGTTCACCAGCAGAGTTTGGAATGGGAGCAATTCCTGGTTCATTAAATGTCCCCTTACAAGTTATACATGGTGCTGAGCAACATCTTGATAAGAGTAAACCTGTTATCGTTTACTGTGCAAGTGGTATGCGCAGTGAACAAGCTAAAGGTATTTTAAGCCAATTAGGTTTTGGTTCAGTACATAATTTGGGATCAGTTAACAAGTACATGTCTTGTTAATAATATTTTAATGAAATCTCAGTAAGATTTAAAAGCATTAGGAGAGTTAACATGTTTGTAAGACAATTATTTGATCGTGAAACAAGTACTTATACATATATTATTGCAGATGAAGTAAGTAATGAAGCTGCAATTATAGATCCAGTAAAAGAGCAGTTCGAACGTGATGTGCTTTTAATTGAACAGTTAGGATTTGATCTCAAGTACACATTAGAAACACATGTGCATGCAGATCACATTACAAGTTCAGGACAAATGAGAGACAAGTTCAATTCAAAAGTTGTGTTACATAAAAACAGCGGTGCAAAATGTGCTGACATGTTAATTGAAGATGCTGAAGTTTTAAAATTAGGTCATGTTGAAATTAAAACATTGCATACACCAGGGCACACAAATGCGGATTTAAGTTTTGTCGTTGAAGACACAGTGTTTACCGGTGATGCTTTGTTAGTTCGTGATTGTGGTCGTACTGATTTTCAAGCTGGCTCATCATCAACACTTTATAAATCTATTCATGAAAAAATATTTTCATTAGATGATAAAACAATGATTTATCCTGGACATGATTATTATGGTTTTACTGCTTCAACCGTGGGAGAAGAAAAAAAGTTTAACAATCGATTAGGAAATGGAAAAACGGAAGAGGAATTCATAGAAATAATGAATAACTTAGATTTAGCCTTACCAAAAAAGATTAAAGAATCAGTACCTGGCAATACAAATTGCGGTTTATAATTTTATTAAATTAAAGTTATCGTATTATAAAAAAGGAGTCATTATATGACTCCTTTTTTTATGATTGTTCTTTTTGTTGCCACAAATGCAGCAAAAGACTCCTTATAAAGAAGCTTAAGCTGTTCAATGGGTATTTGAGATTCAATATCTGTTTGATGAGCGGTCATTTTAATTATTGTCTAAAGGTTTTGTCATAGTTACCGATATAGGCTTCATGCGTTTAGCGTGAGCAAATGCGCATTTAGCTAGATTAAGAGATGTATTGGTAAGAAAGAGCAATAACTTAAGTTTTATAATGAATTAGCGCTGTTTTTGGGGATACTTTTCAAATCTGACTTGCAAAGAGTAAGGCTAATTTATTACAATATAACGATATATTAATATTCCTTGAGGGTTTTACTAGGGTTTCCTACTAAATGTCCTCAATTTCATTGAACTCAACTAAATAAAGAGGCGAGCATGGTTGCATCATCTGCTCCTGGTTCTACTTCATCTCCAGTAGAACAGTACAATTACGATATTGTACGTAAATTTACGATTATGGCTCTAGTTTGGGGTGTACTCGGTATGTCTGCTGGCGTATGGATTGCGTCTGAACTGGCTTGGCCGTTCCTAAACTTCGATATTGCTGAAATCACCTTTGGGCGTTTACGTCCTGTTCACACAACCTTAGTTATTTTCGGTTTTGGTGGTAGCGCATTATTCGCAACATCTTATTATATTGTGCAACGTACCTGCCAAACGCGTTTATTCAGTGATGGCGCCGCAAACTTCACATTCTGGGGTTGGCAAATTGCTATTTCTTCCGCTGCTATCAGTTACATGCTGGGTTTCACTCAGGCACGTGAATATGCAGAAATGGTTTGGCCGATTGATTTACTCATCGCCGTAACGTGGATTGTTTATTTAGTTATCTATGTCATGACGTTACGAAAACGTAGTCAGCCACATATTTATGTTGCCAACTGGTTCTTTATTGCCTTCATCTTAGCAACAGCACTTTTACACATCTTTAATAATATGGCTGTTCCTGTTCATATGTTTAGCCTTGAGTCATACAGCTTACATGCTGGTGTTCAAGATGCGATGACACAATGGTGGTACGGACATAATGCAGTAGGTTTCTTCTTAACCGCGGCCTTCCTCGGTATGATGTATTACTTCATTCCAAAACAAGTGGGTCGTCCGGTTTATTCTTACCGTTTATCAATTATCCATTTCTGGGCATTAATCTTCTTATATATGTGGGTAGGTGGTCATCACTTACATTGGACTGCATTACCTGATTGGACTTCAACACTTGCTGCTGGGTTCTCAATTTTATTATTGATGCCATCTTGGGGCGGCATGATCAACGGCATCATGACTCTTTCAGGTGCTTGGGATAAATTACGTACCGATCCTATTATTCGTTTTATGGTTGTATCGTTATCGTTCTACGGTATGTCAACTTTCGAAGGCCCACTCATGTCACTCAAGAGTGTTAATGCGCTATCGCATTACACCGATTGGACTATCGGCCATGTACATTCAGGTGCCTTAGGTTGGGTTGCGATGATTACCTTTGGTTCTTTTTATCATTTGATTCCGCGTTTATGGGAAACAAAAATGTACAGTGAAAAGCTCATCTTTGCTCATTTCTGGTTAGCAACAATCGGTATCGTTGTTTACATCAGTGCATTGTGGGTTGCAGGTATTGGTCAAGGTTTGTTACTGCGTGCCTTTGATGAGTACGGTAACTTAGCCTACACATTCATTGAGACAGTCAGTTTCTTACATCAGCCCTATGTTATACGTGCATTCGGTGGTGCCTTATTCTTAACCGGTACAATATTGATGGCTTACAACACCTTCATGACAATCCGTAAAGGTAAAAAAGAACAGGCTGTAATTGAAGCTAAAATTAACGCCAAGCTGGCGAATGCCTAATTAACTGGAGATTTGATTAATGAAGCATGAATCCATAGAAACAAACGCTGGCTTACTGATCATACTGACACTTATCGTGATCAGTATTGGTGGCCTAGTAGAAATCGTTCCATTGTATTTTATCGATAGTACTATCGAAGAAGTGAAGGTTGATGGTAAAGATACCATCCATCCTTATTCACCTCTTGAATTACGTGGACGAGATATTTATCAACGTGAAGGTTGTTACCTTTGCCACTCACAAATGATACGTCCATTCCGTGATGAAGCATTACGATATGGTCACTACTCATTAGCGGCAGAGTCTAAATTTGATCATCCTTTCCAATGGGGATCAAAACGTACTGGACCTGATCTAGCGCGAGTGGGTAATAAGTATTCTAACGAATGGCACGTACAGCATTTAATGGCGCCACGTTCAGTTGTTAAAGAATCTATCATGCCGAACTACCCATGGTTAATGAAACCGTTACAGTACAAAGACATTAGAGACCGTATGCGTGCATTAAAAATGGTTGGTGTACCTTATTCTGAAACAGCAAAAGAATATCAAGCTAACGCTGAACGTTTTGGTATGGACATCGCTAAAAGACTCGATATTCTTAAAGCAGAAGAAAATCTTTTAGCACAAGCAGCATCGGGTAAATACGATGGTAATGCTGATGACATAACGGAAATGGATGCACTGGTATCGTACTTACAATTGTTAGGTACGATGGTAGATTTCAACAAGTTTGACGAAGGTCACTTCGCCAAATTCCGTTAAGTTGATAACTGAGTAAATAAGGTAAATCATTATGTTTGATTGGCTTAGCTGGTTTACACATATGGAAAATACCAAGCCGTTTGTATTGGTTATATTTTCTATTACGTTTGTATTTATACTTGTATATGTATTTACAAATCGTAATAGAAGCGACCGGCTTGAGTCTTACAAGAATATTCCGTTCCAAGAAGATAATGGCGATGGACAGAGTAAGGATATAAAAGATGAGTAGTGAAAAAACAAAACCAACCGTACAAACCACAGGTCATGCGTGGGACGGAGACATACAAGAATTTAATAATCCACTACCCGCGTGGTGGTTATGGACATTCTATGCTTCGGCTGTATTTACTATCGTGTATTGGATTATTTACCCTGCATGGCCAATTGGTGGCGACTATACCAAAGGCGTGATGAATGAAATTACGTATACAACGTCAGATGGTAAAACTACAACCACGCATTGGAATACGCGCGCTTTATTTTTAAAAGAAATGCAGGATGCGCGTGAAGCACAAGCAAAATATATAAAAGATATTAATGCTTCTAGCTTTGAACAAATTGCATCAAGTGCAGAAAAAAGTGCCTTTGCCAATTCCATGGCAAAAGTACTCTTTGCTGATAACTGTGCAGCTTGTCATCAATCTGGTGGTAATGGTGTGATTGGTTTTTATCCTAACCTACTCGATGACGCTTGGTTATGGGGCGGTAGTTATAGTAAAATTCAAGAAACTATTACAAAAGGTCACAATGGTTCAATGCCATCGTTTAAAGCAAGCTTGTCTGACAAACAAACATCAGATGTTGCAGATTATATTTTAAGTTTATCAGGCAACAAGGTTGATGCTTCTGCCGTTAAACGTGGACGTGTTGTATTTACCAAAGCCGGTGGTTGCGTGGCTTGTCATGGTAATGATGCAAAAGGTAAAACATCGTTTGGTTCTGCAAACTTAACAGATAAAATTTGGACGATTGCAGACGTTGATGGAGCGGAAACTATCGAAGCGAAAAAAACCGCTATCATGGATGTGGTTAAAAACGGAAAAACACGTGAAATGCCTGCATGGAAAGATCGTTTGTCAGCACAAGAAATTAAAATACTGACTTTCTACGTTAAACAGTTATCTGCTAAGTAAGGCTGGGTAAATAACTGTTGCTGTTATTGTACTTAACTTGAGATTGCTTCGTGTTTATCGCAAGGACAAAAGTATTTAATTAAAGGATGTGCATTTAAATGTACATCCTTTTTTTTCTCTACAAAGAAAAATTTATAAGTAAGGAACAAATAGGTTTTATACGTTATGCCAGAATCTCAATTTCAAGAACGGATAGAAATATTTCCGCGTTCGGTGAAAGGTCGGTATCGTTCGATCAAGACAGGCATACTTGTATTAGCATATAGCGTTTACTTTCTTTTGCCTTGGTTACGTTGGTCGCGTGATGTCGGGCCAGAACAAGCGGTGTTGTTTGATATTGATGAGCGCCGTTTTTATATTTTTGATTTAGTTGTTTACGCGCAAGATATATTTTGGTTAGCGGGTTTATTGATCATTGCTGCATTACTATTATTTTTTGTAACAGGTTTAGCTGGCCGCGTTTTTTGTGGTTACTTCTGTTTCCAAACGCTATGGACAGATGTGTTTGTTTTTATAGAGCGATTAGTGCAAGGCGAACGTAATGCACGAATTAGACTTTCACAAGCACCTTGGTCTAGAAATAAAATAATTAAAATAGCGACGACACACATACTCTGGTTTTTAGTCGCTTTCTTTACTGGTTTAGCTTTCACGCTTTACTGGGGGAATGCTCCAGAACTCATCATGCACATGTTATACGGCGAAGCACCTTTTGCAGCTTATGCCACGACTTTATTTTTAACCATGACAACCTATGTGATGGCAGGTCTAGCGCGTGAACAAGTGTGCAGTTACATGTGCCCTTATGCGCGTTTCCAAGCAGTTATGTTTGATTCAGATACCTTGATCGTTGCTTATAATGAAAACAGGGGTGAGCGAGAACAAGGCAGACAAAAACCAAAGAAAGGTTTAATGACCTCCCCCGAACGTGATAATGCCGGTATTGGTGATTGCATTGATTGTGGTTACTGCGTGCAAGTTTGCCCTACAGGTATCGATATAAGAAATGGTATGCAATATCAATGTACGTCTTGCGCCTTATGTATTGATGCTTGTAACACGATAATGACATCAATTAAATTTCCGCAAGGGTTAATTAGCTATTCTTCAGAAAAAGCGCTTGAAGGAAAGAAAACAAAATATTTTAAAGCAAAGAACATTGGTTATGCCTTGGCATTGCTGTTTACCGTAGCGCTACTTATTTGGAGTATTGCAACACGCTCCGATGTGGAGATGCTGGTTCAGCAAATAAGGCAACCACTATCAGTGACCTTATCTGATGGTCGAATTCAAAACCGTTATGATATTAAGATAAATAACAAAACAACAAAAGCAATTGACTATAAAATATTTATACAAGGTTTAACGCATGCTGAGCTAGATGTCGGTCGATTTAAAACAGTCAGGGTCGCCGCACAACATAGTATAAGATTGGTAGCAAAAGTACGTGCCTCGGCGAGCAATGTAAAACAGTCTAGTACAAAATTTAGTTTTGTTATCGAGTCACTTAATCTTGAAAATAAACAATCCGTCACACAAGAAAATGTTTTTTATGTGCCGCCAAAACAATTAATTCATAAAGTCAGGAAATAATATAAATGGATAATATTCTAATTACCTTGTTAGGTGGGTTAACAATCATTGCTGCGATTTTTATACTTTTATATAATGTCAGCAATATGTCCGGAAAGATGGTTGCAATAGTAATGGCTTTTATCGTTACTGCCGTTTATGTACCCATTTCAATTTTTTTATGGCCGGGTGCAGATATTTTCGCTATTCACATCGCAATGTACTTAGTGAGTGTTTATATATTAGGTATTATTACTTCTCAACGTGATCTTAGAAGACAATCAGGTAAACAAGGTTTTGGTTTTCATTGGGCTCCTGCGGCCATTGTTACTTTCTTTGTTTTGCTTTTGATTATGGATTCATTTTTCGTTATGTTTGCAACTAAAGGAATGAATTCAAATATTGCAAAATGGTTATTACCTGCGCCCACTTCAGGTGGCAAGATAAGCTCGCATTTCCCCGGTACAGTCAGTCATGATTACCATCAAAAGCAAAATCAATATAATGATTACGTGCAGCGTTTTGAAACTCAAAAACAACTTGATTGGTCTGTGAGTAAAGGTTGGTTAGGGGAGGCGGTTGCAAACAAACCCTCTATTTTTAGAGTAGAAATTAAAACAAAGAAAAATACCGTTATTAAAGGCGCGAAGGTCAGTGGGGTCTTTTTAAGACCTGCGGATAGTAAGTTAGATGTTGAGTTTAATATGCAAGAAATTGAGCCAGGTGTTTATCAACAAAGTATGGTTTTGACTCAACCAGGCAACTGGGATTTGATTTTAAAAATTCACAAAGACAGCAATGTTTATGAAGTACGTGCTAAAACGGTTATAAAATAAAAAACTGTCATTGCACTTAATGAACCACTACGCGTGTTCCACTTATTCTTGCATCGAAAGAACAAAGTTAATGAAGCTATCTCATGTCCTAGTTATGCGGTAGTGAGATAAATTTTTTATAACTTAAAAAATAGGATCCTATATGACAGGCAACCAAGAACAAGATTGTTTTCATTGCAGCCTACCTGTCCCTCAAAATAGTTCTTATCTCGTTGAAATAAATGGTGAAGAACGTCCTATGTGCTGCCCAGGCTGCCAAGCAGTTGCGAATGCTATTGTTGATGGCGGCCTAACCAGTTTTTATCAGCACCGTACTGAAGCTTCTCCCACTGCTCGCGCAGCAGTTCCCGATGTTCTTCAAGAGCTCACGTTATATGACAAACCTGAATTGCAGGGGGCTTTTGTTAGTACTGATGAAAATAATATTAAACAGGCGTCACTTATTTTAGAAGGCATAGTCTGTGCCGCTTGTGTTTGGTTAAACGAACGACACATTAATGCGTTAGAGGGGGTTGTCGATTTTAGTGTGAACTATTCAACGCATCGTGCGCGCGTGCGGTGGGATGAATCGAAAATTAAACTTAGTGATATCTTGCAAGCCATCTCATCTATTGGATATTTGGCGCATCCGTTTGATACGGGTCGACAAGAAGCCATCTATAAAAAAGAACGTGCTCAAGCATTGAAGCGTTTAGCCATTGCAGGTTTAGGTGCAGTTCAAGTGATGATGTTAGCTGTCGCATTATATGCCGGTGATTATTCAGGTATGGATGCAAATCTTGAAAATTTTATGCGTTGGATCAGTCTCCTTATTGCAACTCCCGTGGTTTTTTATTCCGCGCGTTCATTTTTTAGTTCAGCATGGCGTGATTTAAAAGTACCTCAGTTGGGAATGGATGTACCTGTTTCTTTAGCTATCAGTTTGGCCTTTGCTGCAAGCTGTTGGGCAACGGTGACACAAAGCGGTCACATTTATTTTGATTCAGTCACCATGTTCACCTTCTTTTTATTGGCCGGTCGTTTTCTTGAAATGGGTGCAAGACAAAAAGCAGGACAGGCCGCAGAAGAACTGGTAAAACTTTTACCTGCTATGGCAACACGTATCACAGAACGTGGTGATGAAACCGTCACCGTTAATGAATTGCTTATTGGCGATAAAGTCCGTATTAAACCGGGTGATGGTATTCCTGCTGATGGCATTATTATAGAAGGCAGAAGCAGTGTTAATGAATCATTACTCACCGGAGAAAGTCATCCTTTAGCTAAAAAAATAAATGACCAAGTAATTGGTGGTACGGTCAATATTGAAAGCCCACTGGTAATTAAAGTTTTAAAAATTGGTGAAGATACCGTGCTGGCTTCTATTCAGCGATTGCTAGATCGTGCTCAGGTTGAAAAACCCAGTATTGCAAAAGCGGCAGATAAAGTTGCAGCTTATTTTGTTGGTGCACTTTTAATTTTAGTTGCGCTTGTTAGCGCGTGGTGGTGGTATCATGATCCTGATCAAGCCTTTTGGATTGCGATATCTTTATTGGTTGTGACTTGTCCTTGCGCATTATCATTAGCAACACCCGCAGCGATGACCGCGGCAACAGGTTCGTTAACCCGACTGGGTATTTTAACAACACGTGGCCATGCTTTAGAAACATTAGCAAAGGTAACGCATGTTGTTTTTGATAAAACGGGAACCTTAACTAAAGGTCAACTCGCGTTAGCAGCAACCGATGTTTTAGATAAATTTAACTCGCAAGAATGTATTGATATCGCAGCCGCACTCGAAGTAGGTTCAGAACATCCTGTAGCAAAAGTTTTTATACAGCAAGCGAGTCAATCAACAAACTGTATGGCAGAAAATATAGAGGCTATTTCGGGTGAAGGTGTTCGCGGTGTTATTGATGGCGTTGAATATCGCTTAGGCAGTGAAAGCTTTATTAATGATATTCATATTGAAAAAAATAATGAGATATCAGCAACAGAAATTTTTCTTGCTAATGAAAATAAATTGCTCGCCATCTTTTATTTAACGGATGAGTTACGTGAGCAAGCGAAAGAAACAATTCAATCATTAAAGCAATTAGGTTTACAGATTCACTTAGTCAGTGGTGATAATGAAACTGCCGTTGCCATGGTTGCAAAAGAGTTAGAGATAAAACACACACGCCATAGCATGAAGCCTGAAGATAAATTATCCGTCATTCAATCATTGCAAGCGCAGGGTGAAGTAGTGGCGATGATTGGTGATGGTGTGAACGATGCGCCTGTTTTAGCGAGCGCACAAGTTTCTATTGCGATGGGAAGCGGTACTCAGTTGGCACAAGCAAGCGCAGATATGATCTTACTTTCAGAACAACTGCCGCACCTGGTAGATGCATTTAAAATGGCAAAGCGCAGTGTCAGTATCGTAAAACAAAACCTTGCGTGGGCGTTGGTTTACAATGCGCTCGCCTTACCGCTAGCATCCCTTGGGTATATTGCGCCGTGGATGGCAGCAATTGGGATGTCAGTAAGCTCGTTGGTCGTGGTAATGAATGCCTTACGGCTGAATAAGTCTGTTGATGTCTAAAAGATAAAAATTTTATAATTAGAGCTAGTGCCTCAGAGCACGTATAATAACGCTATGGAAATACTTTACTTACTCATCCCTTTAGGTCTTTTAGTGTTGGGTGTCGCTATATGGGGCTTCTTGTGGGCAGTCAAAACAGGGCAATTTGATGATATGGAAGGCCCAGCGTACCGTATTTTAATGGATGATGATGATATTCGAATACCCACGCGTAAAAAGTCAGACGGCCAAGCATCATCAAAGCACGAGCGCTAAATTTGGGCTATAGTCATTGAGTTAATACGCTTCCATCTTGATGTTATTTCACCAGTACATTAGAATTCAGATATATTAGAATTCGCTAAATTGATTAAAAGGTGTCCACAATGAAAGATTTCTTCACGTTCCAGAATTTTCCAATGGCAATTATCATTGCTTTAATCGTTACTGCTTGGTTAAGTTTTTTTTCGGTCATTTTCTTCGCATAAACCGATAGATAAGTTAAAGACTAGCAGTAAAAGGGTCGCTACATATAAGGTAGCGGCCCTTTTTGCATTTTAGGAAAGGGATTTTTGAAAAGATGAGTCATGACATAAAAACATAGAAATCTCAGTTTTATTAATAAGTTACAACAATAATTTATAATTGTTTCTGGAAATACCCGTTAAAGCTTTGTTTTTTATGAATTTCTGCTATTATTTTAAAAGATTACGGTTTATATCGCCAAAACTAATTGGCGATACATGCCTTTGTTTGTTGATGAATAGGAGCCGTTAGTGTCAAACTTTAGCCTATATAAGTCCCCCCCTTTATTACACTTTCTTGCTATTTGCATGAGCTTGTTTGTTTTTATGGCCTTGGCTGAAAACAGCTTTGCGGCAAAAAACACACACCGTTTAAAAAAATCTAAAATTACAGATCTGCGCATTATTGTAGATATTTCTGGCAGTATGAAAAAAACTGATCCTAAGAATTTACGACGCTCTGCCGTGAGATTATTAGCCGGCTTAATACCTGATGGTTCTAGATCAGGAATTTGGAATTTTGGTAAGCAAGTGAATATGGCAGTAAAGGTGGGTACGGTTGACGATGAATGGAGAAAGCTCGCTTACAAAGAATCTCAGAAAATTAATTCGGTCGGTTTATATACCAACATTGAAGCAGTATTACGTAATGTAAGTTTTGATTGGAATAATGCTGACCCACGTTACCAGAGAAATTTAATTTTACTGACAGATGGCCATGTTGATGTCAGTAAAGATGACAAACTTAATAAGGCCTCAAGAAAAAGAATATTAGAGGAACTCTTACCAAAGTTTGAAAAAGCTAAAGTACGTATACATACCATTGCCTTGTCAGATGATGTCGATGAAAGTTTATTGACGACTTTATCAGCTTATACCGATGGTTTGTATAAAAAAGTGAAAAGTGCCGATGATTTGCAAAAACTCTTTTTACAAATGTTAGAACAGTCCGTTAAATTAGATACCTTACCCATCAAAGATAACGTTTTTAATGTAGATAAAAGCATTGATGACATGACCTTATTAGTTTTCAATAAAGATAAAAAACACCCAACAATTATTATTACACCTGACCATAAAAACTGGACAGCATCATCGCATCCATCAAAAGTTAAATGGTCACATGATGATGGTTATGATCTGATCACCATCAAAAAACCACAATCAGGTGCATGGAAAATAAAAGCACCGACAGATAAAAACAACCGAGTTGTGGTTGCGACAAATTTAAAACTTAAACTAAAACCGTTGCCAAGTTATTTACTATTAGGCGACAGTCTAAGTGTAACGGGCAACCTAGAAGAAGATGGCAGGCCATTAACGGACGGGCGTTTACTCTCGCGATTTAAGTTTAGTGTAGAGCGTGAAGCACAACGCTCATCAGAAAGAAAATATCCACTACATAAAACTCAAAATGATGACTTTAGTTATACCGTTCAGCTTTCGCCAAGATTTAAAGAAGGCAATAATGAAATAATTATACGCGCGAAGAGCTCAACAGTAGAACGAGAGTTACACCATCAATTCAAAGTATATGCTACACCAGCAGAAGTAAAAATAACGAAAGAACACAGTAATTACCTGTTATCCATTAAGCCGTCGCAAAGTATATTGCGTCCAGATTCAGTGAAAATTAATATTGAATTAGAAGACGGCACTCATGTAACACTTAAAAGGCATGGAGATAAGTGGCAAACAGAAGTGAATGCAGAATACAAAGACAGTTTTTTTAAGATAAATATTAATGCAACAGCGGCAGACGGTAAGCCCGTACACTTTAACTTTAATAAAAAGCTAACGAGTCATGGTGGTTCAATAAAGTTAGACTTGGCGGAAAAATTTAAAGAGCAGAAGCCAGAGTCTCATGCACAAGATAAACCTCATGAAACGTCAATGCAGAAAGATGAGCACGCAGCACCTAAGCATGAAGCTAAAAAGGAAGATCATGAAGAGTCAAAGCATGATGCTCCAGAAGAAAAGCATGATAAAAACGCGGCTGTAGAAAATGAACAAGGCGAAGAGTCGGCTGAAGAAGAAACAAATTGGACTCTTATTATTTCCGCTATTGTCGGAGGAAATTTACTTCTTGGTGGAATAGGCTTTGGTGCATATACCTTCGTAAAGCGACGTA
This sequence comes from Woeseiaceae bacterium, assembly GCA_045046865.1. Lineage (GTDB taxonomy): Bacteria > Pseudomonadota > Gammaproteobacteria > UBA6429 > Thiohalophilaceae > JAGLTQ01. The sequence goes on along the minus strand of JASFYW010000072.1, from coordinate 3,123 downwards.
AAGCTAAACTAACTGAAGAGCTTGAAGAAGAATTAAATAACGACGATGATAAAAAAGAAGAGAAAGAGAAATAAAAAAGGGATGAATAAATGAGTGATACTATGCTCAGTCTAGTTATATTATTGGCACAGGTGGGCGGGGTTTTACTCCTCATTGCTCTAGTGATGAGTGTGCGTTTTATTTTTAGTTCTTCAAAACAAGGTGAAGCATTACATGCGTTAGTTAAATCAAACAAATCATTTTTGCCTAGGCATCGTTCACAGCTAGAAAAATTCTTCCACGAAAAAATGGATGAAGAAAAAATAAAATCTACTATTAAAACTTTAATTACTGATGAAGAAACGGTTCATGGTCGCTGCGTTAAAGTGGCTCTAACTAAGAGTCCTGAATCACTAAAAATGCTTGGCAAAGATATCGATTCATTGATTAATCACTATGTAGAGCTATTAAATGTAAGTGAAGAAAAAGAAATTATAGCAGAAAATTCAGGCGAAAAAAAATCAGAAAAACTAATTTTAAAACAAGAAAATTCTAAGTTAAAAGATGAGATTTCTTCTTTAGAGTCAAAGTTACAAGTTTCGGCAGATACAATAGATAACATGCTATCTGAGTTTGCAAACATGTATTCTGCAAATGATGAAGAAAAAGAAAAAAATGTAAAAAATAATGCATATAAGCTGAATAAAAAAATAGAAGAAGAAGCAAACATAAAAAATCAAAAAAAAATAAATGATGAACAATCAGAACAATCAGAACAAAAAAAAGAATAATGTTTAATTGGGTAACAATTTCAGATTTTGACTAGGTGTATGATACTTTGCACGAGCATAGCTATTCGTTCTTATTTTAATAAAATCCTTCAGACATAAAAAAACCTCTTTAAAAAATAAAGAGGATTTTTAGTTTAACGCAAAGCAAGAAAATTTAAGCGGCTTCACCAATAAAGTTTTTTAACTTTTTAATCGCATTACTTTCAAGTTGTCGAACACGCTCTGCAGAAATACTGTATTGATCTGCCAGCTGATGCAATGTTGATTTATTATCAGATAACCAACGTTGGCGTAAAATGTCTTGGCTTCTTTCATCCAGTTCACTTAATGCCGAGTAAAGGCGAGTTTGTTGATCTTCTGCCCAGTTTGATTGCTCATTTAACTGAGCTGGCTCAAGACTAGAATCTTCTAAGTAGTTGGCGGGTGCAGGTGAAATTTGTTCATCATTATCATCGGGACCATCAAAACCAATATCTAAACCACTTAGACGTTTTTCCATTTCAAGAACTTCAGTTGGCTTGACACCCAATTCATCTGCGACGGCATGAACTTCATCATTATTAAACCAGCCAAGACGTTTTTTCTTTTTGCGTAAATTGAAAAAGAGTTTACGTTGCGCTTTGGTCGTTGCAACTTTTACAATGCGCCAGTTGCGAAGAATAAATTCATGAATTTCAGCACGAATCCAATAAACAGCAAATGAAATCAAACGTACACCCACGGTTGGGTCAAAACGTTTTACTGCTTTCATTAAACCGATGTTACCTTCTTGTACCAAATCAGCTAATGCTAAGCCGTAACCGTTATAGCTACGTGCAATATGTGCAACAAAGCGAAGGTGAGATAAAACAAGTTTTTGAGCAGCATCAAGATCACCGTGATCTTGCAATTGTGTTGCAAGCTCGCGTTCTTCTTCTGCAGTGAGAATTGGAATATTTCTCGCAGCTTGTAAATAAGACTCTAAGCTGCCAGACGGTATTGCAAACTGTAATTGTTGGCTCTTGTTCATTTTTAACCCCTTGGATTTAGAATACATTTTAGCACTCACAGGCTTAGAGTGCCAATAATTGAATAAGTTCCAATTGTTAAAAATATGTAAATGATTGATTTAAAAGAAATAATACTAAAATCTGTGTGGATATTACGGGGTACCATGTAGAGGGGAAATATCTATACCAGCCTCATGATTGTAAGAAACACGGTTTCGACCATTTTCTTTAGAGTGGTAAAGGGCTTTATCAGCTAGAGCTAAAATTTGTGTGAGATCACTATCAGGGTGATCCTGCATACTGGCTAAGCCAATACTAATAGTGAGCTGAACATCTGCTGGTTTGAGTTTTTCGACTTCTTTTCTTAGCTTTTCAGCTTTTTTAAGTGCTTCTCCTGGTGTGAGATTTTTTAATAGCACAGAAAACTCTTCGCCACCAAAGCGTACAACCATATCTTCAGGGAATGATTGATTCAATTTTGCCCCAATTTCAGCTAAAACATGGTCGCCAGTAATATGACCTAAGGTATCATTAACTTTTTTGAAAAAGTCGATGTCAATCAGCATTGCCCAAACGGTCTGATTGGCTGTATTTTGTATAAAGTCTTCACCATTATCAATCAAGTAGCGTTTACTGCGTACGCCGGTGAGGCTATCCGTTGCGGCTATCCAACGCATATTTTCGGCTTGTTGCTTGAGCATTTCAAATTGGTGGCGAATGAGGAGTAATAAACGGATCCTCGCCATGATGACTTCTTCCAAAATGGGCTTGGTGACAAAATCGTTACCACCAGCGTGAAAGACTTCCACTTGCGTTTTTTGATCATCATTACCGGTGATGACGAGCACGGGTAATTCCTGCGGAGAATAGTGAAAACGGGCGCGAATGGCGTAGAGTAAATCGCCACCTGTGAGCTTGCCCTTTAAATAAAAGTCGGTAATCACCAGATCAAAAGGATCTTGCATATCGGGTTGAGCATGCTGCTCTTCTAAATACTTCATCGCTCGTTCTGCGGAGTCACAATGCGTGACTTTAAGACCATGTTTTTCTAGAATTTTTGAGATAACGGCGGCGGCTGTTTTGCTGTCTTCAATAAAAAGCACATGGCCAACAAGGTTTGAGTTTCGCTGAGTGAAAGATTTAATAAAATCCCCAAACGCTTTATAGCCTCCAGATTTATCAAAATAATCGGTTACTCCTGCTTTAAAACCTTCTTGTAGCAAGCGTTCATCGGCATCGCCAGAGACCACAATAACAGGGGTATATTTATGATTGATTGATTGTCGAATATCACGACATAAGGCGAGGCCATCAATATCGGGTAAAAGTAATGCTGTGGTGATCAAATCGTATTGTTTAAGGCT
>JASFYW010000071.1:0-48955 GCA_045046865.1 Woeseiaceae bacterium | reverse complement strand
GGGCATCAAGTGGCGTTAACGAATGACTTGAGTAAAGAAGAGTCCCAACAAGTCCTTGATGAATTAAAAACGCTGATGTCGGTTTACGATCAGTAATCATCTCGTGGCAGAAAATCGCTCCAATTAATCGAAATATCTCCCGCAACAAAAAAACTTGGATTTAATAAATCATCTTTGGTGTTATAGCGTAGGCGTTGCATACTCGTGTCTGTAATCTTTCCACCAGCTTCTTCAACAATACATTGTGCGGCGGCGGTGTCCCATTCTGATGTTGGCCCAAGACGAGCGTATAAATCGGCCTTACCTTCTGCCACAAGGCATGATTTTAATGCACTGCCCACACGCATAATTTCATGCTCACCTAAGTTTTCTAAGAAGCGTGTAATTTCTTTTGTCGGATGTGAACGGCCACAGGCCACCACGGTTTTACCTGAACACGTCTCATTCACGCGAATGGCTATCGGTGAGTTGGTGCTGGACTGTTTATAAGCACCTTGGCCTTTCGCCGCATAATATAAAACGCCAATCACCGGCGCATAGATAACGCCCATCACAGATTCATCGCCGTCCACTAAAGAAATATTGACGGTAAACTCACCGTTACGTTTTATAAATTCTCGCGTGCCATCGAGCGGGTCTATCAACCAATAGCGAGGCCATTGTGAGCGTTCTGAAAAGGCGACAGGTTTTGTTTCTTCGGTTAAAATCGGTAAATGGGGAGTGAGTTCTTTAAGGGATGATTCGATCAAATGGCTGGCTGCCAAGTCTGCTTCGGTGATAGGCGTGTGATCAGATTTTTCTTCAACAGAAAAACCGCTATCATAAACTTCCATGATAACTTTACCGGCTTGATACGCAATTTGTATCACCGGATCTAGCAATTCTTTCAGATCGTGTTTTTGCATCTATCAAATTATATCACCATCACGACTAAAAACTGTTACGATCTTTAGCCTCTTATTCACTTTATAGTCTCAAAATCCTTATGCTGAACTGGAATAACATCAACACTGTTTTACTTGATATGGACGGCACATTGCTTGATCTCCATTTTGATAATTTCTTTTGGCAACACCACGTTCCTTTGCGTTACGCGGAAAAAAATAAAATTCATATCGATGATGCGCGTGAAATTTTAGTACCAAAATTTCAATCTGCTGAAGGCACGATGGATTGGTACTGCGTTGATTACTGGTCTGATCAGCTGAGTCTTGATATTGCACAACTCAAAACAGAGATTGATCATTTAATTGCGGTACATCCGCACGTCGTGGAATTTTTAGAAGCCGCTAAAACCGCCGGTAAACATATTGCTTTGGTGACGAATGCTCATCAAAAAAGTTTAATGTTAAAAATGGATCGTACTGCCTTGTCTCATCATTTTGATGACATCCTTTGTGCGCATGATTTTGGCTTACCCAAAGAAGAACCTGCTTTTTGGAAAAAACTAAATCAAGTCTTACCTTTCGATAAAAAAACAACCTTGTTGGTTGATGACACGTTATCCGTTTTACGTTCTGCTCAGCAGTACGGCATTAAGCATTTACTCGCTGTTCTCAATCCTGACAGCCAAGCACCACAACGTGACACGGAAGAGTTTCAGGCTATAAAAGATTTTAGTGATATCACACCATAAAAGCTTTATTTTGCTTTGAACCGCTGATCCCATTTTTTAAAACGCTTACGGCAATAATCGTCTAGCTCTTGATACGCTTTAAAATAAAATTCAAAATGAATTTCTGCGGGTTCGTCGTACTCACAAAAATCATTCGAATAATCACGGCAAATTTGTGGACGCGTTTCATAAATGCCACAACCACCATCTGACTGTAGAAATTGGCAAGCATTCATCGCAATTAAAAACCAGCCGTCTTCATCTTTATAAACTTGCATGTCCTTATGAGCCATTTGCCAAAGCATGTGATCAAAATCTGCAATGGAACGTGGTGTTTCCATTTCTTGTGTCACATAACCGCAACATTTCGTGCCAGTACAAAATGAACATTTATTTTCAGGTGTTATTTTAATTTTTACTGCTGGAGATTTAACGGACATATGTGGTTACCCAAAAGAGTCAAATTTATGACGCATTATACCGCTTGCAAACATAAGTAAAAATCATTTTTTATTTGTATGTCTTTAATTTTAGCTGAAATAAAAACACCAACCACGCAATAAATTTAAATATTTTAAGATTTTATGTATTCTAATTATGTTACTCTTAGCGCATATCGAACACGATACGATAGATTAAAATTTATTAGAATACATAAAACTGAAACAATCATCAGTTTAAAATAGCGATGACCGCATCCCCCACGATCACCGTCAATAATAATATTTATAAAAAATACTTTTATAACCTTAAATATCATTAAAGCTATTGAAATAAACTATGAGTAAAATCAAAAACGACTCTAATTTTGAGCTACGCAAAAAGCTTAAAGCGCTTGTATCACAAGCGAAAACCAATGAGTTGAAATTACAAAAATTGCAACATTTAGAACTGCTATTTATTAGTTCTGAAAGCTTGCCCGAGCTCATAGATATCGTATTGCAAACATACCGTGCTGAATATGAGTTAGATTACATCTCCATATTACTGATTGATCCTGACTATGAAATTCGCCATGTAATTGAATTTATGAGCCCGAGTTTATTAAAAATGCCCACGTTGATTTTCACCAATACTCATACAGATTTAGAAAATGTCATTATTGCGCAAGGGCATGCCGATGCTGTTTCATCTTTAGGCCAAGCTCAAAATAACCTATTTCCAAATTTTAGAAATGATCCTTATTTAGGCGAGTGCTCACCCGAATGCAAAAATGTATTATTTCCAGCGATTGACAATGAAGCTGAAAGTGTTGCCATTGTCCCGTTAATCCGAAATCACAAACTCATTGGTTCGCTAAACCTTGCTAGTTATGATCCTGCTCGATTTGTAAAAGGCACAGCCACTGATTTAATTAAACGCCTCTCCGCCATTCTTGCTGTGTGCATAGAAAATGCGGTGAATCATGAAAAACTCAAATTACTTGGATTGACTGATGCATTAACCGGCATCCATAACCGCCGTTATTTCATGCAACGTCTTGATGAAGAAATTGCTCGCGGCTTACGTCAGCATATTCCTACGAGCTGTTTATTTATCGATATTGATCATTTTAAAGCCTTTAATGATTTATATGGCCACTCGGTGGGAGATGAAGTTTTACGTTTTGTTGCTGGCGTAATAAAAAATCAAATGCGAATAAGTGATGTATTAGCAAGGTATGGTGGTGAGGAGTTTGCTGTACTACTTACTAATACAGATTCACACTTAGCGCTTGAAATAGCGGAACGTATACGCACCGCGATATGTACTGCTGTATTACCCGTGACAGCCTTAACCGAAGAACTGCACGTGACTGTTTCAGTTGGCTGCACCACGTTACTTGATACCGACATGAGTAATATCACCGAACTGGGTGCAACTCTATTAAACGCCGCAGATCACGCGCTCTATGCTTCAAAAGGTGCCGGGCGAAATTGCACCAATGTTTCTGATTTTAATGAGATCGTAAAGACGCAGTCCATTCATTAAAGTTTTTCGGCAACACGTACTGCAAAACTTCTTTACCTTCTTCTTTATAAATTATATCTAAACCTATTTCAGGATAAAGGTAGTGCCAGCCCTTCTCTTTTGTTTTTAATTTTAGCTTAGACGCTGGCTCTCCAAAACGTTGAATAATGGTTGCTTCATCTAACTGTACCGTCGGTATATAGGTTATATTTTTTACAATAATTTCGTTTAAGAGCAGTACATCTTTAGTGCCTATCAAATATTTCACTTCTCTATTCTTGGTACGCTCTTGCTTTTTGCTCGCGGCTTGAAGTTTATTCAATTGCTCCGTATTTGCGTTTAAACTAATAATAAAGCTACCAATCAAACCACCCAACGACTTATTTTTATAATAGGCTTCTAAGACACGCTCATTCTTTAATTCATACAGCGCAATCGAAGGTGCCATATTAAAGCGTTGGTTCACATCTTTTAATGTTGAAGTATTTAACGTGATACCAAATACCTTGGTCGCACCTTTATCAACTATTTCAACTTGCCAAGGATAAACATTAACGATCTTACCTTGACGCTCTGGGCTTTGCCGTAATAAAAAAAGTACAACAAATAAAACAACAAAAACTAAAAAAGTGATTTTTTTCATTTTTTAACCTGTAACCAAAATGTGACGGGGCCATCATTTGTTAATGAGACTTGCATATCAGCACCAAATGCCCCTGTTTCAACCTTAGAATATTTTATTTTTGCTCGCGAGACCAGATTAGAAAACATTTTATCTGCAATATCAGGTGCTGCAGCTGAAGAAAAACTGGGCCGCAAGCCTTTTTGGGTATCTGCAGCCAATGTAAACTGCGGCACTAATAACAACCCGCCATTAATATCTTGCACACTTAAATTCATTTTATCGTCACTGTCAGAAAAAACCCGATAAGCTAAAACTTTATCCAGTAAGCGAGTTAATTCATCTTCACTGTCATTTTTTTCTATTCCAATCAGCGCTAAGATACCTTGTTGTATTTCACCAATATTTTTATTATTGATGACCACCTTGGCTTCTTTCACTCTTTGAATTAATGCAATCATATTAACGCATGCGCCATTGTATCTGTTGCCGTAATTAACGCATCAATGGTACCTGCTTCTGTTGCTGAATGTCCTGCATCAGCAATAATTTTTAACTCTGCTTTAGGCCAAGCCTGGTGCAAAGCCCATGCGCTTTCTAATGGGCAAATTAAATCATATCGCCCTTGCACAATTACACCGGGGATATTTTTTAATTTATCTGCATTTTTGAGTATTTGATTTTTTTCTAGAAAAGAATCATTCATAAAATAATGGCACTCAATACGCGCCAAACTTAATGCAGTATGTGTACTACCAAAATATTCGATAACATTTTTATTGGCTTTCAATGTCGCGGTGCGACCTTCCCAAATAGACCATGCTTTGGCCGCTTGCATCTGCGCGATTTCATTTTTATCGGTTAACTTTTCGTAATAGGCTTTTAATAAATTACCACGCTCAGCCTCGGGGATGGGCTTTATAAAGTCTTGCCAATAGTCAGGAAAAATTCGACTTGCCCCTTCTTGATAAAACCAATCAATTTCTTTTTGTCTTGTTAAAAATATGCCACGAACAATTAAACCCATCACACGATCGACATGTGTTTCTGCATAAACTAAAGATAATGTAGAACCCCATGAACCACCAAACAAAATCCAGCGGTTAATATTTAACTCTTCACGGATGACTTCCATATCCGCAACCAAGGCTTGTGTATCGTTGCCTTCTAACTCCGCATGAGGTGTCGAACGCCCTGCACCACGTTGATCAAATAAAATAATACGGTAAATATTTGGATCAAAAAAACATCGATGGTAACTCTCGCACCCTGCACCGGGACCGCCATGAATAAATATCACAGGAATGCCGTTTGGATTACCGCTTTCTTCTACATAGAGAACATGCGGCGTATCAACATTTATATGATGCGTGTTGTAGGGAAAAATGTCGGGGTATAAAGTTCGCATAATTTATTTTTAATCTTTCACCATCTCAGTTGTAAAACCTTTTGCTACGGCAGCGCCCATAAACAACAGGGAGGCTAATATTAAGATGGGGCCTAGACCTGTTTCTAAAATTGTATTCGCCCACGCAAAATCAAATACTCGTGCTAGCACCATCATTCCTGCATGCGTCACTGTTCCAACAATCAATGCCCAACTAATAACTTGTTTTTGCCATGCAGCAATGGAAATAAAACATAAAATAAAACCGATAACAATATTTAATAATGCCTCGAGGTTACCGTGTGCATGAGGGCCACCTTTAATAAAATCGATACCAAACTCAACATTATTTAATTTGCTTATACTTAAAATACCATCTGTATTTGCTTTAGCAATTTGCATTGCATTTAATGGTTCTAACTCTTCTTCATAACCATCGGTTTTTAATTGCGCTAACCGACCAACCGCGACTTGCTTTTCTCCTGCTGCAACGCCGTAGTCTTCATACATTGTCACCATCACGCCACCGAGCGATGCAGTGAAGGCTAGAAATATAAAACCAAAAACAATGTTCTTTTTCCCGATCATAATTGACTCCGTTTAGTAAATTAAAAAAATATCCGATTAATCAATAATATTTAGAGCGTATATATTACTCGTTTTTTGACATATCGACTACGATAAAACTAAATCATCACCCATAAAAAAACCCCATTAAGATTCAACCTTAATGGGGTTTATACTGAAGTTAAAACAAATTATTTTTTAGCTTCACGCGTTACTCTCTTACGTTCATTTTCTGTTAGTACTTTCTTACGTAAACGAATGAAGTGAGGCGTTACTTCGACTAATTCATCATCATCGATAAACTCTAACGCTTGCTCTAAAGATTGCTTAATCGGTGGCGTTAATGAAATAGCTTCATCTGTTCCTGATGCACGTACGTTGGTTAATTGCTTACCTTTTAGTACGTTAACCACTAAATCGTTTGAACGAGTATGAATACCGATAATCATACCTTCATACACTTCATCATTATGTTCAAGGAACATACGACCACGATCTTGTAAGTTGAATAAAGAGAAAGCAACCGCTTTACCTTTACCGTTTGAAACCAATACACCGTTCATACGTTGACCATAGTTGCCTGTTTTAACCGGGCCATAATGATCAAATACACTGTAAATTAAGCCTGTTCCTTGTGTTGCTGTCATAAATTCTGTTCTGAAGCCAATCAAGCCACGTGCGGGAATTAAGAAGTCTAAACGTACACGACCATGGCCGTCTGGCACCATGTCTTTTAAATCTGCACCACGTTCACCCAATTTTTCCATGATGCCGCCTTGATGTTGTTCTTCAACATCGGCAGTGATCATTTCATAAGGTTCTTCTTTTACGCCATCAACTTCACGAATAATAACTTCTGGACGGGAAACACCCATCTCAAAACCTTCACGACGCATGGTTTCAATAAGAATAGAAAGATGAAGTTCACCACGGCCTGAAACGCGGAATTTATCTGGCGTCTCACCTTGTTCAACACGTAGTGCGACGTTATGAATCAATTCGCGCTCTAAGCGCTCTTGAATATTACGTGTAGTTACATATTTACCGTCTTGGCCTGCAAGCGGAGAGTTGTTGACTTGGAAAGTCATGCTCAAAGTTGGTTCATCAACCGATAAAGGCGGTAATGCTTCAACATGAGCGGGATCACAAATCGTGTCTGAAATACGTAAACCATCAATACCTGTGAAAGCAATGATGTCGCCGGCTTCAGCCATATCAGTTTCAATACGCTCAAGACCAAGGAAACCATAAATAATTTGCACACGCGCATTTCGTGTTTTACCTTCAACATCAATCAACGTGACTTGGGCATTCTTTTTCAATATACCTTGTTCAATACGCGCAATACCAATGACACCTACGAAACTGTTGTAATCAAGCGCAGAAACTTGAAGCTGTAGAGGTTTTTTGGCATCAACAGGAGGAACAGGAACATGCTCAATAATCGCTTCGAATAAAGGCGTCATATCACCTTCACTAACATCAGGTTCTAGGCCTGCAAAACCATTTAAGCCTGATGCGTAAATAACAGGGAAGTCGAGCTGCTCGTCTGTCGCACCTAAGCGATCAAATAATTCAAATGTTTGGTCTAATGCCCATTCAGGGCGTGCACCGGGGCGGTCAATTTTGTTTACGACAACAATCGGACGTAATCCGCGTTTTAACGCTTTTTCTGTTACAAAGCGTGTTTGAGGCATTGGGCCTTCAACTGCATCTACAAGAAGTAATACTGAATCTACCATTGAAAGAACACGCTCAACTTCACCACCGAAATCGGCATGGCCTGGGGTGTCTACGATATTGATTCGGTAGTCATTCCATTTAACGGCTGTATTCTTAGCAAGAATCGTGATGCCACGTTCTTTTTCCAAATCATTGGAATCCATCACGCAAGTTTCAGTTTCACCACGCGTTTCTAGCGTGCCTGACTGAAGTAAAAGTTTATCAACTAGGGTGGTTTTACCATGGTCAACGTGGGCAATAATGGCAATGTTACGCAGATTCTCAATCACTGGGGTATTACTCCGGAAATGCAAAAGGTGCGCATTATATAGCCGTTTGATCATTTTACCCAGTAAAATATGTGTTTTATTGTTTTTTTAGGCCTAAATAAACGTGTTTCTTCGCTTAAGGAAATAAAGTGTGCTCAAAGCTAAATATCCTTATTTAAATTATGACCTAATAGACAAATAAGTCCCTAATTCACATACTTTTTTCTAATCTTAAATCTTAATTTATTTCATAATAAGGCTCATGTTTTAATTTTATTTGCCGTTAATATCTATAATTATTCAAAGAAAATAATGAGCTAACATGACAATAGAAGATACCTGCCAAGAAACATGGCCTCAAATTAAAGAGATGATACTCATGCTCAGCGTGGCTGTTGCGCGCATTGATCACGCCATGACAGAAGGTGATGAGTCTTTTACTGCTTTGAGTTTATCTTTCATTGAAACAAAAGGCTCGGCAAATAATATCGTTGAAATTGCTGAAGAGATTGAAGATGATGAATTAAAAAATAAACTATTAGTTAACTGTAATGACATTACCAACCGAGTTAATAACTCCATTATGTCATTTCAGTTTTATGACAAATTAAGCCAACGCATGGATTTAGTATCAAAAACATTAACTGAAATTAATGTGGTACTACAAGATAAAGAGAGAACGAACGACTCCGCCGTGTGGCTTGAGTTACAAGAAAAAATTCGCTCTAAATATACCCTAGATGCAGATCAAGAAATGTTTGATGCAGTGATAAGCGGAATGCCTATTGCAGAAGCATTAAAAATCGCAGTTAAGAAAACAACAGAAAATGAAGTTGAGTTTTTCTAAAAAACAGATAACTTTTTTATTCCGTATGCACCAAATGCTCTAAGCGATAACCTTGATGATAAATCGAACTTAACGCCCAACCTTTCTCTGGAATAATATTTAATTTCTTTCTGATCCGACTCATGTGTGTATCTACAGTACGTGTATTTAGCCCTAAATCATAACCCCAAACTGCTGATAGAATATGATCTCGAGAAAGTAAACGACCCACATTTTTAAATAAAAATTGTACTAACTTAAATTCTTTTTCTGTTAGCTTAATTTTTTCCCCTTCGACTTTAACTTCGCGTGCCGTTGGGTCTATTCGATACGGGCTCATCTCAATAACATCATTTTCATTATGAGGATGAACTCGACGTGCCACCGCGTTAATGCGCGCAATCATTTCTTTGTGTCTTACGGGTTTAGTAATGTAGTCGTCTGCACCCAGCGTTAAAATTTTTGCTACATCATCTTCTGTTGCGCGTTGCGTAACAAAAATAACCGGAACATTTATTTCTTCGTGGCTGTTAATCCAGTTAAGGGTTTGTTCACCATCAAACTCCGGCATAATCCAATCTAGAAGAACTAAGTCAATATTAGTTTTTCTTATTGCTTGTATAAAAGCCTGTCCACTGGAGTAATGCGTGCATTCATGGCCCTCTTCTTCAAGCCATAACATCATTAACGCAGCAATATCAGGATCGTCATCAACAATGGCGATATGCATAGGAACCCTTTTCCTTATTAGATAAAACTATTTAAATTATTATTTCCATCCATGGTATGACACTTGTTAACGTTTTGGCAATAGCCTGATCGGGTTTACACTTACTAATTCATATTTAACAATTTTCTGTTATATTTGATGCTCATTCCACCCAACAATTACGGTCAAAATTTTAGATATATGCTTATTTTTTTTAGAACTATTCTAATCCTTACAATCGCTATGAATATTAGCTCATGTTCATCCATTATTTCTTCAGCCACAAGTAAAATGGCCACTAATTTGGCTAATGCTATCAGCAATAACGATGATTTAGCGACAGTAAAAGCGGGCGCTCCGGCTTATTTAATTATGCTCGACAGCTTTATCGAAGGGGATCCGAATGACAGCAATATGTTAATTGCTGCCGCAAAACTCTATGGCGCTTACAGTGGTGTTTTTGTTGACGACAAGCGACGCGCAAAACGCTTAACGCAAAAAGCACTCAATTTTTCGACCCACGCCTACTGCCTAAAAGTTTCAAACGACTGTGATCTAAAAAATATGCCTTTTTCACAGTTTGACCAAGCCATTTCCCAAGTACAAAAGGATGATATTGATGTTTTATTTACCTTAGGGACAAGCTGGGCAGGCTGGATACAAAACCGCAGCGATGACTGGAATGCAGCAGCACACTTACCTCGCGTGGTGAAAATTTTTCAACAGGTTTTATTGCTTGATGAAAAATATCAATCGGGTCAAGCACAACTTTACATGGGCGTACTCAATACGCTACTCCCACCTGCCCTCGGCGGTAAGCCGGAAATAGGCCAGCAACACTTCATAAAAGCCATTAAATACTCTGAAGGTAAAAATTTAATGGCCAGTGTGTTGTACGCTGAAAAATATGCCCGTTTAGTATTTGATCAAAACCTACACGACACACTTTTAAAGCAAGTTCTAGCCACCGAGCCCCGCATTAAGAGTTTTACTTTGACCAACATGCTGGCCCATCAACAAGCTAAAGCACTACTAGCAAGTAGTGCTGATTATTTTTAAAAAATATACCAACTCAAATAATGCAGTGACGCACAACGATTGCTATAATTGTTTGAACTGGAGAACACATGAAAAGCACATTTTTACCATTACTACTTTTAAGCCTATTTTGTCTAAATACCAATATCCAAGCAGCAACGATTAAAATCGCTACCCTGTCACCGGATGGCACGGCATTAATGAAAAAAATGCGACGTGCAGCAAAAGAAATTTCTAAACGCACCGAGAAAAGAGTAAAAATTAAATTTTACCCTGGCGGCGTGATGGGCGATGAAAGTGCTATTTTACGCAAAATACGTATCAATCAATTACAGGGCGCGGCCATCACCAGTGGTGCACTCACACGCTATTATAAAGATACCAGTCTTTATGGCCTGCCATTCCTTTTTAACTCTCATGAAGAAACGCTTTATGTGCGTAAAAAAATGGACATGCTTATTATTGAGGGGTTAAAAAAGAATGGCTTCACTTCATATGGCATTGCAGAAGCTGGCTTCGTTTATTTTTTATCCAACAACAACCCCATTTATAGTATCAATGAATTGAAAAAAGAAAAATTTTGGATACCAGATAATGCTGCCGCAAAAAATACAGTTAAAGCCTTTGGTTTAACGCCTATCCCTCTTCCCTTTGGTGATGTATTAGCAGGCTTACAAACACACCTTATCAGTGCCATCGCTTCTTCACCGATTGCTTCCATTGCATTGCAGTGGCACACCCAAGTTAAATATCTAACGGACATGCCAATACTCTATACATGGGGCACATTAATCATTAGCAATAAGGCGCTAAAAAAATTAAAAGCCGATGATAAAAAAATTGTTCAAGAAATTATGTCTGCTGCATTTAAAGACATTGATATGCAAAACCAAAACGACAATAAATCTGCATTAGCGGCACTAAAAAATCAAAATATTTCTTTTGTTAAGCCGAATCAACAACAATATAAAGAATGGAAAGATCTTGCAGTAAAAGGTAATGAAATCACTGTAAACAATGGCTATAACAGTACTGAAATGTACAAACTGATCACAAAACATATCGCTGATTACAGAAAAATGCATTCTAAAATCACCAAACGATAAACCATTTAACCGTGTCTAAATTATACCTACGCTTTTATAACGCGCTGCTTGCGACTGAAACATTTTTACTCTTGTTTTTTCTCTTTGCCGCTATCGCACTGGCCAGTTCACAAATTGTTCTACGAAACTTTTTTGACTCCGGCATTTTTTGGGCTGACTCTGCACTGCGTATACTGGTTTTATGGATCGGAATGATTGGCGCAATGTTCGCCAGTCGTCATAAAGAACATATTCGTATCGATGTATTATCCCACTACCTACCTATAAATTTACGCAATAACATTTGGCGCGTGACTGAATTCATTACCGCGATAGTTTGTATTATTGTTGCGTACTACAGCATTGAATTTATTAAATACGAATATGAAGATGGGCTTATGGCCTTTGCTAATGTTCCTGTTTGGCTATGTGAAAGCATTATTCCCTTTGCCTTTAGTGTTATCGGTTTACGGTATTTTGTCTTTGCCTTTATGCCAAGTTACTTATTGAACCCTGAGCCAAGTGACATGAACCCACCGAGTGAGTTTACTTAATGGTATCTTGTCGATGAGCTTAAGCTTACTCATTCCGGTAATTCTAGTGCTTGCTTTATTTGGCATGCCTTTATTTGCTGTTATTTTGTCATTAGCTTTAGTTGGCTTTCATGCATCTGATATTGATCTTTCTGTTATTGCAATTGAAATTTATCGGTTAACAAATACGCCTTTATTACTTGCCTTACCTTTATTCACTTTAACCGGCTATTTATTAAGTCACGGTAAAACATCTGAACGTCTTGTGCGCTTATCTCGTGCTTTTTTAGGCTGGATGCCCGGCGAGTTGGTCATAGTAAGCTTATTTGCTTGCGCATTATTTACCGCCTTCACCGGCGCAACAGGGATCACGATTGTTGCGCTTGGCGCACTGCTTTACCCAGCTTTAAAACGTGACGGTTACAGCAAACGCTTTAGTTTAGGCTTAGTCACCACATCGGGGAGCTTGGGCTTACTCTTGCCGCCTTCCTTGCCGCTGATTATTTATGCTGTCATCGTTCAACAAATGGATCTTGAACAATCCGTCACGATTACCGAATTATTTAAAGCCGGTTTATTACCTAGCTTATTAATGATATTCGTGATTATTGCTTGGAGCGCTTGGACAAATCGAAATTTAAAAACTGAAAAATTTCCTTTTAATACTCACGAAGCCTTTGCTGCGCTAAAAGCTGCCAGCTGGGAAATCCCTTTACCTTTTATCGTGCTGGGTGGAATTTATGGCGGTTTCTTTGCTGTATCAGAAGCCGCTGCTATTACTGCATTGTATGTTTTAATCGTTCAAGTTTTTATTTACAAAGAAACACGCTTAAAAGAATTACCTGATATCGCCAAAGAATCCATGTTGGTGGTTGGCGGCATACTTTTAATACTGGGTGTTTCACTGGCATTAACCAACTATCTTATTGATGCAGAGATACCCGGCATTTTATTTGAATGGGTCAAGCAGCATATTAGTAGCCCCATAACATTCTTACTTTTCTTAAATGTATTTTTACTCGTGCTCGGTGCAATTCTTGATATCTTTTCAGCACTTGTGATTATGGTACCGCTTATAGTGCCGCTAGCAATTGGCTATGGTATCGACCCAATTCACCTCGGAATTATTTTCTTAGCGAACATGCAGCTAGGTTACTTCACGCCGCCCGTCGGTATGAATTTATTTATCGCAAGCTATCGCTTTAACCGCCCCATTACGGACATCTATAAAGCCACCATCCCCTTTTTCTTAGTACTGCTGATTGCAGTACTCATCATTACTTATTGGCCTGCGCTTTCATTAACCTTCGTTCGTTAAACGCATGGCCATGCTTGAAACCTCACCCTGTTTATGTGGCGCTAGTAATATTTTTAATGTCTGTTGCGGGAAATTTATTCTGAACCATGGCGCAACAGATTCTGCAGAACAACTCATGCGCTCGCGGTATAGTGCTTATATATTAAAAGATCAAAACTACCTACTCAAAACATGGCACGAAAGCACACGCCCTTCATCACTTGATTTAGATAATGATTCTACTCAATGGAAAAAACTCAAAATAATTAGCGCGTCAAAAGACATTGTGCAATTTGTTGCCTACTTCATCGCTAATAACGATTATTTTGCCTTAAGCGAAACAAGTCATTTCATCAAAGATACGCAGTGGTTTTATGAGAAGGGGAATGAGGTTAAAACGATAAAACTAACAAAAAACATGCCCTGTCCATGTTTAAGCGGTAAAAAATTTAAGCGTTGTTGTGAGAAAGCATTCACTTAATAATGCGGTGGTGGCGCTTCTTTTTCTTCGGTTACATTGTTTGATTCTGCAACGCTTGCTATACGTAAATTTAAAAGCCTGAGGTCATCACGCATTTTATCTATCTGGTTTTGTTGATCGGTAATAACAACGTTTAACTCATTAATCGTTTCATCTTGAAAAGCGAGTTTGCTTTGTAGATCAATAATTTTGTTTTCCATGTTGTAACTATTTTTCTTTTCGGCGTTGACGACGTTGACTCACTGCTTGTGCAAGGCTTTTTAATACAACAATAGAATCATCCCAGTTAATACATGCGTCTGTCACACTCTGTCCGTAGACAAGCTCTTTATCTTTTTCAACATTTTGTCTTCCGGCAACCAAATGGCTTTCTATCATGACACCCATGATGTTTTCATTACCTTGTGCAATTTGTTCTGCAATAACCTCTGCAACATCAATTTGACGTTGATGATCTTTTTGGCTATTGGCATGGCTGCAATCAACCATTAAACGCGTTTGTACATTTGCTGCGGTTAATTCATTTACTGCTTTTTCAACATGTGCCGCATCATAATTGGGCTCTTTGCCACCACGTAAAATTATATGGCAATCATCATTGCCCGTTGTGGCAAAAATAGCGGAGTGACCTTCTTTCGTTAATGAAAGAAAGTTATGTGGACGACTCGCTGCACCAATCGCATCTATGGCAACTTTTAATGTGCCATCTGTTCCATTTTTAAATCCAACTGGAGCCGACGTACCAGATGCCAATTCACGATGAACTTGGCTTTCGGTGGTACGCGCACCTATTGCACCCCAACTGATTAAGTCTGCAATATATTGCGGTGTAATTAAATCAAGAAATTCAGTTGCCGCAGGGATATTCATATCATTTAAATCGGCTAACAAACTACGGGCTAGATGTAAGCCTTTATTAATTTCATAACTTTCATCTAAATGTGGATCGTTAATTAAACCTTTCCAGCCCACTGTAGTACGCGGCTTTTCAAAGTAAACACGCATAACAATTAATAAGTCATCACTTAATTCTTCACGCATTTCTTTTAAGCGTGTGGCATATTCACGAGCGGCATCAGGATCATGAATGGAACAAGGGCCAATGATGACAAGCAAGCGATCATCTTTACCATACAAAATATTATGAATCGCGGTACGCGTATCAAAAATTAATTTACTCGCATTTTCTGTGATCGGACAATCTTTATGTAATTGCTCAGGCGACATCACTTCTTTCATTGCAGTGATGCGCAAGTCATCTGTTTTATACTTCATACTCATTTCTTTACTAGTTTTCAAAAAATGAGGTATTTTACTTAGATTTGCGCTAAATGCCTAATGATAAAGGCTAAAGCGATAGGAATTAATGCGAGGCGGTGCTAAACGTGTATACAAGCTCATGAATTTTGTCTAAAAAGAGGTTTTCATTGATGGGTTTCGAGAAAAAGCCGCTTAATCCAAAGGATTCTGCATTCATTGCTGAAATTCGCTCGCTATAGCCTGTTACAAGCAAAATAGGGAGATTTGGGCGAAGTTTGAGGATAGCTTGAGCCACTTCTACGCCTGTTATACCTGGCATAACTTGGTCAGTCACGATTAAATCGAACTCATCGGGGTGTGCTTCAAAGTATTTTACCGCCTCTAGCGGCTCATTGAGTACCTTTACATCATAGTTTTCAGCCTCCAATAATGCTCCTATATACTCCGATACAAGCTCATCATCATCAACGACTAATATGCTTAAATGTTCTTTATCCAACTGACCCACGACTTACTTCCTTTTATTGATATCCTTTTCATAAGCCTAGTTAAATTAGGCTTATCGAAAACTTGCAATAATTCTATACCAATATTTCTAGTTCGTCGTCACTCCATGCGAAAGGTTTACAATGTTTACTTTCTTGTAACAAATTGCAACAAAACGTATTTTGAAACATTTTTAAAATGTAAATAAGGTTTACCCTTAAAATAGAAAATATAGCGCTTGATTATTTAAAACGCTTTTTTGATTTCTTCTTACTTTTTTTGTGACTATTAGCCTTTGCTAAATCTTTACCTGCGGTATTTTTTGTTACAAAGGGTTTTGATCTATTTTTTTTCTCATCTTTATCATCAAATGTTCCTCGAGGTTGGAACGTAGGAATAAGATGCTTCTTACCATTACCAATTAAATCTGCACGACCTAATTCTTTTAATGCTTCTCTTAACATAGGCCAATTACGAGGATCGTGATAACGCAAAAATGCTTTATGTAAGCGACGAACTTTTAAATTCTTTGCGACAAATAGATCTTCACTGGTTGCAGTCACTTTCTTAAGTGGATTTTTACCGCTGTAATACATAGCACTTGCAGTTGCCATGGGAGAAGGGATAAATGTTTGCACTTGATCAGCACGAAAGCCATTTTTCTTTAACCAAATGGCTAGGTTCATCATCTCTTCATTGGTTGTGCCTGGGTGTGCCGCAATAAAATAAGGAATCAAGTATTGTTCTTTGCCTGCTTTTTTTGTTGCCGCTTCAAACATTTCTTTAAACCGATCATAGCTACCCATTCCCGGCTTCATCATTTTTTCTAAGGTATTTTCTTCTGTATGCTCAGGTGCGATTTTTAAATACCCACCTACATGATGCGCGACAAGTTCTTCAACATACTCTGGCGACTCTACCGCTAAATCATACCGCACACCTGAACCAATAAGAATTTTTTTAACGCCGGGTAATTTACGCGCACGTTTATATAAACTAATTAAAGGTGAGTGATCGGTGTTCAAATTTGAACATATACCCGGATAGACGCAAGATGGTTTACGACAAGCCGATTCTATTTCTCGACTCTTACAAGCCAGACGATACATATTTGCGGTAGGCCCACCTAAGTCTGAAATAATACCAGTAAAGCCCGGCACGGTATCTCGAATGGTTTCTATCTCTTGAATAATAGAGTCTTCAGATCTATTTTGAATGATACGCCCTTCATGTTCTGTGATAGAACAAAAAGTACAACCACCAAAACAACCACGCATAATATTGATAGAGAAACGGATCATTTCGTATGCTGGAATTTTTTTATTCTCATACACGGTGTGCGGTGTGCGCGTATAAGGCAACTCAAACAAGCTATCCATTTCTTTTGTGGTTAAAGGAATAGGCGGTGGGTTTAACCAAATGTCTCGCTTACCATGTCGCTGAATTAACGGTCTTGCATTACCGGGGTTTGTTTCGAGATGCAAAATTCGTGAGGTATGTGCATATAAAACTTTATCGCTACTGACTTGTTCAAAAGACGGCAAGCGAATGTAGCTGGTTGCCCGATCTAGTTTTTCTATACGCTTAGACTGCTTGTTTTTTTCTTGCGTTTCTTTTGCGGTTTTAAATTGGACTATAATTTCGTCATCCGCTTTTTTTGCTACATTATTAGAATCAGGCTCATTTTCATCATACGGATTTTTCTGCTCTTCAACTTTACCGACTTCATCAATATGAGTAGAGTCTATTTCATTCCAATCTGTTGGCAGTTCTTTAAGAAACAATCCTGTACCGCGAATATCGGTTAAGTCTTGAATTGTTTCTCGCGCAGCAAGTCGGTGTGCGATCTCAACGATTTGCCGCTCACCATTGCCATAAACCAACATGTCTGCTTTTGAATCTTGCAGAATTGAACGTTTTACTTTGTCTGACCAATAATCATAATGCGCGATACGCCTTAACGAAGCTTCGATACCGCCAATTATAATCGGCACATCATTAAAGGCTTCGCGTGCGCGTTGTGCATAAACTACAACAGAATGATCGGGGCGTTTTCCACCTTCGGCATCAGCGGTGTATGCATCATCAGAACGAATACGGCGATCTGCGGTATAACGATTGATCATCGAATCCATATTGCCGGCAGTCACACCAAAAAATAAATTAGGCTTACCTAATATTTTAAAATCTTCAGCACTTTTCCAATTAGGCTGAGAAATAATGCCAACACGAAAACCTTGCGACTCAAGTAATCGACCAATCAGCGCCATGCCAAAACTTGGATGATCCACATACGCATCACCCGTGACTAAAATAATATCGCAACTATCCCAGCCAAGCTCATCCATTTCAGCACGAGACATCGGCAATAGCTTAGAAACGCCAAAACGTTTAGCCCAAAACTGGCGGTACGAGAAAATATTTTTAGCTGATTCCATGGTGTTTTATAAGGTAATTTATCCGAGATATAAAATCTAATTATAGCGTAGTCTTTGTAATGAAAGTATCAAAAGCACGTCACAAAGCTGTAACAACTGCCGTCTACATTTCTTATATCACTAATTAATGAGGCAAAAGACATGGCACGTTATAAATTGGTAAGCATAGAAAAAATTTCTCCTCCAGATGGCGCAACATTTCAACGCTGGTATAAATTTATTATTAAAAATGACCACAACACGATAACGAATTTACGTGCCGGTTCAGAAAAAGAAATACGAAAATTCGCATCAGAATCTATCAAACGATTAAATGAAAAATACCTGACTTATATTAAATTTAAACCGCACAATCCTGTCTACGAAAATAATTTACCATCACAATACTAATTATTTTACAAAATGATAATGTTTTAATAAAAATGTCATACCGGTTATGCAAAATGAAAGATATCTAAAAACTAAGAGGTCTATATGAATAAAAAAGAAGAAACGCCAGCAGATTTATGGCGCTGGAAAATGATAAAAAAAGTGGCTGAATATATCAATCAACCTGATGACTTTAATATGTCTGAGTTAAAAGCCATGATCGAAAGCTATCGCGACTACCACACCAAAAAAATAGTTGTTTCTGGTTAATCTCGCATCACCTTAAATCAAACTTATTGCTTCTACCTTGCAAGCAATTATTATTGGCAAGCATATCAACATACTCATTAAAACTAGGAAAAGAATACTGTTCTTTATTTTTCTTATCCATTTGTAGTTCGAGTACATTATCAATGACCGCTGAATATATTTTCATCACCCGCGCTTTGCGTAATGATTTTATTTCTGTTACCGCATTCTCATCATTCGATAATGCTAAAAAATAAAACATTAACATGACATTTCTCGAGTTGATGTCTAGCTCGCCTATTGCTCCATATACGTGATGCTGAGGAGGAAAAACAGGCCCTGTCATTCTTAATAGTTGAGTCACGGTTTTTGCATCTAAATTTATATTAATTTCATTTTTACTGCTCATTATTAAAGTAATGAAATCTAACAGTGGCATTATTTTTTGCTTAACACGGCCAACATAGCTCGATAATGTTGCAAAATATTTATCTGGTGATAGTAAATACGCTGTCGCAATCCAATACAAACGTGTGCGTTCGTTTAGATTCTCATCATTTTCTAAAACATGCTCACATACATCTAAAAACTCATTTACATCGCTGTGTTTAAAAGCTAAATGCAATAATTGTGATAATGTTTTTGCTTTACAATACTGCCAATTTTTTAAAAGGTGTAACACATTTTGTTGTACCACATGCACATTAGGCTTATCGCCTAAAATCAATTCACGCCCAGGTAGGTAGGTAGTTTTATTTTTCAACATCGCTACCCAATACTTGCCTATGGAAGTAATCAGCGTGTTTTTTTGCTCCTGTAGCAAATATTCAAACCAAATATTTTTATGTTCTGATGTATTAGAGAAATAAAAACCAACTGCTTTATCTATAATTTCTGTATCAAGATTTTTAATTTGGGCTAATGATTCTTTTGCAATTAAATCCATCCCAGCAAGAAAGGCATAGCCTTGTGAATATTCTTTATTTTCTGCTTTTTTATGAGCCACTTCTTCTATTGAAGGTAGTTCTTCACGTTTTAGGCTCCCAATAAAACCCGCAAAAATAGCTTGGCTAAGTTGTTCATTCGCTAATAAGCGTACTTTGTCTTTTGCCGGCAGCGCCTTATCGATCACATAAAACATACCTAGATAAGCTTTCGCGAAAGGCGTTAAGACATTAATGTTTTCTGCTATCTGTATGGAATCTACTTGCGGTAACAGTGCCGCATCATTGTCAGAACGTGTTAATTCAAAATCCAAAATAAATAACCTTATTTTATAAGCAGTCTTGGCATTGAATTATTACATAAGCTGTTTATAACTGCAGTTTTTAAGGCTATATTATCGATCTATATTACTTTGACAACTAAAAGGAATGTTCATGTCTTACAAAACAACCTCCGCCTTCTTTATCGCCAGCATTTTCTGCTTGCTTTCTTTTCATGCGATATCGAGTGAAAGTGAACGCGTAAAAATTCCAAAAGGCAACTTCCTGATGGGCTGCTCGATAAATGATCCCACCTGCGATAAAGATGAAGGCCCTGTTGGTGGAACCGCCGTTTTTGTTGACGACTTTTATATCGATAAATATGAAGTCTCTGTTGCTGACTATAAAAAATGCTTAAAAAATAAAAACTGCAATCGCCCCAAAGATTTTAAGCGTAATAAATACTGCAATCTTGACGCACCCTCACGAGGCAATCACCCGATTAACTGTATTGATTGGAAAGATGCCAAACAATATTGTTCCAGCAAAGGTGGCCGATTACCCTTTGAAGCAGAGTGGGAAAAAGCCGCGCGCGCAGGGACAAAAACACGTTACCCTTCTGGACAAAATATCTCCTGTAAAAATGCCATTCTTGATGATGGCAAAACGACGGGGTCTGTAAAGGACGAGCATGATGGCTGTGGTGAAGACAGAACCTGGGCGCAAGGTTCACATAAAGCCAATGCATTCGGCTTGTACGATATGCACGGTAATGCCGGTGAATGGATGGAAAATTGGTACGCAAAAGAAGCCATTACAAAACTTTACGCACAAGGTAAACTTCAGCTGCCGTTAGAGGGTGCTCGTAAATTAGTCCGAGGTGGTTCGTGGGATGAAAGCCGAGAAAATCTGAGAAGTTCTTTTCGAAATGTTAAACTTGCCGATAGTGGTGATGGTGTTTATGGTTCTATAGGATTCCGCTGTGTTTATGATAAATAAGTTTTTAAAGAGAGTGTAAATGAGCAACCCAAAAATTAAATTAATAAGCTTTACTATTTGCCCTTATGTGCAACGTGCCGTGATTGTTTTAAATGAAAAAAACATTCCCTTTGATGTTGAGTATATTGATCTCGCTGCGCCACCACCTTGGTTTTATGATGTTTCGCCGTTAGAAAAAGTGCCGGTGTTGTTAATAGACGATAAGCCTCTTTTTGAGTCTATGGTGATTTGTGATTATCTCGATGACATTACGCCAAGCTCTTTATACCCTGACGATGCTTTTGATAAAGCACTGAATCGTTCTTGGCTTGAATTTGGTAATGAAATTTTAACAAGCACCTTTAAGCTTTTACATGAGAATGATGCTAAAAAATTCAACCATTTAAAAGAAACCATCATTGATCACTTTGAAATTCTTGAAGAAGAATTTAGCAACGGTAATTATTTTAATGGTGACGACTTTGCAATGATCGACGCAGTGTATGCACCCATCTTCCGTTACCATCAACGTATTGCAAGTTACAAAGATTATAATTTTTTTGAAGATTCACCCAATGTTAAAGCATGGGGTGATCGACTTTTAGAACGTCCATCGGTGATAAATTCTATCCCTGAGTCTCATGAAGAAGATATCACTAAATATTTTAAAAATTTAGATTCTATTATTAGCCAAGAAGTGAATAAATAATTATGACTGAACCATCAAAACAAGAAGACCTGCTCTCTATCATTAATTTACTCGCTGGGGCGGCGCAGGCTGGTTCACAAGGACTTGTTTCTCAAGCTGCGCTCAATGTTGTGCTTGCTTCTGAGGCGGTGGTGAGATCACGACAAATGGAATTAGAGCAATCGGTACAAGATGCCTGTATGTCTGCATTGAATGATGCACAAAATGCTTTATTTAATTCGTCAAATGTTGAAGGTGCGATGGAAGAGGCGAAGCAAGATATTATCAATAACAAACAAAATGTTTATAACCCGCTCAAATAAAAATTAAGGCGCCGATACTTCTAAGCCGCTACCAGTCCACGCAATCATACCGCCACGAAGATTAAAGACATTGTCATAACCTTCCTTTTGCAAAAAAATACACGCTTGAGCTGAACGCGCGCCGCTTCTACAGACCATAATTAATTTTTCACTTTGCTTAAATTCATTCATGCGCAAAGGAATGAGGTGCATAGGCAAACCTTCTGAACCAGAGATAACGCCCGCACTAAGTTCAGCCGGTTGGCGTATATCTATCACACGGATTTTTTCACCTTGCTCTTTTAACTCTACAAGTTCGGTTACTTCAATTTCGTTTATTAGGCTCATGTGCTCTATCTCAACTCAGAATTTTAAACGCGAAGTATATTAGTACAAGCTTATATTTCAAGCTGAATCTATCAAAATAGTGGTATTTATGTCGCATTTACGCGATTTTTACGCTTTTCAGGTAAAATAACGCCAATATTTACTTTTTTATGTGATCTATAATTTTTACCAGTATTAGGAATAACCATGGTCAGCCGCAAATACACCAATAAACGAGAAGAACGCGAACGCACGGCGATGAAGCGTTACAGCAAAGACCGTCAGCGTAATGTCATGGCTAAACCGGGCGCACATAAATTTATTGTGGTCTTAGACAACCTTCAGCCCGGATTCAATGTACCTAAAATATTCCGCAGTGCTGAAGCTTTTGGGGCGAGTGAAATCCATCTTATTAATGTCAGCCCCTTTGATCCTGCACCAGCAAAAGGGGCGTTTAGAAAAGTACCGGCTAAATTTCATGAAGATGTGACAAGCTGTTTTACACAACTTAAACAACAGGGCTACCAACTATTTACACTAGAAGCGAGTAAAGGCGAGCAGTTATATAATGTTAAGTTACCGGAAAAGAGTGCTTTTATTTTAGGTAATGAAGACAGCGGGATTAGTTTTAATGCTTCAGATTATCCTGAAATACAATGCTTAAGTATTCCTCATTTTGGTGTCACTGAAAGTTTAAATGTGAGTATTGCGGCATCTATTGTGATGTATGAATATATTTCTCAGCAGGCAAAAGCTGCAGGCTAATGTTATTTTATCCAACCAAGTGCTTCTTCTAACTCTCTAAACACTTTAATGTTAACAAAACACGAGAACAACTAAAATGAAATTTAAACTTTTAAGTATTGGCCAAAAATTCTCATTTCAAGACAACGTTTACGTCAAAACATCTCCCATTATTGCAAGCAATGTAGAAACGGGGCATAACAAAATGATTCCCGCATACGCAACGTTAACTTTATTAGACCAAAGTGTTGTAGAAGAAGAAATAACTAAAAAAGAAGAGCTAAAAAGTGAGGATGTGATTAAAGCTTTTAACGCATTTTATGCACAGTGCGTTAATTTGATTGAAGATAAAAAAGCTTTAGACCTTGCTCGTGATCAATTTTTGCAAAGCATTGTCTAAAGCTATAATTAAATTAAGCAATTTGATCATCAGCAACATGATATTTAGGATCTTCCATCACATTAACTTCAACTAGGTCGCCAGCATTTTTTAACAACTCGTGACACTCCGGACTTAAATGACGTAAATGTAAAGTCTTACCTGCCTTAATATATTTTTCTGCCAGATTATCTATAGCTTCAATTGCCGAGTGATCGGCTACACGTGAATTCTGAAATTCAATAATGACTTCCTGCGGATCCTCTTGTGGATTAAAGAGTTCCATAAAACTCTTCACTGAACCAAAAAATAGAGGACCATTTAGCTCATAAATACGAATACCGTATTTGTTATCATAGCCCTTCACATTGATATGTGAGGCATGTTCCCATGCAAAAAATAATGCAGAAACAATCACACCGACTACAACCGCAACAGCAAGATCAGAAATAACGGTAACACCTGAAACTAAGATAAGAACAAAAGCATCAGTTTTTGGAATTTTATCCATAATACGAAGGCTTGACCATTCGAACGTTCCCAACACAACCATAAACATAACACCGATAAGTGCAGCCATTGGAATCTGTTCAATCAAACTTGAAGCAAATAAAATAAAACTTAATAAAAATAACGCCGCCGCTATTCCAGATAATCGTTGGCGACCACCCGAATTCACATTAATCATACTTTGACCAATCATGGCACAACCACCCATGCCACCAAAGAAACCTGTGACGGTATTAGCAATACCTTGTCCTACACATTCGCGATTACCACGACCGCGAGTATTCGTCACATCGTCAATCAAAGACAATGTTAATAGTGATTCAATCAAGCCCACCGCCGCTAAAATAATCGCGTAAGGTAAAATTATATACAACGTCTCTAAGCTAAACGGCACAGAAGGCATATGAAACGGAGGAAAACCACCTTTGATAGACGCTAAGTCACCGACAGTTCCGGTATCAATATCAAAACCAACCACCATAAATGAAACCACTAAAATGGCGGCTAGAGCAGCAGGAAATGCACCGGTGATTTTTGGCAAGAAATACATAATGGCCATGGTTAACGCCACCAAAGCTAAAAGAATATACAAGGTTGTACCACTCATCCAATCGCCATTCGTGCCTGGGACTTGAAAGTGCTGTAACTGTGCTAAGAAAATAACAATCGCCAAACCATTAACAAAACCGAGCATCACAGGGTGAGGCACAATACGAATGTATTTACCTAAGCGTAAAATACCGGCTAAAATTTGAATTAAACCCGTCAAGACCACGGCAGCAAAAAGATATTCCACACCATGTTGTGCGACCAGAGCGACCATCACCACGGCCATTGCCCCCGTAGCACCAGAAATCATTCCGGGACGGCCACCAAAAATAGCCGCTAACAAACCCACCATAAATGCAGCATACAAACCGACTAAAGGATCAACACCGGCAACAAATGCAAAAGCCACGGCTTCTGGAACCAAAGCCAAGGCAACGGTTAAGCCCGAAAGAATTTCATTTTGATAACATGCGCGAGTGGCACAACCCATCTGGAACATAGAATAACTCCGAAAATAAATACGCAAAGGGAAAAAGAGGCGAATAATAGCAGAATTGGAGCAGTAAAACTTTAAGTGACTGTTGCTCTTTTAGGTATTAGGATGATTTTGAGATTCTTTTGTCCTGACAAGGCATTTTTACGTATCAGCACTCCATAGATAGCAGAAAATAACGCCTACAGGGCCAAAATCAGACAATAGATGAAAGAGTATCAGCCCTTGGTGTATATCTGACTCAACCAAATAAAGGTTTGTTGTTGATAGGTCTTTTTAAAGCCTGCTTGAAGAATCCATTTTTCAATATCGTCAGGATTATGAACAAAGGCGCGAAAATCTGAACCGCTGAGTTTTAAAAACAAAGCCATAATTTCAATAGCGACTTTGATAAACCAACGATTACGTGGGTAAGTCAGGGCATACACACGTTTAGTTTTGACTGTTGAACTATTTACCAGCAATTCCGCAAACGGATAACAGCAAACGACTTTATCTAAAACGGTTATATCAGCTGGCTCAACTTGATCGAGCAATTCAATAAAATCACCTTGAATATATTGAACGCGATCTGTTAATTTTTTTTCATCTGCCCATGTTTGCGCTTCTTTTAACATCTCAACAGAAAAGTCTATTCCAACAGCAGAGCTAGCGCCTTGTTGTAATAATGTTTGGTGTAGGTAGCCGACGCCGCTGCCCACTTCCAAAACTGTTGCATCTTGATAATTGGCTTGCTCTAAACCGGCCATCAGTTGTTGTTGCGAAGGCTCAAAACCTTTTTTAGTAAATCGCTTGCGATAGCTGTGCGCAAAAAACGAAAATAATCGTCCGCCTGATTTTGAATGAGGGCAACAACAACTCATGCTTAATCAAATTTTTCGATAAATTTAATAGCACCTGCAGTACCAATAAGCATGCCCGAAAAAGCCAATATTGATTCTAACGATAAGGTTGATATTCCTGTTAATCCCTGACCAATGTTACAGCCGTATGCCATGATTGCTCCTACCCCCATTAGGCTTCCACCTATTACGGAAAACTTAACGGCACCTTGTTTTGGTGCTTCTATGGTAAAGCGGCCGGTTAATAAAGATGTTGCAAAAACAATAATGCTTATACCAATAACAAATGAAATTGAAAAAGATAACGCAGGAAACTTTGCCGCAATTAATATGTAGCCAAAGCGCGCTAATGGCCCAGAGACTGTGGCTCCTGATGGTTTAGTGGGATCAAATTCATCTTGCGCTAAAACACCCGTGATGTACCAACTAGCCACAACCAGCAGCCCAATAGTGACGCCGGCAATAATCATATTTTTAGCTTCGGGATTCCAATTTTTAAACAAGTAGGCTGCCATTAATATGACAATAACAATCGCAGGTAACCAATGAGGCAGACCCAAAACCGTTGCAATAGATGCATCCCCCGTTAATTCAACTGAAGTGGCGGCAGTTATGTCGATCCGAAATGTTTCTAAAAAACTAAACTGTGCGCCAGCTGCAAGTAACATAAAAAAGAGCAATGTAATAATGGCATTCACACTACCTTCGGAAGATTTAACCAATACCCGTGTTGCACACCCCCCCGCAATTACAGCGCCTATACCAAATAACAGGCCACCAAGGCTAGCACCAAACCAGTCAAGCTGAGAATTACGATAAGAAGAGTCTGCGATAGCAACCGTTTCTGTAAATTCTAAAAGCTGTGTACCAACAATAGCTGTCAATAGTGCGGCAACAAAAGCGAGTAATTGACGATTATCTTTTATTAATAAAAAGTTACCCATTGCAGCCACCATACAAAACCGGTTTTGTTGAACCAGTAAACCAAAAATAGCACCAACGGCTAAACCACCACCAACTAACCAAATATTTAAATCTTCCATACAGCACCTATATTAGATATCAGAATAACTCAACCATAACAAGAGTTTTCATTTAAGCCAATATTTTAGCTATATAAGTGTAAATTTGTTCATAACATTTTTGTGAACCTTTGAAATTGACGGTTGTAATACCCATTTCATCAGCTGTTTTTGTATTTGCCAAGCTATCATCAATAAATAAGCATTCATTCGCATTTAATTGATATCTTTCTAGTAATATTTCAAATATTTTTCTATTTGGCTTTCCGGTTTTTTCTACTCCAGATGTCACAATGCCATCAAACAAACTAAATAGATCGTGCTGTTTATACACATGCTGGAATAATTCGGGAGAAATATTTGATAGGCAATACGCGTTTAAGCCTTTTGCTTTTACTTGTTTTAATAATTCATTTGTTTGAGGAATGAGATTTAAAGAAGCTTTAGTTTGTTGGAATAGAGCTTCAGATTGTTCTTGAGATATTTGTAAACGTTGGCTGGCGCGTTGAATGGCCTCAACTTCTGTAATCAAAGCACAATCAAAGTCTATCCAATCTTGATGGTAATAAAGCTCATCTTGTATACGTTGTTGTAAATCAACATCATCTGTAAAGTTTTCGGTGATTTTTTTTGGGTTCCATTCAAACATCACCGCGCCTAAGTCAAATATTACATTTTTCATTTTTAGCCTAGTAATTTTTTAATTGCATCATTTAATTTTTGCAGTTTTTGAGTATTTCCGCCACGGTCTGGGTGATGCTGCATAATTAAAAGACGGTATTGTTTTTTGATAGTTTTGTTATCTACCGGCTCAGTAAGCTCTAACTCTGCAAGTGCATCATCTCTATTTTCAAACTTATTATATTTCTTCCAGAACGAGGCGAGTAAATCATACACTTCGTCTTCTGTCGTATCTTCTAGGTTTTTAAAGTCTAGATAATAAGCTTTTAACTTGTCGTCAGCTTGTAATGTATTTTCACCTTGTTGGTACGCCAGCAATTGAATTTTTAAAGTATGAATTTCTAAATGGTTTGTTTTGCTTTCTAATAGCTGTTGCTGTAATCGATACAAGGTATGAAATAAAAAGAAGTGTGCTTTAAATAACTCATGTGGTTGTGCAGGCTGTAACAGAAATTCAAAGTAGCCTTGTGACTTTAGATTTGTCATAAGATCGTACTCACCTATACCCATCGGGTGGTTTTCTAGTTCGGCCTGTAAGGCTAGAAGAAAAACTTCGGGGATGGATGTGGTTTTAATATCAGACATTATAAGGCAACACCAGAGTCACTTTAACTCACGTCATTACGAAGGAATAAAGTGACTGCGGTAATCTCATAGTTACGTTCTCTTTTCTGGAGATTACCGCACTATCGCTCGCCATGGCAATGTGTTTTCTAAATATCATAACCAAGATTTGGTGACAACCAACGTTCGGCTTCGGCCAAGCTCATACCTTTACGTTTGGCGTAGTCTTCTACTTGATCGTAATTTATTTTACCTACGCCAAAGTAACTTGAATCAGGATGACTGAAATACCAACCGCTGACTGAAGAAGCTGGCCACATTGCGTAGCTATCGGTTAACTCTACACCTGCGTATTTTTCTGCATCTAACAAATCCCACAACAAAGGTTTTTCTGTGTGATCAGGACATGCGGGATACCCCGGTGCTGGCCGGATACTTGAATAGTCTTCTGTGATGAGTTTTTTATTATCAAAACCTTTTTCCATGCCGCTGCATGGTGTCCAATTAGCATTTGACTCATAACCCCAGTTAACATTGCGCACACGTTCATGCATGTGTTCTGCAAAGGCTTCGGCTAAACGATCTGCTAAGGCTTTGAGCATGATTGAAGAATAATCATCGTAATCTTTTTCAAAGCGTTTTACATGCTCCTCAATACCGATACCGGCGGTAACAACAAAACCACCGATGTAATCTTTTTTACCACTCTCTTTAGGTGCCACAAAATCGGAAAGGCAGCGGTTTGGTTTACCCGGTGGACGTTCTGTTTGTTGGCGCAAATGATTCAGCGTTAATTTCACTTCGGACCGTGACTCATCTTTATAAACTTCAATACTTTCTGCGCCATTACTATTAACAGGGAACATGCCAATTACAGCACGTGCTTTTAACCAGCGTTCATCAACAATTTGTGCCAGCATTGCTTGCGCATCATCAAATAATTTTTGTGCTTCTTCGCCTTTTTCTTCATCGACTAAAATTTTAGGGTAAGAGCCTTTTAATTCCCATGTATGAAAGAACGGCGTCCAATCGATATACGGCACTAAAAATTCTAATGGCATATCATCAAAAACTTGCAAGCCCAAATCTTTTGGCACAGGTGGCGTATAGGCATCCCAATTTATTTTTTGTTTATTGGCTCGTGCTTGTTCTAGCGACAACCATTTTGTTTGTGCCCGACGGCCAGCATGTGCAACACGTACTTTTTCATAGTCTTCGCTGAGTTCTTTTAAAAATGGCGCTTTTAAGTCTTTACTGATGAGGTTTTGTGCCACGCCCACTGCACGCGAAGCATCTTTAACCCAAACATTAGCACCTTCATAATGGTGATCAATCTTCACTGCAGTGTGTGCTTTAGATGTCGTTGCTCCGCCAATCATCATAGGAATTTTAAAATCAAGGCGTTGCATTTCTTTTGCCATGTGCACCATTTCATCTAATGATGGTGTGATCAAGCCACTCAATCCAATGATGTCTACATTCTCTTCTTTGGCTTTTTTCAAAATGTCATTGGCTGCGACCATAACGCCCATGTCGATCACTTCAAAGTTATTACATTGCAACACAACACCGACAATGTTTTTACCAATGTCATGCACATCACCTTTTACCGTGGCCATTAATATTTTACCGTTACTTCGCGCAGCACCATCTTTTTCAGCGTCTATGAAGGGCAATAAATAAGCCACTGCTTTTTTCATAACACGTGCAGACTTCACCACTTGTGGTAAAAACATTTTACCGTCACCAAATAAATCACCAACGACATTCATGCCGTCCATCAAGGGACCTTCAATAACTTTAATCGGCGCATCAAAGGATTGCCTTGCTTCTTCGGTGTCTTCTACCACAAAGGTATCGATACCTTTCACTAGCGCATGTTCGATACGTTTAACAACAGGTAATTTACGCCACTCTAAGTCTTCTACTTTTTTCGCTGTTGTGCCGTCACCTTTAAATTGATCGGCAACATCCAATAAACGTTCAGTAGCATCATCACGACGGTTTAAAACAACATCTTCAACGGCAGTGCGTAGTTCTTTTGGTAGATCATCTAAAATGGCTAACTGGCCTGCGTTGACAATACCCATGTCCATACCCGCTTTAATCGCGTGATATAAAAAGACCGCATGAATGGCTTCACGTACAGGATTATTACCACGGAAGGAGAATGAAACATTAGATACGCCACCACTTACCATAGCATGAGGTAAAGTTTTTTTAATTTCACGTGTCGCTTCTATAAAATCAACGCCGTAATTATTATGTTCTTCTATACCTGTCGCGACGGCAAAAATATTGGGATCAAAAATAATATCTTCGGGCGGGAAATTAACTTTTTCCATTAGCACTTGGTAAGCACGGGTACAGATTTCAATTTTTCGTGCTTGTGTATCCGCTTGTCCTGTTTCATCAAACGCCATAACGATAATTGCCGCACCGTATTGACGACATAACTTCGCTTGCTTAATAAAATTTTCTTCGCCTTCTTTAAGCGATATGGAATTAACGATTCCTTTACCTTGAATACACTTTAATCCTTCTTCTATGATGTTCCATTTAGAAGAATCAATCATCACGGGGACACGAGAAATATCTGGTTCAGAGGCAATCAAATTCAAAAATGTTTTCATGGCGTTTTCGCCATCTAACATGCCTTCATCCATATTGATGTCGATGACTTGTGCGCCACTTTCAACTTGCTCACGCGCCACACTTAACGCTTCATCAAACTGCTCTTCTAAAATCAAACGTTTGAACTTTGCAGACCCTGTAACATTGGTACGCTCACCGACGTTAACAAAAAGCGAAGTTTCATTAATCACACAAGGCTCTAAACCACTTAGACGACACGCCACAGGTACATCGGGGATTTTACGCGGCGGGTATTTACTAACGGCTTTTGCAATTGCGGCAATATGCGCAGGCGTTGTTCCACAACAACCACCTATAATATTGAGGTAACCATTTTTCGCCCAGTCTTCAATCTCGGCAGCCATTTGTTCTGGCGTTTCATCATACTCACCAAATTCATTCGGCAAACCAGCATTAGGGTGGGTGTTGATATGGCAATTTGCTAACCCTGCAAGCTCCTCAATGTAAGGGCGCAATTCTTTCGCGCCCAAAGCACAGTTAAAACCAAAACTGATGGGGTTGATATGATTTAGAGAATTCCAAAAAGCTTCTGCGGTTTGACCCGATAAAGTTCGTCCAGAGGCATCGGTAATCGTGCCTGAAATCATCACCGGTAAGGTCACATTGTGTGTTGCAAAATATTCTTCAATCGCAAATAACGCCGCTTTGGCATTTAAGGTATCAAAAATAGTTTCAACCAAAATAATATCTGAGCCGCCTTCAACTAAACCGGCCATTGATTCTATGTAAGCATCTTTCAAAATGTCGAAAGTGATATTTCTAAAGCCTGGGTTATTTACATCGGGAGACATGGAGCAGGTACGATTGGTAGGCCCTAAAACACCGGCAACAAAACGAGGCTTACCCTCAACCTTGGCTTCAATTTCATCACACGCTTGACGTGCAATTTGAGCTGCAGACTTATTTATTTCGTAAGTGAGTGCTTCCATACCGTAATCGGCCATGGAAATAGATGTCGCATTGAAGGTATTAGTTTCAATAATATCAGCACCGGCTTCTAGGTAGGCAGTGTGAATATCTTTAATAATTTGAGGCTGAGTCAAACACAATAAATCGTTATTGCCCTTCACATCAGAAGGCCAATCTGCAAATCTTTCACCACGATAACCGGCTTCATCCAGCTTATAGGTTTGAATAAGGCTACCCATTGCGCCATCTAGGATCAAAATTCGGTTTTTAAGTATTTCTTCTATACGGCTCATATTAACTAGTAAATTCCTTGATTAGAGTCGGCTGCCCGAGGAGGGTAAATATTATCATAAATCATGATTATTGACTTAAGCTCTAGCAATATCTGCAGATATAATTGGTGCGACAACGGTAAAGTTCTTTACCCCTATTGCAGACTACCTGCCTAAAAAGTTTAACAGAGAAGTTTTATAAATAACGTCAGCTAACTTACCTAGTTTTTGGAAAAATGTCATACAACAACATTATGCATCGTCCACTATAGCCAGTTCCAGTACATCAACTCTCATACCAAAAAAATTTATGACATTATATTACAAAATGAAAATATCGTCTTCGGCGAAGCCCCCCCATAGCGATGCTTTTCTATATCACTCCTACTGTCTACTACAGCGGGTTGTGACTTTTATATGCAAAAACCGATTAACGTAAAAGAATTTACTGCCTTGATAGAAAAATGTTTATCTTCTAAATAAATTAATCTCCTTTTAAAAATATAGATGAGGTATAAAAACCTTTTCTTTTTTTAGTTCTACTTTTCGCGCTGTACATTTCTTTATCAGCTGCGCTCAATAATTCTTCATAGCCAACGAAATGATTAGGCCCCACACACGCAATACCCATACTAAAGCTGACTTTCTTCACTGAAGCCTGCTTAAATTCTTTTGTTAATCTTTTACTAAAAATATTAGCTTCATCAAGTGAGGAACGTGGCAATATTATTGCAAATTCATCACCGCCATAACGGCATGCTATATCACTTTCTCGTACACACTCTTTTATTATTTTACCTACGCTGATCAAGACATCATCACCGGCTTGATGTCCTTGTTTATCATTTACTACTTTAAAATCATTCAAATCAAAATAACACAGCACCAATGATTCTTTATATCGCTCAGCATTCGACATTTCTCTACGTAAAAAATCAAAAAATGCACGCTGATTATATAAACCTGTCAGCATATCTCTTAAAGAAAGTTCTTCTAATTCTTTTGTTCTTGTTTCAATGGTCTTCTCAAGTGAATCCGCATAATGTTTTAATTCACTCTTTGCGGCTTTAACTTGATTGATTAACACTGAGTAGACGCATCGTTTCTGCATCACCAATAATTGATGCCACCTCTGAATATTGTGTCATAAAATCGTAGAAGTTTTATCTCTTGATCCGTAATATTGAGTTGTTCGGCTAATGTTTGGGATAAATTGTGCATATGTACTCGTATATAACAGTTATGCATTTATTATCGGCTAAAAGGCGCTGAACTTGAGAAATTACAGCGAAGGGATTTTATAAAATAATTACTTTAATTAAGTGTAAAAGTACCTGAAAAACAAGCACTAAAGAGACAATAATCAATAATACGCCAAACATCTTCGCTCGCTTACCTCTAATAACCACAACAGTAAAAGGGAATTGCGCTTTAGCCGATAATAAAAGCGGAGGAAGTTTAGAGGATGCAACAATACGATAGCCATACCAACTCGCGGACATAGCCGGAATTAAGGCCGCCACGCTATAAACTAATGCGCTCAGACCTTCTTTTGCTTTATTCAATAATATGATTTGTTCAGGATTCTTCGTTTCAAACAGCAATAATAAAATCAAATCAATTGCTGGCTCTATCGCAATAACAAAAAGAAGGTATGACGAAATCATAATGTAGAAGGTTAAACGGAGTGATTTATCGCCATGAATGATTTCGGGAGGTTTGATCATTAAAAATTAATCATCTAAGTGGCTAATTTGTTGTTTCAATTTTAAAGTTAGCACCTTTGTCTTTGTTTTTAACCTTGTCATCTACAACCACATTATAAGCTTCATAGTTTTTAACTTTAGCATTTTGCATGTAGATTTTTCCACGGATTCTTACGTCTTTTAAGATTAAGGTTTCTATCTCAGCATTTTCTAAATCTAGCTCATATGTATTCACGTGTGAAATTATCATAGTCTTCCCTTTAGAATCTGAAAACGTCAAATCCCTCACCTTACAGTCCTCTATATTTATATTTACAAACTCCATCTCAGCGATATAAATATCTGTGCCTGTAACGCAATTTTTAATAAGAGTGTCTTTTACTGGGCCCTTACCGTGTACTGTAAGCTCGGCATTTTGTATTGAATTAATGGACCCATAAGTCCTTCCGCTCGAGATAGAAAATCGTTTAAAAGTATTGCCTTCCAAGTTTACTTTGCCAATATCAGAATCGTTAATTTTAGACTCTATAATATGACTATCTTTAATATCAACAAAAATAAGGTCTGAAACACTAAAATCCATATCTATCGCTTTAGTATCTAATATTTTTATAGACGAGCCTTTCTTTAAACCATAACCTGAAACACTACTTAATTCTGACGCATCAAAACTAAAATTTCCTTTGCTTTCAAAAAAATTAATATTCTTCAGCTCAGATTTTATAAAAATCAAATTTTCAGAATTTAATTCGGTATAACTATTATCAATATTACTATCCGTACTGATGATTTTACTATTCTCAAAAATAACTGTGTCTATTTTTGAATTATTCATTACTACATTAATCAATTCACAATTTACAAATTTTACATTTACGAACTGCATATTACGCATATTAATATTCTTGAGTTTACAGTCTTTAAAAGTCACATTAATGAATTTTTTATTATTAGCATCAATGTTCGACCAGCTAGTACTTTCAAACTTTATATTTTGAATTACATCCGCCGGAAATTCGAAACTGTTGATTTCAAAATCCCTAATAGCCACATCACTATTTTGTGACTGTTTATTTAACTGATCAAAAAACTGTTCTTTTGTAAGTGTAGACTGCGCCATGAGGGGCTCCATAAAAGTAAGTAATAGTAATAATGTGATATAGTTAAATAATTTATTTATATTCATCTGCAAACCATTTTTTATACCATATAAAATTCGGAATCTCACCAAACATACTATGTCTCTCGATTACATACCCGTCAATTTCTTCCGAGTCATAATCATCCTCTTCATCTTTTATCAATGGTATTTCTAATATATGTACTGGATACGTCCAACTGTTTTCAAAACTATATTGATTAAACGATGTGTTGTCACTTTCAATAAGATGAATTTTAATATACAACACAGGATTATCTTTCTTAGATTTTTTTAACAAACTTCGGATTGATTTATCCGGTATAAAACTATAAAGATCGCCATTTTCTTTACTAATTTTTTTAAGCTTTATTTGCCCGACAATCTCAAACGGTATATTTTCATCATAAAGTATTAAGCTCACAGTTCTAAATATATTTACGCCTGACATTTTCGCTTCCGGGTTTATTCTTAAAATAAAATCACCGTTATCATCTGAGCTAAATTCTTTAATCAGGCCTCCATGATTTTTATCTCTTAGAAAAATATCTGCGTAATCTAACGCCACCGACATTCTCGGCTGCGCTTGTTTAATACTTGGTGTTTTTATTCCTATTTCTGATTCTTCTTCGCCACTAAATTTAATATAATTTCCTGAAGGATAATCAAGCCCCCAGTTAAACAATTCATTATTATGATTTTGTACTGCAATAGGGCCACCACAAGCAGCAACCAACATTCGACAACCATCAACTGGATTAAATTTATTGTCTTTCGTCGCTTGTGCAGTAATACTCATTGTATCTCGTCTTGGAACCCAACTGGTATCACTATCCTTTACTTGGTACAAACCACTTCGATGTGAATGGCCTGATAAAGTATATTTTATTTTGTTATCAGTAATATTTTTATAAACTTCGTTACGATTACTTTCAAAAGTACCAAAATCATGTTTTCCTAAAGTGCCAAATAAATCATTCGAATTGATTTCACCTTCTTCTGAAAATGCTTGCGGTGTATTGTAATTTGCATAAGTAAAATGACTACATAAAACATTGCATGATTTCTCTTCATCTAATGCAGAAGTAAGTAATGCCAGTTGTGCATCTGAGATACTTTCAGTGGCACGCGGAAGAAAACTTCCGATGCTCCATTCTCCCTGTTTTTTTCCAATAAATTTTTCATCTTCCCCCCAGCCAAGACCAATAAAACACTGCTCTCCGTAACTTGTTATATAACTGCTTAGAGGCGTAAAAACATGATAAAACCAGGATAGATTTTCAGGTTTAAAATTTCGTTCTCCTGCAGTATCACTAGCTGCGGCCATAACAATTCGTGCGAAGTCTGGCCCATACATTAATATTGCTTCAGATATAGTTAAATTATGATCAGCGGCTATACCGTCATTAGCTCGATCAAAATAAATATTAGGATCATCACCATCTTTACTTTCCTGTAAATCAGCTTTAGCTTCTTTTGTTGATTTTTCTATGACTTCATCTTCAGTAAGCTTTTCAAATTTAGTAATCTCAAAACCTTCTTCGTCATAAATAGGCTCTCCATCATCATCTAAAACAGAAACCCACTTGCCAGAAAAAAGAGAATTACTAATTGCCCGTGATATTTTCACCCGAGGAGAAATACCATACGGCAATGTATACGCCTCATGGTTACCGGATACCAGCATGATTGGTTTCCCATGATCATCGTAATACTTTTTAAATAACTCATACATCACTAAATTATCTATACCTATGGGGTACTGAGTCTTATCTTTAAGATTGTCTAAGTTCAGGGCTTTCCAAATGTTACTGCTTTTATTTAATGTGTCTGTTCCATTGACTGAATTGTTTGGGTTAAAGTTTCGGTTGTAGTCTATAAGGTCTCCGGTAAAAATAAGTAAATCTATGGCCCCACCCATTTGGTTCATTAAGTTTTTTAACGTGGCATAACTTGTATTGACCATACTGCCAATTTCATCTGAACGATTATCATCGCCTTCTTTGCCATCAATTAAGCGCGCTTTACTTTTGGTAAAAATGTGTTGTCGTGAAGAAATATGTACATCAGATAAATGACCAATATCTAGGCTTTCTTTATTTGAAATATAGAGCGGATGATAACTTTGAATTTCTGTTGGCTCTTCTGTAAAATTAGGTGCATCATTCCCCTTTACACAGCATTTAAGTTTGGGATAGCCAACAAGATATTCTTTATTAAATTCCTTTACATAATTATCTTGTAACTCAAAAAAGTAACCTTCTTCATCTTCAGCCTTTGGTTTTTTATAATCCATCCATGAGATGTTGTATAAACCTTCTACATCATTGGGTAAGTTTTTAATAATTATTTCAAAACCATAAACCAAGCCTTTACTTTGATACATGTCACTAACGCGATGGTCGATTTGCGCGAACACTTTGTCGTCTTTGTTTTTTAATGTGTAATCTTCTAGCTCGCTCAACTTCCATAAAAAATGAACTTCGATATTTTCTTTTGCTTCATCAAGCGTACTGAATATGGGTTCGTTGGCTGGGCTGGTTTTATCAATTTCTGTCCATTTCACAATATTTAAGTAGCGGTCTACTGCACCTGATAAGGCAGGTCCAGCTTTTTTATCTTCTTTACCTTCAGCTTTTTCATATGTGTTATGAAACATTGCGTCGGTTAAGACAATAATACTAAATCCATCTTCATCTCCGACCTTTTTTAAAACAGGGCATAAAAACGAAGGGTGCAAAATAGCCACATCAGCTGGTTTTAAACTGATTTGATATTTTTTTTCTTTTGAATTACTACCGGTTAATTCATTTTTTCCCGACACGCTGATTTTAGCGTCATCGACTTTAATGTGCCTGTGATCTTCTGCGCCCACGTTCTTTCCCTCGAAATTAACTATCCATATATGCAGGTAGGTCTTTGATTTCTATTTCAAAGCTGCTGTTCATTTTTGCTTTGGCGATATAAATTTTACCGCCTTGAATCGTTCCTAAGTGTTCTTCGCCCATGTCAGTTTTTACTTTATATTCCAATCCATCAAAAAGACTAAAATGCGCAGCCAACTTTTTTTCAAACTCATCTTCTAGTTCAATATTTATTTCTTTAAATTCATCTGGCGGTGGGCCTAAATCTGCCTTTCGATTGCCAGGCCCTTCTACTGCACTAACTATTTCGCTTGGTGATGATGCTGGCACAGTTGAGACTCTATCAACCAATACAATCACCGAGCCTGTCACCAATGCCGCAGTAATTGCCGTAATTATTTCAGCAGGGTTAAGCTTGGCGGTTTGTGGAATTTTAATATCAAGTTCTGAGGCGATGGTTTTTAGTTTGTCGTCGCTGGCATCCAGCTCTTGTAAAAAAAGTGTTGCCTCTTCTTTTGAAGAAAAGTTTTTTACTTCTTTTGGGCTTGATGTAAGTAAAAGGTTTGAATCTGAAAAAAGATAGGTGACATTGTCTCGACTTTTAATCGCTCGATTTTGTGGCTTGAGATCATCTTGTTTTTCTCTCGGTAAAGGATATAAAACAACCTTTCCTGAAATAAGTAATTCACTAACGATACTTTTAATTTGTTGGTTTTGAACTGGTGAGACATTGAGGTGTTGCACTAAGATTGGCCAATAAGCATGGGGCACTATAAGGCTTTGTACAAAAGATTCTGTCGACTCGCGATTCCAAAAAGATTTGGCTTTAAAGTCACTTTGTCCAAAATGAACAAGCGCGGTTTTAAGGACGTAAGCATGTCCGAAATGGTCTTTGATAATATATGAGTTAAGCATGTCTCGTCCGTGTGATATTGCTGTTCCGTATGCCCTTGATTATACCTATTTTAAGTGAAATTTATATCTTTCGAGCAGTGCACGACGCACATTTTACCTTTTAGCATTGCTGCCAAGGCAAACCATCAAACCGCCAACCATCTATCATGCTCCGTTGATGGCCATCATTTAACTCACCTTCAAAACCACTCGCAATATTATAAACATCATGAAAATCACCGGATAACAGACATTTTCCAGCTTCCATAGAACGTTTACCACTACGGCAAATTAAAAAAATAGGCACGTTATGCCCGCCACTATCATGATCTAACCCTCCTAATAATAGCTTCCTCACATCTGCTGCAAAATTGGGGTTCACAATCCAATCCGGTTCATCAATCCATGGAATACTGATAGCGGCAATGGGGTGGCCAATGAATAAAAATTCCATATTTGAACGAACGTCAATCAATAATGCACGCGGATCTTTTTGAATTAATTCATAAGCAGCGACAGGCGATACTATTTTGACCTTATTTTCTTCCATTTTATTTTCATCTTTTAATTAAGCACTCTTCCTCCTTTATACTCTATTACCCTTATACAAGCACCACAACCCTTAGCGGTCATTATCTGTGCCTAATAGATAAAAAAGAGATTCTATTTAAATAGCTGTTATCACTTTAAAGTTCAACTTGAATATCAGTCTCAATATGGTACCATTTAAAGACTGAGGGAACTATTATGAAAATATCAACTGATATCAAACCTGTCTCATATTTAAAATCTAAAGCAGCAGATATGCTCAAACAGGTTAATGACACACATCGACCTATTATTATTACTCAAAATGGTGAACCAAAAGCCGTTCTGCAAGACCCTGAAAGTTATGAAAATATGCGTAATACGATTGGTTTGCTAAAACTCATATCACTAGGTGAAGAAGAAATTCGTGAAGGCAAATCTAAGAAACAAAATGAGGTGTTTTCTGATTTAGAAAAACGACTAGGGCAGTAGAACATGACTAATAAATATGAGGTATTTTGGGCAAGGAGTGCTGAAAATGACTTAACTTCAATAATAGAGTTTATTCATTCCGAGAACCCAGTAGCAGCAAAAAATAATTTAAAAAAAATAAAAACCAAAGTCGCAAACCTTAGTACATTACCTAATCGAGGGCGTATTGTACCGGAGCTTAAATACGAAGGAATATTGCAGTATAGAGAACTAATTGTTTCACACTGGAGAATCATCTACCGTATATCTGAATTACGAGTTTATGTACTGTTAGTTATCGATTCACGACGGAATGTTGAAGATATCTTACTTCAACGGCTGATAAGAAAAAATTAATACCAACTAAGCCAACATCACAAGAAGAAAAATATAACTGTCATGCCCATATTCAATCATAAAGTCATACAAAAACACATTGATAGCATAACTGAAATCCCAGGAGATGATTTACAGATCATAACCAGTTGGGCAGAACAAATTAATAATGGCTCGCTTGCTAAGCAAACAGAAGTTGCCATCCATTCGCCTTTCACTAATCAAATAATGGTTAAGCTTCTTGGCTACACGCCATTTGGTGAGTCCGACAAATGGACTATCTCACGTGAATATGGTGTTGCAGCGGGTGCTGTTGATCTTGCATTGGGAAATTTCAGTGCTGATAAAAGCACAGACGTCGTTGTCGCCCCTTTTGAACTCAAAGGCGCTAAGACTAAAGATTTAGATGCCATCATGTCCGGTCGTCATAAAACGCCAATTCAACAAGCATGGGAATACGCGAAGGACATCAAAGGTGCTGAATGGGTTCTGGTCTCAAACTATGTAGAATTACGTTTGTATGCTGTTTCTGAAACAAGTCTTGTCTATGAAAAGTTTCTTTTTCAGGATCTAGTCAATCCCTCAGAATATGCCAAATTCAAATTATTACTTTCACCAGAAAATTTACTCGGTGGAAAGACACAACGAATTTTAAAAGAAAGCCTTGAAGCGGAAAAAGAAATAAGTAATCTGCTTTATGAAGATTACAAATTTTTACGCGAAAGTATGATCTCGCATTTAATTTCACATAATCTAGACATTGCGCCAAAAGATCTTATAGCCCCAGCTCAAAAGTTATTGGATCGAATACTTTTTGTTTGCTTTGCCGAAGACAAGGGGTTGATTCCTGACACCACAATTAAACAAGCCTTTCAGCATAACGACCCGTACAACCCCAAACCGATTTATCAAAACTTTATCGGTTTATTCAATGCAATAGATAAAGGTAATAAGGCGCTCGATATTCCTGCCTATAATGGTGGCTTGTTCGCTCAAGATGATTTTTTAGATAATTTGATAGTGAATGATTCACTTTGTGAGGGATTTAAGGATTTAGCAGAATATGATTTTGATTCAGAAGTATCGGTAAATGTCTTAGGTCATATATTTGAACAATCTATTTCAGATTTAGAAGAAATTAATAGTGCTATTCTTGCTGGTGAAGTATTAAAGCCACAAAAAAAATCAACTGCGGTATCAGGTAAACGGAAAAAACACGGTGTTGTTTATACGCCTAATAACATTACACAATTTATTGTTGTTGATACGTTAGGTAGCCACATTGATGAACAATTTGAAAAACTCTTTAGTGAATATGGTAAATATAAACCAGACGACTCCATTCAATGGAAAAAAGGAAAACAAACTGAACTTCGTTTTTGGTATGCCTGGCAGGAAAAGCTACAACAAATTAAAGTTGTAGATCCAGCTTGTGGTTCTGGCGCTTTTTTAGTTGCT
The DNA here is from genome assembly GCA_045046865.1 of Woeseiaceae bacterium. Classification (GTDB taxonomy): domain Bacteria; phylum Pseudomonadota; class Gammaproteobacteria; order UBA6429; family Thiohalophilaceae; genus JAGLTQ01. The sequence goes on along the minus strand of JASFYW010000071.1, from coordinate 7,537 downwards.
GCATTTGATTATTTATATGCAGAGTATGAAAAAACCAATGATCAGATAGCAACACTAACTGGCCAGCATAGTGTTTTAGATTTAGATAAAGAAATCCTTAATAATAATTTATTTGGTGTTGATATTAATGAAGAGTCAATTGAAATTACGAAACTTTCATTGTGGTTAAAAACGGCACAAAGAGGTAAAGCCCTTGAAAGTTTAGATGCTAATTTTATTGCCGGTAACAGTTTAGGTTTTGAACAATCCGCGCCAGATTCTGATTTTTCGTGGAAAGAATCCTTTAAATCTATTTTTGCAGATGGTGGTTTTGATGTTGTGTTAGGTAACCCACCTTATGTTCGTCAGGAATTATTAAGTGATATTAAACCTTGGTTAGAACAAAACTATACTGTTTATCATGGAGTATTAGATTTATATGGTTATTTCTTTGAATTAGGAATCAAGCTATTAAAACCTAATGGGCGCATGGCTTATATTTCAAATGCTACATTCTTTAAAACAGGTTCCGGTGAAAATTTACGAAAATATTTATCGAGTAAAGTTACGTTAGAAAAAATTGTGGATTTTGGTGATGTTCAAGTATTTGAAGGCGTCACAACTTATCCTGCAATTATAGTTTTACGAAATGAAAATCCGACTGCGGATCATAAAATAGAAATATTATCTGTTGAAAATAAAGTTCCCGAAAACTTACAACTTACATTTGAACAAGACCATAGCCTCATGGCACAAAGCCAATTGAGCCCTGATAATTGGCGCTTAGAAGATGAACGTTTCTATTTACTCCGAAAGAAGCTTGTACAAGGATATCCGACACTTAAAGATATATATGGATCACCTTACCGTGGTGTTGTAACTGGATATAATGATGCTTTTGTAATTAATCGTAAATCTCGAGATGATATTGTTAAGCAAGATCCAACATCAGCAGAAATTATAAAACCTTTTCTTGAAGGAAAAGACTTAAAACCGTGGCATGTCCAGCCTCGGGATATTTTTCTTATATTTACCCGACGCGGTATAAACATTGATCTGTATCCTGGAATTAAATCATATTTAGAACAATTTAAAGAACGGTTAATGCCAAAACCTAAAGGTTGGTCAAAAAGTGCAGAATGGTCAGGCCGAAAAACAGGACCTTATCAATGGTATGAGATACAAGATACAGTCGCATATTTTGCAGAATTTGAAAACCCAAAAACTATATATCCAGAATTTTCTGATAAGCCAAACTTTTCATTTGATACAACTGAAATCTACACAAACAACAAGTGTTTTCTTATACCAAATAGTGATTATTTTTTATTGGGTTTATTAAATTCAAAAGTATTATGGAATCAAATTAGTAATATATGTTCTTATGTTCGAGGTAATTTTTATGAATTACGCTCAATAAAAATAGAAACTTTACCTATACCCAACAAGCCAGAAAATCAAGGCATTTCAACTATAGCTGAAACCATACAATCTAAAACTGAATCGCGCTATCAATGCGAACAAGGATTTAGCCGCCGTTTAGTTGATCTTTGTCCCGACGATCAAACATTTAAACTCAATAAAAAACTACAAAGCTGGTGGTTACTTGATTTTCCTGAATTACAAAAAGAAATTAAAAAAGCATTTAAAGGTCAAATATCTATAGCTGAACGAAATGATTGGCAAGATTTTCATGAGGCCGAAAAAACTAAAAGGGATAATTTAAATAATGAAATTAAAGTTCTAGAAGATGAGCTTAATCAGGAAGTATATCGTTTATTCAAATTATCGGATGATGAAATCACTTTAATCGAATCCGCAGTAAAATAAAATTTATTTGTAGAGTCTATCTACGTCACTGACCACTTTATAATTTTGTAAAATCATAAAGATCACGATCTAAAAGATGTGATGGCTTTACATTACCAAGAGCGCTGAACATACTTTCTATTCTTCCAGGAAACTCCTGTTCCCAAGTTTTAAGTAACCCTTTCATCTCTTGTCTTTGCATATTGGGTTGTGAGCCACATAAGTTGCAAGGGATAATAGGGTATGCCTTTTCAGATGCATATTCTTTTATATCCTCTTCCTTACAATATGCAAGTGGCCTTATCACTACATTTTTTTTATCATCAGAAATAAGTTTTGGCGGCATAGTCTTTAGAGTGCCACCAAAAAATATATTCAATAAAAATGTTTCCAGTATATCTTCCCGATGATGTCCTAAAGCAACCTTCGTCGCCTTAAGTTCTTCTGCTGCTTTATATAGTATTCCCCGTCTTAAACGTGAGCATAAAGAACATGTTGTCTTACCTACAGGAATTTTATCTTTAACAATACTATATGTATCTTCTTGGATGATTTTGTATTCGACACCCAACTTTTCCAAATATTCAGGTAATATTTCTTCTGGGAAACCAGGCTGCTTCTGATCCAAATTAACAGCAATCAAATCAAACTTAATAGGCGCAACCTTTTTCAAATGTATTAATATATCTAACATCGTATAACTATCAGCGCCACCCGACAGGCAAACCATCACGCGATCACCATCTTCTATCATATTAAAATCAACTACTGCTCTACCTGTAGCTTTACGAAGACGTTTCTCTAGTTTATTAAATTTAATCTGTTCCATGTTTATCATTATAACATTAGCGATACCTAATTTAAGACTGCATTTCTCTTAAATTTGACAATAAATAGCTGCAAGTGAGTGTATATTATAGAAAGTAAGCCGCCCTTGAAGGCATCCTATTCACTAGTTATGAGTAAAAACAAAACCAATATGGAGCCATCTCAAATTTATCGGTCAATGATGCTTGAAATAAAACTTCGTATAAGGTCTATAGATAACTGTATAAGCAATAGTGGTATTAACCTTCAAACGTTTGATGTAGAGTTTTGTTTTCTTCAATTTAGAAAAATAGTAGAACAAATATGTTTTGCTTCAATTATTTGCGACCAAAATCGATACGAGGATTTTAGGCTTCTTGAAGGAGAAACGGATGATAAGGACAGCGGTGATTATACGCAAGACTGGAATGCCAGAATAATATTAAAGAAATTAAATGACATTAGTCCACATTTCATGCCTAGACCATTAGGCAACAAAACAAGCAATAATGGAGCCCACCATTTTGAGCTTAAAGACATCAATGCTACTCATAATAAATTAATTTCTATTTACAAGAAATGCGGTGGATTTATGCACATTCCTAGGCCATTTGGTGAAGATTATGAAGCTCATATATTGAAACAAAGAGATAGATATAAATCATCTGTTGAGACAATACGAAATTACTCAAAATACTTTAAAGAGCTTCTATGGAATCATGCGGCTATGGGGCTCGAATACAATAAAAACAATGGTGAATTTGAATCATTGGAGATTAGCAATACAAAAAACGCATGGTTAATAAATTTCAAAGATTATGCGAGCGATGAAATTGAAATCATTATTGCAGTTGCAGAATAATCTCATAATACATTCAAACCAACGCCGAAAAGCGGTGCGGTTTAACTCAAACGTTAACTTTATATGAATACGAAGCCACCAATTAAAATGGTATATTTGGACTGGAACGTAATAGTTCATCTAATTTCTGGAGATTATCCAAGTTTACTAGCAGCTTTAAAGTCGGGAGTTGCTAAGCAGGCTTTCTTTGTTCCATTTACTTCTGTGCATGTCGAAGAAGCTTCTAAAATTAGAAGTAAATCTGAAATAGAGGACAGGTTAAAATTCTTGTCTGAACTAAGTGGAAACATGTACTTTGAAAATAGTATTTTGGATACAGGATTAGTGCTAAGACATCCAAAAGAAGTAAAAGCGACATTGGATGAAGCAATATTACCCTCGGGATTTCTTAAGTGGTGTGCTAATGTTATTTCTAGACCTATGCTGATGTTATTTCGAAAATCCATCGGTATAGAACCCAGTAAGTTGAATAATTTTCCGCCCGAAAAAGTCTGGGGAGAAATAGATAGTAAGATATTAAAAAGCAAATATGCGGCAAAGATCCCCCGACTAAATGGTTCTCCTTTAAAAGCATTGATTAAATCAAGTGAGGAACAGTCTGTTCGTCATCTTAGAACTACAAGCATAATAATGGGTGCCTCACTTGAAAGAGCTAGAGCTTCTGATATGAAAATTTCTGGGCTGTACTCATTGCTTGAGAGTTTTGGGTATTACCCCGAGAATAATAAATTATTTAAAAAGGGAAGCCGGTTTGCTGGCGCTTCTCACTGCTATTATTCACAGTGGGCCCATATTTGTATTTCTAGAGACAAAGGATTTTGCATGAAGTCTCAGGCAATTGCAGCTTTAACTGGAAGTTCAGTAATGTATGAAACTCCAGAAACAGCGCTTCAATATGTCACTAACTTACAAAAAAGTTAACAAAGCGCTCAAGCTTGACTCCACCTATAAAGCCATGCGCCGATACATTTTTCCATTGCTACTATTACTCTTGATCCTGAAATAGAAGAATGTAATACCTCTGCTCTAAAAAGTTACCTTGCTGATCTTAAGGTGCCTTATTTTTATGAAAGCCACGAAATGCTACAGAATATGAGCATATTTTCGACATTAACCACGTAATATGTGATAAAAACACAAATTATTTGGTTTAATTTGCATTTATGACTATAATCAGTGTCAAAGCCATATAGGAATGCCACTGATGCTAGTAAATTTTAGAGTAGAAAACTTTAAATCATTTAAAGATTTAGCTGAATTTTCTATGGAAGCAACAAAACTAAAAAATTTAAAAGATTCAAATACTTTCACTATCAATAACATATCCTTACTTACATCTGCTGTAATTTATGGGGCAAATGCAAGTGGTAAAAGCAGCGTCCTTGATGCTATCAAATCAATGAAAGATATTATTAAAAATTCTGTTGATATTGAAAAGTCTAAGCGTTATACCGCGCGCCCTTTTTTATTAAACAAAGAAACTGAAGAGAAAGAAACAATATTTGAAATTGAGTTTATTATAGAACAAACGATATATCGCTATGGTTTTGGAATTGAGATAGATTCAAAAATTTCAAAGGAATGGCTGTTCCAAAAAAATCTTAAACCCCGTGCTAGATATACGCCTCTTTTTGAAAGAAATGGAGATAAGATATCCATAAGCTCTAACTTTAAGGAGGGCAATAAACTTATAGATAAAACAAGAGACAACGCACTTTTCTTAACTGTTGTCGCTCAATTTAATGGTGAAATATCTGAAGCAATCGTTAAATGGATGGATGAATTAAATGTTTTATCAAATACTAAATCGGAGATGTTTCAAAACTATAGCTTTTCAAAATTAGACGATAGTGAGTTTAAAGATAAAATAGTTTCTTTAATCAAAAGCGCGGACGTTGGTATTTTTGATATATCAAAGAGTCACCTTTCGTTTGATGAGCTAATAAAAGAAGACTCTAACTTAAAAGAACTTCCGGAATTTATTCTTGAAAAAATTAAAGAAGATGGAATGTCTACTATTAAGACGGAGCATATTCAATATAACAAGGATGATACATTCTACAAAATGAAAACCTTTGACTTAAGTTTTGAGTCTGATGGAACACAAAAACTACTCGCATTGACCGCACCTATTCTTGATACCTTAGAAAGCGGAAATGTGCTCATTATTGATGAGCTTGATAATAGTTTGCACACTGAATTAGTAGAAGCAATAATAAAACTTTTCAACTCTGCTAAAACAAACCCAAATAATGCTCAACTGATTTTCACAACACATGATACTAACCTTTTAAATCAAAAATTATTTAGAAGAGATCAAATCTGGTTTACACAAAAAAGCATTCTAGGACAGAGTGACTTGTACTCTCTAGTTGAATACGGAAAAGGAAAAACAAGAGACGATTTAGTATTAGAAAAAAACTACCTAGATGGCAAGTTTGGCGCTACTCCTCATATTAGCTCATTAGTGCGCGAGGTAAACGATGTCTAATGGCCGCTTTCACAAAAATAGAAAATCACGAACGACTACAAGGCAACGAGTAGAAAAAAAGGAGGTATTGATTGCTTTAGAGGATACAAAATCATCTAAATATTATTTTGAAAAACTTGTGCAAGATAAAAATTTAAGTGGAGAGGTAATATTTGCGAAGCATATCGGCACCGACCCAGGGAGTGTAGTTCAAGCAATTGTAAGCCACCTCACTGATAAAACAAATATATATGAAAAAAAATGGGTTGTTATTGATAAGGATGATTACTCTAAAGCTCAAATAAACGGAACCATTCAAAGAGCAAAGGATTTAGATATTTGTGTTGCTATCTCAAATGAAGCTTATGAATTATGGATTCTATTACACTTCACTCCGGTTACCGCACATACCAGTAGAGCTGATTTGAATAGAAGTTTAGATAAGATATTTAGAGATAAATTTAAAATAGAATACAGTAAAGCCTCGCAGGACGTTTATCTGCTCACTGTTGGTCTACAGGAAGACGCCATAATAAATGCTAAAAAACTAGTGGATTCCTATATGCGAGATAATGGAAAAATCACACCCTTCTCTGACAATCCTTTAACAACTGTATATCAGCTGGTTGAGTATTTGAATACATTGTATGACGACAAGCCTGAAGGGGCTGATGATTGCTTTCCTAAAAAGCTATAATTAACTTGTTTACCTTAATTAGAATTAACTACAACTAACAGTCGCATCATGGTAATTCCATTTGTCCGATCTTGCGGAGAGTTTTTTAATGTCCGCTTTTCGTGGTGGGCAATTACGGACGATGAAGGCTAATTACACTAATCAAGACGGTGATATACGTATTATCCGGCCAATGGTCTACGTTAGAGAGCAGCAAACGACTGATTTTGCTAAAGAATTCATCTTACCGGTGATTCCTGATTCATGCCCTGCCTGCTTTGATATGCCTACAGAACGTGAGCATATGAAAAAACTACTTGCCAAAGAAGAAATCCACAACAAGCAGCTATTTGGCCATTTAAGGACAGCTTTAGCCACACTTTACTCCGTAAACAACGCAGATTATTGACAAATAACACCACAATCCTGCCGAAAACATCAACAATAGCTATGTTTTTACATTCCAGCTCTATATTAACTTCTTTCCCATTAACCCTACCTTAATATCAGTCAAGTGGGACATTCAAAACCAAATATTAAGTTTTTGTGAACTGGTTCACAAATTCATTTCGTCTCGCTATACTTATTTCACTGAAACGAAATATCTGACAATGCTTTGGTAAATCTTTCCAATAAAGGAATAGGAGCAGAAATATGACTTTTGATGCAACCTTAATTCAACCTTGTGGTGATGGTTGGTGCGTAAAAACACCTGTTGGTCTTGAAGGCCCACTTGAATCAGCTGATGACGCGAGTAACTACGCAATATTGCTGAACCGTGTGAATGCTGCCCGTTCTGAGCTTGTTTACCAAGATAACGACTACCTGATGTAACAAACCCTTTTTTCTTTTTTTAAAATTTATATGGGGAAGCTTCACCGTTAGGCCGCGTCTGAAATAAGCGGAGCGACCACATATATTGTGTCGGCGCGCG
>JASFYW010000070.1:0-5609 GCA_045046865.1 Woeseiaceae bacterium | reverse complement strand
GACTAAATCCTGTATTTTAAAAATGTGAACCTTTACACATTGCCACACTTTTTCCCTTAATGATTTTCTCTTTCAGCCGCTAATATAAGGTATGGATACCAGAAAAGCCCTTTAAAATGCTGAATATTGAAAATAATCAACAGTCACTACTGACTTTCCGGATAGGGCCGGTTTTGTGCTGTGCCCCCAGTTTGCCCGTTACCAGCATTATTACGCCGCCTAAACTCACCCACCCTCCAGGCAGTGACAGCGCAAATCCTGGGATATTTAAGCATGGCACTCACATTGTTAAGGTGGTTGATCTCAGGCAAAAATTTGGTATTGATATCAAAGACCAAACTCAACCTGGACACTTAATCATTTCTATTTTTGAAAAAGAAAACTATGCTTTTTGGGTAGACCAAATTTTAGATGTTTTCGACTTTCCCAGTGAAGGCTGGGGGAATTTACCGGCAGCCATTCCAAAAGGTATTTTTACGCGTACGTTATTACTCAATAAAAAAATTCATTTATATTCTGAATTTGAAAAGCTTGCAGCAATCCCAAGCCTTGGTTATTTAGAACATTATATCAATCAATTAAATCAACAAAATGAATTAGAAAATAAGCAGATTACAAAACCAATAGAAAAAATTTCTAGCGGTAACACTGATACTGTTCAAAAAACGCCAGTGACACCTTCGATAGAAAAAATCTCTAAGACACCAACAACAATAAAACCTCTTGATCCCAGCAAAACGACCAGCGTTAAAGAAAAGCCTTCACCCGCTCCAAGGCCCTTACCGATTAACAATAATTCAGTTGATAAAAATAATGCTATCCCCGCTAAAAAGACGAATATAAAAAACACAGATATTTTAAAAGCTAAAGACACGAAATTAGTTGAATCAGCTAGATTAATACATAAAAAAATCGCGCCTCTAACAAAAGAAAACTCCTCTATCCGCACAGCGAAAAATGCAAAACAAAATATTTCTCAAACACCAACAAACCCCCTTATAGAAGACATTAATGAGCAACAGAGAAGCACTACCCATTCAGCTGTTAGTGATACTTACAATAATAAAGAACAACAAGGGACATCTATATTCACTATTTTATTCCTGTTACTTATAATCGGATCGCTAAGTTATTCTTCGTATTACTTTTTATTTAAAAAGAATGAAATTAATAAAACGGTTTATCCATCTTCTCCACAACATGAACTTGAAATAACAGAGCCTCTTCCAATAGCAACAATAAGAAATATTGAATCAGATCCCGTTGCAATATCAGCAGAGCCCGAAATTGAAACTTCTGTCGTTAGTTCTGTTGAAGATAATTCTATTGAAGTTGAAGCTGCTGAAATTCAACCTATGGGAAATGAACCCACTAACATTGAAACTACTGTAATTATCTCTACAATTAGTCACGATAACGATGCTCTTTCAGGCGGCACATACCAAGCCGAAATTTCTCAACTAGCCGATGAAATAACCATCACGGTTATTGAGCCTTTACTCACTGAAACAGAAATGGTCATTGAAGCTCAAGTCAATCAAGACAACATAGAAGAGAGTGCAGAGGATCAAATACTTATCGAGAAAATCACTGAAAAGGTGATGCCTTCGCCTGTTCAAAAACAAAAAACAAAGCCTGAAATAATAAATGAAATTATTCATATTGTTAAAAAGGGCGACACCCTATGGGCGATTGCAAAAAAATATGTTCACAACCCATTTCGCTACCCAGAACTCGCTCGATTAAGTAATATTAAAAATCCACACCGTATTTATCCTGGAAACCGCGTTCGTATACGTTTTATCAAAAGATAAGCTCATATTTTGGAGAAAAGCCCCCTCATGCTGACCTTTGCAGACTTACCCCCGCAAGAATTGAAAAACTTGCTCGATCCCTACGGTATTTGCATCAAAATAGTTGAAAATACTACGAATATACCTGGTAGTTTTTGGGGAGATTCTGAGGCAGGTTTAATTCTAAATAATCTCTACTTACGCCCTGAAACCCCCGTCCACTCGGCATTACACGAAGCCTGTCACTATATTTGTCTAGATTCACAACGCAGATACAAGCTCGATACCAACGCAGGAGGTGACTATGACGAAGAAAATGCCGTTTGTTATCTACAAATCCTATTATCTTCTAAACTTTCTGTGTGTACTGCCGATACATTAATGCAGAACATGGATGAATGGGGTTACAGTTTTCGTCTTGGTTCTGCATCTGCTTGGTTCCACCGTGATGCGGAAGATGCACAACAATGGCTGTTAGCAGAAAAACTGATCGACCAAGATAATGCTCCAACGGGTCAACTACGACAATAAAGGTGAGAAAAATGGCTTTTGATAATATACATAATTATTTTGAACGGCTCGTCTGTGAGGTTATTCAAGCCAAAGTAAACGATCAGCAATTAGAAGATGATGATGATTTACTTGGAGACATCGCATGTGTAGCACTCAACCAACTGCCTTCACGGTATGTTCGACACAATGTCGATATGATCTTTTACATGACAACAGAAGAAAGAGAGCAAAATCAGGCGATTGCTGAAGAAGCCGTTATTATGGCTATCGATTATGTTGAAAAACATCGACATAGCGAACGCCCTGAAACAATTAATCAATAGAAAGTGAAGTAGCTAAATTATGCCCGAAAATAATTCTGTTTATGATACGCGTGTTGAAGTTCAGGTCAGTTATATTACTGAGCAGTCTGACCCAGATGAAAACCGCTATGTATTCTCATATACCGTTACCATTGAAAATCATGGAGAGATTCCGGCTAAGCTTTTAAGTCGTCATTGGACAATTACCGATGCAGATGGAAATGTACAAGAAGTAAAAGGTGATGGTGTCGTTGGAGAGCAACCACATTTAAGCCCCGGTGATGGTTTTAAATATACCAGCGGGACTATTCTTAAAACGCCCATTGGCAGCATGCGTGGCACTTACCACATGATTGCAGATGATGGGACAGAGTTCGATACGCCTATCGCGCCATTTAGTTTATCTGCACCAAATACATTACATTAACACTTGATAGTACATGATGTTTGCTAGACACTTATTGCATGGCAATATACGCAATAGGTGATCTACAAGGTTGTTATCCATCTCTGCTAGATCTTCTGGCAAAAATAAACTTCAATAAAGAACAAGATACACTTTGGTTTGCAGGTGATCTTATCAACCGTGGTTCTGATTCTTTAGCTACCTTACGTTTTGTTAAGTCATTAGGTTCCTCTGCGATTACTGTTTTAGGTAATCATGACTTACATATACTTGCTATAGACCACAAGATTAAAACTACCCGCTCTGCTGATCTGCAACGCATTTTAGATGCTGAAGATAAAAATGAATTGTTACATTGGTTAAGTACCCGACCATTACTTCATCACGATAAAACTCTCAATATTACCCTTACCCATGCAGGTATCTACCCACACTGGAATTTATCTCAAGCTCAAGCGTATGCAGAAGAATTAGAACAGACATTACAAAATAATCTCGATGCGTTTTTACAACACATGTACGGGAATAAACCTGATGCTTGGAATGAAAATTTAACCGGGTTTGAACTGCTGCGTTTTATCTGTAATTGTTTTACACGAATGCGTTATTGTTACCCTGATGGAAAATTAGATTTTAAGAGTAACGGCGCGCCCGGCACAATTCCAAAAAATGCGGTACCGTGGTTTGAAGTTAAAAATAGAAGAACAGAAAACGATACGCTTTTATTTGGTCACTGGTCTACTTTAGGAACGGTTAATAAGAACAATGTTTTTCCTTTAGATACTGGCTGCGTCTGGGGTGGGAAATTAACGGCACTACGCATAGATGATAATAAAATGAATTACATCAGCGTTGATTGTCAGGCTGAGGCCAACCCTGAAGACTATATAAAATAAAAGTCGGTTTAATTCCGCTCTAAAATAATAAAGCTATGTGCATAGCGATTCTGTTTATCACTTTTATTATTTATTTTTTCGACCTTGTTCCAATCTGCATTGTTTATTTCTGGAAACCATGCGTCGCCTTCTAATTCTGCATGCACAAAGGTTAAATACAAACGATCTGCTCGTTCTAACATTTGTTCATAAAAAGACGCGCCACCAATGATCATGACTTCCTCTACATTACCCGCAGCCTTTATGGCTTCATCAATGGAATGAACCACAATACAATTTTCAGCTTCATAAGAAGCATCACGGGTAATAATAATATTGGTTCGTTGTGGTAAAGGCTTTGCACCAAAAGACTCAAATGTTTTTCTGCCCATCACAATCGGTTTACCTAATGTGTGCTGACGAAACCATTTCATATCATTGGGTAGCTTCCAAGGTAACGTATTTTTAATACCGATAACGCGATCTTCAGTCATCGCGGCGATCATAGAAATTTTCATTTTTACTTTATCTCAAACTTTAAATAGTTAAACAGCCACAAGTCCTTTAATATGCTCATGCGATTCATATCCTTCTAACTCAAAATCATCAATCGTAAAATCAAAAATATTTTTAACATTCGGATTAATCTTCATCGTTGGCAAAGTAAAGGGCGAGCGACTCAGTTGTAATTCTGTTTGTTCCATGTGGTTAGAATATAAATGCGCATCACCTAATGTATGTACAAAATCACCTACTTCTAAATCACACACTTGTGCAGCCATCATCGTCAACAAAGCATAAGAAGCAATATTGAACGGCACACCTAAGAAAATATCGGCACTACGTTGATAAAGCTGGCAAGATAATTTTCCATCTGCAACGTAAAACTGGAAAAAGGCATGACAAGGAGGTAAAGCCATATTTTCTATTTCGCCGACGTTCCATGCACTAACAATCAAACGACGTGAATCTGGATTATTTTTGATTTGCTCAATGACTTGTGAAATTTGATCAATATGTTTGCCACTGGCTGTTGGCCATGATCGCCACTGTGAACCATAAACTGGCCCGAGGTTACCCTCTTCATCTGCCCATTCATCCCAAATACGTACTTTATTATCTTTGAGATATTTTATATTGGTGTCGCCTTTTAAAAACCAAAGCAACTCATGAATGATAGAACGTAAATGTAGTTTTTTTGTCGTAATAACAGGAAAACCTTCGTTAAGGTTAAAACGCATTTGATAACCAAAAACACTTTTTGTCCCTGTACCGGTGCGGTCTTCTTTTAAAATACCGTTATTTCTAACATGGCTCATTAAATCCAGATACTGCTTCACGCTTCCACCTCAATAGTCATTTTTTATTTTGCGTATTATAAGCTGAATAAGCTTTCGCTGGCTAAAAGATAGACAATAAAAAACCGGAAGCATTTTCAGTCCGGTCATTTATTGGTTCAATCCAAGAAACAATATTAAGATTTAGCTACGTAAAATTAAGCAAAAACGCGCTGTCTCAGGGGTTTAATTGAAGCAAAAATCAAAACAGCGACACTTACAAGAGCCATCCATTCAGGCAAAACTTCCGCAGCACCTTGGATTTGAGCGTGAATATCAATATTATGTAAATTCACAACATAATCCGTTAACAAGCCAAAACCAATACTGCTGACAGAGATTCCCAGCAAATACATTGAAACCACTAAACGCCCCATTTCTTT
>JASFYW010000069.1:0-12570 GCA_045046865.1 Woeseiaceae bacterium | reverse complement strand
CGGTTTAACCATTCTTCAGCATCGCTTGCTTCCATAAATGAACCAATTTTATCGCGAGCCATTACTTTTAAGAAGTGCGCGATACGAGAGGTTGCCATGATGTAAGGTAAGCGAGCAGAAATTTCTGCGTTAGACGTTGCATCTGGGTCATCAAACTTTTTAGGTTTTTGAGTTGTTTGTGCACCAAAAAATACTGCATGATCTGTATTTTTATAATGACATAAAGGTAAGAAACCAAGCTTACTTAATTCAGCTTCACGTCGATCAGTAATACCAATTTCTGTTGGACATTTCTGGTCAACATCACCATCATCACTTATGAATGTATGACTTGGTAATCCTTCAACTTTACCGCCACCTTCTGCACCACGAATACTAGTACACCAGCCATATTCAGCATAAGATTTTGTTAGGGTTGTACCCATAGAATAAGCGGCATTCATCCAACAGTATTCATCATGACCGCTTTCTAATTGACGGCCATCTGAATCTAAACTTGCTTCTTCAAAGTTGAAGGCTTCAATAGGTTTAGTCGCAGAACCATACGGTAAACGCGCTAATACACGCGGCATTGTTAATGTAACAAAACGAGAGTCTTCACTTTCTCGGAAACTGCGCCATTTAATGTATTCTGCAGAGTCGAAGATCTTTTCTAAATCGCGAGGTTTAGATAACTCAGTAAAGCTATCAAAACCGAACATTTCAGGTGCTGCTGCTGAGATGAAAGGGCAGAAACCAGCTGCAGCAATGTTAGACATATTCGTTAATAAATCTAAGTCATCTGGATGACCAGAGAATTCATAATCACCAATAATGGCTGCATATGGTTCACCACCGGCAGTACCAAATTCACTTTCATAGATTTTTTTGAATATTTGACTTTGATCAAACTCAACGGCTTTTTCAAGATCTTTAGTGAGTTCTTTTTTGTTTAAATTAAGCATGCGAATCTTTAATTGCGAACTTGTTTCAGAGTTCATCACTAAATGGTTAAGACCTCGCCATGAACCTTCTAATTTCTGAAGTTTTTCATGTTGCATAATTGCAGAAAGTTGCTTTGACATAACTTTATCAATCGCTGCTATTGCGTTATTGATTGTTACGGTTAAGTTTTTATCCCATTTAAGAGAGCCACTCATTGCTTCTTTAGTTAATGTCTTTAACAATTCTTCCGTTTCATCTCGTGAAGTTTGTTTTGTTGCACCAATCGCTTGCTCTAGAAAACTGACTTCCGTCGCTTCTGCTTCTTGTGCTTGTGCTGCTTCTTTCTTAGCCATTATTCATCACCTTCTTTATCAAGACCAAGTTCACTTGAAAGAGAAGCAATAGCGTCTGTATTACTTAATACATCTTCTAATATGCTTTCTAAATCATCTGAGCGATCCGCTTTTGTTAACAAATCACGTAATTTATTACGCGTTTCAAGCAATCGTTTTAAAGGCTCAACTTTCTCGACAATTCTATGTGGTTCAAAATCTTCCATGCTTTTAAAAGCAAGATCGACTGAAATTTCACTACCATCATCTTCGAGCGTATTTTCAACTTTCATTGATAATTCTGGAGAGACGTTATTCATCACTTCGTTAAAATTATCACGATCGATTTGTGAGAATTTACGGTCTTTTAACGCTTTTTTGTTATCAACGTTATCACCTGAATAATCACCCATAACGCCCATTACAAAAGGGATCTCTTTTTCTGCAACTGCGCCGTTTGTTTCAACGTCGTAAGTGATGTGAACGCGTGGTTTACGCACTCGTTTTAATTTGTCGTGAATACTATCAGCCATAATCATTTACCTCTTGTTATGTGGTGGTGGTTATTCTTCATCTGTTTTGACGCCGGTTAATGAACTGTAGTAGTTCAAAGATGAAGAGTCGGGAATAAGTTCTTGCATTAATTCACTCAGAGACATGTCTCCCCATTTAACAGCTTTATCTAGAGCATATGAAATAGGCGAGTGAGGTTCGGTCTTTCGGAAAAAATTTGAAATTTCATTTAAATGACGAAAAGCATCGGCGCGCGTTTTTATAGGGCCAGAGATGCCTTTTACTTCTGAAGTAGATTCAGTGATTGAACCATCCTCATTAAATTCTTCTTCGTTTGATGATTCATCAGGAAGTTTGTATTTACCAATGTGGTTAATAACACCCAGTGTATCCTCAAGCGTGTTAATAATATTACTGGTAGGTGGAGCATCCATGTTGCCGCAATGTTCATCTAGCAGTCGGCTAATTTCACGATAGTCTGCGAGGCATGCAATAACATCATTTTTTAAATTGAGATAGAAGTCTTCACTAGAGCCTGCAACGACGTTTTCAATATCTTCGATGTTAAAACCAATTTTATTACTTTTTTCTGCTCGATTTGCATCATCTGCTATTTTTTGAACATCAAGCGCTTGCGTATACTGCCAGTAATTAAAAGGACCAGGTTGTACGTCTTCCGTAATATTGGCATTTCTAATAGGAGCGATAAGAACACCTTCAGCACCTTCACCGTTTAAACCTGATAATGAAGAAACACGCGTTTCAATACCATCTTCATCTGGAAGAGGGTAGAGATTATCCCAGTACTTCTCAATCATTTGTTTAATAACAGAAAAACCGGCTTTTAGACCGGGAAAACCATAGCGTCTTATGAGTGCTTCTGTATACCAGCTCGCTATTTCTAGATCTTTTGCATCGTTTTTAAGAATTTCAGGGGCAAGCTCAAGGATCTTTCGCCAGTTTTCATCAGCTTCTGTACTCACACCATCAAACATGCTGTTTCTTTCAGCAGCACGAGCAGAGTTGCGAGCATCTTTTATCGTGTAATAAGCAGATGTTGAAGAAGCGTCTTCGCGGATATCATTACCAACCGGATTATCTTCGGAGATTGGCACGAGTAAACTATTTATATCAATGATTGCTTCAGATGACATTTGTACTTCCTTGTTTAATTATTACTTCCTAGTAAATCAATATTAGCGGGAATATTGATAAGTGTATTTATAAAATATTGGAGATGAATTGTCAAAGCAAGTTTGCAAAATATGCCGACTAACACACAAAAAATCCGTATTATTTTTTTATACTATATATACGTGATTATTATGAGAACTGAATCACATAAAAAAACTACAAGAAAAGACCAAAGTGACTTGGAACAAGTTGCCGCTCAATGTACTATAGATTTCAAATACAATATTGCCTAGCAAAGATATTTATTTTTTTGGTGATATATTTATAAGGATATTTAACTGTTTAGTTTTTTAAACTTAATAGTTGGTTGATGTTTATCAAGGATGGTATTTTGTATGTCTATAGTTGTTTCCATTATTAAACTACCCAACGACGCGGTAGATACAAAATCAACACATACCTTTGCACATCAAGGCGGTACTATTGGACGTGGCTCTGATAATGCATGGATACTTGAAGACCCTGAACGCTTTATCTCATCTCAACACAGTGAAATTAGTTTTGAAAATGGTCAGTACTACATTACTGATTTAAGTACCAATGGTACATTTTCAAATGGCGCAGCTGAGCCAATTGGCAAAGGAAATGCGATAAAACTTAATGATGGTGATAAATTTTCATTAGGTGATTATGAATTTTTAGTCAGTGCTTGGAATGCAGAACAAGCAGACTCTAACCAAGGACCATTTGCTGGTTCAAGTCCTGTTATCGCACCTCAGGCTATTCAAGAAACATCACTTCAACCTGAAGAAGATTATTTTGCTTCAGCTAAACCCTCAGAAATAGATAGTTTTGCTGCACCGTTTGGTGGCCATGTAGCACAAGCCGATTCACTTTTTTCACCTGAACCTTTAGAAACAGATCCTCTAGCATTGCTTGATAATGCGCGTCATACGCCGGAACTAAACCCTTTTAAAAGTAATTCTTTTGCGGGCTTAAGCCAATCAGATCAAGCGGATCCTATGCAAGAATCTATTAACTGGCCGACTTCAACCGTAGAGTCTGGGGCTATTCCAGAAAACTGGGAAGAAGACTTACTGGCATCCACTGCGCCCCTAGCATCCATGGCTCCCGTTGCTGTTACTCATTCATTAAATAAATCTCATTTTCCTATTGATGAACGTGCAGATAACACAGGTTCTCATCGTTGTTTAAACGTTCAACAATCTGATAGTGACAAACGAAACGCATTAGAAAAAGCCAATGAAAAAATTCTTGCAGAAATAGAAATATTAAAGAAACAGGCACAGAAACAAGCCTTACAAGAACAGATCACAAAAAATACAACACCTAAGACATCCGCAATACCGCCACAAGTAACTCAAACGCGAGCAACAACGAATAATGAACAAACACTAATACAAGCAATGGGGCTGGGTGGAAATAATTTAAGTGATGAAAAAATTATAGAGATAAACCAAGTCGTAGGTGAACTGGTTAAAGAAACAGTAACCGGCATGATGCGGGTTTTAAGTTCGCGTAGCACAATTAAAAATGAATTTAGAATGAACGTGACGACAATTCAACCTGTAGAAAACAACCCACTAAAGTTTTCAGCCAATGTTGAAGATGCCATTGAAAATATGTTTGTAAAAGACGGTAATGCCTATAAAAAGCCTATCGAAGCAATTAAAGAAGGCTTTGAAGGTATAGCAGAACATCAAGTCGCAATTTTAGCGGGTATTAGGTCTGCTTTTAAGGGCGTTTTAACACGTTTTGACCCTATTATTCTTGAGCAACGGTTTGAAAAATTTAACAAGCCAGGAATTATTCCCGGTATGAGTAAAGCTAAAAACTGGGAGTCTTATAAATCTTATTATCAAGATTTAGTCGATGATATGGATAACTCTTTTCAACATTTATTTGGTTATGAATTCGTACAAGCCTATGAAGAACAATTACAAAAATTATCCTTAGCGCGTAAAACAGAAAATTAAAACATTTGGAATAGAAATGAAATATTTATTAAATAGTAAAAATTGGGTTTTAGTTCTTGTCTTATTAACTTTGACTGCATGTTCATCGATTAATACTTCGGTCGGTGGCTTTTTTAATATGGACACGGATTTGGAAATTAAATTTTCTGTGGATTCAGATGTGAATCCTGATGATGATAAAAAACCATCGCCATTGTTCGTAAGAATGTATCAGTTAAAATCAACAAAAATGTTTAATCGCGCTAATTTCATTGATTTGTATGAAAAAGATAAAGAAGTTTTAGGTGCGGATATGATTTCTAAACAAATTTTACGCCGAATTAAACCAGGTGAAAGTAGGAATGAAAATTTCGTATTGAATAAAGAAACACATTATATCGGCTTGTATGCAGAATTTTTACAGTATAAAAAATCTGCATTTAAATTATTGATTCCTGTTGTACCAACCAATGTCATTGGTACCACTGAAAAAGTGTTGATTTCAGGAAATAGATTAATAAACCTAAATGCAAGTACTGAAAGTAAATAATATTTTTAAACTCTAAACATAGGCAAAGTAATATGTCTTTAAATAGTAAAGTCGTTTGGTCAGAAGGGATGTTCCTCAATCCACAACATTTCCAACAACAAGAACGTTATTTTGAACGTTATGTTGAAGGTAAGTGCTCAGCATTTGGTGCTTATGGCTGGGGTCTACATGATTTTGAAGTAGACCAAGAATTACTAAAGCTAGGTAAAATTTCTCTACTCAGTGCTAAGGGTGTATTTCCCGATGGCACACCCTTTAGCTTTCCTAATATTGATGATGCGCCTGCCGTTTTTGAAGTGCCTGAAAATACTCACAATGCAATTGTCTATTTAGCTGTACCTGTTAAACGGGCAGGTGCCGTTGATGTTCTTAAAGAACAAGATACGCAAGGTTTAGCTCGTTATTATTCGAGTGAACAAGATATTCGAGATGTCACTGTAGATGGTGGCGATAATATTTCTATTAACGTCGGTAAATTACGTTTTAGATTATTACTTGAAACGGATGATTTAAGTGGTTATGCATGTATTGGAATGTTACGTATTGCTGAATCGCGTGAAGATAAAAATATTTTATTGGATGATCAATATATCCCGACATGTTTAGACTGTAATGCCTCACCAAAATTAACGGGCTTTATTTCTGAATTAGTTGGCTTATTACATCATCGCGGAGAATCTATTGCCGGACGCATGGGTGATACGAACCGAGGTGGAACCGCTGAAGTTGCAGATTATATGATGCTGCAATTGGTTAATCGTCTTGAACCTATGGCGACACATTTGTCGCAAATGCAAGGGCTGCACCCAGAGCAATTATTTTCTGAGTCTATTCAAATGATTGGTGAGTTATCAACCTTTGTTTCACAGAATAAACGTCCACCTGCTTTCCCTCAATATTTACATGATAGTTTGCAAGAAACATTTGTGCCTGTCATGAGTTCATTACGTCAGTGTTTGAGTATGGTGTACGAACAAACAGCAACCTCACTGGCTCTTGTAGAAAAGAACTTTGGTATACGTGTTGCGCAAATACCGGATCGTTCATTTATTACCAATGCTTTATTTGTTTTAGCGGTAAAAGCTGATGTACCTGAAAATACTTTACGTACACACCTACCTGCTCAAATTAAAGTCGGCCCTGTTGAGCGTATTCGTCAACTTGTGAATGCCGCGATGCCGGGTATTCCATTAAAACCTTTAGCGGTTGCACCACGTCAAATTCCTTTTCATTCCGGTTATACCTATTTTGAATTAGAACGCCAAAGTGAGTTTTGGAAAGAATTAGAAAACTCAGGTGGCTTTGCATTCCATATTGGTGGGGATTTCCCAGGGCTAGAACTTGAACTTTGGGCTATACGCCAATAATTAATTAGGTTGAATTATGTCTTCTGATAGTCAAGATAAAACAGTATTTCGTCAACCTGCTGGGGCCGCTGACCGTACAAAAATGCGTCATCGTCCGGGCGGCCGTCAAGCACCTCCGCAAGTAGCTCCTGCGGCACAGCCCACTCAAAATTATCAATCGCAACAATCATTTGATACGCATGCTGCTTATTTTAGAACAGGCAAGGGGCTTAATCCTTTAGTTAATACTGCATCTACGTTAATCGCTGTATTTGAAAAAACACATAAATCAATGAGTCATTCCAATGTTGGTGGATTACATCAACGTTTAGTCAATGAAATAAAAACATTTGAAACAAAAGCAAAAGAACTGGGTATAAAGCCAGAAATTATTTTATCTGCAAGATATGTTTTATGCACAGTGTTAGATGAGGCGGTGTTGAATACACCATGGGGAGCAGAAAGTGCTTGGACACAACGTACGTTATTAAGCCTATTTCATAATGAAACTTCAGGTGGTGAAAAGTTTTTTCTTATTCTTGATCGTATGCGTGATATGCCAGCTGAAAATATTGAAATATTAGAGTTAATTTATA
This sequence comes from Woeseiaceae bacterium, assembly GCA_045046865.1. GTDB lineage: Bacteria > Pseudomonadota > Gammaproteobacteria > UBA6429 > Thiohalophilaceae > JAGLTQ01. Next base: position 5,199 of record JASFYW010000069.1, on the reverse strand, counting down.
TCTTTATCAGTTTGGGTTACGAAGGTAAATACCGTGTTGTACAACGTGGTAAGGAAGCATTAGAACAAATACGTGATGAGTTGTTCAGAATTATACGTAATCAACGTGGTGAATATGAACGGTCACTTTCTCCAAGTTGGGAAGGTTTAGGCAGAATAAAAAATTCACTCGCAGAATATATTCCTATGTGGGTTATTGCGAGTGTTGTTACTGCCGTCTTATTGCTCAGTTATTCAGGCTTTCGCTACTGGTTGTATGAGTCGTCTGCTCCGGTTGCACAGCAATTAACAGATATTGCAGATAACAAAGTAGAGAAGCGAAAAAGTCTCTTCAATTCGGATAAAAGGATTTAACGAGTTTTATTATGTCTAAAATAGTTGGTTTTTTTAAAAATAAAGTAGTTATTTCTATTATTGGTTTAATCGTTCTCTCACTATTAATTTGGTTTGTTGGGCCAGAGATTAAATTTGGTGAAAATAATTCTGCGCCATTAGGTAGTGCTGTCGCTCGGCTTATATTAATTATGATCATTCTTGTGGCGTGGGGGTTAAATAACCTTCGAAACCAAATGCAAGATAAAAAACATAATGAAGACTTAGTTGAGGATCTAAAAGATAATCAAATAAATAATGCTGCTACAGAACAAACCATTGAAGAAATGAATTTAATCAATGATCGCTTTACTCAAGCGTTATCAACATTAAAAAAACTAAAGTTTAATGGTCGCGGCAGTAAAAAGGCACTATACGAACTGCCTTGGTACATTATTATTGGCCCTCCAGGTTCAGGTAAAACGACGGCACTGATTAATTCAACATTAGATTTTCCTTTGGCAGAACAATTTGGTAAAGGTGCCTTACAAGGTGTCGGTGGTACTCGAAATTGTGATTGGTGGTTTACTAATGATGCCGTACTGATTGACACTGCCGGTCGCTATACCACTCAAGATAGTCATAAAGTTGTTGATAGTTCTGCATGGGAAGGTTTTTTAAATTTATTAAAACGTAACCGCCGTCGCCGTCCGATTAATGGAGCCATTATTGCGATTAGTTTGTCTGATCTTTTATCTCAGACAGAAGAAGAACGCATCATGCATGCGAAAACCATTCGCTCACGTGTCGATGAGTTAATGGAGAAGTTAGAAATTCGTTTCCCTATCTATCTTATGTTTACTAAAACGGACTTGGTTTCTGGGTTCTCAGAGTTTTTTGAAGACTTAGGTAAAGAAGAACGTGAACAGGTTTGGGGAATTACATTACCAAATGCACCTAAACAATCCCAAAGTCCTGATTTTGAATATTTAGATGCCGAGTACGACAAATTATTCGAGCGTATTTATGATCGCGTATTATGGCGTGTGCATCAAGAACGTGATGTAAAAAGACGTGGGAAGATTCAAGGTTTCCCTGAGCAAATGGAAAACATTAAATCAATTATTGATGGTTTCATTAAGCAAACATTTGTTAAAAATCGTTATCAATTCCAACCTTATTTACGTGGTATGTATTTTACCAGTGGTACGCAAGATGGCATGCCGATTGATAGAATGATGTCATCCGTATCTGCTAACTTTGGTTTTGCTCGAGATACCGTACAACCTCAAGATCAGCAAGGTAAAAGTTTTTTCATTGGTGGTTTATTACGAAATGTTATTTTCCCAGAATCTGAACTTGTTGGCGCAAACCGTAAATATGAAATGTTCATAAGATGGTTGCAACGCGCCAGTTATGTTGGTTTTGCGGGAATCACGTTAATAATGTTTGTTGTATGGGGGGGGAGTTTCACTCGCAATGAAATGTTCATGCACGATGTTCAAACGTATATATCAGAATATAAGGCAGAAAAGAAACGCTTAAACGCTTGGTCAAGTGATATACGAACCGTACTTCCTGCATTAAATGCTTTAGGTAAGGCTAGTATTGTTTATAACCAAGAAGAACACCCATGGTTATCTGGCATGGGGATGTACGATGGTAATGTTGATAATGCCGCCGACAATGCATATCAATCGCAACTTCGAACTTTATTATTACCTAAGTTGTTAAATAATTTAGAAAGTACGATACAAAAAGGACACCGTGGCGGCGATCTCTACAATACTTTTAGAACGTATTTAATGTTCCAGAAAGTAGGGCACATGGATAAGATGCTTGTAACGGATTGGTTTAAAACCAATTGGCAAACACAGTTTCATGGGCAAGCGACACAACGTAAAGAATTAGAAACACATCTAGATGCTTTGTTAGCATTAGAACTACAACCGGCCTCATTAAAACCACGGTTAGTTAAAGCAACGCGATCATTGTTGTTAAGAGTGCCAGTGTCACAACGTATTTACAGTAGAATTAAAACTAATCCAAAATATTATACTAAAGTTAATTTACTTAATGAGTTTGGTGAAACAGTACGTAAATCGTATATCAACACCCCTAAAACTAATAGAGATCTATCTACACCATTACTCTTTACTCTAGAAGGGTATGAGAATATTGACTTGTCACCACAATCTGATGTGATTGCAAATATTGTTAATGAAAGATGGGTTTTGTCTGATGATAAAAATTCGAAAGTTGATTTTATTAAAGCAGATCTGGATGATATTAGTCGACAAGTTAAAAGTCATTATTTGTCAGACTACAAACAACATTGGAAAAAAGTGTATAAGGCTCTATCCGTAAACTCTTTTAAAAGTCTTAAAAATGCAAATGATGTCCTCGCGAGTTTCACTGATCCTGTTTATTCACCTTTAATCTCAATTCTACAAATTGGTGCAAATAATACACAGCTCTCTAGCCAAGTGTTCGCTAATTTAGCAGATGACAATGAGAAAGGTGTCAGTGGGAAGTTAGCCGGTTTTGCTGCAGCTAAAACTAAATGGACGAAGGTTGATAAAGAATTTCGTAGTATCAATGTCTTGATGCGTGATTCTAAAAACAAGCCCGCCCCAATAAATAGTATTCTTGCTAAAGTGCAACAGTTATATGAGTTTGTAAATGAAATAACGGTATCTCCTGATCCTGCAAAAATGTCATTTAAAATTGCAAAAGCGCGCTACCAAAGTGGTGCAGGTAACCCAATTACTTCACTCTATGCCTACGCTAAAAACACGCCGCAACCTGTAAGACGTTGGTTAACAACTTTATCTCAGCAAACTTGGAAAGTTGTTTTACAGTCAGCGCATCAGCATGTAAATAGTGAATGGCGTAGTCAAATATATGAGCCATATTCTAGAGGGCTGGCTGGGCGTTACCCACTTAAGCGTTCATCGTCTGATGAATTAGCACTGTATGATTTCACTGAGTTCTTTAAACCAGAGGGTACGATGGATAAGTTTTATGTTTCGTACATGAAGCCATTTATCAATACTCGTGGTAGTCGATGGAAAAGCAAAGTTATTGATAAATATAGCATGGGTCTTTCTAATAAAAACTTGCGTCAGGTTCAAAAAGCACAGTCGATTAAAAACATCTTCTTTAGGACTAATCCCGCTATCCCAAGTTTATCCTTCCAATTAAAACCACATAAAATGGGTAAGTTGAATGCGAGGTTCACTTTAGAACTTGGTGACAAAAGTATTGCTTATAGTCACGGCCCTAAATTTTGGAAGACCTTAAAGTGGCAAGGTGACGACGAGCATAATCGAGTAAGAATAATATTTGAAGATCTCAATGAGCAAGAACATTCTAAAAACTATGATGGCCCTTGGGCATGGTTTAGGTTGCAAGATCATTCTGTATTAAGGAAAACAAATAAATCGAACATTTACTTAGTGACATATAATGTGAACAAAGATAAAAGTTCCGTTCATTCACAAGAACTAGCGCATGCGGTCACTTATCAAATTAAAGCTAAAAGTGTAAATAACCCATTCAGTAAGAATCTACTGGGTTCTTTCAGAATGCCAGAGAGAATATAGTTTAATGGTTTCTCAACATCAAACCACGGGTTTACATGGCAAGTTACCTGCACATGGAGATTTCGTTCAACGAAATCTTTCTGCTGGGTTTATAAATATTTGGGATGAATGGTTACAACACTTTATTGCAGGCACTAAGGAACAATTGGGTGAAAATTGGCTAGATATTTATCTAACGAGTCCTTTATGGCGTTTTGTTTTTTCATCTGGCGTGATAGATGAAAATAACTGGGCGGGAATTATGATTCCAAGTGTTGATCGTGTTGGTCGTTATTATCCATTTTCAATCGTTAAAAAGTTACCACAAAACATTAATCCTTTTGAATACATGCAATTACAAACCCGCTGGTTTTCTGAGATAGAAACATTGGCATTAGATTCGTTGGATGGAAAAATATTAATCGATGACTTAGTGAAAGAGCTAGATGACATGGATGAAACATTTCGTTCGGATTATTTACGTTCTGGATTTAATTTAAACAGTGATACTTTTCAATTTGATATGTCGTTTTCTGAAAATTCAGCAGCCAGTGTCTACCCATTATTGTTAGACAGTATGTTGATGAAATCTTTTCAAAGTTACAGTGTTTGGCAAACAACAGGGTCAGAGCTTTTTAGTCCCTGTTTGTTTAGTTCACAAGGTTTACCCGATATTCAAAAAATGCCAGCGATGATAAATGGTGACTGGAAAAGTTATCAGTGGCAACAACCATTTAAATTATCAGAAGAAGAAATCATAGAGTCACAAGAGATCTTTAGAGATGAAGCATGAGTGATACAACAGTAAGAAGGCCTATCAAATGGAATACTTCAGCAGATACTAATGTTGGTATGGTTAGAAGCGTTAATGAAGATTCTATTATGACAAATCCAGAGGTTGGCTTATGGGCTGTTGCTGATGGTATGGGCGGGTATGAAGCCGGTGATATTGCGAGCAATATGATTGTTTCTTCACTTTTAGATATTGAAAAACATGAATACTTAGATGTTTTTGTTGATGATATTGAAGATAAAATAATTGATGCTAATCATCGTATTTTAGAATATTCAGAAATCATGCATGATGGTCGAACGATTGGTAGCACTATCGTTAGTCTATTAATTAAAGGTCAAGTTGGCGTTTGTTTATGGGCTGGAGATTCAAGATTGTATTTGTTAAGAAATAATCAATTGCAACAGCTATCTCGAGATCACAGTCATGTACAAGAATTATTAGACCAAGGTTCAATAACCCATGAAGACGCATTAAACCATCCAGAAGGGAATGTAATTACACGAGCAGT
>JASFYW010000068.1:0-4586 GCA_045046865.1 Woeseiaceae bacterium | reverse complement strand
ATTGTTAAATCCAAGCCTACACGACCAGAAATTTTAACATCAGCCATAGCTACTGGAGCAGCCATGATAGTTGCTACTGCAACTGCGATTAATTTTTTGTTCATTATGAACTCCTTAATTGTTTGTTTTTTAAAAATATATATATTTTTTATTTTTATGAGTTTAGTTAGGTAAAAACTCACGGGGTATTTATACGCCGGTGGTATGTTTGACGCAACACTTTAATGCAATAAAAACAACAAATGTGTAAAGTGTTGTTTTTTTGGTACAAATGGTGTTTTTGAAGGCTAGTGGTGAATGATGAGATTGCCGCGCTACGCTCGCAATGACAGGAGCTTCAAGGGGTCAGAGCGGTTGAAGGCTAAATTGCGGGCAAAAAAAATCCAGCAAATGCTGGATTTTTTCGAGATTGCTTCACTGCTTTCGCAATGACAAGTAATCTTATTAACGTTTTGAGTATTGTGGACGTTTACGGGCTTTATGTAGACCGACTTTCTTACGTTCCACTTCACGTGAATCACGTGTAACAAAGCCTGCTTTACGTAGCGAAGGACGTAATGTTTCGTCATATACCATCAATGCGCGTGTGATACCGTGGCGAATTGCGCCGGCTTGGCCCGAGTTACCGCCGCCTTTTACGAATACGTTAAAATCGAAATCTGACGCATTTTCAGTCGTAACTAATGGCTGACGTACTACCATGCGTGATGTTTCGCGACCGAAATATTCTTCAATTGCGCGGTTATTGATAGTGATTGTACCGCTACCTTTCGTCATGTAAACACGAGCTGTTGAGCTTTTACGACGACCAGTACTGTAATATGTTTCTGCCATGATTAAATTTCCAATGCTTTTGGTTGTTGTGCTGCATGGTTATGCTCTGTTCCTGCGTAAACTTTGAGTTTACGGAACATGTCACGACCTAATGGGTTTTTCGGCAACATGCCTTTAACTGCTTTTTCGATGATCAATTCTGGTTTTTCAGCTTGTAGCTTTTCGAAATTCACTGTTTTCAAGCCACCTGGATAACCTGTGTGATGTTGGTACAATTTATTCTTTGTTTTATTACCTGTTACTACTACTTTTTCAGCATTAATAATAACAATGTAGTCACCCGTATCAACGTGTGGCGTATATTCTGGTTTATGTTTACCACGCAGACGGCGTGCAATTTCAGTGGCCAAACGACCTAATACTTTGTTTTCTGCGTCAATTACGAACCAATCGCGTTTGACAGTTTCTGCTTTGGCACTAAAAGTTTTCATTGTTTCGCCTGTGAGTAAAGATTGTTCTGTTCAAAAAAGAGGCGGAATTTTACTCAACTAATACGGAAGATACAAGCAAAAAGGCAAGAGATTTATGGTTTTGGTATTTTAAGCGGTTAGTGTGTATTCACTTAGTCGTGTTCTCGTAATTAATCACACTTTTATTGAGATTGCTTCGTCGCTAGGCTTCTCGCAATGACAATGCCTCACAAATTTCAGGCAAAAAAATAGCGCGGTAAAAGGGGTTACCGCGCCAAAATAAATTCCATCCAATTATGGAGGAGGATGGAGGAGTCAAAACTTCCTGATGTGATCTAGCTACATCAGAGAAACCTAATATAAGCGAATACTAATTTAGAGTCAAGTTGTTTGTTGATTATTTGTGCAGGGTTTGGGGTTCAAGGGGTCAGAGTCTTAGCTATCCCCCACGTAGTTAGAGTACCTGTCATTGCGAGGAAACACTTAAAAACACCTGTTTTTGAGTGTTGACGCGGCAATCTCAAGTTTATAACTCTTCATCATGAGATTGCCGCGGTCATTCTATTCCCTCGCAATGACAAAACTAAAGCCCTCCTGTCATTGCGAGCCATGTCTTTTTATGGTGCGGCAATCTCCAGAAAAGTACGATTCATCATGGGATTGTCGCGGTCATTTTATTCCCTCGATGCCAGAACGTGTGGAACACGCGTAGGGTAATACTGACGAAACGCGCAGCGGTTCATTAAGTGCAATGACAGGTAACATCAAATTTCGCGGGGCTCCCTCAGGGTCAGAGTGGTTGAAGATGGGCTTCAGGCTGACCTACGGTTTGGCTTGATAGTAGTGCTTGTTTGATTTCATTTAACTTACCGTGGAAAAAGTGGCTTGCATCTTCCATCCAAACGAATTCTGGTTGATTTGGCCGTTGTGTCACCCACTCTTTGACAGCGCGGGCATCTATTACTTCATCTTGGCCGCCTTGGATGACCATCCATGGGATTTTTATTTCAGCGAGCTCGTCAAAGGGATACATGCTGACAGGTGGTGCGACGAGAATGAGTTTTTCTGGGGCTATTTTAGCTTGTGCTCGTGTTGTGACATAAGCACCGAAGGAAAAACCAGCAAGCCAGATAGGGGCGTTAGGTCGCCATTGTTTTAATTTTTCTGCGATAAGCTGTAGGTCTTCTGCTTCTCCCATTCCTTCATCGTATTTTCCCTCAGATTTTCCAACTCCACGGAAATTAAAACGTACGGTAATCGCGTTAAGCTCTGAAAATGCTTTTGCCAGTATGTGTACGACTTTGTTTGTCATGCTGCCGCCATATAAGGGGTGGGGATGGCTGATGATCACAATGGGACTTTTATCTGTGGTGGTGTCGGTGCGAGAGAGGAGTGTTTCTATGTCACCTGCCCCGCCTTTAATTAGCGTTGTCGCGGTGTTTTGTTGGTTAAACTCTAGTTGGGATAAGGGCATGTATTGTTTGTTCTCATTTTACGCAGCTGAGTTATAAAGAATTATAGCCACGTCATTGCACTTAATGAACCGCTGCGCGTTTCGTCAGTATTACCTTAACGTGTTCCACACGTTCTGGCATCGAGGGAACAAAGTGACTGTAGCAATCTCATGACATAGTGGATTAAATATAAGGTTGCCGCGCTTTGCTCGCAATGACAGAGGGCTTATTATTTATCTATTAGTAAACGCTCTACAATTTTACCTTGTTGCAAGTGCTGCTCAATAATCTCGTCGATATCTGATTCATCGAGATAGGTGTACCACGTTTCTTCTGGATAAATAACAATGACAGGCCCTTGTTCACAGCGATCTAAACAGCCGGCCATATTGATGCGTACTTTACCTTCCCCGCTCATAGACAATTCTTTAATACGCTTTTTTGCATAGTCGCGTACGCGTTGCGCACCTAGGTTGGCGCAACAGCTTTTGCCGTTTTCACGTTGATTGACGCAGAAGAACACATGCTGTTTAAAGTGGCTCATATAGAGATAATACAAAATCATCCGTGTCATTGCGAGGGAATAAAATGACCGCGGCAATCCAATGATGAATCGTACTTTTCTGGAGATTGCCGCGCCATAAAAAGACATGGCTCGCAATGACAGGAAAGAGGATGTATCTTTCGCTGATGAAAACATTTCAAACCTCTTCAGCTCACATCCTTGAACTTGCCGACCGTTGCGTTAAGTGTGGTTTATGCTTACCGCAATGCCCTACTTATAATTTAAATTCGAATGAAAATGAGTCGCCACGCGGTCGTATTGCATTAGTTCAGGGTTGGTTAGGTGGTGATTTATCTCCATCAAAAATATTAGTTCAACATTTAGATCAGTGTTTACTTTGCCGACGCTGTGAACGTGTTTGTCCTTCACAAGTACCTTATGCTGAAATTATGGATGAAAGCAGAGCTTTATTATTACAAGAAGCTTCACATCGACATTCTTTAAAGCAAAAAATAACGAACTATAGTTTAAAGTTATTAATTCATAAAAAGTTTTCAGTTATCTTATTTAATTTTTTACGCTTATTACAAAAAACACGTATTTTATCGTTTGCTAAAAAGATAGGTGTCTTTTCTTTGTTTGGCATCACTCGCTTAACGTCTTACTTGCCTGAATTAAAAAAACCTTTTAAAGCGAAACCTTTTTATCCTGCTTTAATTGATTCTAATAAAAGTGTTATTTTATTTACAGGCTGTATGTCTAAACAACTAGAACCATCAACCATTATAAGCAGCATCAAACTGTTAAACCGTTTAGGTTATGGTGTGCATATCCCTGAACAAACCTGTTGTGGTGCTTTGCACTTACATGAAGGCAATAAAGCAGGTGCTAGTGAATTAGCCAACAGCAATATCAAATCATTTAACGCATATGAAAATATCGATGCCATTATTAGTTTAGTCAATGGTTGTTCTGCTCAACTTAAAGAATATGAACAGCTTGAAATAGACACCCCATTTAATACAGAAACGAAAGATATTATTGAGTTTTTATCGGAGGTTGAATGGCCTACGGACATTAGTTTCAAGCCATTTAATAAAAAAGCTTCGTTGCAAATTCCTTGCAGCTTACAAAATACACTTCGCGCTGAAGACAAACTTTTAAAATTAGTTCAACGTATCCCAGGGTTATCTATTGATACTTCATATAATGAATGCTGCGGTGCTGCGGGCTCTTATTTTTTAAAACAACCTCAACTGTCTGACCAACTTAAGCAGCGTGCATTTAAACATTTAACAAAAGCGAATCCAGATTACATTATTAGTAGTAATTTGGGTTGTGCCCTTCAATTGCAATCCAGTTTATCTACTGAAAAATCATCAA
>JASFYW010000067.1:0-4569 GCA_045046865.1 Woeseiaceae bacterium | reverse complement strand
AGCATGCTGTGAGTTACCCACTTCAACTACCAGAATTCCCTGATCCGTTAAATACTTTCTAGCCTGTTGTAACATAGGCACGACAAGGTCTAAACCATCGTCCCCTGCAGCAAGGCCTAACTCAGGTTCATGTAAATACTCATCGGGTAAAGACGCCATATCTTCAGCATCTACATAAGGCGGATTACTAATAATAATATCGTAATGACGTGGTGGCACATTTTCGAATAAATCCGATTCAATGATACTGACGCGCTCATCCAGCTGATGGCGCTGTATATTTTCAGTGGCCACTTCAATTGCCTCTGGTGATATATCAACCATATCAACATAAGCCCAGTCAAACGCATATGCAGCAGCAATACCGATACATCCACTACCACAACACAAATCGAGTATATTTTCGACCGCTTCAGCTTCAACCCATGGTGTAAATTGCTTTTCAATCAATTCAGCAATAGGTGAGCGTGGCACAAGTACATTTTCATTCACAAAAAAAGGTAAACCCGCAAACCAGGCCTCTCCCGTTAAATACGATGCGGGTATTTTTTCTTCAATACGGCGACTTAACAAACCATACACAGCCTGCTTTTCATCCTGTGTTAATGCCGTATCAAAATAACCTTCAGAAAAATCATGCGGCAGGTGCAAAGCAAACAAACAAAGATATACCACCTCATCAAGCGCACTGGCCATGCCGTGGCCATAATACAGCTCAGCCTCATTAAACCGACTAACACCCCAACGGATATAATCTTTTATCGTTTTTAGCTCTTCAGGTATGCTCTGGTTGGGCATGGTTTCAGTCTTCTAGATAAGGGCTTTAAATATTAACCCGTGGAGAATATAATCACGAGCCATTATTCATTCAATTTCAAAGACCAATACCATGAAATTATTAACTATAAGCATATTATTCAACCTGTTGATAAGTCTAAATGCCTTTGCAACTTCAACGGATAGCCTGCAGTTCATCAATGCTCACATACCTGAAGCCCCACCAAATGCCAGTGTTATGGCTGGATATATGGAAATTCATAATCCAACCGATAAAAATATAGATATTATTGCCATAGACAGCAGCTCGTTTAATAGCATTGAAATGCACCAGTCTAAAGAAATAGATGGTTTCGCTAAAATGCTACCACAAAAAAAACTCAGCATACCCGCTAAAGGTAAACTGATTTTAACAGCGGGCAGTTACCATTTGATGTTAATAAAACCCGTCAAATGGTTTAACCATGGTGAACAAATTACATTAAACTTTTCACTATCAAACAGCTCAAAAATATCAATTAATATTGGCGTTAAAAAATCAGCGTCTCCCTCAATGAAATGTGCCACTGGAAAATGTGGTTCAATGTAATCAACAAACGAAAAAAAATTATGACTGCATCATTTACTGACTATTTAAAATCTACTCCTTTTTATTTTTTACCCCATCATTTAATTTCTGCTGTGGTATATAAAATCGCCCGCATTAAATGGGCTCCGGTCAAAAACTTTAGCTTAAAAGTTTACTTATCATTACATGAAGTCAATATGTCGGAAGCGATTGAAGAAAATCCTTACGCTTATGAAACGTTAAATGCTTTTTTTACCCGCGAGTTAAAACCTGAAGCCAGGACAATAGACGATACAAATAACGCCATGGTATGCCCTGTTGATGGAACAGTAAGCCAGGCACAGGCCATTGAAAACGGCCGGGTCTTTCAGGCCAAAGGGCAGGACTACAGCTTGCTTGAGCTGGTTGGTGGAATAGAAGAACTGGCAGAAACTTTTACTAACGCCAGCTTCGCAACCATCTATTTGTCACCCCGTGATTATCATCGCATTCATATGCCCATCGATGGAAAATTAACCGATATGGTTTATGTTCCTGGACGCCTGTTTAGTGTTGCGCCTCACACGGTTAATACTGTACCCAGACTATTTGCTCGTAATGAACGTTTAGTCTGTAAATTTGATACTGATCATGGCCCGATGATTATGATTCTGGTTGGTGCAGTAAATGTTTCTGCAATTGATACGGTGTGGGGGGGTTCGGTTACACCGCCGAGTAAGCGTAAGGTTATTCATACAACTTATGAAAACGTTGATATCAATTTGAAAAAAGGTTTGGAAATGGGACGTTTTAATTTGGGGTCTACGGTTGTTTTATTAATGAATGATAAAGTGACGCTTGATGATGCCATTAAACATGGTGAAGTTGTGAAACTGGGGCAGAAGCTGGCTTCTTATTCTATTTGATTTTTTTCAGCTGTTCGAGTTTTGCAAGATTTTATCATTATGGGAATTAGATTTCTGTAATGTCGCCTGTGGAATTATTTCACGCTCTAGTCTTTATGAGATTGTGAATTTCATAGCTTGAACTGTTTGAGTGCTTGCAAGCTCTTTTCTTCATGGGAATGTGAATTCTGTGGTGTCGCTTGCTTAGCGAGTCACTTTCTTTTCTACAGCAAAAATAAAGTAACCAAAGAAATGCCGCCCCGCTTAACCCAAGCTTTTATTTAAAAGGCAAAATAAAAGTACCTTCTTCACTCCCGATTTATTTGGCCGCTGCGGAACTCACGAATTAAAAAGCGAATTCGCTCAAACATCCTCGCGGAAAACTCCAAATAAATCACTCCTTCATCAGCTTGAGTAATGGGGGGAAATGAATCAAAAGAATAGAAGCACAAGCAGATTGTGTGAACTGGTTGATATTTACATGCTGAATTTATTATTACGTGCCCAAAGTCACTGGATACCCGACACAAGCATTCGGGTATGACAGTATGTAATCGTCATTTTCTTTTGAAGCTTCGGTTTATATTGGTTTTGATCTTAAACTCCTCTGGAGCTTGCCGAAAATTGTATGCCTTCAGGGGCAAAATCACAGGGATGTGATTTTGAGTCACGATAAGCCAGGACGGCTTACCGAGACGACCCGGTAACAGAGTAATGAACTAACAGGGTAATAAGCTAATAGATGCCTTCTTTACAATTTTTGGGAATTCTCATTAGCTTTTTAATGAGAACAGGCGAATGAAGGACGGCGTTTCTTTGCCTACTTTCTTTTCGCTGTTGAAAAGAAAGTAGGTCGCCAGCGCGGCGACTACACAGAATTCACGTTCCCATGGAGTAAAGAGCGTGCAATCCTTTCACAGGTCAAACCAAAAAATTCAATTTTCTATAAGAAAGTGAGCGAGCCAATATCCACCAGCCTAAAATCACATTTTTATAAATTATAAGAGACAAAAAACTACCCAGAAAACTCATCCCCAAAACTAATAACCTTATTAATATGATCCGCCCCCGTTATCAACATCATCAACCGATCAACACCAATCGCCACCCCGGAACACTCAGGCAAACCCGATTTCAAAGCATCTAGAAAACACTCATCAACCGGCATCAACTTCTGCCCTCTTTGTTTACGAACTGCATTATCATTATCAAAGCGCTTCGCCTGCTCATCCGCATCGGTTAACTCATAAAAACCATTTGCCAGTTCCAACTCACCATAAAATAATTCAAACCGGTTCGCCTTACGTGAATCATCATTATCTAATCGTGCCAATGAAGCCTGTGAAGCGGGGTAATCATATAAAAAAGTAAAACACTCTTTTGAAAAATTAGGAGCAATTTTATCCACCATAAACCAGTCTAACCACATATCTTTGTCATCATTCATGCCCTGCGGTATTTCAATATTAAATTTTTCTGCACATTGCTTTAACTGCTTAAGATTCACTTCAAACGGGTCTATTTCCAGTTGATTAATAAACGCCTGCTGATAACTTATTCTTTTAAAATTAACGTTATTTTCTGCCATTAAAACAGTTAATAATTCTTCCATCTCATCCATTAATTGATGATGATTAAACCCTAAACGATACCATTCCAACATGGTAAATTCTGGATTATGATATCGGCCATTCTCATCATCTCTGAATACTTTTTCTAACTGATAAATATCTCCGCTTCCAGCAACTAACAATCGTTTCATATAAAATTCAGGTGAGGTATGAAGATAAAATTCTTGCTGATTAAATTTAGTAGAAAAACTTTCCAGTTGTGGATCAGTAATAGCCGCTGGTGATATCACTGGTGTTTCAACTTCCATTACATTTCGCTCAACAAAAAAAGCCCGAATACTTTTCAGTATTCGGGCTCTCTCTTTTAATACCTGTATTGAAGCGGTTGGATGCCAGTTTACAGACATGATTTAACTCTTCAGTAACATTTTAAAATTAGCTGCTTTTCACTCGTGACACATACTCACCACTACGCGTATCAATTTTAAGCATTTCACCTTCTTCGATAAATAATGGTACTTTAACCATTGCACCTGATTCAAGCGTTGCGGGTTTTGTTCCACCCTGAGCCGTATCACCCTTTAAGCCGGGATCTGTTTGAATCACCTGTAATTCTACAAAATTAGGCACACCAACCACGAGAGGAGAACCATTCCATAAAGTAACTGTGCATAATTCCTGTGGTTTTATCCATTTTCCCGATTCAACCATGGCAGAATCCGGTGCACCTATCTGCTCAAACGTATTGGGATCCATAAAATACCAGAAC
>JASFYW010000066.1:0-17385 GCA_045046865.1 Woeseiaceae bacterium | reverse complement strand
CCGTACCACCATTGCACCATGGCATCGATAGCACCAGGGTAGAATGAATAAGACTTGGTAAAGCTGACAGGGATTGCCGCACTGTTAACAATATGTAATACCGCAACCGTCAGAATGAATGCACCAAAGAACCAGTTAGCAACATAGATATGCTCAACCTTGCGTTTCATAATGGTGCCGAAGAAGACGACCGCGTAAGACACCCAAACTACTGCAAGCAGAATATCAATTGGCCATTCAAGCTCAGCATATTCTTTAGAGCTGGTCATGCCTAATGGTAGGGTAATTGCGGCAAGTAAAATAACCAACATCCAGCCCCAGAAGGTGAAGGCAGCCAGCTTGCCTGCAAATAAGCGAACCTGACAGGTACGTTGCACCACATAATAGGAAGTGGCAAAGAGTGCCGAGCCACCAAAAGCAAAAACCACCGCATTAGTGTGTAAAGGTCGTAAACGACCGTAAGATAACCAGGCAGTATCAAAATTGAGCGCTGGCCAAACCAGTTGTGCTGCAATCAGCACCCCTACCGTCATACCGACGATACCCCAGACCACCGTCATCACGGCGAACTGACGTACAACGGTATAGTTGTATGTGTTTTCTGTTTCCATTGCTTTCCCTTATCATTATTTAATTGTTTGAGAATAAGATAGGGCAAAGTGTGCCTTTTGTATAGGCAAAGGGCGTTGATCTAGATCAATTTAGATAAGAATTGGTTAATATTGTAACTGTCGGCTAGGGAAATATAGGATGCAAAAGGTGGTTTTTATACAAAGAAGTGAGATTAACTTACTTGTGAAGAGTCTGGACAATTGGAGGCACAATGGGTTGCGAGTTGACGCAGACGATCTAGATCTAAAATAGTAATGTGTTTACGTTCGACTTTGAGTAAACCGTCATCTTGAAAGTGACCGAGAATACGGCTAATGGTTTCAACGGCCATACCGAGTAGGTTTGAAATATCCCCCCGTGACATGCTCAAATTAAATTCATTGGCAGCGTAACCACGTTGATTCAAGCGTTCAGACATGCCGAGTAAAAAGCTGGCAAGGCGTGTTTCAGCGGGCATTTGCGCGAGAAGCAGCATCAAATTTTGGTCTTGTTGAATTTCTTTGCTCATTAAGCGAAAAAGTTGGTGCTGTAAATTAGGGATTTTTCTGGCAAGCGCCTCTAATCTGTCGAAAGGGATTTCACAAACATTAGAGGTTTCGAGCGCTTTGGCGGAACAGTTATGGCTATTTTCACTGATGGCATCTAAGCCTAGTAATTCCCCAGGCAATGAAAAACCAATAATTTGTTCTGTGCCATCAGGGTTCGTCAGGTAGGTTTTAAAAGTGCCACTGCGAATAGCATAAACAGAACCTAATTTTTCACCGATGCGAAAAAGAAAATCATTCTTTTCAACAGACTGGCGGCGCTTTATTTCTTTATCTAAGCGATCCAAGTCACCACTCTCTAACCCCATCGGCAGGCATAGATCATAAAGACTACAATTTTTACAATGACTTTTAAGTTCAGAAAGCTTGATAACCTGATTATTCGTCAATGTTTATGCCTTAATATATGTAGTAATAGTTGGTTTAATTGTATTGTTTTAATTCTTTTGTGGAAAGCCTTAATTTTAGAATATTCTATGTTTAGTGTGTGATTTTAAAGGAAGTATAAACTTAAAGATTCATTGTGTTATGCCGATAAGATTTGCATATGAGAAGAATTAAAGCATTAATCATTGAAAGCACAGATTACTATTCGGATGTTTTAAAAAACACACTGAGTGAAATTGGTGTTGAAAGTGATATTTATAGTACTGGGGAAGCGGCGTTGCACGGATCCTCTGGAGCTGAGTATGCCTTCATTATTGTCTCGCGGTACTTATCAGACATGAATGGCGATTTATTTTTGTACCGCTATAGAGAGAAATTTTCTCTTTCAGATGCTTTAACCATTATGCTGACCTCAGATGATATTTCAGACATGATGTTAGAAGCAAATGAAGCGGGCTTTAAGCTTGTTTTTAATAAAAAAGACATTGATTCAATTCAAACTTTTTTTACCCGTGTTGTTAATAACCGCACTTTAGATTTAAAAGGAAAAATACTCTATATCGAAGATCAAATAAGCGTCGCTAACGCAACAATTGCTCTTTTTGAAAGTTATTTGACGGACATAGATCACGCTACAACGGTTAGTGAGGCAAAAGCTAAATTTATTGAGTGTGACTACGATTTGGTCATTACAGATTATTATTTACAAGGTAATGAAACTGGTGATGATGTGATTAACTTTGTTCGAGATGCTGATAATGCAGAAAAATCTCGCATTCCTATTTTGATGGTGTCTGGTGAAAATGATCCTGCTAAACGCACGTCTTTTTTAAGAAATGGTGCAAACGATTTTATCATTAAACCCTTTAATGAAGATGAAATCATCGTTCGTTCGTCTAACTTAATAGAAAATTATAAACTTCATAAACAAGCAAAAAAACAAGAAATAGAACTTTTAAAACTTGCGATGACAGACCAATTAACCGGTTTATATAACCGTCATAGTTTATTTGAGATAAGCCCAAAGTATTTAAGTAATGCACGTCGATATGGTTTTCCCGTGGCATTACTTGTTTTTGACTTAGATCATTTTAAAGATGTTAATGACAATCACGGACATAACGTGGGAGACTTCGTGCTTAAAACGATTGGGGCATTATTAAAAAATATGTGCCGCGAAGAAGATTTTGTTGGACGCATCGGAGGAGAAGAATTTGTCATGATCCTCACTAATTGTGACCAAAAATTTGCGCTTCTAAAAGCAGAAGAAATTCGAGAAAAGATTGAGCTTTCAAAGCCGAACGATCTTGTTATCACTTCTAGTATCGGTATGTCAGAACTAGAAGATGATGATGACTTTGAAACTTTTTTTGAAAAGGCCGACAAAGCGCTCTATGAAGCCAAAGCGACCGGCCGTAATAAAATCGTCAGTTATTCAAAATAATCCTCATTTAGATGCATCCCTGTAACCTATCCCTTATAATATCGGGAAATATTAGTGCTATTGGGAGCATTTTATGTCAGATCGTACCGCGACAGTTAAGCGTGACACCTTAGAAACTCAGATCGAGGTCAGCATCAACCTCGATGGGTCAGGTAAGGGCGAATTTAAAACCGGCGTGCCATTTTTAGAGCACATGCTAGATCAAGTTGCTCGTCATGGCATGATCGATCTCAATATTATCGCAAAAGGTGATAACCACATTGATGATCACCACACGGTGGAAGACATTGGTATCACATTAGGCCAAGCTTTCGCAAAAGCACTCGCAGATAAAAAAGGAATACGTCGTTATGGTCACGCCTATGTGCCATTAGACGAGGCATTGTCTCGTGTAGTGATTGATTTTTCAGGGCGTCCAGGTCTGCAATATGACACGGAATATCCACGTTCAACGATCGGTGATTTTGATGTTGATCTCTTTGGTGAATTTTTCCAAGGGTTTGTTAATCACGCTCAAGTAACTTTGCATATTGATAATTTGAAAGGCAAAAATGCCCACCATATTGCAGAAACCATTTTTAAAGCCTTTGGCCGTGCCTTGCGTATGGCGGTTGAAGCTGATCCGCGTATGGTGGGTGTTATGCCTTCGACGAAGGGCAGCTTATAAAAACCTGTCATTGCGAGAGAACAAAGTGACCGCGGCAATCTCCAGCAGAATAGCATTGGCTAGAAGATTTCCTCGCAATGACAAGTTTCACTAGAATTTATCCCTATGAAAAAAGTTAAACCAGTATGAGTAGCGTAGCCGTCATAGATTATGGAATGGGAAACTTACATTCTGTTGCTAAAGCATTAGAAAAAGTTGGCGAGGGTGTGACTGTTCATGTCACATCAGATGCACAAACAATTCTAGATGCTGATCGCGTTGTATTACCCGGCGTCGGTGCGATGCGTGATTGCATGGGTGAAATTGTTCGCTTGGGTTTAGATAAAGTCATTCATGAGTTTATTGCGACAGGTAAACCGCTTTTTGGTGTGTGTGTTGGTATGCAAGCCTTGCTTGAGTCGAGCGCAGAAAATAACGGTGTGACATGTTTAGCTGTGTTACCCGGTAAGGTCGAATATTTTGGTGATGTATTAAATGAAATACAAACACCGGAAAAATTAAAAATTCCTCACATGGGGTGGAACCAAGTTCATCAAGAAATTGAACATCCTATGTGGAAAGGCATTGCTCAAGATGCACGCTTTTACTTTGTACACAGCTTTTACTCGCAACCAGGAGAGCCAAATTTAATTGCAGCAACAACCAGTTATGGCTTTCAATTTACTTCGGCTGTTTATAAAGATAATGTTTTTGCAGTACAGTTTCATCCTGAAAAAAGTTCACATGCAGGCTTAACCTTGTATGAAAATTTTTTAAAGTGGGATGGGAAATCATAATAGTTTCATCAACAAAATAGTGAACGGATAACAACATGCTTTTAATACCTGCAATCGATCTCAAAGATGGAAAATGTGTACGTTTACGTCAAGGTGATATGAATGATGAAACCATTTTTTCAGACAACCCAGTAGAAGTTGCTGGGCGCTGGGTGGAAGCAGGTGCGCGTCGCTTACACATTGTCGATTTAAACGGTGCCTTTGAAGGTAAGCCCATGAATGCTGATGTGGTGCATGACATTTGTGCAGCCTACCCCGATTTGCCAGTGCAGGTAGGTGGCGGCATTCGTGATGAAGACACCGTGCAAACGTATTTAAATGCCGGTGTTCAGTACGTTATTATTGGGACTAAAGCAGTCAACGCGCCGCATTTTGTTAAAGACCTTTGTTTAGAATTTCCGGGACACATTATTGTTGGACTCGATGCAAAAAATGGCAAAGTGGCTATAGATGGTTGGTCTAAACTTTCTAAGCATGACGTAATAGATATGGCACAACATTTTCAAGACGATGGTGTTGCCTCAATTATTTATACAGACATTAGTCGTGATGGCATGATGCAGGGCGTCAATATTGAAGCAACCGTTAAACTTGCACAAGCGATTAACATTCCAGTCATCGCATCAGGTGGTATTACTAACTTAGATGACATTCGTGCTTTAAGTGCAGTGTCTGAAGAAGGTATTGTGGGAGCAATAACAGGCCGTGCAATTTATGAAGGCACATTAGATTTTGCTGAAGGGCAAAAGCTTTCAGACGAATTAAATAAGTAAAACGAGTATTTTAAAATGGGCTTAGCAAAAAGAATCATTCCTTGTTTAGATGTTGATAACGGCCGCGTTGTTAAAGGTGTACAGTTTGTTGATATTCGTGATGCAGGTGATCCTGTTGAAATCGCACGCCGTTATGATGAACAAGGTGCAGATGAAATTACCTTTTTAGATATTAGAGCAACTGCAGATAATCGTGACACCATGGTGCACTTGGTAGAAGAAGTCGCAAGCCAAGTTTTTATCCCTTTAACCGTGGGCGGTGGCATTCGTAAAGTAGAAGATATTCGTACCATGCTCAATGCCGGCGCAGATAAAGTAGGCATTAACAGTGCTGCTGTATTTAACCCTGAGTTCGTAAAAGAAGCCGCTGAAAAATTTGGCTCGCAATGTATCGTTGTTGCGATAGATGCAAAAAAAGTCAGTGGCGAAGGTGAAGAAAATCGCTGGGAAATTTTTACCCATGGCGGCCGTAAAGAAACCGGCATTGATGCGGTTGAATGGGCAATCAAAATGGTGAACTACGGTGCCGGTGAAATTTTACTCACCAGTATGGACAGAGATGGAACAAAAGTGGGTTTTGATCTGGAATTAACTCGTGCCGTTAGTGAAGCCGTTAATGTTCCTGTGATTGCATCAGGTGGTGTCGGTGAGTTAGAGCACTTAGTTGCAGGCGTTAAAGAAGGCAAGGCCGATGCCGTACTCGCAGCAAGCATTTTTCATTTCGGTGAACATACTATCGGTGAAGCAAAAGTAAAAATGGCCACGGCCGGCATAGAGATGCGCTTGTAATAATGAGTTGGTTAGATGACATTAAGTGGGACAAAGATGGATTAGTTCCCGCTATCGCGCAAGAAACCGGCTCGGGGAAAATATTAATGATGGCGTGGATGAACCGCGAAGCATTAATGTTAACCGCTAAAGAAGGTCGCGCTATTTATTGGTCACGTTCACGCGGTAAACTATGGCGCAAAGGTGAAGAGTCTGGCCATGTGCAAACATTAAAAGACATGCGTTTAGACTGTGATAATGATGTGGTGTTATTAGAAGTTGAACAACTCGGTGGTATCGCATGTCATACAGGCCGACATAATTGTTTTTATAAGCAATTTAAAAATGATGAATGGGTTGAAGTTGAAGCCGTGATTAAAGATCCAAATGATATTTATAAATAAAAACTTATGAGTGATATATTAAAACAATTAGCCGAAGTTCTTGAGGAACGCAAAAATGCGGATCCAGAAAGTTCTTATGTAGCAAAACTTCATGCTAAAGGCCTTGATGCTATTTTAAAAAAAATCGGTGAAGAAGCAACGGAAACCGTGATGGCAGCAAAAGATGGTGTGGCCGAAAAAATTGTCTATGAAACAGCCGATCTTTGGTTTCATACAATGGTGTTGTTGTCTAATCAAGGCATTAGTCATGAAGATGTTCTAAATGAGTTAGCACGTCGTTTTGGAATGTCAGGTTTAGAAGAAAAGGCCAATAGGAAAGAGTCATGAGCGATTGTCTTTTTTGTAAAATTTTAGCGGGAGATATTCCTTGCGATAAAATTTATGAAGATGATTCAATGCTGGTTTTTAAAGATATCAATCCGAAAGCGGAAGTACATTTATTGGCGATACCGCGTGTCCACATTTCAAGTTTAAATGAAGTGACCTGTGAACATGATGCAGTGATGGCGCATATGTTAAAGCAGTTGCCGCGCATTGCTAAAGAACAAGGTTTGAATGATGGTTTTAGAACCATTATCAATACAGGCGTAGGTGGAGGCCAAGTGGTTTTTCACTTACATATGCATTTATTAGGCGGTAAAAATTTACCGGGTTTTCATTAACAAATTAAAATAAGTTTGGAGAATAGACATGGGATTTGGCGTAACAGAGTTAATTATTATTTTAGTGATTGTTTTAGTTTTATTTGGTGCTAAGCGTTTAAAAAATGTCGGTAGCGATTTAGGTTCTGCTGTTAAAGGCTTTAAATCAGCAATCAAAGACGAAGAAACAAAACCAAACGAAAGCATCGAGAAAAGCGAAAGTACGATCATTGATGGTGAAGCTACTAAAATCAAAGAAGAAGATAAAGCGTAGTATATTTCTTTAATTTAAGTTAACACCACGTGAGGCTGTTGATTCATGTTTGATATTGGTTTTTGGGAAATAGCGATGATCTCGGTCATTGGTTTAGTCGTTATTGGGCCAGACAAACTGCCGGAGGTTGCAAGAACTGCCGGTAAGTGGATAGGGCGTGCACGACGTTTTGTTGGCGATGTAAAAAGTGATATCGATCGCGAGCTAAAACAAGATGAAATTCGCAAAGCGCTCTCTGAAGATGCCGGTTTAGATGAATTAAAAGAAATTATGAATTCTGATAATTTCAGAATAGATGTAGACGACACGCCAGATTATCAAGTCAGCGCGATAGACGATGATTTTGATGACAGCCAAGATGTAGAACTCAGAAAAATAACGGATCATGGTGGTTCTGCAGAAGATGATCCTGATTTTGGTTTAGAGAATGAAGCCAATGCATCTAGTAAAAATGAATCGAACGAATCTGGCTCAGACAAAGAAAAAGCATAAAGAAGACGCCTCGAATGACAAATAAAAATACCAAGGCAGGGGAAGCAGAAGTGCCATTTATGTCTCATCTTGTAGAATTACGAGATAGGTTATTACGTGTGGTCATTGTTGTGCTTGTTATTTTCTTAGCTTTATTTAGCTTTGCAAATGATCTCTACAGTTTATTAGCAGAACCCTTACTTATTCATTTGCCGAAAGGCAGTAGCATGATTGCTACGGACGTTGCTTCACCTTTTTTAACGCCTTTTAAGCTGTCTATGATGACAGCTATTTTTATCAGCATGCCTTTTTTGCTTTATCAACTGTGGTCATTCATTGCGCCTGGTTTATATAAGCACGAAAAAACACTCGCATTTCCATTACTGTTTTCTAGCATTATATTATTTTATCTCGGAATGGTTTTTGCCTACTTTGTTGTTTTTCCTTTAATGTTTGCATTTTTTACAGGTATCGCGCTTGAAGGCGTTACCATGATGACCGACATTACTAAGTACCTCGATTTCGTTTTAAAAATGTTTTTTGCTTTTGGTATCGCATTTGAAGTGCCTATCGCAACGATTCTTGTTATATCAACAGGCATGACAACCGCAGAGAAACTTGCTCAAAAAAGACCGTACATCATTGTCGTTGCTTTTATCGCCGGTATGCTATTAACACCACCAGACGTTGTTTCGCAAATGTTATTGGCTATTCCGATGTGGATTTTGTTTGAATTTGGTTTGTTTTTTTCCAAAATCATAACGAGAAAGAAAGACCGTCTTGCTAAAGAGCAAGAAGCAGAAGAAGAAAAAGAAATGGATGACGAGTTCGAACGTGCGATTACTGAAGAAGAAAATCTTGCTAAATCAAATGATTCTGATTCAGCAAAATCTTAGACACTAATATTTAAAATCCCCAATGGGTAAATATCTGGATATTGTTACGTTTATAATTTTCACTGGCAATATTTGAGTTATTGTTAGTGTGAGAGTATTGAATTCCTGTGGCCCACTCTTTATTTATTTTTGTGCTTGCGACAACTTGTAAACGTACCCTCGTATCTTTTCGTACAACTCCCACCGCGCTGCCATAAGTACTGATACGGCTAGCGATTTCTTCAGATACGTTCCAGCTATTTTTAAATTTGTGCTTTAAACGCGCTCGGAATGCATGTCGGGTTGGTGAGTAATTTGCAGTAGCTGAATTTTGTCGGTTATTTGTTTCAAGTTGGTATCGTAACCGTAATTTTCCTAGGCTGGTTTTACTTTTGTAATCGACACTAAACTGATGGCGCTGTCCCTGTAAGTAATCATATAAAATATTTTGTGAGTTAATATCACTATAACGATAATGTAAATCAATATTAGATTTTTTAGTTAGCCTACGTTTACCTGTTATCTTATAGTCAATTAAATTTTGGTAGTTAATATTATTTAAATAGCTTTTAGATAAGCTGATTTCCGGTATTAAATGCCAGCGTTTAATTTTTATTAAATAATCTATTCCTACAGAATAAAAACTAAAGTCTTCAGTAGATAAAGTATTGTAACTTGTACGATATAATGAGGCTTTAAAGTTGGTCTTTGAATTGACCGAGGCTTTAATAAAGGCAAAGAGCTCTAAATAACGATCACTCTTGTTAGAAGGAGAATTAGAAGCAGCATTTGTAATATTATCATTATTTCCGAAGGCTAAACGAACAAGTGCTTGAGTTTTATTTTTTCTTGTCGATTTTCGTTTTAATAATTTATCTAACTTGTTATTTGCAAGTTGAGTAAGTTTTTTATTTGAATTAAATTCAATCGTCTTTTTATACCATTTCACCGCAGTTTTTGGTCGTTTTCTCTTTTCGGCTATTAATCCAAGATTGAAGTAAGCAATTTGTCTAAGATTCTTGTCTTTTAATAGACGCTTAAAACTCTTTTTTGCATTTTTATACTGCTTAAGTTTGAAATAGGTTACACCAAAATTAAAATGTAAAGCACTTTTGTTCATTCCTGCTTTTGATGCTTTTTTAAAGGATTGAAGAGCAGAATGGTATTTTTTATTTTTAAAGTGGCTTACACCTGATTTGTAGTCAGTTATACCTATTTCAGATGCATATAATGTGGAGTGAAAAAGAAGAATTGAAAGTATTGGGATAATTAGAAAAAGACGTAGCATAATATATCTCTTGGTAAAAAATATGATTATATAAAAAACCGCCTTTTACTAAAAGTAAAAGGCGGAGCAATGGTGGAAAAACAATATAGATTTCTATTTTTTATGAAGTAGGGCTGTATGTTTAACCGTAGTCATTATAAATATTATTTTTCGTGAGCTTCAGGAGCTTCAGGAGCTTCAGGGGCTTCAGGAGCTTCGTGAGCTTCAGCTATTTCAGGAGCTTCAGAAATATCATCGCCCATACCTTCATGAGTTTCATTTACGGCATCTTCGGCGTCATCATTTGCATGCTTTGGTAGAGTAACATTATGGCTAACTTCGGCATTATCACCCTTAGCATCAGGTAGCTCTATCTCATGCCATATTTCTGCTGAGTCAACGTGTTCCAACACATCCATAGTTGCCTCTTCATGAGTATCGGCAAATACGGATGTTGCTGGAATGACAAGTGCAAATAAAAATAAAAGTTTAGTTAGTGGTTTCATCTATTTCTCCTAGTGAAATATTAAGTGTATTTAGGTTGTTTAGAAACATCACCTTGAAAAAAGGACGATGCGGGGGGGTGAGAGTTAATTTTTATTTTAAACGTTTTAGTTTTTCCATTTTTACTGAGCGTCGCAATTAAAATACCGTTATTTTTGTTTCTAGCAATAAGAGGTAAAGCGAGTCGATTAGGGCCTTGTTTAAGTGAGGTTGTCCATATTAATTGACGTTTTCCCGAATAACCTGCTATTTCAACTTTCTCTGGTAATTTGATAGTTAACGTAGCATCAGGGAGTTCACTTGCTAAATTAAAGACTAAATCAATGGTTTGTTGTTTTTGTATAAGCAAGTTAACTGTCTTCATATTTTCTGTAGGGGGAGAAAATTGAGACACGGGAGATAAAATCAGCCATAGAGCGAACGAAGCAGCCACTGCACCACTGAAACCAGCAAAAAACAAATTTTGATAAGGTGTTTGTTTTTCTTGTTTGTTATTAAGGAAAGACAAAACACGTTTTTCATATCCCACTTTTGCTGGGGGCACGGGTATATCTTTTAATGTAGTCAGAAGGCAATTAGCCTGAGAATAAATTCGTTGGCAATCTGTACACTCATTTAAATGCAATTGGGCATGACTTAATTGAATGGTTAACAACGAGCCATCAATATAATCATCCAGTATTTTGTTAAATTGTGTGCAGTTCATTACGTATCCTCTTACTCAATAAAACGTTTGTTTTCATTAAAAGGTTCCATCAAATCTATTTTGTGAGCAAAAAAATGATCACGTAATGTTTGACGAGCTCGATGCAGACGAGATTTTAGTGTCCCCAGCGGTAAATCCATTATTTGTGATAGTTCAGGCAGGCTATGGCCTTCGATATCATGCAAGGCAATAAGGGCTTGTTGGTCGGGGTTTAACTGCTCAATAACAGATTGTAGCTGGCGACGAGTGAACTCATTTTCATATAGTTGATGTGGAGATTCGTCTTCGTAAGCCAGAGAATTAATAATTTCTTCTGATTGCGAATTTTTATCATCTATTGGGAGACGGTTTTTTTTACGATAATGATCAACAAACTGGTGATATAGCGAGCGTAAAAGCCAATTAGGAAGTTTTTCGATTGTTTCTAAATCAATTTTTTTCTCATAAAGCCGTAGTAGAAGATTCTGAACCAGATCCTCAGCGTCATCTTGATTTGCAGTTAAACGAAAAGCTTGCGTATACAACCTCTGCAAATGTGGTTTGATCTGTTTAGAAAAAGAAGATTTTCGTGTTGATGTAATAAAATTTAATAAGCTCATACCAATAATAAACGTTTTATATAGAGATGTAGTTCCATTGAATCTTGAAAAACAACGTTGAAATGTTAGTTTTTTAGAAAATTGAGTGATTTTTAGTCAAAAAGAGGTGTTTCAGTCAATATTTACTTTTAATGCTGAACTTATTCATCTCTGCTTGTCTTTAAAGCATAACATCACAAACAGTGACTTACTGTGCAGGAGTGCAAATTTGAAAATCATCATCATTGTTTGTTCAGTTTTTATCACATTTTTGGCTCAAGCCGCCGTGATGCAAAATGTGTTGAAGGAGCATGCGTCTCCTTATTTAGCATTGCATGGTTCTGATCCTGTCAAATGGCAAGAATGGAACAAAGAAACCTTAGCGCGTGCGAAAAAAGAAGATAAATTACTTTATGTTTCTAGTGGTTATTTTGCATGCCATTGGTGCCATGTTATGCAACGTGAAAGTTATAAAAATCCTGAAGTAGCACAAATATTAAACAAATATTTTATACCGATAAAAGTAGATAGAGAAATTAACAGTGCGCTGGATAGTCACTTGATTGATTTTGTTGAACGTACACAAGGCAGAGCGGGCTGGCCGCTGAATGTATTTATCACACCTGAAGGCTACCCCCTTGTTGGTATGACTTATGTTCCAACGAAAAACTTCATTTCTATTTTAACGAATATAAAGAAAAAGTGGAAAGATGAGAAAGTTGAGTTAAAAGAAATAGCGAAAAGCGCTGCAAATGAATTATCAAATAATGAACCAACAACAACTGAAAAAATAACAGATGATGATATCAATGAATATATACAGTCATTTTTAGTCAGTGCAGAAGCACAGCGTGACACCATGTCTGGTGGTTTTGGAGAGCAAAATAAATTCCCTTCAGTCCCCCAGTTATCTTTGATGGTCAGTATCTTTAAAAAACAACCAAATGAAGATCTAAAACAATTTTTATTGCTTACTCTCAACAAAATGGCAACACAAGGTTTGAATGACCAGTTAGCGGGTGGTTTTTTTCGGTATACCGTTGACCCCGTTTGGCAAGTACCTCATTTTGAAAAAATGTTGTATGACAATGCTCTACTGGCTTCTTTATACATGAAGGCGGCGACTGTTTTTCATAACGATCAGTTTGATGTTACTGCAAAACAAACCTTAGATTTTTTAATAAAAGACTTTAATTCAAAACAAGGTGCTTTTATCGCAAGCTTATCTGCACTAGATAATAAAGGAGTAGAAGGCGGATATTACACATGGAATAAAAAAGATTTCGTCAATGTCTTAACAGAACAAGAACTAAAGCTCGTTCAGCTTATGTGGCAGCTAGAAGGTAATCCAGAGCTAGATTCAGGACACCATTTAGTCGAAGTTATGCCAATCAGTGAAGCGGCTAAAATATTAAATATTTCATTCTCTCAGGCACAAGAAAATTTCTATTCCGCCAAGAAGAAATTAATAAAAATAAGAAGCACAAGAATAATTCCTAAAGATACAAAACTTTTGACAGCGTGGAACGGTTTAGCTCTCTCTGCATTTTCCCAAGCAGCTAAAAAATATAACAAACCTCGTTATGCAGAGGCAGCACATAATATTTTAATGTATATACAAAAAAGTTTATGGATTGAGAATCGTTTGGTTAGAACGGTTAACAAGAAAAAAATATTGGGTGAGGCAAGTTTAGAAGATTATGCTTATGTAGCAAAAGGCGTATTGGATTATCTGGATTATAAAAAAAATAAACACGATTTAATTTGGTTAGAACAAATGATTAATCAAGCATGGAAACGTTTTTATATTAATGATGGTTGGCGCTTGTCAGACAAAAGCCTATTAAAGTATGGTGCTAATGAGGTCGTTGTCTCGGATGGTGTGCTACCTTCTTCGTCAGCTGTGCTCATTGACAGTTCACTAAGGTTAAACAAACTAAAAAGTAATAAATTGATAGAAGGTAAAGCAATAAATGCACTGCATAAGGGTAAAGCCGATATTCTTCGACAGCCGTTCTGGTATGCTTCACATATCCAAGTATTTTTAAACGATTTTTAAATTTTTTGTGAAAGGTCTATCGGTGCATTTTCTAAAATATCAAATTCATAAACAGAGATACTACAGCTAGATAATAAGCGTGATTTAAGTTTAATATAAAATAATTTTGTTTTCATATTAACAGATAAGACGGTACCAATATCATAAAGCATAGATGGAACAATGATGCTGCGCTGTTGTTGAATAGAGACATATTTAGGTATTAATAAACTACGGAAGTAATCAGTGCCTTTACCTATCCCTTCAAGCGCTTTGACTGCTACGGGAACAGCGCTGAGAGACAAATTCATTATCCCCATATCAACTTGATTATTGTCATCCATTTTTATCCAGCGGATAACGCCAATTTTCCAGCGTCGTCCATTTTTGCTATCAAAGAGATAACTAACAATTTCACCTACTTTCACCTTCATGTCGACACAAGCATTACCACATGTTGTAGATATTCCTGTATGGCTAATGTTATTTTGATGCCAAGGGTCAATCACGTAATCCGACTTTTCATGAATGCGATCTTTTTGCAAAGCATCACGATAAATATTTGCAAAAACTGTGGATTGCTTATTTTCATCAGAAGAGTGTAGTTTTAATTCATCCATCTCTGGCGTGAAAGGAATTTTGTTAGACGAATAAAAATGGCAAGCATTTAAGCCAAGAGCAATTCTTAATTTAGCACCTCGATCTTCACGGTTAGTTCTACGAACAGGTTTTCGATACCAGTTGTCTGTTAGGCGAAGTAACATGTCTCGTTGTTTCCGTTCTTTTAGCGAACGTGGTGTTTCTTCATCAATGAATTCATCAAACTCAGAATTCTGTTGTAATATTTTTTTTGTATGAGATTGAAGTCGCAGTTTAACTTCGCTGATGTCAATAATGCGCCCATCCACAGGTTGCCATTCTAAACTATCAGGTATATAACGCGGAGACATGTCGGTTGCAAAATCAACAGCATACTGATCAGTAATAAAGTTTTTATTTAATTCAGAAATTTTACAAACTGATGTCCAAGCAGAGACAAGGAAATAAATATCATCCGCTTCGTTCTGCATTAAATGAAAAGGAGAAGAGAGTGAAAGTAAAACGATTCTTTTATAAACAAGATCAATTGTATAATGAAGGGGTAAAGCAAAGTCAGGGAAGGGATCATCAATTGCTTCATGTTGAATATCATTATTTTCAGCATAAAGGTAAAGCTGATGCAGTTCACGCCAAATATCATATTGCGGAGAACGGTAGATGAGATAACTCTCAACAACACTACGCGCCAAGTATTGAATACTAAGGTAAATGGACTCTCTTAATATGAGCTTGTCGTTTTCTTTTAAAGACGTTTTATTCATTAGTGTATGACTCACTAATTTATAAGCTAGCGCTATTTTAAATAAGAGTTTTTGAATAAGTTGATATGTTTCTATATTATTTTCAGATAATGGAAATTCAGCACGATGAAGAGACTGCTTTAACGTCACTAAAAGCTGCCGAATAGTGGGGCGTAATATATCCAATAACTGAACGCGTTCAGAATAAGGATATTTAGATTCGTTAAGTGTTTTTAGTTTCTCTATAACTAACCGGGTCGATTTGAGAGTATTTGCAGTCGGTAGAGTATTGATCCAGCTTTTTAAATGTTTAGGTTTTATATAGGGCTTCGGTCGCTTAGGGTTAAGTAATAAGGGGAGATTAAGAACAGGAATGGACACAAAATAGCCTATATATTTTAAAGTGGAGAATCAATTCTACTCGAACAGGCAGTAAATCATACTATAAACACGACTAAGAACGTTAAAGATGCTGCAATATGCAATCATTATAAAATAGGTTAATAAACAGGATATCGACATAAAATAAAGGTAGTATCGTAATAACGTAATAAGATTACGTGTATTAGTGTTTTCTAATAAATAGTCAATATATCTGAATAAAACACCGGGATGATTTAAAAATGGTAAGAATGAAGTTTGTTGTGGTCTTGCTTGGGATGATGCTTTTATATCCTTATGTTAATGCTCAAGCAGAAGGATTAATTTTTACGTCACCACCAAGAGAATCAAAAGCTAAGGGTGAGAAGATGTATAACCCCATCGCAGCACATTTAACAAAAACGCTCGGCGTAAAAGTGACTTATGTGCACCCAGGTAATTTTTTAAATTATCAACGTGAAATGAGAAATGATAAGTACGATATTATTATTGATGGGCCTCATTTTATCGCTTGGCGAATAGCCCACCTTGGGCATGAGGCATTAATTAAATTACCCGGCAAATTACAGTTCGTGCTTGTTACAGAAAAATCCAACACGCAGTATAAAAGCCCTGATGACTTAATAGGAAAGTCGATTTGTGGTATTTCACCACCACATTTATCGATTCTATCCGTCCTCGATTATTATCGTAACCCGGTACGTCAACCTATTATTAAAGGTGTACGTGGTGGTATGAAAGCGGTGCATAAAAAGTTAATAAATGAAAAGAAAAAATGTGATGCGGGTGTTTTTAGAACCGTATTCCTTGCTAAGAAATTAAGCAAAGAGCAAAATAATAATTTAAAAACATTGTATTTAAGTCAGGTTATGCCTAATCAAGGTCTTTCAGTTAGTAGAAGAGTAAGTCAAAGGATGAAAGATAAAATTACCAACGAACTAAGCATTGGCAAGGGCGTGGCAAGTACAAAAGCTTTCATTAAACGTTTTGCGGGTAAAGCAAAAAGTATGATTCCTGTAAAACCAAAGGAATATGATGGTTACAACACACTACTAGAAGGCGTAATTTTCGGTTGGTAGAGTAATACGTGTTGAACAGTACGTTAATGACTCTTATCAGCAGCCTTGATTTAGCGCCGCTTTTGGAGTGCATTATTAGGCTATGATTTCATAATAGATCACGAACGTTATACCGATACCAAGTCCAAAAGGTATATGTGAAATAATAGGTGAAATTATTGGTTTAGACTCAAATGGTGTTTTAGCTCCAAACAACCCCCAGCCAAAAGAAGGCATTAAAATAAACCACGGAAAAAGGCTTGTTAGAAGACCAAAAACAGAGCCAAGAAATAGATGATTGGTTGTGGTTTCAAGACCCATTAAATAAAGGAAAATAGGGTAAAAAAGAGCGACCATTCCACCACCTACGATAAAATGAAAAAGTTGACCGATACGTTCTTCATTTTTAATTGGTTTTGTTTTAGAAATATCTTGGTGCATGAAAACACCACTAAGAATTCCATGAAACCAACGGCCGATATAAGCACCTTTAACTCCGCTACTGATACCAAATTTTGATATTTGTAATTCAGTAATGTCCATGAAGATAGAACCTATAATTCCACCGATAAATGATACCAACCAAATTTCCAATTATTATCCCTCCATTCATTGTAGACTTGACGCTTTAATGTAGTGACTAAAGCAATTTTCATAGAGTGACAGTATAGTGCCACTCTAACAGATTGAAAATTTTTTACACATAACACTTTTAAAAGTTTCAATGAGCAAGAAGCGAAGGGTGTTAATTTACTTGTATGGTGTTTTTATTTAACAAGCCTTTTTTTATAATATCAATTGATGAAACGATGCCTTTTATTGCATTATTTTCTGTTACTACAAGATGGTGGATTTTATTTTTCACCATTAATTCAC
>JASFYW010000065.1:0-3817 GCA_045046865.1 Woeseiaceae bacterium | reverse complement strand
GCTCTAGTAACCGATGTTTCATTAAAGTCATAAAGACGTAAAATTTCTTTTAATGCTTGAGTGGCATCATCTCGCCCCGTTAATGACAAATGATTTAAGTTTAAATGAGAAATTAAACGCCATCGAGCATGATTTCGTAAAGGTGCTCTCACGGTTTGAGTAGGTTGTGTTAAACAACGAATTTTTTCACAAGGTGGGGCGCTATCAATACATTGTAGTTTTGGCTGATCTGACGAAAAGGGTAGCTTGCCCGGTAAGTCACGGTTACTACACGTTGTTTCAATCACAAGTGTACGATCTTCAGGAACATTAGGATTGAATTCTAAATCAACCAGATTAAGAGATACATCTGTCCCTTCGTCTCGTTCATAATTACTCATTTTAGAGTCACGTCGATTAGCAAACCAAAAAGCATGGTTTTCATTGTCTTGATGCTCGTGATTCAAACCATAAAATGGATGGTAATCTATTTCTTCACCTGTTGAGGTTGATGCGGTTACTTTGTCTACTGAATAAACTTCATAGCCAATAGGTCGTCGTGCATCAGGTACAACTTGATACTCTATTTGTGTATGGTCAAGTTTTATTGGATCTGCTCGGTGTTTGAATAAATTTACAACAGGACAGGCACCTAAGACAAATGTTTCTTCTGTTATGTTATGTTCAAGTTCTATATCTGCTGAGTCTAGATAGATATAAAGATCAAGCATATTTCCGGCGTCTGCAGGCAGCTTTTGCTTTAAGCCGGTAAAATCTACAAACATAAATTTTTCTGGGAAAACAAAGTATTCTGTTAATAAGCGATAGCCTATAAATGAAGAGTCTGGATAAGGTAAAATTCCTTCGTCGCTTTTGAATCCAACAGGTTTAATACAGTCTTTTCCCA
Source organism: Woeseiaceae bacterium (assembly GCA_045046865.1). Lineage (GTDB taxonomy): Bacteria > Pseudomonadota > Gammaproteobacteria > UBA6429 > Thiohalophilaceae > JAGLTQ01. The sequence goes on along the minus strand of JASFYW010000065.1, from coordinate 2,931 downwards.
TAAATATGGGCTTGCCATCTGTTTCAGATAAACTTGCAACAACATTTTTACAGTTGTTTAATAAAAGTTGATACAGCGGGTTGATATGTTGTGGTTGGCCTTTTAAATAAAAACGTATTTTTTCAAAATTTAAATCTGCAAATGTGATTTCTTCATTAAATGTTTCAAGTGATATTTTTAATACACTTGCGGCACCTTTGACATCTGATGATCCTGGGGTAGAAAAAGGACGCCCAATTAAGGAGGCAGCTTTTACTTTTATAGGTAATAACTCAGTTTCATAAGCCGTTGAAAAACGAACTGTTTCTCCTTGGAATTGTTCTGTTTCTAACAAGGTATCTTTTTCTAATATATATGCGCTTTCTAGTTGTTCTTCATCGGCTTTAAAATTAATTATCGACATTGATGGAATAGGGCGTTGATAATGTGGAAATAAGACATTCAACAGTGCATCAGATAACTCAGGAAAGTCATCATCAATTTTATGTTGTATACGTGCATTCAAATAAGCAAAGCTCTCGATTAAACGAGAAACATGAGGATCATCAATCGTGTCAGTGTTTATACCTAAGCGTCCTGCTATTTTTGGATGCTCATCTGCAAAGCCTGCACCAAGTTGGCGTATAAATGCCAATTCTTTTTCATAATAGGGGAGTAGTTCATCTGCCATGCTATGCTTCTTCTATACTTATGCTTCTTGTTACTGGCTCGAGTATCGAGTCAAAGACAACAACTTCTGGAGAGGGATCTGCGTAAAGTGTTGCATCTATTCTAAATCTTAATGTTCGATCTGTATTATTTTTATTATCAAGATAGGATACCTTGACCTCTTTAAAGCGAGGCTCAAATCCTCTTAATATTTTTTCCATTTTAACTATAAATTCTTTGCGTTTATCTATATCTGTAATATTGACAGTGGCTAAATCGGGTAATCCATAGTTCAAAAGTGAGTTTTCTAATTGCACAAATTCATCACTTGGTTTCATTATTCTAAATCGCGCATTCATTAAACTTTCTAAGTCACGTCTTACACTGCTGCGTAGTTGTTTTAATTTTTGATGTTGTCCATGATCAACGTCATGTTGATTGTCTGGCTCATCATCAAATAATCGATCGAGTATCGATGGACGTAATTTTTTCTTTTTATCAATCCTCGCCATGCTATTTACTTGACTGTGCCAGTTCAGTAACAAGCTCTAGTTCTGATACCATTTGATCTAATTGATAATGCGGTTTTAAATGTATCACACATAAATAACTGCCTGGTTTAGCGGGGTGTTCCTTAACTTGCACTGCGGCTTCTTTCAGTGGATAACGGGCTTGCTCTTCCCACTCTAAATCATCACGGCCAGTGGTATATTTAAAAAGCCATTCTCTTAAATATTCTTCACAGTCGCCAGCTGTTGTAAATGATCCAACTTTGTCGCGGATCATCACTTTTATATAGTGTGCAATGCGCGAACCACACAGTACATGTTGTAGCATGGCAGATAGTTTGGCATTAATGTTGGCTTGTCTAGAATCATGTAATTTGGGTGATTGTAATGATTGATTATTATAAAAAGCAGCAAATGGTGTGTCATAACATTGGCATAGTGGGATTAGACCCAAGTCACTTATCTCGCGTTCTTTAATATCAGTGATGACAACATCGGTAACGGGTTTATGTGAAATATTTTCAGCATCGGTTTCAAAGCAATCAACGGGTAAATTGGTGAGTAGACCACCTGCAATATGATTTCGAGGTACGCCTCGAATATGACCAAACCATCCAATATTTGCATATTCACGAATTAATATAGCGGCAAAACCATAACTGGCATTACCCCAAAGATAATTTTCATGTTCTTGTGTTGCAGATTTTTCATAAAAGAAAAGTCCTTTATACGAACCGGGTTTGGTTCTATAAGGTAATCGCATTAATATTCTTGGTACGGTTAATCCTAAGAAACGAGAATCAATTTGTTCCCGCAATGAATTCCACTTAAGGTATTCACTTTGAGAAAAAACAGATTTTAAGTTAACCGGTAAGCTTAATGAGGAAAAACTATCTAGGCCAAATAACTCACAAGATGCGCCCGCAATGAAAGGGGCAAAAGCGGCTGCGGCTACTTGAGACAAACCTTGCAGTGTTGCAATGTCATCATGAGGATGTTTTTTTGATACGCGGTGACTTATTTCATAATCTCCGATTAATACGCCATAAGGTTCACCGCCCGGCGTGCCGTATTCTTCACTGTATATTTTTTGAAATAATTGGCTTTGATCAAACTCAAGAGCACGAGAAATATCTTTTGATATTTCTTTCCAGCTAATATCAAGTATTTTAATTTTTATGTTAACAGCGCCTTCAGATTGAACGGCTAAGTACCATAAGCCACGCCATGACGCTTCTAACTTTTGTAATTTTTTATGATGAATAATGGCATTTAATTGCTCATTTATTAGATCATCAATATCTGCAATGCTTCGGTTGATTGCATGCGTAATACTATTAGTTGTTTTTATTTGTTGAGGATTTTCGTGTTCAATTAACCAATACACTAACGCTTTTATCTCATCATCTTCATTAAGAAAATCATCAAGGTTTGTAATATACGAAGGTGTATTTAAGACTTCTTCAAAACTTATAGCTGAAATAGGTGCTTTTAGTTGGAAGGGTAATTGACTGCTTGTTACTGACACAAAAATTCCATTTTAATTAAAAAAGGGGATCTTAAAAAGATCCCCAATTAATTATCCTGCTTTCGGAATGTTCGCAACTAAGCGAAGTGAGGCAGATAATTCTTCCATTTGTAACCATGGACGCATCCAAGCGATTGCACTGTAAACGCCAGGTTGACCCGGTACTTCTTTAACTTCAACACTTGCTTCAGCAAGAGGGAAGCGTGCTTTCATTTCAGCACTTGCACCAGGGCTTCCATTTACATA
>JASFYW010000064.1:0-18685 GCA_045046865.1 Woeseiaceae bacterium | reverse complement strand
TGCTCTCAAACGATAAAAGACTTTCCTTATATAGTGGATTGATTTATCTTAAATATAGTTAAGTTGAAAAAGTGGATAGAGTTTTGAAAAACGATTTAGAAAAAAATCTGCTTCAGCCAAGAATGATGGCCGCTGTTGACCTTGGTTCAAACAGTTTTCATATGATTGTTGCCAGTCTCGAAGAAAACGGCACACTTAAAATCATTGATAGAATTAAAGAAATGGTTCGTTTGAGTGCGGGACTTGATTCTAAAAATAATCTTAATGAAGAAACCCAGCAACGTGCTCTGGAATGTTTAAGCCGGTTTGCCCAGCGTTTACAAAATATTCATGAAAAAGATATCCGAATCACAGGCACAAACACCTTACGTATTGCAAAAAACAGCAATAAATTTATTAAAAAAGCCAAAAAAGTCTTAGGACATCGAATTGATGTTATATCTGGTGTTGAAGAAGCTCGTCTTGTTTATCATGGTGCTGTTTATAGTTTAGCTGAGCTTGGAAATAGAAGGCTGGTTGTAGATATTGGCGGAGGTAGTACAGAAATTATTATTGGTAAAAATAATAAACCAATAAAACTTGAAAGTCTTGAAATGGGCTGTGTCAGTATTACGAAAATGTTTTTTTCTGACGGAGTTATCAATAAATCAAAACTTAAGAAAGCCGATATTTTTGCACGTCAAAAGGTTGAGCCTGAACGCCGAAGTTATTTAAAAACAGGTTGGGAACAATGTGTTGGAACATCCGGTAGTATTCGTTCAATTTCAAAAGTGTTGCTGGCAACAAAAATGACTGATGGGACGATTACCGAAAAAGGACTGAAACAATTATTAGATAAACTTTTACAATTTGAATTAATAAATAATATTGAACTTGATGGGCTTAATACTGATCGTCAACAAGTTTTTATTGGTGGTGTTATTGTATTAAATGCCATTTTTAAAGCGTTAAAATTAAAAGAAATGATTGCTTCGGATGGTGCCTTACGTGAAGGTTTAATGCTCGATATGGTTGGTCGTATCAAGCATGAAGATATTCGAGAACCTTCCGTTCTCCAGATGGCTTCTCGATATGAAGTCCGTCAGGAACATGCTGCAAATATAATCTTATCCTGCAAATATTTGTCAAATAAGCTTAGTAAAGTCTGGTCACTTAATGATGAAAATAATCAGCTATTATTATTATGGGCTGCACATTTACATGAAATAGGCTTAGCAATTTCACTTACGAGCTATCATAAGCATGGCGCATATTTGGTGCTTAATTCGGATATGCCCGGTTTTTCAATGCATGAGCAACTGCTTCTTTCACTACTAATTCGTTATCACCGTCAAAAGTTCATGTTAGAAGATTTTGAATCTTTTTCACCAAAATATTGTAATAAAATATTTTATTTAATTATTATATTACGTATAGCGGTTATTCTGAATCGTAGTATTCCTGAATATCAGAAACCAGATTATACGGTTAAGGCTAAAAAAGGTTTGTTAATTCTGAGTTTTCCTGAACATTGGTTTGAAGCGAATCCGCTAACCATTGCAGATTTTGAGAATGAAACAAATTATCTTGCAAAGATTGGTATTGATTTGTTAATCGAACATTTAAAATAACTACAATTCAGCTGCAAGGTTTTGCAATAACTTAATTTGTATTGAATTAGTTTTTTGACTGGACGTTGGGTTTAATTTTTTATAGCTACCATCAGACTGTAACAACCAACTATCAGTGTTATCAGATAAATAAGCCATCAAACCATCTCTTATTATTTGTTTTTTTAATGTTTCGTCTAATATTGGAAAACAGGCTTCGACACGACGGTATAAATTTCTCTCCATCCAGTCAGCACTGGAACAAAATACTTTAGGGTCGTCGTTATTCTCAAAATAGTAAATACGCGAATGTTCAAGGAATCGCCCTACGATTGAACGCACTGAAATGTTATCAGATACACCTTTAATACCTGGCCGTAATCGACATACACCACGAATAATTAAATCAATTTTTACCCCCGCCTGAGAGGCGCGATAGAGCTCCTGAATAATGCTACTGTCAACTAAAGAATTAATTTTTGCAATAATACGAGCGGGCTTTCCTGCTTCTGCATTTTTAGATTCAAGCTGAATCATTTCAATCAGGCGCTTGTGTAAAGTAAAGGGTGATTGCAATAATTTCTTTAGTTTTGTTGCTTTACCTAAACCGGTTAGCTGCGAAAATAATTTATGTACATCTTCACCTATCGCTTTGTCACAACTCATAAAGCTATAATCTGTATATACCCTAGCATTACCCGGATGATAGTTTCCTGTTCCTAAATGTACATATCGATTTAAACTCTTACCTTCACGTCGAACGACAAGTAACATTTTTGCATGTGTTTTATATCCAACTACACCGTAAACCACATGAGCTCCAGCATCTTGTAAGCGTGATGCCAGTTCTATATTTGCAGCCTCATCAAAGCGTGCACGTAATTCGACTACAACGGTAACTTCTTTACCTAACTTTGCAGCATCAACTAGAGCATCAACTAATGGTGACGCGGCACCTGTTCGATATAAAGTCATTTTAATTGCAAGAACTTTATGATCCAGAGCCGCTTGATTTAAAAAGTTTACAACAGGGGCAAAAGACTCATAGGGATGAAATAATAATATATCGCCCAGTTGTATCGCTTTAAACATGTCTTTTTCATGACGAATTCGTTTTGGTAGTCCAGGTGTAAAAGGTAGGTATTTCAAATCCGGTCGATTAGAATTATCAACAACCTCAAGTAAGCGATTTAAATTTACCGGGCCATTAACAGTGTATAGATCATCCTGTGTTAATTTGAATTTTTTCAATAAGAAGCGCGACATTTCGCTTGTGCAATTATCGGCGACTTCTAATCGCACCGCATCTGTTATTCGACGAGAGGACAATTCACCTTTGATAGTTCCCATCAAATCATCACTTTCTTCTGCATCAAAAAATAAATCACTATCGCGTGTTACACGGAATTGATAGCAACCTGTTACATTCATACCAGGGAAGAGATCACTAATATGTGTATGGATAATGGATGTTAAAAACACATATACATTTCCTGCTGCATATTTTTCCGGTATCCGAATCAGGCGAGGTAAACTACTTGGCGCATGTACAATTGCGATACGACTATCACGCCCGAAAGCATCCTTGCCTTCAAGTGAAATTATAAAATTTAGACTTTTATTAAATACTCGAGGGAATGGATGCGCAAGGTCGAGTCCCAACGGGCTTAAGACGGGAAGAATTTGACTGGTAAAATGACGACGTATCCATCCAGCAAGATCGTCACTCCATTCAGCACGTTTCAAAAAATGAACATTTTTATTCGCTAACTCTGGAATTAAGACTTCATTTAAAACACGATATTGTTCTTCTACTAGTGAATGTGTTTCACCTTTTATCAAATCTAAGATTTGTTCAGGTGTACTGTTTTCCATTGTCCCACTACTGGACTCAAGTGCAGCACGATGCATCAATCCAGCAACCCTGATTTCAAAGAACTCATCAAGATTTGTGCTGCTAATACATAAAAAACGCAAGCGTTCTAACAAAGGCACATTTTCATTTGATGCTTGCGCAAGCACACGATGCTGAAATTGCAACAGGCTAATTTCCCTGTTGATGTAATACTCTGGTTGTGTCAAATCGGTATCAGTCATGTTGTTATTATATGATATTTTAATGTCAGTTTAACGACAGATTTATGAGGTTGGCTGTTTATGTGTTTAATCTTTTGCAATAGTTATTGTAATGAGAATGCTTGCTATTTCCCTTGACCTAGATCATTTATAGAATAATCCATTATTGTTATATTAAACTATTATTACCTTACCGCCTAAGAGTTAAATTATGATAGACAAAACAGAAGATGCATTAAATGTTTCCCTGGCACATCCGGGCACAAATTCTCTGGCTCCTCTTGATGAGATAAAGAATATGGGCAAGAATGCCATTTTTCCTACGGCGAATTATCCGTATGAAGAAAAAATGAAAAAGGCGGAATATGAAGCAGAAAAAAAATTATTACAGATTGAACTGGCTAAATTTCAATATTGGATTAAAGAGAGTGGTCAAAAGTACCTGATTATTTTCGAAGGTCGTGATGCCGCGGGAAAAGGTGGCACAATTAAACGTTTTACTGAACATTTGAATCCTCGTGGTGCACCTGTTATCGCGCTTGAAAAACCGGATGATAGGGAAAAGGGACAATGGTATTTTCAGCGCTATATTCAACACCTACCAACGAAAGGTGAAATAGTTTTACTGGATAGATCATGGTACAACCGAGCAGGAGTAGAACGAGTAATGGGCTTTTGTACACCCCAGGAGTACCTGGAATTCATGCGACAGTGCCCTGAACTCGAACGCATGATTACACGTAGTGATACAAAACTGATTAAATTTTGGTTCTCTATTAGCCGCAATGAACAGTTTCGTCGGTTACATGCGCGTCAGAACGATCCATTAAAACAATGGAAAATAAGTGATATTGACTTGGCATCTCTCGATAAATGGGAAAATTATACTGAAGCAAAAGAAGCAATGTTTTTTTATACTGATACCAAAGATTCACCTTGGACCGTGGTTAAATCTGACTGCAAAAAAAGGGCACGGTTAAATGCTATTCGCCACGTACTAGCAGATGCTGATTATCCAAATAAAGATCCTAAAATAGCCTGTGCTCCAGATGGACTTATTGTGGGTACAGCGGATACTATTTATGAATCAGGTGAAAAACATTTACAGCATGCACCCTTTGAATTAAACAATACTGATTAATAACAAAATGCCTATACTTTTTGTATAGGCATTGATTCAGCTTCATTATTATTGTACTTTTACTCGTTCCATTGGATCTAACAATTGCCCCTTTAATAAATATAAGGGAGATTTATGATAGATTTTAATATCATGGAATGGGTCGGTTAGTATTTTAGTCATCCAGACAAGTCCAGAACGAACATCTTTTATAAAAAATAAATGTACCGTTCTGAATATAATTGCTGCAGCACCAAGCACTATCCATACAACACTTAAACTGTAGAAATATTCATAGGTATTTGTGTAAGCTTCAAATATACCAAATAGGTCGGGGACCATAAATAAAACGATAGGTATTGCGACCCATATTGAGATTAATATAATTTTTCTTTGTAAATTGTAGCCTACTTTAATTTTTTCTTTATGTTCTTGTGTCGCCTGATTAATTTCGTCATAGGTCAGTGGCTCAAAGAAAAAATGTCCAGATTGACGCAGAACCATAGCGAGTATCCATCCGGAAAACGCAGCGGCAATTGGGTTGATAAAGAGTAAGACATAAGAAAATAAGAAGCATATTGCGCTAAGAAAATGTAATGATTGATTAATTCGACTCTGGTGATAATAGCGATGGTCATCCCAGCGTTGTTCTTGTAATTCTTCAAAAAAATTCATGCTGACACCTATTTATAACGTTGGTTAATATTATGATTAAATATAATAGTATGACTTCATGTCATTGATGTGACAGATATTGTTATTTTTGATGACACAAGATATTTATTCTAGATATTAGTAAATAACGCCTCACCCATGTGGATCATATTACCTTCGATAATAGCATCTGAAAGTTTTACATTATTTGTTGCAAACATAATCACTGTTGACCCATGTTGAAAATATCCTAGATCATCGCCTTTATTGAATGATGCGTTACAAGGTATTTTATTAGGGCCTTTATATTTAAGATTTAATGTTTCGTTTAAACAGTTAAATTTCATGCTTGCAACGAGAATAGCTGCGACGGGAACCATAGTGAGAGATGTATTTAAACCATCTAAAGTGATATCTAAAATTGCTCTTTCATTCTTGCAGAACAGTTTTTCAACGCGTTTAAGTGAAATGGGATTTACATTCCATGTGTCACCAGAAATATAATTTATTTCAGAAATGCTGCCCGCATAGGGGGCATGAAGGTGATGATACATTGTCGATTTCAAACGTAGAGTAACATACAGACCATTACGGTATCTTTCAATTAATTCTTCATCTAGTAAAAGATCTTTTAGGGTATATGGAAACCCTTTTGCTTGAAATAATTCAGTTTCATTTATTTGTCCATGAGCACCAATGATTGCATCACAGGGGCTTGTTATTATTTTCTCATCTTGATTTATTTTACGTGCATTTGGTTTTAATTCTCTTATAAAACAATCATGTAAACTATTAAATTTATCTTTTTTAGCCTCCGTTAGATTGAGGTCGTCAGCAAAGAAATACCAGATTTTAAATGTTAAATAACGAATAATCGGGTTCTCAATGCGGCTAAACCACCCCATAAAAAATGTTGCGTAACGTCTAGGGATACGATTAGTAAGAAGGAAGTTTATATTTTCTTGTTGAGTTAATTGTTTGAAAAAAGATATTTTTGACATAATGTTGCCTTGCATTTTAAATCATAAGCAATGAGGTTGTTCGATGATGATAAGTATCATCAATAGTTTCACTATTATGATGCATAATAATAGTGTCATCGATTCTTAATAATATACTTGTTTCGTGACAGATTTGTTAAATACACCACAAGTATGTTGATTAAGAATAGAATTGATTTTTATTATGATCGTCCTGTATGAGTTCTACACAAGCAGGCTATCTTTAGAAATTGTGACATTGCTAGGTAATTGAGATTTATTTTCATTTAACCATATATCAAAATCATGGCTTATATGAGTGAGAATTGTACGAGTAGGATTTAAATGTTCATGTATTAGGAGTGAGTCTGTTAGATTATTATGGTTCTTATCGTCTATGCCAGGCGCGTGACTTGTATCAATTATCAATAAATCGATTATTTGTTCTTGCAGAAACAAACTCGTTTTTGGTGGCAGACCTTTAGTATCCGTTAAGTACGCAATACGATAATTATCAAATTCAAAAAAATAGCCAAACGTAACTTTAGAATGTATTAAAGGTAAGGGTGTAATTTGTAAGTAACCAATAGAAAAACTTTCAAATTTCTTTTTAGCATGAAACTCCAAGATTCCATTATTTTTGTAAAGGTCGGCACAACCTTCACTGTCTGGAGGACAATAAACAGGGATTTTTCTTCCTTTACCCCATCTTAAATGGAACAAGCCTTGAACATGATCTGGATGAAAATGAGTTAAAAAAATACCATCAATATTCTCATCGCGAAATTTTTCCGCTATATCCATGCACCCAGCATCAATCAAATATTTTTTATCATCTATTTCTAATAATGCACTTGCAGGACCTCTTCTGAAGTCCTTGTTACCATTAGCTTTGGCACATAATAAGCAATCACATCCAAATACCGGTACGCCAGCTGCATTACCAGTGCCGATAAATTTTAAGCGCATTTATCACTACACCGGTGAGTAATAATGTTTAATAGTTGCTGGCCAGCATTTTCAAGTAAATTATTATTATCTACTATCCTGAGATTCGGATGCTGCACGCTATTTTCTAACTTGACGGCTTGAGCGACACGCTTTTGTATTTCAGCATCATTTTCACGGCCGCGAGAATATAAACGTTCACTTAAAATCAAAGGATCAACACTAATCAATACGGGTATGATACCGGGATATTTACGTGCTGCCTCACTAAGGTATGCTCGTGAGCCATTCATCACAACTGAAATATTTTTAGATAATAAACAATCTATTTCTGTACCAATACCATAATAAGTATCATGACTAAACCAGCACATTGAAAAGTGTTCATTATCTCGATATTTTAAAAACTCTTCCTCAGTGAGTGCAATATGGTTCTCACCTCCAGCATTAGATGAACGTGTAATGTATCGCCGTATGATCTCAACCTTTGCATGATCTGATATGTGTTTACGAATATAATCAATCAGACTATCTTTGCCCGCTCCAGATCCACCAATGATATAAAATAGCTTAGCCATGATCATAACTCGCTTGATATACTGAAATACCATTACTCCAAACCTGACTTACTTGAGGTAAGCCAGCAGGCGTGTCAATTACTATTAAATCTGCTCGTTTACCAACAGCAATTTCACCTCGATCATTCAATTTAGCTGCTTTAGCAGGATTTTTTGTAACAAGACGAACTGCTGAAGGTAGGTCAAGATCTGATAGTTCTGGAATTTTAAAGATTGCGACAATAAGTGATGCGGGAGAATAATCTGCACATAAACAATCAGCAACACCTTCTTGGATAGCTTCGATGGCTTTCACTGATCCGGACTGACTTTTACCACGTAGAATATTGGGTGCGCCAAAAATGGTCGACATCCCCGCTTCTTTAGCTGCATTAGCTGCTTCTAGGGTAATAGGAAATTCTGAAATATCGGCGCCTATATTATTCATTGTTTCAATGCGTTCTAAAGAATCATCGTCATGGCTTGCAACAGAAATTCCTGCAGCATGTGCGGCTATTGCAAGATCTTCCATGCGTAAAAATGCACCTGAGGCAGCTTCTAACTTACGTTCAACAATAACATTGACCTCATCAGCTGTTTTTTTATACGTTTGAGTTAGATAATTTGTATAAGCAGCCATATCCTTAAACTGTCCTTGCCCCGGCGTATGGTCCATCATTGAAATCAAATGCATAGCTTTTTCTTCGATTAACTTCTTCAATACTGGAGTCCCCGTTTCATCAGTTATTTCATAGCGGCAATGTACGCGATTGTCGACTAAAGCATGAGGGCTCCAATCATTAACTGCGCGTACTATTTTTGCAGCAAAGTCATTATTTCGTACACCTAATTCGTCATTCGCAAAAGATAATGCATGATAAACCGTTGTGATACCGGCGGCAGCATTTCGTTTATCAGCTTGCGCACAAGCAAAGTCTAACGGGAAATGTACATTAGGGCGTGGTTCAACTTCTTTTTCTAATGCATCACAGTGTAAGTCAATCATCCCCGGCATTAACGTTTTACCCTTAAGATCTATTACTTCTTCCGCATCAACAATATCAGGATTAATTGACAGAATTTTACCTTCTCCAATTAAAACCGAACCATCTTCAATTATTGAATCTTCTAATATAATACGTGCGTGCGTTAAATATGTTTTCATTATGCAGTTTCCTTTAATATTTGTTCTTTTAAATTAGGTGCCTCTAATTGCACGACATTGTCGGCCATACGTTTTACCAATTCTGGATGATGGAAAATCGCAAGCATTGCAATGCCATCACTTTTTAATTTTTCAATTAGCGTTATAATTTTTTCAGTTGTTGTTGGATCAAGACTCGCTGTTGGTTCATCTAACAACAATAAACGTGGTTTAGACACCAAGCCTCGAGCAAGATTTACGCGTTGTTTTTCACCGCCAGAGAATGTTGCCGGTGAAATACCCCAAAGTGCTTCGGGCAAATTCATATCAGCTAACATCTCGCGAGCAATATATCGCGCCTGTTTTTTATCCATGCCTCGTTGTATTAATGGTTGAGCAACAACATCTTCTGTTGCTTGACGAGGTAAGGCATGTAAAAACTGAGTAACAAAACCAATATCATTTTTTCTTAAGTCAAGAATAAGGTGTTCATCTGCTTGAGCAAGATCAATCTCAATATTATCTTTTGTGCGAAATAGTAAACGACCACTACTTGGTAGGTAGGTTCGATAAATTCCTTTGAGCACAGTTGATTTACCAGCACCGGTTGGTCCAATCAATGCGGTTAACTGACCAGGAAATACTTCGAGATTAACATTATATGATGACGGAATAATCTTATGTTGTTCATGTAAATCAAAATGTTTACTATAATTTTCAACACGTAGTATAGGGTTTATATTTTTATTCATTATAAATAATCCAACTATTAATTTATTAAAGTGCTGACGCTACAAGTCGTTGAGTGTATGCGTGTTGTGGATCTTCGAGTATTTGATCCGTCAATCCTGATTCAATAATGCGTCCATATTTCATAACTAAGGTTCGCCCTGCTAATAAACGGATAACACCTAAATCATGTGTAACGACAATCATTGCTGTTGCTTGTTCTTGCTGTATTTCTAAAATCAAATCTAGAATGGCTGCTTGTACAGATAGGTCCAACCCTGTAGTAACTTCATCAAGAAATAATAATGGTGGGTTAATTGCTAATGCTTTAGCTATTTGCACACGTTGTTGCATACCACCTGAGAAGTTTTTAGGTAGTTCATCCATTCGTTCAATCAATACTTCCGTACGTGTTAATAAATTGCTTGCACGAGACCGGATATCTGCATAATTTTTTACATCAGACATTAATAATCTTTCTGCAATATTTCCGCCGGCAGAGATATCAAAATTAAGACCAAGGTGTGGGTTTTGATAAACCATACCAAATCGTTTATTAGCAATCTGTCTTTGCTGAGCTGCATTCATTGTAAACAAGTCATATTGTTTATCATTATCATAAAACGTCGCGTTACCTGATGTGGGTGGCTGATCAAAGTAAAGGCACTTTACCGCGGTAGACTTACCAGAGCCTGATTCACCCATAATGCCTAATATTTCACCTTTATATAAATCAAACGAAACATCATGTATTGCGATAATACTGCCGCATTGAGGGCAAATATTTGTATTATGTTCGGGCCCAGTTAATTCAAAACACGAAGGACATCCTTTCCCATATACTTTTGATAACTGATTAACCTCAAGTATCTTATCCATACACAACCTCTGAACTATTCGTTAAGCTTTCCATATCATTCATCGCGGGCTTACTTGTTATTTGTTCATTACACCAATCAGCATCTGAACATTGGTAAACTTTTTCTCCTGAAGTTGAATCAATAAACTCATCTAGAAAACTAGTAGTACAACCACATTGCTGACAACTACGACGTTGCCCATTCTCATCTGTAAAATCTTCCACTCTAAAAGGAACATCTTCAAAAGCAAGAGGTTCTGCCGTGGTATAGGGAGGTATTGCATATATTTTTTTCTCACGTCCAGCCCCTAATAAAACTAGTGCGGGTGATTGATGTAACTTTAGAACATCCCAACGAGGGATCGGTGAAGGATCAATAACATAATGATCATTAATACGTGTTGGATAACGGTGAGATATAGTGATCTCATCAAACTTAACAATGTCTTCATAAAGCTTAACTAATAATCGTGAATAATCGGCCTCACCATGTAATGTCTTACGCTTATTTTCAGAAGCTTCAACAATGATTAAAGGATCAGGGTAGGGTACTTGTAAAATAAGTAATTGATTTTCACGTAAACTTTTTTCTGGAATTCGATGACGTGACTGAATAACATCGGCTTCATCAGTGCGCGTTGTGGTATTTACACCCGGACAAGTCATTTCGATAAAATTTCGTAGGTTAACGGCATTAACTGAATCATCTGAACCTTGGTCAATGACTTTTAATGTTTCACCTTTGCCTAACAATGAAAGTGTAAGCTGTAAACCACCCGTACCAAACCCGCGCCCCATAGGCATTTCACGACTTGAATAGGGAACCTGATAACCCGGAATCGCAACTGCTTTTAAAGCAGAGCGTCGTATTTCTTTCTTGGCGTATTCATCAAGAAACCCAAAGTGATTCGAAGCACTCATGAAGTAGCCCCTTTATTCGTTTGTTTTTGTTGTGTTGTACGTAAGCGGTCCATGTCTGACTGAAAGGTTACGTAATGTGGCATTTTGTAGTGTGTACAAAAACCCATTGAATCAATTCCATCAACATGCAATAAAACAAATTCAGGATCTTCTGATGGATTACTTGCTCCATCTTTCATGCCTTTTTGTAAGGCGCGATCAAGTATTGCCATACTGATTGCTTTAACTTCGTTATGACCAAAACACGCACCGTAACCTAATGTGAAAGTTGATTTTTCATCGTCATTTCCTTCATACATTGCAACAACTTCACATTCAGTTATTTCAACTTCACCCACTTCCGTTAGTTCACCCGTAATTGGATGCGGTAATAACACAGGTATGAATCCCACCCGCAATTCAGCGACGGTAGGGTGTATATCGCCATAACCTCGCATATTTGAATAGGCAATGGCTAATAATGATCCTTGTTCAGCTCGCGTCATTGTGGCTAAGGCTGCTGACCGAGGAACAGGGAAAATCAATGGTGCACGAGTTATATCAAACGGTGCTTGTTCTTGTGTCGTTGTATCTATTTCAGGTAACAAGCCTTCTGCTCGAAGACTATCCAGAACTTTAGGAAAGGTATCTGGAATATTTTCAATATTTGTATTTTCAAATAATGATTTTGTCACTTCGCGAAATTGTTCTTTAGATTCATTAAGTAATTCCATTCGCATCAAACGTAATTGATAATCCGTCGTGGCTCCTAACATTTGTCCGCCGGGAATATCTTTAAAGGCAGATGAGATGCGCCGTGTTACACGCATATTCTTCGTGTTGAGAACGGGTGTTTCTATTAAACGCGGTTGCGTTGATCGGTATGCACGTAAAGCAAAGGCGGCTTCTAATGTATCTCCCTGAGCTTGCTTAATAGCAAGTGAAGCAAGTTTTGGATGATAAAGACCACCTTCTGACAGTACGCGACTATGTAAAAGACGTAGTTGATTTTCTATAGTGTGAGAATCCAGCGGCAAGCTAACTTCACTTCCTTTAGTACGTAAAAAGTCACAGACATCTTTAGTCCCTTCGATGGCTTGCCCGCCACCTTTAATAGCAACATAACCCATTACATCACATCCACTTTTGTTGTACGAGGTAAAGCAGCAACATGTTGCTCATCAACAAATATCATATCTATGCCTAATGGAAAAGCGCAATTCCAATCATCACGTTTTGATAACCAATCTAGGTTTAGACCTGAAATGGATAAATATTCAATCTCTTTGATTCCAGGCCCAGATAATTTTAGCTTATTCTCACCTTTACCCAGATTATTCACTTTTAATATAAGTGTTGCAGACTGATCAGGATTTGGAAGTGTCCCCAATTTTGGCGACAAGTTTGGTAACTGCATTGCATCGCATAAAACATAATCAGCTTCTTCAGTGGAAGCTACTTTTGCCTGCAACATAAGCCAATCATCTGCTAGCAGTAAATTATGAGGATCGGAAAGTGAGACTTCTGCATCCAGTAACGTTGCCAATATACTTAAAGAGATAGCGCCTTCATTTGGTAATGTATGCAAAGTAAAACATCTACCAGGACGTGACATAGCATCAAGTATTAACCGAAAATTTTCTTGCTGAACATCAGGTAGCCAAATTGGATCAATTTTCATTATTATCATCCCCCACATTATCAAGCAATGAAAAATTGACTCGGGTATGCGCCAACATCATCTTTCGTTCACGATTGGTATTTTCACGAATACTCAAACCTTGTTCTACCATTTTATAAACTTGTTTCCACCCAGGTAGCTCTGATGACAAGACAGCATCACAGACAGCTAATGCTTCTGCTATTTCAACATTATCATCCATTACGTGTGCTGCACCTTCAGCCTTAAGGCCTGCCGGTGTTGTTACTTCAAGCCATGCAGAAGACATTGGAAACTCACCCAGATAAAAATCTTCATTACATGCACTATCCTTTAATTTCATCATGCCTAAACCAGATTGAGGTAATGATTTTGGCCGTAGAGTCCATTCTTCAGATAATTCTTTAGTAAAAGTTAATAGTTCATTTGTTGGTAATGCCTTTAAAGCACTTACCCAAGCTGTACGTTGTATCATGATTACCTTAGCCTTCTATATGTCTAGACATCTAGATATGTTAATTGCCAAATTTATACTAAATATATTTAACATCATTCGTTATAGTGCGTGCTTACGAAGTTTTTGCGAAATAACTTCAAGTAATACTACGGTGATAAAAATCGCTACTAGAATTGTTGCTACGTGAGAGTAGTCAAATACATCCCATCGTCCTTTCAGCTCCATACCAATACCACCCGCGCCTACAATACCCAGTACAGTTGCTGTCCGAATATTTCGTTCAAAAATATATTGCACGTAAGCTATCCAAGCAGGATAAACATGAGGGAACACTGCATAACGAAGAACCTTGAATGCACTGGCTCCTGTACTTGATAACGCGAGTTGAGGCCCCGGAGGTGCATTTTCAATTTCATCGGCAAAAAACTTACCCAACACGCCACTGGTATGAATAGCTAAAGCCAACACACCCGCTATCGGGCCAAAGCCGTACATGAGTACCAAAATCAAAGCAACAATCAATTCTGGCATTGAACGATGAAAGCTTAACCAGAGACGCGTAAATGAATATACAAAACGATGAGGGGTATAATTTTTACTTGCAAGAATACCTAAGGGTAATGAAATCATGATGCAGATGACAGTGCCCCAAAACCCCATTTCAATGGTTTCCCACATCTTGATAGTGACTTTTTTTAGGTAACCGACTGGCTGTACAAGAAACTCTGTCGTTTCAGTGCTCCAAGTATCAGTCAATGCATCGTATTCTTTTTCTTCACCAATTTCGAGATAAGAGAAAAGAGGAAGGTTATTTCGATCAAAATCATCCAAACGATTGACTGGAGTATGTTCAGAAATATGAATAGGAAAAGCTTTCCCGACAAAACGTAAAGCTCCATCAAGCACTTGTGATTCACCAATGCCGACAATAGATAGTGCGGCCTTAGATGTTTCAACTACGGCTGTATCTAACTCTGTGTTATGAGCAGAAAATGACAAAACAATAAAAATAATAAAAATAATAAAAATATTTTTTGGTGTTATTGAGCGATGCAATTCCCACTCTTGCCAGTGTCTAGGCTGCTCAGTATTTGAATTCATGCTGCTACCTGTTGTAATTTTACTGGCTGAGGTTGTGTTAATGAATAAAGCTCAGTTTGAGTTTTTTCATCTAGTTTAGATGGGTGTCCATCAAAAAATATCTCACCTTTGCGTAGAGCAATAATTCGGTCTGCAAACTCTAAAGCATAATCAAGTTGATGCAGTGTGCAGAGAACTGTAGCTCCATGATGTTGTGCTGATTTTTTTAATCTTTCTAATACGTTACGGCTCATTGCCGGATCAAGACTAGCAACAGGTTCATCCGCTAAGACAACTTCAGGATTAGAAATAAAGGCTCTTGCAATCGCAACACGTTGTTGTTGTCCTCCTGATAAATTTGAGGCTCTTCTTAATAAATGTTTTTCTTCCATTCCGACTTCATCAAGTAATTCGCAAGCACGGCGTTGATCACTTAATGTAAATGACTTAAGTAAACTACGAAACAATCCTACGTCCGGCAATATTCCAGCAAGAACATTATGTAGGACAGACAAGCGTGGTATCAGATGTAATTGCTGATGAATCATGCCAATACGACGCTGAATAGTTGTTCTATTTTTTTTATTTAATACAAGGTCGCCAAGTATTAATTGGCCACTGCTAGGCTCAACAACGCCATTGACCATATTCATCAATGTAGATTTACCTGCGCCAGAGGGCCCTAGTAATACACAAAACTCACCGGCTTTAATATGTAGAGATACATTATTAATTGCCTTAGTACCATCATCATAAACTCGACTAACAGATTCAAATTTCAACATAGCGGGCTCCATTGTTATTAAAATTGAGGAGATGGCTAATCCATCTCCTCTTTTATTTAAACTATTTAGTAATTAACGCTGACCAGCTTTATCAATCATGCCAACTTTTACTTGTTTAGTAACAGCACCTAATTTAGATAAAGCAGCGAAGATTTTCTTTTCATCAAAATTTGCATCATAGCGGTCAACTTTCTTACCGCCGTATCCGCGAATTTTATCTGCTGCAATTAAATTATGAATGTTATTAAACGCTTTACGTAATGTTGCTTTAATCTTAGGATCTAAATTTTTATTCATAGCTAAAGGTGGATTAGGTATTGGTTGTGACTTAGCTAAAGGTTTGAATTTTTTAGCATCAATTGCACCTTTTTTCACAGCTTTGCCAAAAGAATTATATGAAGCTGCTGCTGCATCAACACGACCTGCCGCTAATGCTGCTAATGAAGCAGAGTGTGAACCGGCGATAATGATTTTCTTAAAATCTTTAACAGGATCAAGACCCGCTGCAATAATCATCGCTACAGGAAAATTAAATGATGACGTAGAACTTGGGCTACCAAAAGCAATTCGCTTACCTTTAAGATCTTTAAGTGAATTGATGCCATTACCTTTAGCTGTAAATATACCTGAGTAATAAACTGACTCACCTTTCTTAACGTCAACCGCTAGCAAATCAACACCACATTTTTCATTTGCTTCACCGTATGAAGAAGCACCATACCAAGCAACATCAGCCTGGTTATTACACATACCTTCAACGACTGCTGCATAACTACTGCCAGCCTTAAGGTCAAAATGAATGCCGTAGTTTTTAGTAATACCATTGAACACCGGTAGATAGTCTTTTGTTATGTCATCAGTACCTGTATCAGCAGGCACCATTAATACGCGTAATGGGTGTTCTTTTGAGCCATCAGCTGTATTTGCAGCAAAAGTTGGCCCTGCTAACATAATTGCAGCAATACCCACTGAAATTAAACGTTTAATTTTCATTTTTTTCTCCAAAAATATTTAAGGTTTTATAGATAATTGTGTGGCATCGCCACGAAATCGAGTCACTGCATACTCGACAGGTTTTCTGGACGTGATGTCCAAATTTAAACTTTTGACACGTAATATAGGCGCTTGTCGTGGCATATTTAATAAGCTGGCATCTTCCGACTCAGGTAATATTGCACTAATAAGACTTTCTTCACGCGTTAAAGTAATTCCGTAATGCACTTTTAAAAACTCATGCAATGAACCTGCATCATAATTTTCAAGAACAGCAGGGAATGATTTCAAAGGAATAAAGTGGGAAATAATACAGAATGGTTTTGATTCAACCATACGAAGTGTTTCTATAAAAATAACTTGTTCGCCATCAGTCACGTTTAAACGTAAAGCAACGGTTCCGCGCGCGGGTATCACTTGTTTTCTAAGTACGCGGCTTTCTGTACACCGTCCTTGTGATTGCAGCGTTTCAGTAAAACGCGTTGCACTTCCTATAGCATAATTTATAGCCGGCTCAAGAACGAAAACCCCTTTACCATGATGTCGTTCAACTATACCGTCAATAACAAGCTCATCTATGGCTCGGCGAAGAGTGTGTCGATTAACACCAAATCTCTGTGCAAGATTACTTTCAGATGGAAGTGACTCACCGGCTATATATAATTCCTGAATGTCATTAAGCAATATATCGCGAATCTGGCGATACACTGGCAAACTTCCTTCATTTCTTGCAACAAGATATACAGACATCTAGACAACTCCCATAAGTTGATGAGCAGTTTAGAAAAAGGTTATTACAGAATCATGTGATTAATGTTAAGTAATTATTACAAGAATTATGTCTGATAAGATTATATTAAGAATTTTATAACTGACTTCTATGACACTATATTATATAGAACTGATTTTTGGAGTATTAAATATATATTGATGGTTATGTGGTTTATTCTAATGTTTGGTATCACACTAATCCTAAAAACCAGAAAACAGATATTTTTGTATTATTATTTAGACGAGCATTGATCTTGATTAGGTGTGTCTGAGTAATAAGTTTTGTAGAGTTAGACTGTTTTCAACTTCTATTGCATCTCATGCATAATACATATTATGCTAGGAATATAAATAATCTCGCTCCTATTGTTGTCATAAAACCTTCACTTTATTTAAGTTGTTTTGTCATATTTAAAGCCTTTAATTGTTGTATAAAAATGATAATTAAGAGGCGTTGGCTATGAACAACTATTCACACGATAAAAAATACAAATTCAGATCAATATGGATCTCAGACACACATCTTGGGACAAAACATTGTCACGCTGAATCATTAATTAAATTTTTATTATCTACTGAATCTGAATATCTGTATTTAGTGGGCGACATCATTGACTTATGGGCAATGAAAAAAAGTAAATATTGGCCAGACACGCATACTGAAATACTACAGATTATTAAAAATAAATCTGAAAATGGTACCAAAGTAATCTATACACCTGGTAATCATGATCGTGCCTTTCGTCGTTTTTGTGGAACAAGAATAGCCAACATACAGGTTGAGAAACAAGTAATACATACTCGCCATAATGGAGAAAAGTTACTCGTATTGCACGGCGATCAAGTTGATCCGTTAATGCAGGCGCGCTGTCGTTATTGGATGAGTTATTTAGGTGACATTGGTTATGATTTTTTATTATTTATTAATCATCACTTACGCAGCATACAAAAACTATTTGGATATAAATATTGGTCATTGGCACGTTTTATAAAAAATAATTTAAAAAACGCAATGGAGCATGTTAATACCTATGAGAGTTTATTAACGGGTATAGCAGAAGAACATAATGTGGATGGTATTGTCTGCGGACATATTCATTATCCAAAAACAGATAATATTAATGGTGTTGACTATTTTAACACGGGTGACTGGGTGGAACATTGCACTGCATTATCTGAAACAGAATCAGGAGAAATTAAGTTGATTCATTGGTCAGAAATGCTTGAAATAATAAATCAAGATGAGTTATCAAATAGAATTGAATTAGTGAAAGAGCCGAAGGCAGCGTAACGTAAGAGAGGGAATGGCTATGTATGAAAAAGCATTTAATTTTGATATGAAACTCTGTGGTTTCTTTAATCGGGCTTGCCACTATAATTTTA
>JASFYW010000063.1:0-14222 GCA_045046865.1 Woeseiaceae bacterium | reverse complement strand
CGCAGACTTTTGAATACCTTCAATCACTTGGTCAACCAAGTCATCACCTACTACTGCTTCAATTTTTACTTTAGGTAAAAAATCCACAACATATTCAGCTCCGCGATAAAGTTCTGTGTGTCCTTTTTGACGTCCAAAACCTTTAACCTCAGTTACTGTAATACCTTGCACGCCGATTTCAGATAATGCTTCACGCACATCATCGAGCTTGAAAGGTTTGATAATAGCCATTACTAGTTTCATAACTACTCCCTCATAAAATTTAAATTATCTTTTAAAAAAAAGACTCTAATTACTACAAATAAAATATTTGTAATTTTGTTTATTAATTAACTCTTGACTTAATAACATAAAAAACTGGCATAAACATAACATTTATACCCGTTTTCCATTCTAAACTTAATACTGTTAATAAGTTAATTATTTACCGATTGGTAAAGAATAAGAAACAGAGATTAGCATTTCTTCAGGTTTACCAGCGCCATCATCACTTAATTTACTTACAGTCAAACTTAGTGCATCTGTCGCTGCATAGCTTAAATTAACATGAGAATACTCTGCGCCTGCACCCGCATCAGACATACCGTACGTGATACCAAACTTATCCTTGCTAAAACCAAGGGTCGTATATGAATAGTCCTGCTCACCGTCAATATAACCAAAAGAGAAATCACCATAACTAAGACCTAACGCAATCTCAGTACCTGAATCCGTAGATGTCTGTGGGTAATCGATATCCCAAACGCTGATGTCATAACCAACACCAGCAACTTTACCGGCAAAACCAGCATATAAATCTAATTCATAGCCATTACTGCTACCTGATTCTGCTGTAACAGTACCACCACTTACACCACTTGATGCCCACGCACTTGCATAAAAACCAGACTTATCTGTGAAATCAATACCACCAGAAATAGCTGAACCATTACTTACATCTTGTCCACGCCATAAATACATAGATGAAACTGTTGCGTTATATCCCACGTCTGCGCTTGCTAATGTAGAAACAGATAAACCGCCCATCACTACTGCTGAAGCCAAAGCAACTGAAGTTAATTTAAATTTATTTTTTAGTATCATAATATTTTCTCTCAATAGTTAATGTGTTGACATTAATATTGCACAGGCTATGCCAACAAATATTTCCTAATAAAATCAATAGGTTATGATGAGTTGTTCTGGCGCGCACAATTTATACGCACTAATATGATTGATTTTAACGAGAAAAAGCACCAAAGTGGTGCGAGGAATTTTTTACGGTTTAAGAGTGTTTTCTTATTAAACCGTCAAATATTGCTGAACAATTTCTTCGCTCAACTCAGACATTTGCCCTTCTGCTTCACAGCGGCCGCGATCCATCACGATAAATCGACTACCCACCCGACGAGCGAAAAGCAGCTTTTGTTCGACAATTAAAACGGTGATGTTGTGTTCTTTATTAAGCTTAATGATGACGTCACCAATTTCGCTTACAATATTGGGTTGAATACCTTCTGTTGGCTCATCCAAAATTAACAACTTAGGATCTAAAACAAGGGCGCGACCTATGGCGAGCTGTTGTTGTTGTCCGCCTGATAAATCACCACCTCGGCGTTTTAGCATTTGTTTTAAAACAGGGAACATTTCAAAAATATGTTCCGGGATTTCTTTTATTTTATCTTTGCGGGCATAGAAACCCACTTTAAGATTTTCTTCTACTGTTAGTTGTGGGAAAATTTCTCGGCCTTGCGGTACATAACCGATACCTGAACAAGCGCGAACGGAGGCATCTTTATTTGTTAATTCAAGACCCTCAAAATTAATGCTGCCATCACTGCTGTCTAACAAACCCATGATACTTTTTAATAACGTTGTTTTTCCAACGCCATTACGTCCCATTAGGCACACGCAGTCTCCTTGCTTAATATCAATATTGATATCCCAAAGGGTATGGCTTTGCCCATAAAACTGGTTAAGATCTTTTATTTGCAGCATGCTTACTCTCCTAAATAAACTTCAATGACTTTAGGATCGTTTTGAATTTGATCCATATTTCCTTCAGCCAAAACTGAGCCGTTATGCAACACAGTTACAGTTTGTGCAATGGAGCGAACAAATTCCATATCATGCTCAACAACCACCACTGAATGTTTCCCCGCTAGGCCAGTGAGTAGCTCTGCGGTTCGATCAATTTCTTGATGCGTCATACCGGCAACAGGCTCATCAACTAATAGCAGTCTAGGATTTTGTGTTAATAACATGCCTATCTCTAACCATTGTTTTTGACCGTGAGATAATGAACCTGCTAATTGTTGCTCGTTTGTTTTTAAACCAATCGTTTGCATGACTTCATTAATTTTATCAAACTGTTCGCTGTTCATTTTATAAGTCAATGAACTCCAAACACTTTTGTTCATGTGCATGGCTAATTCAAGATTTTGAAAAACGGTGTGTTCAGGAAAGATGGTGGGCTTCTGAAATTTACGGCCAATGCCTGCCGAAGCAATTTCATATTCACTCATTTTAGTGAGATCCATACTTTGGCCAAAATAAGCTAAGCCACTATCTGGTCGTGTCTTACCGGTAATGACATCCATCATGGTTGTTTTACCTGCGCCATTAGGACCAATGATGCAACGTAGCTCACCTTCATTAATATATAGTGTTAAATCATTTAATGCTTTAAAGCCATCAAAGCTAACCGAAATATCTTCTACATATAAAATGGTTTTATGGCTTGTATCCACTTCATTCTTGAATGTTGGATGAACACCTTGTGGCACCATAAAATCAAAAACGCGATCACGTCGCATGACATCTCTAACGGTATCTAATGTTTTCATGCAGTCGTCTCCTTTTTAATGTAACGACTGTAAAATTGTTCATAAGCACCCATAATACCTTTTGGTAAATACAACGTAACCAAAACAAATAAGGCACCTAAGGCAAACAACCACACTTCTGGGAATGCGCCGGTAAAATAAGTTTTACCGTAATTCACTAAAATAGCGCCAACAACCGCTCCATATAATGTACCTCGACCACCAACCGCAACCCAAACAACCAGTTCAATTGAATTCAATGGCGAGAACTCACCCGGATTAATAATGCCAACTTGTGGAACATAAAGTGCGCCGGCGATGCCTGCTATCACGGCAGAAATAACAAACAACCAAAGTTTATAACTTTCTACTTTGTAACCAATAAAGCGTGCACGATCTTCTGAGTCTCTAATTGCGATAATGACACGTCCAAATTTAGACAAGGTAATGTATTTAGCAACAATATATGCGGCAGCAAGTGCAAATGTCGTCGCTAAAAATAAAGCAATACGCGTGCTGTCCAACTGTAAGTTAAAACCAAGAATATCTTTGAAATCGGTTAAGCCGTTATTACCTCCAAAACCCATTTCATTTCTAAAGAAGGCCAGCAACAAGGCATAGGTTAATGCTTGTGTAATGATAGATAAGTAAACGCCAGTAACACGTGAACGAAAGGCTAACCAACCAAAAACAAATGCCAATATACCAGGAACAAGTACGACCATAATTACAGCAAACCAGAAGTGATCAAAACCTGCCCAAAACCACGGTAGCTCTTGCCAGTTTAGAAAAACCATAAAATCAGGTAATTCTGGATTTCCATAAACACCTCGGTCGCCGATTTGACGCATGAGGTACATGCCCATGGCATAGCCGCCTAAAGCAAAAAAAGCGCCATGGCCTAAACTTAAAATACCTGCATAGCCCCACACTAAATCGAGCGCTATCGCTAATAAAGCAAAACAAAGATACTTACCCAATAACGTTAACGTATAGGTTGATAGATGTAATGCAGAATCTGCCGGCACCACTAAATTTAGTATCGGCACCATGATGGCAATAAACGCAAGAAGACCAAGAAAAATCTGATTATTTCTTTCGTTAAATATCTGAAAAAAAATGCTTCCTGGCATAACTTAATTCTCCGCAGAACGGCCTTTTTGCGGAAACAATCCGCGCGGCTTTTTCTGAATAAATAAAATAATAAAAACTAAAACAAATATTTTTGCGAGTACCGCGCCCGTGACAGGCTCAATAAATTTATTGAAGAGCCCCAACGACATTGCGCCGACTAAGGTTCCCCATAAATTACCCACACCACCAAAGACCACCACGAGGAACGAGTCAATAATATAAGCTTGACCAAGATTAGGTCCTACGTTCGTCAACTGACTCAGTGCAACGCCGGCGATACCCGCAATACCTGAACCTAAACCAAAGGTAAGCGCATCTACCCATTCACTTCTAATCCCCATAGCGCGAGCCATTGTTCTATTTTGCGAAACGGCACGTACTTTCAATCCCAAGGATGTTTTCTTAAGAATTAATAGCAGTGCAGCAAAAACAAATAAACTAAAGAACACTATCGTTAAACGATTATAAGTAATAAAAAAGACCGGATTAATTTCTAGTGCGCCACTCATCCACTCTGGTGTCTCTACACTTCGATTTAACGGCGAGAAAACACTTCTGACTAATTGCTGTAATACTAAGCTAATACCAAATGTCGCGAGTAGTGTTTCAAGCGGCCTGCCATAGAGATGACGAATAACTGTGCGTTCAATCGCGATACCAAATAAACCGGAAACAATAAATGCGGCGGGAACAGCAACGAGTAACGACAAACCGATATGATTAGGCATTAATAACTGCACAACGTACGTTGTATACGCGCCAATCATAATTAACTCACCATGCGCCATGTTAATAACACCCATAACACCAAAGGTAATCGCCAAACCAATTGCAGCCAGCAATAAGACCGAACCAAGGCTTAAGCCAAAAAATACTTTTTCAAAAAAGGCAAACACATCACGCCGTTCATCAATTATTTTCTTAGCTTTCAATGCTGCATAAACAATATCGCTGTCAGATTCTATATAATTATCACTCTCATCTTTTTCTAACAATGAAACAATTTTAATTCTTGCGTTAGGCTCAAGGCTTGCGCCAAGTGTTTTGATTGCGCTTAAACGCACGCTCTTATCTGATTTATCAATTGCAACAAGTGCTTCAAATATTTGAATTATTTCTAAGACATCTGAATTTTTTTCATTTTTTAATCTTTGTTGAATATCTAACAGCGATTCTTCAGTGACTGAGCTCATCATTTCTTTCATTGCTGACAGCCTTATTTTTGGATTTTTATTTTCTAAACTAAGCTGTGCTATGTAGCCACGTAACTTCCCACGTAACTTATTATTAACCCTGATTTTTTTAAATTTTCTTTTGTTAGTCTCAGCTAGTTTTTCATTAGTAATGACGCTGGTCGCAACATATTCATCATCATGTTTCTTTAGATAAACAATTTGTTTGTTTGATTTTTTGTAATAAAGCTTACCTTTGAGTAAAGCCTGTAATGTCGAAAGAATACGTTCGTCGGTTATTTTCATTAAGCCATCAACTGCCAGCTCTTTTTCTTTAAATTTTTTCGCAGATAATTTGCTAACCGCAGAGGTAAAAGCATCTTCTTCAGCAGCCACCTCAAAACTTGTCGTTAATAGCATTAACGAGGCGACGATAAGAATTGCTTGTTTAATTTGTTTGTAGAAAATATTCATTATTATTTTAAGGGGCGAGTTATTTTATACGTCCCGTCCTGATTGTCTCGAAGCAGAAAATTATAATAAAAAAATGGGCGTTAATAAACGCCCATTCTTATTATTTATTCAGTTATTTCTCTATTAGAAATTTTGTCCTGAACATTTTTTGGTTTTCGTGTTGTAGTTACCACATTTGAGTTTAGCCCAATCTGATACTACATCTTTACTGCCTGGTAAGAAGTCAGACCATGCATCACCTGGAACAGTACCGTCTGTTTGCCATACTGTTTCAATTTGACCGTCATCTTGAATCTCACCAATAAGAACTGGCTTAGTGATGTGATGATTTGGTAACATCTTCGCAATACCACCGGTCATATTTGGAGTAGTAAGACCAATGATAGCCTTTTCAACTTTATTTGTATCTGTTGATTTCGCTTTCTCAACTGCCTTCACCCAAAGATTAAAGCCGATTGCTGTTGCTTCCATTGGATCGTTTGTTACACGTTTTTTGTCTTTAATAAACGTCTGCCAAGTGTTAATAAATTTCGTATTCGCTTTATTATCAACACTCATAAAGTAATTCCAAGCTGCTAAATGGCCTACTAATGGCTTAGTATCTAAACCAGAAAGCTCTTCTTCACCAACCGAGAATGCTACAACTGGAATTTTGTCAGCTGAGATTCCCTGGTTACCGAGTTCTTTATAGAAGGGTACGTTTGCATCACCGTTGATAGTTGATACTACGCCGGTCTTCTTACCGGCTGAACCAAATTTCTTAATTTTAGAAACAATACTCTGCCAATCAGAATGTCCAAAGGGTGTGTAGTTAATCATGATGTCTTTAGACTTAACGCCCTTTGACTTCAAATATGCTTCAAGGATTTTATTAGTCGTGCGAGGGTAAACATAATCTGTTCCCGCTAGAACCCAACGCTTAACACCCATTTCATTCATTAAATAATCAACTGCAGGAATCGCTTGTTGATTTGGTGCAGCACCCGTATAGAAAACATTTTTAGATGATTCTTCACCTTCGTACTGTACTGGGTAGAATAACAAACCGTTTAATTCTTCTATTACAGGCAATACTGATTTACGTGATACTGATGTCCAACAACCGAAAATAACATCAACGTTTTTCTTAGAGATTAATTCACGTGTTTTTTCAGCGAAGAGAGGCCAGTTAGAGGCAGGATCTACAACAACGGCTTCTAATTTTTTACCTAATACGCCACCTTTTTTATTTTGTTCCTCTATCATCATTAAAACAGTGTCTTTCAACGTAGTTTCACTGATAGCCATGGTGCCTGACAATGAATGTAAGACGCCGACTTTAATTGTGTCTGCCGCTTGAGCTACTTGAACTGACATTGTCAGTACAGCTGCCGATAAAAGTACTTTTGTTTTTGCTAAGCTAAAACTTAATTTTTTCATATCTTTGTCCCTCTTTATTTTTCTAGTACAAACTTAAGAGCAAAGGCTGTGCCAAACAAAAATTGATAGCATTAACAACAAGTTAGCTATTACAAAGAGCACGGGGCTTTTTAATGCGCACTCTATTGGTGCAAGTAGTTTTTTATGATGCACTAATGCAGAACATCATGATCAACTTATATAGCTTCTTTAACTTTTACCAACATCCCTTCTTTCACTATGAAATCTAAAATATCTGTCAGGCCTTGTGATGTTTTTAAGTTACTAAAAATGAAAGGCCTATCACCGCGCATTAATTTTGCGTCTCTGTCCATTACCTCTAATGACGCCCCAACATACGGCGCAAGATCAATTTTATTGATCACTAAAAGATCTGACTTGGTAATACCGGGGCCACCTTTACGTGGAATTTTATCACCTGCTGAAACATCGATAACGTAGATAGTGAGATCAGATAACTCAGGGCTAAACGTCGCACTTAAATTATCACCACCACTTTCAATAAACACCATTTGCAAACCTGCAAATTTTTTCTGTAAATTTTCAACTGCGCTTAAATTCATAGAAGCGTCTTCTCGTATTGCAGTATGTGGACAGCCGCCCGTTTCTACTCCGACAATGCGATCTTCAGATAAAGCACCGCTACGCACTAAAAACTGCGCGTCTTCTTTTGTATAAATATCATTTGTAACGACTGCGATATTATAGTCGTCACGCATTTTTTGGCATAACGCTTCAACTAATGCTGTTTTACCTGATCCAACCGGACCACCAACCCCCACTCTTAATACTTGACTGTCGCTCATCTTAAAACCTCAAATAAAATTATGATCTAAATAAACGCGAATATTGCGTTTCATGTAATGCACTTGCAATGCCTAAGCCGGGCGCTAATGTCCCTATCTCGTCATCACTAATATTTTTTGTTGCCTCTATGGCAGCAGGTATTTCTTTTAATACTTCTGATAAAATTCTTTGCCCAGCAGTTTGCCCTAAAGGAACCAGCTTAACGGCAGCGGCCACTTGATTTTCACTCCACGCCCAAAGTAGGCCTGTTGCGCTGTCTATAAAAGGTATGTCCCATGTTACCGAGGCATACGCAAACATAGCGGCATAACTCCACTCAATATCTTCATCAGTAGGTAAAAAAATGTCTAAGCCTTTTAACACTCGATGTAGCGATTGACCGAGCTGAATATCTTCGTCACGTAATTCTTTTGATTCTCTTGAGGCAAGCAACCATTGATTCCAATATATAATTTTATCCAGTTCGGATGTTTGCCATGCGCCATACATTCGCTGCATAACCGGAATATCTAAGACTGTTAATGTTTTTCTTATCTGCCCTTTAATCCACAGGGCTGTGTCTTGTTCGTCCTTGACCCATTCACTATCAATCGCATATTCCAACCCTTGCGAGTAGGCAAAACTACCGATGGGTAGTGTCGGGCTAATCAATTGCCATAAACGTAATTGTGATTCTGCTTGAGTAAACATAACGCTGCTCAGTGAGAATGGCTATGCGAATTATTACTGTGGTCATGATGCTCATGCACGTGTTCATCATCACCATGTTTATGTCCACCACCATAAGCACCTGCCTCCGGTTCGAAGGGCGCAGTTTCAACACTAACATTCAAACCTAAACCTTTTACCATGTCATCTAAAACATGATCATGCTCATAACGAAGCCAATCATTATTTACTTGTAATGGCACATGTCGGTTACCTAAATGATAACTGGCTCGCATCAACATCAAAGTGTCATCATGTCGAATGGTGCTAACCGATTCCTCTGCGGCAACAATTTTTATAACTAAATTATTTTCTGCACGCAAATAATCTCCGCCACGTAAAAATTCACCGCGCGAAAGGATTAAACCCACTTCCGTTCCATCATCTAAGTTTGCTTTTAAGCGACTCTTTTTTCTCAGCTCAAACGGTAACGTCAGTAAAGACGATGTTTGTTTATCTTCTTCACTGATTTTTTCTAATCGTTCATATACTTTTAAAACCATATTCGACTTCTCTTCTTATAACCAATTTATTATTAAAATAAGAAATAACGTTGTGCCAGTGGTAATGTTTCTGCAGGCTCACAGGTTAACAACATGCCATCGGCTCGCACTTCATAGGTTTGCGAATTCACTTCAATTGTTGGTTGATAATTATTTAAGATCATATCTTTTTTGCGAATACTGCGTGTGTTTTTAACCGCAGCAACCACTTTCTTTAAACCTAATTTTTCTTTTATTCCTGCATCCATCGCAGCTTGAGAAACGAAGGTGATATTCGTATGAGTACGTGCACCACCTAGCGCACCAAACATCATGCGGTAATGAACAGGTTGTGGTGTTGGAATAGAGGCATTGGGATCGCCCATCGGTGCTGCTGCGATAAATCCACCTT
This sequence comes from Woeseiaceae bacterium, assembly GCA_045046865.1. Classification (GTDB taxonomy): domain Bacteria; phylum Pseudomonadota; class Gammaproteobacteria; order UBA6429; family Thiohalophilaceae; genus JAGLTQ01. The sequence goes on along the minus strand of JASFYW010000063.1, from coordinate 4,810 downwards.
TAATAATTAAAGAGGGCTTGGCACCAAAAAAAGCAGGCTTCCATAAAACCAAGTCTGCCAGTTTACCAACTTCTACGGATCCCACTTCATGCGAAATACCGTGGGTAATCGCGGGGTTGATGGTATATTTTGCAATGTAGCGTTTCACTCGGTTGTTATCATTTCTATCGCTATCACCTTCTAATGGTCCACGTTGCACTTTCATTTTATGCGCAGTTTGCCAAGTTCGCGTAATCACTTCACCGACTCGTCCCATTGCTTGCGAGTCTGACGCAATCATAGAAAATGCACCAAGGTCATGTAAAATATCTTCCGCGGCAATGGTTTCTTTTCGTATACGTGATTCTGCAAATGCCACATCTTCCGCAATACTAGGATCAAGGTGATGACATACCATTAACATATCCAAATGTTCATCAATGGTATTCACTGTATACGGTCGTGTCGGATTGGTGCTTGAAGGTAAAATATTATCTTCTCCACACGCACGAATAATATCTGGCGCATGACCACCGCCAGCACCTTCAGTATGATAAGTATGAATAGCACGGCCTTTGAATGCGGCCAAGGTGTCTTCAACAAAACCCGATTCATTTAGCGTATCAGTATGAATGGCGACTTGCACATCCATCGCTTCTGCCACATTTAAACAGTTATCAATTGAAGCCGGTGTTGTACCCCAGTCTTCATGTAATTTTAAACCCATCACACCTGCGGCTACTTGTTCTTCTAATGGTGTGGGTAAGCTGGAATTTCCTTTACCTAAAAAACCTAAATTCATCGGCAAGTCATCCGCCGCCTGTAACATACGATGAATGTGCCATGGACCTGGCGTGCATGTTGTTGCATTTGTTCCCGTTGCTGGTCCTGTGCCGCCACCTAACATTGTTGTCACGCCTGACATTAAGGCTTCTTCAATTTGTTGCGGACAAATAAAATGAATGTGTGCGTCGACACCACCTGCTGTTAATATTTGACCTTCTCCGGCTATTGCCTCCGTACCTGCGCCAATAACAATATTTACATTATCTTGAATATCCGGATTACCCGCTTTACCAATTGCGACAATGCGGCCTTCCTTAATCCCTATATCCGCTTTTACTATGCCCCAGTGATCAACAATTAATGCGTTGGTAATAACGGTGTCAACCACGTCTGCTGCATTTGCTTGGCCTTGACCTTGGCCATCTCGAATCACTTTGCCGCCGCCAAATTTAACTTCATCACCATAACGTGTGTGATCAGCTTCGACTTCTATTACCAACTCAGTATCACCTAAGCGCACGCGATCGCCTGTGGTCGGACCGTACATTTCTGCATATGCTTGTTTACTAATTGTCGCCATGCTAACTGTTCTCCATTAAGCTTTTATTCACTTTATAGCTCGCCCATAATGGCGCCATTAAAGCCATATACTTTTTTATCGCCCATGTATTCAACCAATTCAACGTGACGTGTTTGACCAGGCTCAAAACGTGTTGCTGTGCCCGCAGGAATGTTTAAGCGGCAACCACGGGTTTTACCGCGTTGAAATTCCAGGGCGCTGTTTGTTTCAAAAAAATGATAATGTGAGCCAACTTGAATAGGGCGGTCTCCAGTATTGGCAACATCGACCGAAATTGTTTTACATCCCGCATTGAGTTCCAACTCACCTTCTTCGATAAAATATTCACCGGGTATCATGTTATTGCTCCTGCTATTGAATAGGGTTATGTACGGTCACTAACTTTGTACCGTCTGGAAAGGTCGCTTCAACTTGTACGTCATGAATCATTTCGGCTATACCATCCATCACATCATCACGTGTGAGTAATGTTGTGCCGTAACTCATGAGTTCGGCGACCGTTCTTCCATCTCTTGCACCTTCAACAATTTCTGATGAAATTAGCGCGATGGACTCCGGGTAATTTAATTTCACGCCACGTTGCTTGCGATCTCTTGCGACTATCGCCGCGGTGTATAAAAGTAATTTATCTTTCTCTCGAGGTGTAAGTTCCATACACGACTCCTAAATATATTAATTATTGTTAACGCTATTATTATGTATTCCAAATTCTTGGAATCACAGCTTGTCTTTGCATTATATGTGGACGAATTATTTTCCAAACCACAACTAAATTATTTCTTGCTACTTCAATCTGATGAGCAAGCACTCTACAAATAAGAATATCACCTATTAATGTACAACTGATTCTTATTGTTTTTGATTCTAAATTTTGCTTTTCTATTTCTTCACGAACGTATTGTAAAACTAACTTATCTACATGGGTTGCTATCAATGTTGCCATCACCACATAACCTTGCATCCCCCACATGGCATCAAGTAGTTCATCTCCACCTTGTAAACGACTACGCTCAATAACAAGTGGGTTGTTATCACGCCAGACTTCAACATGTTGTGTACATGATCCTTTTTCAAAGGCCTCATCACAAGCAGGGCGGCCTAAACAAATTAATTCCCAGCCTATATATTTAGCATCACCCTCTAAATGAACGATAGTACTCGTTTTTGCTTCGCAACCTGAAAAAAATATAGTTTCTTGTGGCAGCCATTCCATACAAGAATCTGCAGAGACTTTTATATTTTGTTTTTGCTCTGCAAGAAAGCCATTACCGCTGTAAAATTTTGTGGCCGCAGGTGTAGTCACTAAAGCATGACCATTGTTTTCTACTTTTATATTAAGGTGTAACTCATCTCCGCCAACAATACCTCCAGGAGGATGCAATAAATAAACATGACACACCTCGCCCTCAGGGTAAAAAGGTTTTTGTATCACTAAAGGGCCAAAATGTTTTCTATTTTTTATAATGGTACGGCGACCATCGTGCTCAAAACCCAAGTTCAATTCAGCAACCCAAGAACGTTTGATAGGTTCAACACTACTCATAATGCGACGCCGTTAACTAACCATATGCCACCTATAGAGATAGAAATAGTGGCTATCGTTCCACGTATTATATTTATTGAGACATTTCCATAGCGCTGTAATCCAAAAATTAATTTGCTAAATACACCCCCAAACAGCGTCATAGAAAGAAACACGCCGGCACAAAAAATTAATAAATATGCCACACCAAACCAAATAGATTTTTGTGCCATCGGCATTATGGCTAGTAACGGCGCTAAGCCTGCTAATCCATGAATGGCCCCTACTAAAACGGCACCATGATTATGTGACTCATGCTTCTTATTATGATTTGATTCTTTTTTATTTTTCGTATGTTGATGCCAATGAGCATGTGAGCTTAATTTATCATGTTGATGGAAATGTATATGCGATTTAGAAACGTAGAGATCTCGTAAGATCATAATACCAATCATGATCAGAATTATAGCAACTCCAATTTCAGCATACTGACTCAAACTATGAGGAATTGATAAGCCTAAAAAGAGAATAATGACACCAAAAACTAGTAGAGTAGCGCCATGCCCTAACGACCAATTTAAACACAAACGAACAATGGCTTTTGCTCCGCCTTGTTTTGCTGAAATCGCAGTCACGGCCATGATATGATCCGCATCAAGCGCATGCAAAAGCCCCAAACCAAAAGCCAGAAAAAATATTGACCAGACTGCATTATCGAGAATAAACATATTGTTATAACTTCTTATTTATTTAGTAGCCTATTTATACCATTATCACATTTATTTTTGCAGCCGTTCTCAATATTAAATGAGCCGCAACTAGTTTTGCTTGCAATCCAGCAAAATCAATCCAAAAAAAAGCCTACTTTTAAAGGTAGGCTCTTTATACTTTTTTTCTAAATGCTACAAATCAAATTCCTTGCCCACAGTAACAAAAAATTCAAATTCATCGGTAGCATCTTCAAAGCTTGCGCCTAGACTAAAATCAAAATCTTTCACTTGTGTGCTGAGTGCAGCACTCACATCATTAATACTGGTTTCGGTGTTATTGCCGAAATGAACATTTAAGTCGATATCTTCCATCACAATAAATGCTGCGCCTAAATCAATATAGTTATAGCTTTTGATGCCCGAACCATTTCCTATATATAGTTTTGCATAGGCTGTTTCGTAACTTATACCCGCGTAAAATTCGGTCACATCCGTAAACGTACTTTCGGTATATTGATAAACAATCGCACCAACATCATAGCCATAGCTTGATTGTTTGCCAAGGCTCCCCTTCCAACCACCAAAACCGTCTACTTCAATGCCTTTTGAAAACGTTGAAGCAAATACACCGGCATACCAGCCTTTATCATCTTTAGACTGTTGAATATTGTAGCCGCCCTGCACAGCAGGATCGTCATTGGTTTGGGTAAATCCACGAAAAACATAGTTGCTGGTTATTGCAGCAAATGCAGTTGAGTTGGCGGCATGAGCAAGCGTGGCAACACCACTTGAAAGTGTGGCTACGCTTAAAAGAGTGAGGAGGATTTTTTTCATTATTCTATTCCTTAAGTTTAAATAAGAGAGCTAATTAGTTTTAATGGTTGAAATTCTAACAACAATGGCAGAATAAAATACTCAAATCATCACATAATTAACTTATTTATGTAGAATAGCACCCTCTCTGATTAGAAATGTGAAAATAAGATGCAAATACCTGATATTGATAAATTAATAAAATCGGTTGTGGATAACATCCCTGGAAAAGCCGGCTCTTTGAATGATGATATTCAAGACTACTTACGTCAAAGCCTGTCTACTACGTTGAAAAAGATGGATATTGTGACGCGCCATGAATTTGATATTCAAGCGGCGGTGTTACAAAAAACACGAGCCAAAGTGGATGAGATGGAAGAGATTATTAAAAAACTAGAGTCAAAACTGCTATAAAAATGG
>JASFYW010000062.1:0-3916 GCA_045046865.1 Woeseiaceae bacterium | reverse complement strand
GAATATGAGGATTCAGATGTTGAAACTAAAAGCATAGGCATTAGCCAGACCATAGATTGGGGTGACCAGAGAGGCAGTCGTACCGCCATAGCCGATGCTGAGTTAGTTAAAGCCATGGCTGATTATGAAGTGGCTAACCAGTCATTTATTAGTGAGCTACTCACGGGCTTAGCAGAACATCAAACCAATAGTGAATTGGCAGTGCTTAATCGGCAAAGCCTGAAGCTAATGGATGATTTTAAGCGTATAGCCGAACAACGCTATCAGGCAGGAGATTTAAACCAAGTTGAGTTAAATCTGGCTCGTCTGGCTTATAGCCAGGCGATAATGGAGCAGGCAACTGTTCTTTCAGATGCGACTCAGGCAAGGGAAAATCTACGTTCCTTATTAGGTGATTTGCCCAGCAAACTGCCTGAATTACCCGAGCAACTTCCTGAGCCCGAAATTAATCAGGAGCTCGAATCATTTCTGCAAAAACTACCTGTTATTCGCGCACAGCTGGCTGAACTTCAAGTGGCTAAGCAAAATGTGGAATTACGTAAAAGCGAAAAAGCCTGGAACCCAACCATCAGCGTTAAAGCCGGTACGGAGGGGGATGATGATCTCATTGGTTTAAATTTGAGCTTGCCTCTCAATATTCGGAATAATTTTGGCGCTGAAGTTGACGCCGCGCAACAGCAACTAATTGCCAGCGAACAACGAGCCCATCTGGCTTATCGAAATAGTCGCGCATCATTGATTGTAACAACAGAGCGTTATCGTAATTTGTTAAATGCCTGGAATAACTGGCGCGAGTACAGTCGTGAAAGTGTTAATCAGCAATTGAATCTGATCAAACAGCTCTGGCAAGCAGGTGATATCAGTGCAGCAGATTATTTGCTGCAACTCAAGCAGGCGTTAGAAACTCAGGCAGCAGGTCTCGAACTACGCAATCAGCTCTGGCAGGTCGCATTTAACTGGATGAGCCAAACTAACACAATTGATATCTGGTTGAATATTACTCAACCCGAAAAGAATAATTAGGAAATATATAACATGAATTCTAAAACACTATTTATACTGCTTTTGATGAGTGGTGCCTTAAGCACATCTCATTTTGTATTAGCCTCAGCTGAGCATTCTGAAAAATCTGAGGCATCACATGAAAACCATGAAGGTGAGCATGAAGAAGAACATGGGGATGAGCACGAAAAAGGCGTAACCAAACTGTCTTCTGAACAAATGGAAATGGCCGGCATAGTTGTAAAACCATTAACCTTGCAGCGTGTTTTATCAACAATAAAAGCCCCAGGTGAAGTTAGATTTAATACCTATAAAACAGAATCAATAACGCCTAGAATTTCTGCACAGCTTATTAAACGTCATGTGGTTTTAGGTGAATCTGTTCGCAAAGGCCAACCCATTGTTACCTTATCAAGTGTCGAAATGGCAGAAGCTCAGGGACATGTGTTAGTTGTAGATCGTGAATGGAAACGGGTTAAAAAACTGGGCCGTAAAGTGGTTTCAGAACGACGCTATACTGAGGCTCGTGTTAATTGGGAATTAGCAAAAGCCAAAGTCCGTGCCTATGGGATGACAGAAACTCAGATTAATGCATTGATAGACAGTAAAGATTTTTCCCTTGCCAATGGTAAATTCGCTCTAGTTGCTACGACTGATGGAACTATACTTAAAGAAGACTATATTAAGGGTCAACAAATAGAGCCAGGACAGGAACTTAATCTTATTTCTGATGAGTCTAGCTTATGGGTTATGGCGAGAGTTACGCCTACAATTGCTAGTAATATTGGCATAAGCAATAACGCCAGCGTGTTATTTAACGGTCAAAGTTTTAATGCCAAAGTATCTCAAATTTCCCATGTACTTGATGAAATAACACGTACAGTTGGCATTCGTTTGAGTGTTGAAAATAACAATGATGCATTGCACCCAGGATTATTTGTTAATACACAAATCGAAGTATCTAAACCATCCGCACAAACAAAAGATAATAATGTATTAGCTGTGCCAGAAGCCGCTGTATTGCGTAGCCCGGATGGTGATTGGCAGGTCTTTGTCGAGCAGGATGAAAAGGGAGAATTTAAAGGAGTAGAAGTAGAACTAGTGCGCGTTATGAATGGTAAGGCAGTTATTAGAGGCCTAAAACCCGGCACATCCGTTGTTGTACAAGGTGCTTTTTTCGTGCAGTCAGAAATGGCGAAAAGCGGCTTTGAAATTCATAACCATTAAGCTCACTACTAAAGGATAAACACATGTTAAATTCACTGATAGAAATATCGGTTCGCAGTCGTTTACTGGTAGTTATTGCTTTAATTGCCATGTTAATGGGGGCGGGTCTCATTTTACCCAAACTTAATCTGGATGCTTTTCCAGATGTATCCAATGTACAGGTCTCGATTAATACCGTAGCAGAAGGTCTGGCAGCAGAAGAAGTCGAGCAGCTCATTACCTTTCCGGTAGAAGCGGTTATGTACAGCTTACCGGATGTTGAAGAAGTGCGCTCCATTTCAAAAACAGGCCTTTCCATGGTGACGGTGGTGTTTAAAGAAGGCACTGATATCTACTTTGCTCGCTCACTGGTTTTTGAGCGTTTACAAGCAGCAAAAGAACAGGTGCCTGATGGTATTGGTACACCCGAAATGGGGCCGAATATATCCGGCTTAAGCATGGTGTTTCAATATATTATTCGTGCAGATGATGCAGAAAAATACGACATTATGGCACTGCGTAGTCTCAATGACTGGGTGGTTAAATTATTGTTAATGCCGGTAGATGGCGTGACTGAAATACTCTCATTTGGGGGAGAGGTTCGCCAGTATCAAGTGCAGGTTGATCCGAAAAAACTCCTTGCTTACGACGTGAGTATTGATGATATATCAAGCGCAATACAGGCGAGTAATCGTAATGCCGGTGGCTGGTATATGGACAGGGGGCAGGAACAGTTGGTTATTCGTGGTGTTGGCTGGTTAAGGTCAAACGAAAATGGACTGCATGATATTGGTAATACTCCGTTAAAACAGGAAGACGGCATTGTTGTACGTGTAAAAGATGTGGCAACAGTTGAGTTTGGTGCAGAAATTCGTCAGGGCGCGGTCACTTTGTCTCGACGTGATGCTGATGGTAACCCAGAATCATTAGGTGAAGTCATGACCGGTGTTGTTTTAAAACGCATGGGCGCTAACACCAAGTTAACCATTGATAGCATAAAAGCGCGTTTACCCTTAGTTCAACAAGCTTTACCGGAAGGGGTTTATATCGACACGGTTTACGATCAATCGGATCTGGTTGAAAAAGCCGTCTCGACCGTGATTACCGCTTTGCTTGAAGCATTCGTGCTGATCGTGATTATTCTGATGATCTTTCTGATGAATATTCGCGCAACATTATTAGTGTTGTTATCCATTCCATTATCCATTGGTCTGGCATTAATGGCCATGGCTTACTGGGGCGTATCCGCAAACCTGATGTCATTAGGTGGTCTGGCAATTGCCATCGGCATGATGGTGGATGGCTCGGTAGTCATGATGGAACATATTTTTAGTCATCTTACCCATCCAGATGCACAGCATGAAAGTGGCGATGGTGACAGTGATGCCGCACACGATGGCGATCAAAATGCTGGCAGCATGCCATTACGTATTATGGAATCGGCCAAAGAAGTGGCCCGTCCAGTATTTTTTGCTGTGATGATAATTACCATTGTGTTTGCACCGCTGTTTTCATTGGAGGGCGTTGAAGGTAAGTTATTTCAACCCATGGCCGTATCCATTGTTTTAGCTATGTTGGCTTCTCTAATTGTTGCATTGATGGTTGTACCTGCACTGGCAACCTATTTGTTTAAGCACGGGATTAAAGAAAAACACAATCCCATTCTGGCGCCGATTGTAAAAATTTACCAACGTTTGCTTAATATCAG
>JASFYW010000061.1:0-39471 GCA_045046865.1 Woeseiaceae bacterium | reverse complement strand
TTTTATTCAAGTAAACCTCGATACATCTTTCCTTAATTTTATTTTTAGATCCATTTTGTCGCTAACTGCGCAACAAGGCATATTATATTACGTTTAGTTAATCGGTACAGCTGTATCAAACGGATTGTTGAAGTATTGAGCGCCAATGTCTAACCATTCAGATAATAGCTTCAATTCTGAAGCGGTAAGCATTGTATTATGAGCTTTAGTATCCGTTGGCTGGCTACCATTGCCATTTAAATCAAGCCCCGTCATTAACTCCATAAATTCGCTGCTACGCGCACCGGCGGTAGACATGGTTGCTACAGTAACTCGAGCAGGATCAGGAACTGTTTCTTGATCGTTAATATTGTCATTATTAAGATCGATAGGGAGTCCATTAACAAGAATATCTCGTGTAATCATAATATCTTGTAGAGTACCTGCATTATCTTCTTGTTCTTGGTCGTTAAATAAAAGCTCACGATAAGATATAAGATGATCGGGTTCATCTGTAGATGGGCCGCTTGTTAGCTCAAGTTGTCCTGCGTTTAGATGAGCAAAACCTGTTGCGGTGTGGCAACTTGTACATTCAGCTGCTGCTGGACGATTCGCCGTTGTTACCCAAATAGGTTGAATATGAGCTTGATAGTTAAGTACTATCCGACAGTTAACGAAGCTAGCTGTAGTAATTGGGTCGCTATAATTATTTGCACAAGCAGATGAGGTAGAAGTAACGGGAGCTGCTAAAGGAGAAACGGGCACACCGGTATAGTCGATGGTAAAGCTGGCATCTGCAGAACGGTTTGCCGCAACATCGTCAGTCCAAACATCAGAATAAACTAAGTCAGTACTGGGCTTCATATCTGCGCAAGGAGGAGTAGATAAACAACTGTGACGTGCACGTGCTTCTGCCATTGTCTCTTCTATTTGCCCAAATAAGGCAATAACTGAGTTCGGAAAGCCAAGACCAGTTGTTTCTGCACCGGCATTAAACTTTGATGTGTAATCAGGGCGACCATGAGGTTTATTACTGGCTTGGTCAGCCGTGTTATGAACGTGACAACCAACACATTCAAGCGTTTCACCTGCTTTTACTTGGAACCAAGATTGATGGCGATTACTGATCCTGCGTCCATCTTTGTCTAATATGCCGATGGTCAATGGCACATTAGCAGGCACTTTAATTTTTACTGAGCCATCGGGCTCAATTGGCGCATAGCCGACGATTTCACGCATTCCTTGTTGTGTACTACGACCAAAAGCGGTGTTATCAATACGTTTGGTATCTCGGTCAGGCAAACTTACTCCTTTAGTAATGCGAATGAAGCGCGCAGGGCGTTGATCTGCTGTGATATTTTTAGGATCTGCCATTTGTTTAGGAGTGAAACTTGATGAATAACTTATATTATTTGCGAAATCACCAAACACTCCATCAAAATCATAAACACTACGGATATGTAAAACTCCAACGCCTTCTTTTGAAAAAGTTTCATTTACGCCAACGGTCACTCCCGGAACTTTATCAAAAATAACTGGCGGTATTTTTACTGTATAGGCCATGACAACTTCACTAAATAACCTATCAGCCTCAGGTAGGATGAGAGGGACTTGGGTATCTGAGCTTTCATCAACAAGGAAAATACCAAAACTGGGTGGTGCTTCAACAACTGCCGGATCGGTCAACTGTGCTTGTGTTGCTAAAGTACAAGGTACGATGTTTGCTGCTGGGTCTGCGGGATCAAAAGCAATCAGAGGATCTATTAAAATTTGGCATTGACTCCAGCTCATTAAATATCTATTTGAACCATCTAATAATGGAAAAATAGCGTTATAGCGACCTTTTAAAGACAAACCCGAAGCATTATTAACATTTTGTTTAAACGTTGTTTGTGCTGTTCCTGTCACAACGGCTTGTTGAGACCAAATAGGTTGGGTGTTGTCAGCAAAGTCTTTGCCATTTATAAAAGTAATATCTCCGCCACCAAAATTGGTGACTAAGGGGCGAAGAATGGCGAGGATTCTGCCATCCTGCATTTCTTGTGGTTTTGAGAAATGAATATCTGTATTTGGATCTTGTCCTGTGCGGTGGCTATGTGCGCCATAATAGAGTTGGAGATCAGATCCATCAGGATTCATACTGTATAGACTAATATCATTACGGCTACCCATGTGATTCCAGCGGCTAAACAAAATTCGGCCACTTTCTGCTAGTACAATAGGGTCAAGATCGTGACTTTGATTAAAGGATACCTGAATGATGTCACCATTTTTTTCGCGTATGTGAAGAGCAAAAGCCGTATTTCGTCGGTTTTCATCGGTGGCAAAAATTTGTTGCCTTCCCTCATTCCCCAATATGCCTTTACTTAGAGGCTTTCGAGTAGAAGCAAAAATGATGCGGCCATCTTCTGGTAAATAATGCGGTGATACATCATCTCCATCCGCGGCTCCTGCAGAAGTAAGCTGAGTTAGGGTGTCACTGGCGATGACATACTCGTACAAATACCACTTCGGAGGATTATTACCATTGGTCAAATCTTCGAGTCGCAAAGAAAAAACGAGCTTAGCGCCATCAAAAGAAGCACTCACATCTTTCACATCACCAAGTCCCTTGGTTATTCGACCGGTAACATTGATGGTTCCTGCCGTTGAACTTGCTCTTGCTTGTAAATATAGATCACCACCCTCTGTAAAAGCGGTGGGTTCGCGCATATCATTGGAAATAAGGTCATTATTTTGATCGCGAGGAGTTGGACGCTTAATAAAAGCAATAGGAACATCCTGAATACCAATTGCACTGGCTTCAGAATTACTTTCACCACCACCACAGGAAGCTTGTAGTATAAAGAGTGTACTTAAGAACAGTTTAGATACTGGCATATTTGATTTAAGGTTTGTAGGCTTCCACAACATCAGGAAATTCTCGCTAATACGATTAATATGTATATATTATGGTGTTTGCTCGTAAAACAATCCGAGAACGAATTCACAGTAACTGAAAAAGTAGGTCTTTTGTGAACTTGTTCAAGTTAAAATTTTCCTAGAACATCTACTATATGTACTTAGAAAAGCGGGTAAATTTACCGGTTTTAGTGCTAAGACTAAGCATAAAGCAGCGAATAAAGGCAATAAAAATGCAGAATTTAGTGACAGAGAAAACATGTAGGCTGAATATAGGTGACAATCGTCATCGCTTTATATTGAGCTTTGTTTTATTGGCAGTGTTATTCCTTATAATCGGACAATCATACGCGGATAATCGTACTCAAGCGAAACGAATTCATGATCGTTTAGCGGGTGTTGTTCCAAGTGCTACAGTATTGAATAGCATGGAAGCCATGATTGCTGCTGGAAATGATGTTGATGCTGCTAATCTCGCGATGGAGAACAAACACTTTTATAATGCGACTCTCGTTAATTTAATTACACCTTGGACGAATGAAGCTCGCGCGGTATTCCCTGAAGATATTGATGATGAAGGCACTTTGAATGATTACACCGCGACTGTCATTGGTGTAATTCGTGATGATCTTGATTTTCGTCGTATCCTTTATGATGACATTCTTTATGTTGGTGCAGGGGTAACTCCTTCGTATAGCTATTCAAGTAATGCACATTACCAAGCATTAGAAGCAAGTGGTGCCAATATGGGTGATCCTGCAGTCCTTGTTTCTGTATCACAAGCAGCAAACACGGGCGGAGTATTAACTGCAGCAGATACTGCGGGTGTTATGACAACACGTGCGGCTGCTAAAGCATTTTTTGTGGACGGAACAAATCGCGCCATGTTTCGTTTTACCGTTTTAAATCATCTTTGTGAAGATATGGATCAGTTGAAAGATGTGACCTTGCCTTCAGATCGAATTCGTCAAGATGTATCGCGTAGCCCCGGTGGAGACAGTCGTATCTATATGAATGCTTGTATTGGTTGCCATACGGGGATGGATCCGATGACTCAAGCATTTGCGTATTATGAATATAACGATACAAGCAATGTTTTAGAATTTACTAACAACGTAGTTCAAGCAAAAAACCTCATAAATTCCGATAATTTTAAACCTGGCTTTATTGTCACTGATAATAAATGGGACAACTATTGGCGTCAGGGGCAAAATTCCTTACTAGGCTGGGATTTAAGTTTACCCGGTGGTGGTGGTGGTAGTGGTGCCGCGAGTGGTATGGGTAAAGAGCTTGCACACAGTAAAAGGTTTGCTAGCTGTCAGGTAGAAAAGGTATTTAAAGCGGTTTGTTTACGTCCAGCAGGTAACTCTGCAGATCGCGCAGCAGTAGCAAGTATTACAAGTAATTTTGTCAGTGGCGGTCATAAACTAAAACAGGTTTTTGCTGAAACCGCGGTTTATTGTAAAGGGCCATAAGCTTTTACTAATCACAGTTTAAAGATTAAATATCGTTTAATCGATGGAGTAATAAACGATGATAAAAACATCGGCAATAGTTAAATTAATTTCTCTCACATGGTTTGCTGCAACGTTAGTTGCTTGTGGCGGTGGTGCAAGTACTGAAAGCAATCAAAGTGGCGGCACAAATACTAGTGCAGGTTCCTTGATTACATCGACTTCTTCTGCAGAAGTGATTGCTTATGAAAAAGAAGTTTGGCAAAAGCTCTCTAGTTCTAGCCGTTGTGGTCGTTGCCATGGAACGGGTGGACAATCTCCTCAATTCGTAAACGGCGATAGTATTGAAACAGCTTATTCTGAGGCATTGAGTTTTGTACGCGGAACACAAGTGGCAAACCTTGCATCTCCAAATGATTCATTAATGGTATCAATTGTTAGAAATGGCCATAAACAAGTAAATGGTAAGTCGCAAGCATGCTGGTTGGCAACAGACGAAGCTTGTGCTGACGCTATACGTGACTTTATTATTGCTTGGAATGGAGAAACAAGCGGTACGGAAGCAGTTAAAAAAGGTGTTGTTCTAGTAGCTCCGAGCCCGCTTAGAGATATTGGTAGTAGTAAAAATTATCCAACGGATTCTTCTGGTTTTGGGACAATAGTCCATACTCCTGTTTTAACTCAGTATTGTTCTGGTTGTCATACTTCAACTGCAGCTAATCCACAATCACCTTATTTTGCATCAAATGATGTTAATGCTTCTTATCTCGCAGCACAGCAAAAAATGGATTTATTAGATCCTTCAAATTCTCGCTTTGTCTTGAGGTTAAAAGATCAGTTCCATAACTGTTGGACAGCAGATTGCGCGGCTGATGCATTGGTTATGGAAAATGCGATTACTGCCTTTGCAGCTAGTATCACTGCAACACAGGTTGATCCTAGCTTAATCGTAAGTAAGGCAATGAAATTGCAGCCTCCAGAAGCGATTATTGCGACCGGTGGAGAACGTCATGTGGTTAATCAAATTGCATTGTGGGAATTTAAATCGGGTACAGCTGCAACAGCATACGATACCAGTGGTGTTGAACCTTTAATGAATTTATCGTTGTCAGGTGACTATAGCTGGGTGGGTGGTTACGGTGTTAAATTTAATAATGGCCGAGCACAAGCTTCGTTCCAAACAAGCCAAAAGTTATTAAATAATATTCGTACTCGCGGTGAGTATTCAATTGAAGCTTGGATTATTCCGGCAAATGTCGCTCAGCAAGATAAAAATATTATTTCATATTCAGGTGGTGCGACTGAACGTAATTTTACTATTGCGCAAAATGAATATAATTATCAATTTTATAACCGTGCTACTACCGGCGGTGGAAATGAGCTAGATGGTGGTCCTGTATTAGAAACAGCTGCTGCTGATGAAGACCTACAAGCATCGCAACAACATATTGTTATGAATTTTGACAAAGTTAATGGTCGCCGCATTTTTGTAAATGGTGTAGAAACCGGCGATGTCGATACAAATGATGTTGATGGTTTATTAACGAATTGGAATAGCACTCACGCCTTTATTCTTGCGAATGAATTAGGTGGTGCAGTGGGTTGGGAAGGTACATTCCGAATGGTTGCAGTACATAATCGCATTTTAACGCAAGCTCAAATTGACCAAAACTTTAAAGCAGGCGTAGGTGAAAAGTTCTTTTTATTGTTCAGTATAAGTCATATTCCAGGCGTACCTGCGGATAGTTATATCCGAGTGCAGGCTGAACAGTTTGATAGTTATAGTTACCTATTTAATAATCCTGTATATGTGAACTTAGGTACAACGACACCGGCTATTGATTTTGCAATTTCAGGCATGCGTATCGGTATTAATGGTAAAGAAGCGATTGTTGGTCAATCGTTCATTAATTTAACAACAAATCGAATTACAGCAAACAATCAAGACATTTCAAGGTTGGGTTCTGTTATTCAGTTACAACAAGGTACCCAAGTAGATGATTTCTTCTTAAGCTTTGAAGCATTAGGAACTAAAACAAATCCATTTGTGGTTGCAACACCTACGACACCGCCGGCACCTGCAGATTTACCTGCCCAATCAGATATTGGAGTAAGAACCTTTTCTGAAATTAATGGAACGATGTCAGAGTTAACAGGTGTTCCTACAGGAAATACTAATGTTTTAGGTAAGTTCACTGCACTGAATCAACAAATGCCATCAGTTGAAGATCTGAACGCATTTGGACCGGCTAACATCATAGCTATTTCTCAGTTAGCTTTTGAATATTGTGATCGAATGGTTGAGGATACAAGTATTACAAGTTTATGCGAAAGAACGAGCACCACTATTTCTGCTCGTGAATGTATGTTTGGTAATTTTGATTTTTCTCAAGCGGCCACTACGGCTGCAGCATTTAATACCACAGATAAAACAGCCCTTGCTAATGCTTTATATGACCGAATGATTGGCATTCCTTCTGCTGCATTGGGTGCTGGTCTTGCTAATGCTCCAACAAGAGCTGAAATAGTAGATGAGCTTGTTGCTGCTAGCGCATCAGCACCGTATCCAGGAAATTTGGTGGGCCGTTTGATAACAGAAAGTTGTGGTGTTGATTTAAATTGTGTTGCTGGGCAGTCTGGTACCAAAGAAATTGTAAAAGCGATGTGTACCTCAGTATTAGGCAGTGCTGGTATGTTAATCCAGTAATGTTCATAACGAATAGAGTGTAAGGAAGTTTTATCATGGCAAAGAATAAAAATCGACCCCTTCATCCAGATGAACCGTTGTTACATGCAGATCATCCGCGCCCAGTCACACGCCGAGAATTTATAGGTCAGGGTTTTATCGCTGGCGCCGGCGCTGTTGTTGGTCCTTCTATGCTGGGTATGCTCGGCATGAATGACGCTAAAGCAGCATTGTCTCAAGATATGGTTGATTTGAAAGGAATATGTAATATTGTTCCAGGTGCAGATAAAATACCTTTTATTTGTTTTGATCTGGCTGGTGGAGCTAATTTGGCGGGCTCAAATGTACTCGTCGGAGGACAAGATGGTATTCAAGATGCATTAACTTCAGCTGGCTATAGCAAACTAGGAATTCCTGGTGATCGATTGCCGACGACATTTTTAGCTTCTGATCCTTTCGTGAACCTCGATCTTGGTATTCCCTTTCATGCGGAAAGCTCGATGCTAGCCGGTATTAAAATGCGTTTTACCAATACGAACAATGTGAATGGTGCCGTCATACCTGCTCGCTCAGATAATGACACAGGTAACAATCCACATAATCCGATGTTTGGAATTAACAAAGCAGGTGCACGAGGTGAGTTGTTAACGCTCATTGGTTCGCGTAACTCTGTCTCAGGTGGTAATTCGATGTCACCTGCTTCAATGATTGATACTGATGTACTTCCAACTAAAATTGATCGACCAAGTGATACTAAAGGCTTAGTAGATACAGGCGAGTTATCAGCCAAAATGGGCTTAGACAATGCAACTCGAGTTATGGAATCTATCCAGCGCAACAGTTCTAAAAAAATCTATAATTCTAATGTACAAACAGGTTTAACCGACGATACTGATATTAAAAAGAAAGTAAATTGTGCCTATGTGAAAAGTGCTGATATGGTTGAAAATTTTGGTGACCCAACGGCTCTTGATTCAAGTAACACTGATTCTGAGATTGATGCGATTTTCCCTATCGGCAGCGCAAATGGCGATTTAACAAATGATCGTGAATTAGCAAAAACTGCGGCTGTAATGAAAATGGTTATTAATGGTTATGCGGGTGCAGGAACCATTACAATGGGCGGTTATGATTACCATACAGGTAATCGCACAACAGGTGATGCACGTGATGTGCGTGCAGGACAATGTATTGGTGCTTGTTTAGAGTACGCAAGAGTTAAAAATAAACCATTAATGATTTATGTCTGTAGCGATGGTTCTCTTGCAAGTAATGGTACGCCTGATAATGCAGCGAATGGCAAATTAGTGTGGACAGGTGATAATTCTTCAACAGCCTGTTCATTCTTGCTTGTATTTAAACCGGGTGCAGCACGCCCTGTTTTATTTGCTTCAGGTAGTGATGGCTTAACTGCTGCTCAACATCAACAGCTAGGTTGGTTCCGCCCTGGTGCGTCAGTTGAAACAAATGCAACGCCTGCAGCAAACAATGTAAATTTATTAGTGGAAACGGTTGTTTTAAATTATATGGCGTTACATGGTGAACAAGGGAATTTTTCTACTTTATTCCCAAACCATGGTCTAGGTAATACTGCGAAATTAGATCGTATGACTGCATTTGAGGCTATTGTGAGTGGGACAACCTCAAATCCAATATAGCTTATTTAGCAGGTTGTAAACCCGTACTATAATGCATGAGGCCATTGTTATCGATAATAATGGCTTCTGTGTTTGCTAAGCTTGATATTAGTTTCATGCCTTTATTTAAGCCTAATATGAAGACTGTGGTTGATAAGGCATCCACCGTTGTACTATCAATTCCTAGAATACTTACACTTCGTAATTCACGTGCAGAATCACCCGTAGAAGGTTTAATGATATGGTGGTGGCGGACATTATCTTTTATAAAATAGCGCTCATAATCTCCCGAGGTTGATATTGCGGTTTGGCTTAATGGAAGTATGACTGCTGATTTATTTTTATCACGTGGATGACGTATTCCTACATACCAAGGTCGGCCACCTTTATCACCAATGATGCGCGTGTCACCACCTGCAGAAACCATCGCTTGAGTAATGCCGTTGTTTTGTAAGAGTTTAATGGCATTATCAACAGCATGTCCTTTTGCTATTCCACCTAAATCTATTCGAGTGCCTGTTTGAGTAAAAAAGATCGTTTGTTTACTTTGATCAAGTTTTATATTTTTATAATTGATTTTTTTTAGATGATTAGAGAGCTCTTTGGCTGTCGGCTGCCGTTTTTTACGGTAATCATAAAATTGTCCAACACTAGAAAAAGTAATATCAAAAGCACCGTGAGAAAGTTTAGAAATTTCAATTGTACGTTGTATTAATTTAAAGAGTTCGTTACTTATTTTAACGGGATGCTTTGCTGCTTGAGCATTAATTAAACTGATTTCACTGTCTTTTTTAAAGGGACTCATCAATGCATCAATGCGATGCATTTCAGTTATAACGAACTGGATACTTTGTTCAGCAGTTTTTTTATCGGTATGCCAAAGTTCAACATGTATGGCCGTACCCATAA
The DNA here is from genome assembly GCA_045046865.1 of Woeseiaceae bacterium. Classification (GTDB taxonomy): domain Bacteria; phylum Pseudomonadota; class Gammaproteobacteria; order UBA6429; family Thiohalophilaceae; genus JAGLTQ01. Next base: position 29,905 of record JASFYW010000061.1, on the reverse strand, counting down.
TGGCACGATCAGCTTTAAACCATTCAGCATGTGATGGGTTAGAGATAGACAGTAATAATATTATTACTGAAAAATACCGGAGGAATAGCTTAATCAGTTTTTTGGCCAAGTCGGTTACGTTTATTAATAACACTATTATGAACGGGGAAGGAATTTATTTTTCTATCTTCAAAGAATGTTTTTAAGGTTGTATCGATGGTTTTAAATGCAAGTTGTTCCCAAGGAATATCTTCCTCATTGAAGAGTTGAACATCTAAACTTTCTGGGCCAGCATAAAAATCTAAATCTAAAAGCTTTGCGCGAAACAAAACATAGATCTGGTTAATGTGCGGTAAGCTGATAATAGAATAAATGCCTTCAATTTCTAAATTGGCATTGGCTTCTTCTTGTGACTCACGCAATGCGGCTTCTTCAAGAGATTCTTGGTTTTCCATAAAGCCGGCAGGCAATGTCCATAAACCATGACAAGGTTCAATGGCGCGTTTGCAAAGTAAAACTTGTTCTTTCCAAACGGGTAAACAGCCAACAACGAGTTTTGGATTTTGATAATGAATGGTATCGCAGTGATCGCAAATGAAACGAGGGAGATTATCGTCCTCAGGAACACGATGAACAACTGTTTTGCCACATTCGCTACAAAAATTCATTTAGTTAGCACCCTTGAGCCAGTCATCCCATTGACCGTGATCTGAAACATCCACCTTGTCGGTTTTTGCTTTAGATTGCAGGAAAGTTTGTAAGTCCTGCAATAAGTCACTGTCCATCAAATCAATATGCTCAAGCACTTGAGAATGTAATATGGAATAGATAAGTTTTAGCTCAGTTAGTGCATAGGAATTTAGGTTTTTCATGAGAATAAGAGTTTACTTTTTACCACCTTGAGGAGCAAAACCATCAGGGAGTTTGCCTTGCTCACCTTCGTCAAAAAGAAAGCCTATCATGTGCTGCTCGATAATTTTGATACTCGCAGGATCAGCGGTATTTAAAGAATTTTCATTAATGATTGACGTTAAACGCTCTAACCATTTTTTCCAACCTTCATCAGATACTTCGTTAAAAATGCGTTCGCCAATTTCTCCTGGGTAAGTCATTGTTTCTAAACCAGGTGCTTCTTTTTTCAAAACTTTACATAAAACCATGCGTGACATAATGATATTTCCTCTATATCTAACTATATTTTAACTGAGACTAAACATCGCTAAAAGCTGTGTTAGAATGTATACAACAATACTCGGGTATTAGTCCGCTATTATCCGATTTTAGTCAGTTTGATTCAAGCCTTATGGAGAGTGAATATGAGTGCAGTTCCCGTTTTTAATACGACATTATTAGAGCATGAAGTGAAATTATCAGAAAGTGCCGCTGCACAAATGGCATCAATTGTGAGCGGTGCCGAAGACAACGTTGAAGGCATTCGTATTTTTGTTTCTGGTGGTGGTTGTAGTGGCATGACCTATGGCATGACCTATGCTGAAGCTGCTTTGCCGACAGATAAAATTTACGAAGGTGAAGGTTTTAAAATGTTAGTCGATGCTGTTGCTTTGGGTTACTTACAAGGTTGTGATATTGATTATGTTGAACAAGGCTTAAATGCTTCTTTCGTTTTTAATAATGTATTCCAAAGTGTTGGTGGTTCAGGTGGTTGTAGTGGTTGTGGCGGCGGTTAATCTGCTCTGTAATTATTAGCGACTGTTAAAAAATCATATGTTAGCCCGATCCTCTTCAGTTTTGTCGAATCCGAGGGATCGGGTGCTTGTTATTGCTCCACATGGGAGCTATCGCACAGCCCCTTTTATAAAAGCAGCAAACAACCTTAATGTAGATGTATTGATAGCCTCACAAGGCGAGCATTCAATAGTTTCCGATTACCTTAAAGGTCTGCATATCGACTTTACCAATCCCGCACAAGCAGTTAGAACCATTTTAAACGAAGCAAAGAACCAGAGTTTCAAAGGTATTATCGGAACAGATGATACAACAACGGAACTTGCTGCTCAGGTGGCAAAGCAATTAGGTTTAGCTCACAATGATCCACAAGCGGTTAAAATTACACAAAGAAAAGATCTCGCTCGACTCAGTTTAAAAAATTCAAAGGTCAATATTCCTCAGTTTGATTTGTTAACAACAACCAAACCATTATCTGAGCAAACGATTCACATTAGCTTTCCTGCCGTTATTAAACCCGTTGCCTTATCTGCAAGCCGAGGTGTGATTCGAGTTAACAATGCACTTGAATTAGAACAAGCGGTGCTTCGCATTAAGAATATGCTGGTTGAAGAGCGGCAAATAGAACAATCTATTAGAGATGTTTTATTACTTGAAGCTTTTATCCCCGGCAAAGAAATCGCTATCGAAGGCATGTTGCATGATGGCGAGTTGGATGTGCTGGCTATTTTTGATAAGCCAGATCCTTTAGACGGTCCTTTTTTTGAAGAAACCTATTACATAACACCGACATCCTTTTCAGATGATATTCAGCATGAAATAAAACAAACCGTACACGCTGCTTGTAAAGCGTATGGTTTAAAAGAAGGGCCTGTTCATGCGGAATGTAGAATTAATGAAGAAGGTATCTGGGTTTTAGAAGTTGCCGCACGTACTATCGGTGGTATGTGTGGTCGACTACTTAGCTTAGGAACTGGACATACGTTAGAAGAGTTAGTTTTATTACATGCCATGGGACAGCGAATTGAGATCCATACGCTTGAGTCAGCAGCCGGCGTGTTGATGATTCCGATTCCAAGTGCGGGTATTTTAAAACGAGTAGAAGGATTACTTGAAGCGCAACGAATCCCCTTTATTCATGAATTAAGTATTGAAGTTAGAGAAGGTTATGAGCTTATTCTTTTACCAGAGGGAAATAGTTACCTTGGTTTTATTTTTGCTCAAGCAGCAACAACAAAAGAAGTAGAACAAGCATTAAGAGATGCGCATGATTGTTTAAATATTGTTATCGCGCCTTTGTGGAAAATAACAAATATGGTTAATAAATATGAATGAAATTAAAGTAGCGCCGGCAAAGTATCAACTGCAAGAAACACGTCTACAAGAAAAACTAGACAATGGCATAACGAGATGCAACCTTTGTTTATGGCGTTGTAAATTAAAGCATGGTCAACGTGGCTTTTGTCAGGCACATGTCAATCGTAATGGGACACTTTATAATTTATCTTATGGAATAATTTCAGCCATTGATATTGGTGCAATAGAAGACAAACCCGTCAAACATTTTCGACCAGGCACACAAGTCATGTCTGTTGGTAGTTATGGTTGTAGCTTTCGCTGTGACGGTTGCCATAATTTAGATATTTCATGGGGAGTCAGTGCGTTAGATGACTTAGCCAAAGGTGAGTCAACGTCTGCTTATGCAACACCACAAGAATTGGTTGATAGTGCTAAACGTTTAGGCGTGCAAGGCATTGCGTTTACTTATTCAGAGCCTGCGGTTTGGTTAGAGTATGTGATTGATGTTTCTGCTTTAGCCAAGGAACAAGGTTTATATACCGTTTATGTTTCTAATAGTTTTGTTACTGATGAAGCCTTAGAATTGATGGCGCCTTATGTAGATGTTTTATGCTCAGATATTAAAAGCATGGATGATGCCTTCTATAAAGATATCTGTAAGTTGGCTACGGTTGAAAATGTATTAGCTTCTGTAGAAAAAGCACATAAACTAGGACTACATGTTGAAACGCGAACAAATATTATTCCAGGTAAAAATGATGACCCTGAGATATATAGAAAAATTGCATTATGGATTAAAGAACATTTAGGTGAAGACAGTCCGTGGCACATTACCCGGTTTTTCCCTGCTTATAAATTAAGTCATATCCCGATGACACCTTCAGAATCACTTTGGCAAGCGCATGAGATTGCTAAAGAGGTTGGACTAAAAAATGTGTATGTCTATGATGATAAAGGTTGTGATTGTGCAGAGACTAATCTTCCTGTGAGTGAGTTTTTAAATGGGACAGAAGAAGAGATTTATGAAATTAAAAAGTGTGCTGCGGAGTGTTGTGGTGATGAAGGTATCGTCGTTAAGAAATTTGAAAAATAATTTTGGCTCGATATATTATAGATTTAAATTTTGTATTAACCATGATTGTTTTTCACGACACGCTGTGAATACGTCCATGTAAGCTCTCGGTGGCGTCCTTGCCGCCGAAGGTCGTGAAAAACAATCATAATTACTACTAGGTTTGTGCCTGTGTTATCGCAGTAAAGCCGGTTCATATCTACCATTGCTACCTTAGTTTAAAAAATGATATTTTTGCCCTTTGCTAACCGATAAGCTTTGAGTTAAATTAAAGGCTCTATTATTCAAATTAAAATAAATCATGGCCTTTAACCTTTTTAAATTCCTAAAACGTCTCCCTTTTATTCCAGAGAAAAAGTTTCTGGAATGGTATCCGCCGTTCTTTTTTATGCGGGTTAAGGTTTTGGAAATGCGAGAAAACGGACGTTTTATTCGTTTGAAGTTACCCTTAACTATTCTCTCAAAAAATATGGGGGATAGTATGTTTGGTGGTTACCAAGCAGCTTTAGCTGATCCTATTGCAGCGATAGTGTGCGCAAAGATTTTTCCGGGACATGAAGTCTGGACGCGATCTCAACATATTGATTTTCAGCACGAAGGGAACTCAGATCTTGAATTACGATTTGAGTTTAGCGCTGAAACCGAGCAGCAAATAAAAGAAGATCTGGCTACTAAAGGTCGGAGTACGCCCAGCTTTGAATACGGCTTTTATCGCAAGGATGGTGTACGCTGTAGCACGATAGTCAATGTGGTGGCAATTCGACCAAAAGGCTACCAGCTCAAGCGTGAAGTCAAAAAACAAATTATAAATAAAACTAAAGGGCAAAGCAGTGAGTAATACGATTCACCCTACGGCAATAATTTCAGATAAAGCAACATTAGGCACCGGCAATACCATTGGTGCGTTTGTTATCATCGAAGATGATGTCATTATTGGAAATGATAATATTTTACTCAGTGGTGTGATTCTAAAGTCGGGTACTCGCGTCGAAAACTCCAACAAAATCCATGAAAATGCAGTTATTGGTGGATTGCCTCAAGACTTAGGCTTTGAGCCTGCAACACCTTCTTTTGTGAAAATAGGCAGTAAAAACACCCTGCGTGAATTTGTCACAGTTCATCGAGCGAGCCAAGAAAATGAAGCAACGACATTGGGCGACGAAAATTACCTCATGACGCAAGTTCATATTGGTCATGATTGTAAGCTAGCAAATAATATCATTATTGCTCCCAGCACAGGCTTGGGCGGTTTTGTAACGGTGGAGGAAAAGGCCTTCATTTCTGGTGGCGTGATGGTGCATCAGTTTGTGCATATTGGTAGTTTGGCCATGTTGGGCGGCAATGCGAAGATTACTCAAGATGTTTTACCGTATATGATATGTGATGGTAATCCTGCGTATATTAGTGGATTAAATAAAGTCGGGCTGCGTCGTTCAGGTTTTAATATGGACGATTTACGGGCATTAAAAAAGGCTTATCAACTAATATTTAGCTGCGACTCGAAACTTGAGCAACGTTTAACCTCTCTTTCTCAACAGAATAACGTCTTTGCAGAACATCTCCTCTCTTTCATACGCCCTTCAAAACGCGGTTTTCACCGAGATAAGCCCTGATTCTCCAATTACGCTTTTTATTATGAGACTTAAAAGGTAAAATACCGCCTTTATTGGGCTCGATCAAAACTCCGTTTTAGTGAGCGAACAAAGATATTTTTAATATTTGAAGACTTTTTTATATTTGGAAGAATTATGTCAGATAAGCAAAACAGTTTTACGCGTGAAGAAATTTTAGAATGTGGTCGCGGTAATTTATTTGGTAAAGGCAACGCTCAGTTACCACTACCTCCTATGTTAATGATGGATCGCATTGTTAGTATCACTGAAGACGGTGGTGCGAACGGTAAAGGACAAATTGTTGCTGAGCTCGATATCAATCCAGACTTATGGTTTTTTGAATGCCATTTTGAAGGCGACCCTGTCATGCCTGGCTGTTTAGGTTTAGATGCTATGTGGCAATTAGTAGGCTTTTATTTAGGTTGGATGGGTGGTCCTGGAAAAGGTCGCGCATTAGGTTCGGGTGATGTTAAGTTTTCTGGACAAGTTCTGCCTACAAATAAAAAAGTGACTTACCGCATTGATCTTAAACGAGTGATCATGCGTAAATTATTTATGGGAATTGCAGATGCAACAATGGAAGTGGACGGACGCGTAATTTATGAAGCTAAAAATTTACGTGTAGGTTTATTTACTTCGACAGAGGATTTTTAAAGCATGACCATGCGTCGAGTAGTCGTTACCGGCTTGGGAATCGTCTCAAGTATTGGTAATAATAAAGAAGAAGTTGAAGCGTCATTACGAGCAGGACGTTCAGGCATTGTTGCCAGTGAAGTTTATACTGAGATGGGTTTTCGTTCTCAAGTTCACGGCGCACTAAATATTGATCTTAAAGAACTCATCGATCGTAAAGTAAAACGCTTTATGGGAGATGGTGCCGCGTATAACTATATTGCGATGCAACAAGCGATTAAAGATGCAGGACTTGAAGAAGATCAAGTATCAAATGTTCGCACGGGTTTAATTGTTGGTTCTGGTGGTCCTTCAACAGAAAATATCGTTCTTGCAGCAGATACTATGCGCGAGAAAGGCGTGAAACGTGTGGGCCCTTATATGGTGACACGTGGTATGTCGAGTACAAACTCTGCCTGCCTAGCAACGCCATTTAAAATTAAAGGCGTAAACTATTCAATCACCTCTGCGTGTTCAACCAGTGCTCATTGTATTGGTAATGCCATGGAACAAATTCAACTCGGTAAACAAGATATTGTGTTTGCCGGTGGCGGTGAAGAACTTCATTGGACACTGTCTGTTTTATTTGACGGTATGGGTGCGATGTCATCTAAATATAATGAAACACCTGAAAAAGCATCACGCGCTTTTGATGTTAATCGTGATGGCTTTGTCATCTCGGGCGGTGGCGGTGTTTTAGTCATGGAAGAATATGAACATGCTAAAGCACGTGGCGCAAAAATTTATGCTGAAATAGTTGGTTACGGTGCAACATCAGATGGCTACGACATGGTTGCACCATCAGGCGAAGGAGCGCAACGTTGTATGCAACAAGCATTAGATACCATTCCTGAAGGTTCAAAAGTTACTTACATAAACGCACACGGAACAAGTACACCTGTGGGTGATGTTAAAGAGCTTGAAGCCATTAAAAAAGTATTTGGTGATGATATGCCTTACATTGCATCAACAAAATCTTTAACAGGGCATGCACTCGGTGCCGCTGGTGTGAATGAAGCGATTTATTCTTTGATTATGCAAGAAGGTGGATTTATTGCCGCTTCTGCAAACATTGATGAGTTAGATCCGGCTGCGGAAGGCTTTCCTATCGTACGTGAGGCAATGGATAATACTGAGTTTGATTGTATTATGTCCAACAGCTTTGGTTTCGGTGGGACTAACGCGAGTCTTATCTTTAAAAAAATATAATCATTATACAATTCATATTTTCCGTTCTTGATGTGTTAAATCAAGCTGCATTAAAAAACATTTCAAAAAACTCATTTACATGAACATGGATGTTCATATGCCATGAAGCACAGGGATGTGTGAGAATGGCCATACGTAAACTCCGTTTCTTGAAATGTTTTTTGCCTTACTAGAACGAAAACTATTTCTTGTTAGTTTCCTTCTTCTTTTTCCGTTTTATTTTTTGTGCGAAGAGATAACCGGAAGGTTCAATATCAATTGTATTTATAAAATTCATTTCATCTAAGTCAAATACTACTGTCGTCCACTTATCGCGTGCATGTAAAGCCAAGTAGGATATATTTGTTTTAGCTGTTCCTGTCAAAATAGCGTGTTGGTATATCTTTTTTAGCTTAGGTCTTGTTTTAACGTATTTTTCTAGGTTCATAGATTTAGCTTTAAGAGCGGAAGCATACTTAGTATCAAACTTTTTATAATATTCTTTGAGTAAATAAATGGGGACGCCTGAGCGCATCGATTTAAATAGGGCTTCTGATTTTTTATCTTCTGCAATATCACTATAAATAAAAATAGGGAAATCATCGCCGTATTTTTTAAGTTCATCCGTTGATATGCCCTGTTCCTTAAATTGGTAAGCGGGGACAGGTGTAAAAAAATCTAAGGTATAGACAACCGCGATGGGACGTTCATTGTAGGTATTCCAAACACCCCAACTTAAAGCCAGAAACTGTACTAAAGCAATCATCGTCAGATCAAACTTTAAACCAGGTTTACCTGATTTAAAAACAATGAGAGTTAATGCCGGACCAAGAATTAAATCGACACCGGCTATAATACGAATAACGTGCCAACCGCCATCAGTAGAAAATAATGGCTGGGGATACCATTGCACAAGAATAAAATACAGTAATACGAAAAAAATAGCTAAACTGATGGCTAGGTGAATGGAAAATGCTTTAAAACGTGTCATATCTTGCTACCAATTAAAATTTTATAAATTTAAGTTGAAATTACTCATCTTGAGTTGCCACACTAGCATAAATTAACATTTAATTATTCAAGAGAAAATAAAAAATGATGAAGTTTAATAACAAGGGTTATCGGTGGCTATTCGATATAACTTTAATAATTATTGTTATTTTTGGTGTGAAAATGTGGATGCAGCGCAATGTGGTGTCAGGTATTGCACCAAATTTTAATGCGAAACTATTAAATGGTGAACCATATAAGCTTTATGCGGACACAAAAAGACCGATACTCATTCATTTTTGGGCGACGTGGTGTCCTGTTTGTCAACTAGAGCAGTCAAATATAGAAAATATTTCTAAGAGCCACCCCGTTATCACTATTGCCATGAAATCAGGCAATAACAATGAGTTAAAGCATTTTATAAAAGAAGAGGGGGTATCGTTTCAGGTGATTAATGATGAGGATGCTTCATTGAGTAATCTTTACAAAATTAAAGGTGTGCCGGTTTCTTTAATTGTGAATAAAGAAAATAAGATCGAATTTATAGAGGTCGGTTACACCACAGAAATAGGCTTGAGGTTACGACTGTGGTGGGCTGGATTATAAATTTGATATTATTTTTGGCTGATCTTTTTTAACAATGCTTGAAAGTCTTCTCGAGCATTATCCGCAAGAAATTTCAGTAAGGGAGTGATACTTTGAAGAATAGAGCCCACTTGAGGTAGCAGTTCTGCTGTTTTATTTTCTTTAAGTTTATTTATTAGTTCTGAAATGTTTATATCATCATTCGGTTTTGATGTTGGGTTGGCGGTAAAACTTGTGGTTTTATTGCCTCCAGCATCAATAGCTTGTTTCAAATAGATTTCTGTTTTTTCAACGAGTTTCTTAAAGCTAAGTTTTGTGTTTGGTTCGGGTTCATATAAACCTGCGCTTAGGGTTAACTTGATAACTTCACCGGTATCAGAAAGTTTAAATGAAATCGCTTGAATTTCTTTTCGAATTCGCTCAATAAGAACGAGGGCTTCATCTATATGAGTTTCTTTTAAAATAATGGAAAATTTGGAAACACCAATTCGAGCAAGCGTATCTTCTTGACGTAGTAAATGGGAGAATTTTTCACCGATAATGCGAAGTACTGAGTCCATGACTTTTTTACCATGTAAAATAAAGTAATGGTTAAATTCTTCTATATCGATTCTAGCAATAACAAACTGTCCATCATGGCGATTTGCATAAGATAATATTTCATCACCCACCTTGCAAAAATAACGTTGTCCACCTAACCCTGTTATTTCATCAACTGTAGATTGTCGTTCTAGCTTATTAGAGGTTTCTGTTAGTTTAGTGTTGGTTCTTTTGAGGCTAATATGAGTTTTGGCTCTTGTTTGAAGTTGTACCGAGTCAAAAGGTTTAGTGATAAAGTCATTTGCACCTTTATCTAAAGCTTCAAGTTTTGCCTCTTCATCATCCTCTTTTCCAGTAATAATAATAACAGGAATTTCGCTAAGGCGTGAATCGCTGGATGTCCTAATGCGTTCTAGTAAACCATAGCCATCAAGGAATGGCATAGAAAGATCACTGAATACAATTTGTATTGAATCATCATTAATTAATAGAGTCCAAGCATCTTCACCATTTTCTGCTTCAACGACATCGTATTCCTTACTGAGAACTTTTGACATGGCGCGCCGCATAACGCGAGAATCATCAACAGCTAAAATTCGAGGCTTACTTTGGTTTTCTTCTTCTGTCAAAATGTATTCCTAAATATGCTAATCTGACTATATTGATTTTAAGCATAACGCTTATTTTTTATTATGCCAAGCGTCAGAATGGTAGCAAAAACACAAATTTAACAATTATAATTTTAATCGAGTATGACTATGAAATATTTGAAAAAAACATTAATAATAGACTTTAAAAAAATTCAGTTATGTCAATCCCGTTTCAACAGGGTCATTTTAAGTTTTGTTATCTTCAGTCTGGCTTCTTTAGCTCATGCGTCCGAGAGTCAAGAGCAGTATGAACAACACTACCGTATGGCGGGGCACCCATTAACCAGTGCTAATGAGTTTGTCGTCTTATCAAAACATAGTGATTCGAGTATTCGCAAACGTGTTGCCAGTAATCGTAAAACGCCAGCTGACGTTTTATTGCTGTTGGCGAAAGACGCTGAAGCATCCGTTAAAATATCTATTGCAACCAACCTTTCTGCACCTGCATCGGTTTATCCTCTGCTTGCAGTAGATTCTGCTTTATCGGTTCGCAGTGTGGTCGCAAGGTTTGAATATGTTCCCCTCGTTGCACTTCAGATTTTAGCTAAAGATAAAGATGTAGATATCCGTTTGGAAGTAGCTCGTAACTTAAATATCTCAAAAGATATCCTTAATGAATTAATAAAGGATACCAATGACCAAGTGAAGGCTGTGGCAGAGCAGGCCTTGCAACGCATTAAAGACAAAGAAATATCAGAATAAAATTATGTGATTTATGAAAAGTACACTAATTAATACTGTTATGTGATGAAACGCAGATTGTTTGCATAATTAGCTAAAGTTTTTTTCATTTTGGCCGTGAAAGTATCTATGAATGATAAAATCGCTAATATAAACCCTAATAATTTAACGCCTAAAGAACTTGTTACAGGCTCAATTCGCCTCGTTTCATTACCCGAAGTGTGTATTAGGGTAAACGAAATGTTAGATGATGTGTCGGTCACTGCTGTAGATTTAGGTCACGTTATAAGCCAAGACACAAGCCTAACCGCGCGTTTACTTAAAATAGTGAATAGCTCCTATTATGGTTTTCAGTCAAAAATTGACACTGTCTCGCGGGCTGTGACCGTCGTTGGTTTGCGTGAATTAAGGGGCTTGATTATTGCCGTTTCAGCAGTAGAGACCTTTTCTAACGTGCCAGATTCGGTATTAAATAAAGTCAGTTTTTGGCGACACAGTGTGTATTGCGGCGTGATTGCGCGTTTACTGGCAGAAAAATGTAATGTACTACACAGCGAACGTTTATTTGTTGCTGGTTTATTACATGATATTGGCAAGCTTGTGATTGCCCAGCGTTTACCCACTGAAACTAGGAAAATAGCCTTAGAAGCTGATGAAAGATTTTGTTTTGAGTTTGAAGTAGAACAAGACTTATTAGGATTTAACCATGCAGAAGTTGGCGGTGAATTAATGCTAGCATGGAATATGCCTGACTCTTTATTCGAAGCGGTGGCTTACCACCATGATCCTGTTCAAGCAGAAGTAGCGCGCATAGAAACATGTTTAATACATATAGCAAACTGCTTTACAGATGAAGCAGAGCAAGAACTTGATATGACACAACATTCTGCTTTACCAGAAATAAACCCACTTGCCTGGGAAATAACAGGTTTAGATAAAAGTATAAAAGAATATGTTTTTCGTGAAGCCGGCCCATTATTTACTGAAGCGTTAGAAAGTATTTTACCTCGTTCATATCCTGCATATTAAATAACCTTCCATCTTTTGAAGCTTTCATGATTTAATACCTGTGTCTTAATTCTCACAGGTATTAACATGCAATCGATACAACAGCTTCTAGAAATTATGCGCGCTTTACGTGATCCAGACTCAGGTTGCCCGTGGGATCTCGAGCAAAATTTCCAATCCCTTATTCCCTATACTTTAGAAGAAGCGCACGAAGTGGCTGATGCGATTGAGCGAAAAGATCTCAATGATATTAAAGATGAGTTAGGCGATTTATTATTTCAAATTGTTTTTTATAGTCAACTCGCAAATGAGCAACAGGCTTTTGATTTTAATGATGTTGTACAAAGTATTAGTGACAAACTAACTCGAAGACATCCGCATGTGTTTGCTGGTGCTCATGTTGAAAATGTAGCAGAGCAAACTAAAGAATGGAAAAAAATAAAACAACAAGAGCGAGAACAAAAAGGTATTAATGATAGTAACTTAAGTGTGCTAGATGATGTGAGTCGACATTTTCCTTCCATCATGCGCGCGGTTGAACTGCAAAAACGAGCAGCAAAAGAAGGCTTCGATTGGAATGATATTGAAGATGTTGTGGCCAAGGTTCATGAAGAAATTACTGAAGTAGAAGTCGAACTAGAGCAGGGTAATGAAGCACGTCTTGAAGACGAACTAGGTGATTTGTTTTTTGCTTGTATCAATCTATCTCGCCATGCAGGAATGAAATACACATCAATCAATACCGAGCAATGTATTCGTAAAGCAAACCTAAAGTTTGAAAGACGTTTTAAAGAAGTTGAAAAGCTTGTTATCGCTAAAAATTTAATCATGAAAGAGATGAGCGTTGATGCGTTAGAAAAACTTTGGCAAGACGTTAAACAAACTGAGAAAGCTGGAAGTTAAATATCGTTATAGACTTTGATCTCGTTGCTCTGAAATGCCCCTGATTTTGCCCAACATGGTGCAATTCCTTTCCTTGGTGCAAATACCCTTATTTTTTTGTTGAAATTCTTTTAATCTCACCAGCATGGTGCGAAAATAAAGAAAAAAATTATTAAATTTTAAGGGGAGCTCAATGGAAAACATAAAAACGGCAACTGATGTATTGTTTATATTACTCGGTGCCATCATGGTGTTGGCAATGCATGCGGGTTTTGCCTTTTTAGAAGTCGGCACAGTACGCAAAAAGAACCAAGTTAATGCGTTAGTCAAAATTATTGTAGATTTTGCTGTTTCTACCATAGCGTACTTCTTTATTGGTTATGGCATTGCCTATGGCGTGGATGGGATTGGCATTTTTGAGAGTGCTGAAGCGCTGAGTCAGTATAATGGTTATGAGCTTGTTAAGTTCTTCTTTTTATTAACGTTTGCCGCCGCTATTCCTGCCATCATTTCTGGTGGTATTGCAGAGCGTGCGCGTTTTTATCCTCAGGTTGCGGCAACATTTATTATTGTCGCATTGATTTATCCTACCTTTGAAGGCATGGCGTGGCATGGTAATTTCGGTATGCAAGCATGGTTAGCGGCCAGCTTTGGGGCAGAATTTCATGATTTTGCCGGTTCCGTTGTGGTGCATGCTATGGGCGGTTGGATAGCCTTGGGTGCAGTTATTTTACTGGGGCATCGTTATGGCCGTTATAGCAAAGACGGTGAAGTTTATGCGCATGCACCCTCAAGTATCCCTTTCCTTTCTTTAGGCGCGTGGATTCTTACCGTAGGTTGGTTTGGCTTTAATGTGATGTCTGCGCAAACGCTTGATGCAATAGCAGGGCTTGTTGCAGTGAATTCACTCATGGCAATGGTGGGCGGTATTTTAGTGGCTACGGTTGTTGGTAAAAACGATCCGGGTTTTGTACACAATGGACCTTTAGCGGGTTTAGTGGCTGTTTGTGCAGGTTCCGATATTATGCATCCCTTGGGTGCTTTAGTGACAGGCAGTATTGCTGGAGGACTTTTTGTTTATACCTTCACCTTGGCACAAAATAAGTGGAAAATTGATGATGTTTTAGGTGTTTGGCCGCTGCATGGTCTTTGTGGCGCATGGGGTGGTATTGCTGCCGGCATCTTTGGAACGACGGCACTCGGTGGACTGGGTGGTGTAACGTTTATGTCGCAATTAATGGGAACAATTATCGGCGTAGCGATTGCGTTAGCGGGTGGTTTTATCGTTTATGGCATGTTGAAAAAAATGGTTGGCATTCGACTTACGCAAGAAGAAGAATATAACGGTGCTGATTTAAGTATTCATAAAATTTCATCAGAATCTGAAAGTTAAAATTTATAAATAAAAATGAAGTGTTGAGACTGTTAATAACTGAGGGCACAAAATGTCCTAGGTTATCTTCTTCTTAATGAAAACAATCCCGAAAAAATCAATCTTGATAAGTATTCTTAACCAGGTTACATAGAGGTAATACTTGTAAGAGTCATGGGTTCTTTATTTATCTCTAGGGTTACGACGACGGTATTTCCATTTCCTCTATACTCAAGAGAATCAAAACTTATAATATTGGCCATAGCAATTCCTCGGCCATGGCTATCACTCGAGCGTGAAGCACTTATTTGTAAATAATCTTGCCAATCAAAACCTTGACCTTTGTCTTGTATAGTAAAACTTATTTTATTTAAATCTTTTTGGTATGTGAGGCAAACAAAATAATCACAATATTCTTTTTGAGTTAAACGATATTCAACTTCACTTTCCCAAGTTGTATTCTCAAGTAGTTCTGATTTTTCAGCATAGCTAATACCTAAGTTTCCATGTTCTATTGCATTGATCAAAAGTTCAGATAGCCCCATGGCTACATTTGAAGGATCAGGGCATACAGATGCTAATAAGGTGGTTAATGCACGCGCCTCATCTAAAGTACGAAATTCAAATGAACCTTTACTGAGCAATTTAAGTGTTTTGTTTTGTGTTTCAAGTTCTTTTTGTAACGAGGTATATTGATGGTGATCAGAAATTGCAGCATTAAGAACAGAGATGAAAAGTTTTCTTTCAAAGGGTTTGGTTAAATAATAATAGCAACCAGCTTCAAGACCTTCGAGTATTTTATCTTTCTCAGCAGAGCCTGTTTGCATAATGACAGGTATTTTACTTAGCTTAGCATCTGCTTTAATTTTTTTTAAAACTTCTAAGCCATCCATATCCGGCATGATTCTATCTAAAACAATGGCATCGAATTGATGGTTTTGTTCTTGTAGTATTACCCATGCTTCTACACCATCAGAAGCCTGAACGGTGTCGTAATTCAGGCCATCAAGGTAGTCGACAAGAATTTCTCTCAGCATCGGCTCGTCATCAACAATTAAAATTTTAGGTCTGGTTTGTTGCATAGTTTTTCTTATGTCTTAATAGGTAAGGTAAAAACACCTTGTTCGCTACTCATGGGCTCTTGTTCCAAAAAATTTCTATATGTAATTCTGTTTAAGCATATTTTAAGTAGTGTTATAAATTTTATACTGCAAACTAAATATCGACATTTATAAGATAAACATTAGTTATTTGGCAAAATAAAGGCATTTATTTTGATTAATAACCCTTATAAATAGTGTTGTTTTTACTAAGAAAAAGGACGAATACCTAGATAAAAATAGGCCAAAATGATACCTTTCTCCGTCCAAAATCACGTGGTTAAAAAATGCGCAAATTACATATCAGAACATTCGGTTGTCAGATGAATGTGTACGACACCAATAAAATGGCCGATGTACTCAAAGCCTCACATGGCTTGGAATTGACCGATATTGAAGCAGAAGCTGATGTGTTATTTCTTAATACCTGTTCAGTTCGTGAACGTGCACAAGAAAAGGTTTTTTCTCACTTGGGAATGTGGCGAAAGCTCAAGGCAAAACGCCCAGAATTGGTGATTGGTGTAGGCGGTTGCGTGGCTAGCCAAGAAGGCGAAGCCATTCTCAAACGCGCACCGTATGTTGACTTGATTTTTGGGCCACAAACGCTCCATCGATTACCACAAATGTTAGATGAAGCCACGAGTAAGCATAAAGCCGTGGTGGATGTCTCTTTCCCTGAGATAGAAAAGTTTGACTTCATGCCAGAACCAAAGAGTGACGGCCCCAGTGCGTATGTTTCAATTATGGAAGGCTGTAGTAAATATTGTACCTTTTGCGTTGTTCCCTATACGCGTGGCGAAGAATTTAGCCGTCCCTTTGACGATATTATTACAGAAATTGCGACTTTGGCAGGGCAGGGTGTGCGAGAAGTTAATTTATTGGGACAAAATGTGAATGCCTACAGTGGCATTATGTTAGACGAAAATGGTTTAGATGATGGTGGCCATGCCGATTTGGCCTTGCTCATTCATTATGTTGCTGCCATTGAAGGCATAGAACGTATTCGCTACACCACATCGCATCCCATTGAAATGAATGATAATTTAATTCAAGCGTATGCAGAAATACCTGAATTAGTCAGCCACCTGCATTTACCCGTACAAACGGGTTCTGATCGTATTTTGGCGCAAATGAAGCGCAAACACACGGTGTTAGAATATAAGGCTACTATTCGCAAAATTCGTGAAGTACGACCTGATATGTGTTTCTCATCAGATTTTATTATAGGGTTTCCGGGCGAAACAGATAAAGACTTTGAAGACACGATGAATTTGATTGCTGATATTGGTTTCGATCTCTCTTACAGCTTTATTTACAGCGCCCGTCCCGGTACGCCAGCAGCGAGTTTGCCTGACGATGTGCCTGATGAGGTTAAAAAATCACGCTTAAAAAGCTTACAAACACGCATTAATCAACAAACGATGGCAATCAGTGAAAATATGATGGGGTCGGTGCAGCGAGTATTGGTTAATCGTGCTGCCCGCAAAGACGAAAATGAGGTGAGTGGCCGCACAGAAAACAATCGTGTGGTAAACTTCATGGCAGATAAATCACTCATTGGTCAATTTGCAAACGTGAAAATTACTGAAGTTCGTCCCAACTCATTACGCGGTATATTAGTTGAAGATGCTAATACAAACTCTGCCACAGCAAAAGTATAACGCTCACTCAAACGCCTTATTTTGAATACCTTACTTTGAATACATCAGCTCATTCCATAAACATCACCCTAGAACCCGCTGATAACCAGCGCTTGGCGAACTTGTGCGGTCAATTTGACGAGCACTTACGGTTAATTGAACGCCGTATGGGCGTCGAAATTAATAATCGCGGTAATACTTTTCGCATTATCGGCATTAAACAATCGATAGATTCCGTTGAAAATGTTTTACGAGCACTTTATTTTGAAACAGATAAAAACACCTTAGATCCGGAATCGGTTAGCTTACATTTACATGATATAGGTGTAGAAAATGTCATTGATATTAAGACGCGCTCTGGTGAAGAAGTCATTATCAAAACTAAGCGTGGTCAAATTCGTGGTCGCGGACAAAGCCAACAAAACTACCTCCGTGCTATTGCCGATCATGATGTTAGTTTTGGCGTTGGCCCAGCAGGAACAGGTAAAACATATTTGGCGGTTGCCTCAGCCGTCGAAGCATTAGAACGTGATGAAGTACGGCGAATTATTTTAACCCGTCCGGCAGTAGAATCAGGTGAACGTTTAGGTTTTCTACCTGGTGATTTAGCACAAAAAATCGATCCTTATTTACGACCGCTCTATGACGCCTTATATGAAATGATGGGCTTTGAAAAAGTCGCGCGTTTAATGGAACGTAATGTGATTGAAGTTGCGCCCTTAGCGTATATGCGCGGTCGTTCATTGAATGAATCTTTCATTATTTTAGATGAAGCTCAAAACACCACAGTAGAACAAATGAAAATGTTTTTAACACGATTGGGTTATGGATCTAAAGTTGTGGTAACCGGTGATATTACACAAATAGATTTACCTAAAGGTCAGACATCAGGTTTACGTGAAGTGATTGAGATATTGTCAGAAGTGAAAGGTTTAAGTTTTAACTTCTTCACACCTAAAGATGTGGTGCGCCATCCTCTGGTTCAATCTATTGTTGAAGCTTATGAAGCCAATGATTGATATTGATGTACAACGTGAAGTGGCAGCCTTACCCAACGATATAGAATTATTAAACTGGGTGCGACAAACATTATCATCTGAAAATTATGCCGATGCAGAATTGACCTTGCGCTTTGTAGATACAAAAGAAAGCACTGAGCTAAATGAACAATATCGACATAAGCAAGGATCAACCAATGTATTGTCATTTCCTTTTGACGCACCTAAAGAAATAAAAGACGAACTTAATTTATTAGGTGACCTCATAATTTGTTCTGATGTAGTAAAAAAAGAAGCGGTGGAACAAAATAAAAAAGAAATTTCACATTGGGCGCACATGGTTGTCCATGGAACATTACATTTATTAGGCTATGATCATTTGACCGATGCAGAAGCAGAGGTTATGGAAACAAAAGAAATAACTATATTATCACAACTGGGGTATGCCGATCCTTATCGGGAAATAGAAACATGAGAGAAGGACAGCCGAGTAACTCGGAAAAAGAAAGTAAACCACAACGTACATGGATAGAACGTTTAGGCCAAGTGTTACAAGGTGAGTTAAAAGATCGTGAGCAACTCATGGTCGTGCTTAATGAAGCCTTAGAAAATGAAATTATTGATGCCGATGCGTATAATATGATAGATGGCGCATTGCAAGTTACAGAAATGCAAGTGCGCGATATTATGTTACCCCGTTCTCAAATGATCATGCTTGAATTAGATTCTCCAATAGAAAATTTAATGGATACCGTTATAGTATCTGCGCATTCTCGTTTCCCCGTGGTTGCAGACAGTAAAGATGAAGTTGTCGGTATACTGTTAGCAAAAGATTTGTTGCCGCACTTAGTCAATGATAAAGACACTAAACTGAATGTACGTGACGTGCTGCGGCCTGCTGTTTTTATTCCAGAAAGTAAACGCTTAAATGTTTTATTAAAAGAATTTAAAAGCACACGTAACCATATTGCGATTGTGGTCGATGAATATGGCGGTGTTGCCGGTATGGTCACCATTGAAGATGTGCTCGAAGAAATTGTTGGCGAAATAGAAGACGAGCATGATTTTGATGAAGACAGTTTTATTTATGAGCATAATAAAGAGTGCGCTACGGTAAAAGCCATTACGCCACTTGAAGAGTTTAATGAACATTTCAAATCTAGTTTTAATGCAGAAGAGTTTGATACCATCGGTGGTATTGTGATGCAGAATCTTGGGCATGTACCTAAGCGAGATGAAAAAATTATAATAAATGCATTAGAGTTTAAAGTATTACGTTCAAGTAATAGGCGTATTGAACTATTAGAAGTTTCACCAGTATTAACTGAATCTGAGGCAACGGAGTCTGCGAATGACACAGCCTCTTAATCAGAGTGCTGGTTTTAGTTTAAAATTCAACCCCAAACCCCTGTTTGAGTCTGGTATAGTCGGGGCAATTATTGTTTTTATTGCTGGTGCGTTTCTCGCGTTAGCTTTTGCCCCCGTTAATTTATATTTTCTTGCTGTCATTAGTCTTTGCGTTCTCTTTTATGCTTTATTATTTGTTACACCACTTCGAGCCGCCTACCTAGGTTGGTGGTTCGGCTTAGGATATTTTGGTATGGGTGTTTCATGGGGCTTCGTTGCCATTTATGTGTTCGGCCTTAGTTCAATTTTTATTTCTGCGTTACTCACCTTTTTAGGTATTGCCTTTTTATCGTTATATGTCGCTCTTTTTACTTACTTAAGTATATTGCTTAAACAAAAAATATCATCTGTTAAATTGCAGTACAGTTTATTCGTTATTTTTCCTTCGCTTTGGGCTTTGAGTGAATGGTTTCGAGGTTGGTTTTTAACCGGCTTTCCTTGGTTAAGTGTGGGTTACAGTCAAACGGATAGTTTTTTATCGGGCTACGCACCTGTTTTAGGCGTATTTGGTATTTCTTGGTTAGTAGCGCTCAGTGCTTCGTTATTGTTAATACTATTTTTAGAAAAAAAAGATAAATTTATTTATTTAATATTACTACTTTCTATTTGGTTAGGCGGGATGTTTCTATCTCAAGTTAATTGGACGCAGGCAATAGATAAGCCGATAAAAGTGAGCTTGGTTCAAGGTAATGTGGAACAAGAAAATAAATGGGATCCAGAGCAGTTTGAAAAAAGAAAACAGCGTTACTTATCTTTAACGGAAAAACATTGGGACAGTGATTTAATACTCTGGCCAGAAAATTCACTCACTATTTTTTATCATCAGTTAGATAAAAATGTATTGCAGCCGTTATCAAAAAAAGCGAAAAAAAATAATACCGATATTATTTTAGGTTTACCAGTACTCAATAAAAAAAGAGATGAATACTTTAGCAGTATGATGGCTTTAGGTCGTAGTTTTGAAAAAGACAAACCACAGTTCTATCATAAAAGTCATTTAGTACCCTTTGGTGAGTATGTGCCCTTTGAATCCTCATTACGTGGCCTAATTTCATTTTTTGATTTACCCATGTCAGGATTTACTCCGGGCTCGAGTGAGCAAAAATTATTTACCGCCGCAGGACAAAAAATTGCACCAACCATTTGTTACGAAGATGCTTTTGGAGAAGATGTGATTCGTTTTTTACCGGAAGCTACATTGTTGTTAAATGCCAGCAATAACGCATGGTATGGCGACTCATTTGCACCGCATCAACACGTACAAATTTCTCAAATGCGCGCGCTTGAAACTGGGCGAGATATGATGCGTGTTACCACCAATGGTGTTTCTGCTTTAATTAACTATAAAGGAAAAATACTAAAGCGTTCAAAACAATTTGAAGCTGATGTCGTAACGGGAATGGTTCAGCCTCGACATGGAGCAACACCGTATGTGCTTTGGGGAAATATTATTATTTTATTAATTATTACTCTAGGTTTATTATTTATTGTTATTATTTCTTACATGAAAAATAGTAAAGAAAATTTTATCGTGGTCTGAGATTTAATTTTCCCAGTTTAAGAGAGCTTTTATTTGATTTTTGTTATGAGTGATATCTGCAAGTGTGTAGTTAGATAAAGCATTAAAGAAAGCTTCTTGTGCTTCATTTAAAACCCCTTTAAGTTTACAGTTTTGTTCTAGTGGGCAAATGGGTTTGTGGCAGTTAATTACTTCAATATTATGTTCGGTTTTTTTTATAATCGTTCCCAAGTTAATTGAATCTAAAGGTATTGCTAAACACATGCCGCCATTTTTACCTTGTACTGTCTTTACATATCCTTTAGATGCTAAGTTGTGAACCACTTTGGTTAGATGGTTTTTTGAAACATTGAAATGCTTAACCATTTCATTAATAGTAACCAGCGTCGCGTCTTGTTGTATGGATAAAAATATTAAGACGCGTAAAGAATAATCTGTATGGCGTGTGAGTTGCATTGATCAATCAACTTTTATTAATGTTATGAGCTGCTCACAGAAGGAATAAATTCATCCGCATAGATATCATTCATACTGCTACCAGCAAGAAATATTTTTTTGCGAAGATTTTTTACCAATTCTGGGTTGCCGCATAAAAATGATTTCCACCCGCTGGGTCTAGGAATGCGTTCTAAAGCAATGTTGGAAATATCACCTTCGAGTATATCGGTAATTGTACTGCCTTCGGTTGTTACTGCACAAGGATAGTAGTTTAGGTTTTCATGTTGTAGTGCTAGATCATGCAATTCATCTATTAAATAAAGCCCTTTTGATTCTAGCGCACCATGAAATAAATGAATTTCACCTCTGTGTCCTTGTTGTAATGCATCTTGGATAATGCCGTATAGCGGTGCTAGGCCCGTGCCCGTGCCAATGAGTAAGAGATTTTGTTCGCTCTTTCCAGAGGTATAAAAACAATCACCTGCAGGGCCTTGAACCTCGAGTGCATCGCCAACTTTTAAATCCTCATGAACCTAGGTTGTGAATTGGCCATTAGCTATAAGCTGTATATGAAAATTTAATTCATGATCTGACGTCGGACTATTTGCAATAGAATAACTACGCCCAAGTTTTTCATCTTTCCATAACGTCACATATTGGCCAGCAACATATTCAAATGGCGTCTTGGTTATTATTTTTAGTTCAATAACATCATTTGAAAGCGGCGTTATTGCACTTACCGTTGCTGTGGTTCTTAATTGTTCATTATTAGGTAGTTCTATTTCAATATCTTCTTCAGGAACACAGCTGCAAGCGAGAAATAATCCTTTCACTTTATGTGAATCCTTTAGCCCTTTTTGTGATTTAGAAGGGACTTGTCCTTTAGTTACTTGCATTAGACAAGATTGGCATGCACCGGCTCGACAATTATTAGGTATTTCATGATTGTTTGCTAATAATGTATCAAGCACAGTGTCGCCTGCTGACACAGTGAATAGGTCTTCTTTATACTTTAACTGTGCCATAGCATTTTCTCCTAACGATTTAAAACGTCATCACGAACACTATTTGCTATTCCTGCAATTTCAGCAATATCCGTATCTGAGACACCGAGTTCTTTTAATGTTGCACCGAGTAATTCAACAATGACGTCAACATGGGTATCATTTAAACCGTTGGCAACCATATGCTTATGTCCTTCACGCATGTCTTTTCCTGTGTAGTTATTTGGACCACCAAATACCATGGTTAAAAAACCTTTCTGTTTAGCGATTTGTCCTTCCATATCAACATCTTCAAAAAAACCGTTTACGCGGTCATCAGAAAGAACTTTACGGTAAAAAATATCTACTGCAGCATCAACTGCTGCCTCACCACCAATGCGCTCATATAAAGTTGTCATACTATTTTCTCCAAAATCATAAGGTTAGAATTAAACTGAAGTGACGCATTATACATAACATGTATCTAGGATGCATGTTATGGTTAAATTAATTTATACCATTAGAAAAAGGATGGCTTTTATAATAAGTATAGTAATTAAAAAGGGTTATCTTCGAATAGAACATTCTTTATGCATACGAGAGTTACCCACCCCCTATTAAACATAGATTTTCACCATTTTATTGATGTTTGCTCGCGGTTTGATAGGAGAAAGTTACTAAAGAATTTCGAGGATTGGCCGATATTTATGTAAGTAATTAGTACAACATTTTATGTTCTGACAGATTTTTTAATTATAAAAATACGTAGGTATTTCTTTTTGGCAAACATTCTCATTAGACCGGCAGTTTCAATCATGTCTCGTCTTAGCTTGAATAAAAAAACACTACTGCTGGGGGTAACAGGCCTAGTCCCTTTTTTATTGTTGGCATATCAATACTATTTGTCTTTGAGTCTTTCTATAACCGTATCTGAGGTTGCCATCAAAGAGCAGGATATTTTAATTTTTATTATTTTAAGTTCGTTTGTTTTTATATATTTACTATTAGGGCAATATTTTGAGTCAAAAAATATAATTACAAAAATTCAAGTTTCTGCTGATGAGATGAATATTGCGTTATATCATCAAGAGTATGTTCCAATACTTGACTACATAAGAAAAGAAAAAATACAATCGCAACGCACTATAGAAAATGTGGTGGCCTCTATCAGTGAGGTGAGCAGTGCGGCTGAGATGCTAGTTAATATGGCACAAAATAGTGTCGAAGGATCTCAACAGCAAAGTCTTTCAGTGAATAACATTGCTTCAGCGATTGAACAAATGACGGCAAGTTTAAAACAGGTTGAAGAACAAGCTGACTTAACTAGACAAAGTTCTGATAAATCGAGTTTACTTGCAAGCGAAGGTGAAAATTTATCACGCCAAGCGATAACAGATATAGAAAGCATCGCCACATCAGTTGATGGTTCATCAAAACTTATTTTATCACTTGGGGAACGTTCACAACAGATTGGTTCAATTATTCATGTTATAGAAGGAATTTCTGAACAAACTAATTTACTCGCTCTTAATGCAGCAATTGAGGCTGCACGTGCTGGGGAACATGGTAGGGGCTTTTCTGTTGTTGCAGATGAAGTCCGTACCCTTGCAACCCGTAGTCATGCTGCAGCTGCAGAAGTTTCTGAGCAAATTCAAAAAATTCAATCTGAAATTCAACTTGCAGTAAAAGCAATGGATAAAGTCAGTAGCTCAGTTGAGCAAGGGGTTGAGTTGATCAATCAATCTGGAGAGTCTCTGAAAAAAATTAAACAAGGCACAAATGAGACTTCAGAAATGTTTACCCAAATTAATATGGCTATTACTGAGCAGGGAGAGGTTAGTCGTGATATTGCTAAAAACATTGAGGAAATTAATCAGCAATCCCAGAAATTCAATAAAACCATTGATGAAGTAGAGTCGACCGCAGAATATCTGGTGACGCTTTCAATAGGCGCAAAGGATATTTTATTATGAATTTAACGTTAATATATATAGTTGTAATAATAATTTTTGTTAATTACTTCCGTGTTTATACACGACAACAGGTTGTTAATGTAATGCGGAGGCGTGTTTGTGGTTTAAATGAATTGACACCACTAAGAAAACTTCTGGAATATATTCCTCAACACCGGGGTATGGCAAATGCATTTATTCTGGGAGATCAAAGTTTCAGAATAAAACTGGATGACTTAGATAAAAAAATTGATGTAGAAATTAATAATATAGTGCAAAAATAAAAATCTAACGATAAATGGAATATTTTGAGTGAGTTAGAAGTTGTCAATAAAAAATGGGTATTTATAAAACAAAACTTGTCTAATTTTAAACCTGCTGAAAGTTTTTCATTACATACGGATTTAGTAAAAAAAATATTGTACTTAATTAATGATCTTGGTGATTCTGCAAATATATTAACGACGCAGGATAAAACGTATGTAAAACTTGCAAATTCTGTTTTTTTAAAGCTACCTTTAATGACTGAAATGATGGGGCAAGCAAGAGGTGTGGGAACAGGCATAGCCACGAAAGGTATATGCGATACAAATATGCGAGTTAAGTTAACTTACTTGCTTTGCAATGCACGTGAAACAGCTAACGCTGTTTCTCTTGATGTTAAAGATGCATTGAATAGCAATAGTGAACTTAAGCAGCAGGCTAGTACAGTGTTAGAGGACAATCAGAGAGCAACACAGAAGTTCTTAGGCTCATTAGAAAATAATATTATCAATGTAGAAAATATTGAGTTGAGCTCAGCTGAATATTATGAAGCTGGAACAGAAGCTATTCAGCTTGCCTTTGCTCTTATGGATAAAATTACGTTGTCCATGAAAAACAATCTGCAAAACTTTATCAGTAAGTTGTCTGTAAAAATATTTATTACACAAATAGTAACGAGTTGTGTTTCTATCTTTATGTTAGGTGTTCTTTTTTACTTCTAAATTAAATAAATTTAAAGATTATTTTTAATCTCGACTTTGATTTCTTAACTCGGTTAGTTCAAAAGGATCAGCATAGATATTATTTAACTTTGCTCCCGCTAAATAGGCCATTTTTTTAGTATTGTTAACCATAGGAGGCGCACCACAAAGATAAACTTTACAGCTTGCTAAATCTTTGTGTTCCTGTAATGCAATTTTATCTGCACGACCTTCTAATATTCCCATGTCTTTTGGAATGTTCTCGCCTGATAAACAGGGAATATAGTGAAAGTTATTGTGTGACTGTCCTAATTTTTTTAAATCATCTTGTAAGTATAATCCAGAATAATATCTGCTACCGTGATAAAAATAAATTTCCCCATGATGCTGGTTATGAAGTGCATCTTTAATTATTCCAAGAAGCGGAGCGAGCCCTGTTCCGGTGCCAATTAAAATTAAATTATTATTATCTGGGGTACTCGTAGAAGAATCAGTTGTATAAAAACAATTACCAAAAGGACCTTGAAAATCAATTTTGTCTCCAATATTAAATTTATCAATTAACCATGAGCTCATTTTTCCGCCAGGCATACGTTTAATGTGAAATTCAAGTGCATTATCTGTCTGAGGTAAGCTTGCTAATGAATAACTTCTTATTAAGTTATTATTTTTACGAAGATTAATGAATTGTCCTGCGTGATAATACAAAGGAGAAACAGGTTCAATAATTAAACGACAAATATCAGGAGCTAGCATTTCTTTTGAGAGAAGAATAGCTGGGCTATAAACTTCATTTTTATTTGGGAGCTTAACTTCGATATCTTCAGTTGGGATACAGTTACAGGGAAGAAAATAATTTTGTTGTTTTAAGGTATCTTTAAGTTCTTTTTGAGATGATTCAGGTACATCACCTTTGCTTGCTTGCAACATACATGTTTGGCATAAGCCAGATTTACAAGAAAATGGGACATCAATATTATGACGAAGTAGCGTATCTAACACTGTTTCAGATTTCAGATTATGCATTTCTTGATTGTTGAATGTTATTTTACTCAAGTAACAAGTCTCATGTTTTGCTAATATAAATATGGGGGTATGAAGATAATTTATTAAATATATTTTCTATATCTATAGGGCGAAATTCATCGTGTTCCAAATTATCGACAAGGAATAATCATTGTAGTATTTGTATAATTACCAACAGATAAAAGCTGCTCGATACTTGTTGAGAGAGCACTAACTCATGCCCAACAATATATCAAGTATCTAGTCGATAATCTACATCCTAGCGGTTTAATACGTCATCGCGAACACTATTAGCAATCCCCGCAATTTCAGTGATATCCGCATCAGCAACGTCGAGCTCTTTTAAGGTTTCGCCTAAGAGTTCTATAATGGTATCAACGTGACTATCATTTAACCCGTTATCAACTAATTGAGAGATAAATTTAGGATTTTTTTTGGTCTGTTGGGAAAAGTTCACGCACTGCCCAGTGGGCAAATTCGGATCGAGTACAACTGTCAGCACTTTGTAAGCCTTGCCCTTCAGCAACGCGATAAATAACCATGTCTTTTTTCGGATCATCAGAAACGGCTTCATCTATAATTTGTCTAACTGACCATTCTGCACCGTGTTTACTGTTTGTATAATAATGCCCCATAACAATTTGTTTGCTAGAAAAATTGGGTGTTTCTGCATGTTCAAGCGTTAAGGCAAACAGCTCTTGTAATGTTTCAACATTAAGATCAATAACCAAATCAATATCTGACAATGCACGTTCAATATATTGTTTTTCGATATAACGAGAAGGTTTTTGTTTTTCGATGGTTGGGGTATCACTAAAACGCATCATACTTGTTGGGTAACGGCGCCATGGAAAAAAGCTGTTAAAGATAAAGGCAATGGAAAAGATAATGACGGTGTTTAATAAAACAGGCGTCAGTATGTATTCAAAACCAAGTGAATGAATTTGTGCAGTACCAACAACCGCTACTAAGGCTGTTGCACCTCCGGGAGGATGGATACAACGTAGTATATGCATGGTGCCGATGGCTAAGCCTACCGCTAATCCTGCGGCAAGAAATAAATTGGGTACCAGTAAGTAACAAGCTACACCAACAAATGCGGAGCTTAGTTGCCCGCCAAATAATGCCCAAGGTTGAGAAAGCTTGCCATGCGGTACGGCAAATACTAAAACAGCAGAAGCACCCATGGATGGAACAATGAGTGCTGCACCACTTGCACCGGTAAAGTGGTAACTAATTAAACTGATGAGAGAAATACCAATAAAGCCACCTAATGTGGAGGCGAGTATTTCTGCCGTACTAACAGATCTCTCTATCCCTAATATTTTTTTTATTTTTATTACTATGTTATTCAATAGTCTGGCCTAGTTAAGCTTAATAAGTCGCTTTATAGTATCTTAAACTATTTAGGTTTATTAAAAACCTTTTTAAATTCTGTTCCTCTACACTTAGGGCACGGTGGAATATGACCAGGTTTTTTGAAGTGCAATGCTTCATTACAGCTTTTACAATAAAGGATTCCGACATGGGTAATCTCACCTGTGCGCCAAACGCCCACTTGGCGTGCACGTTCCGCTAACGCATCAAGTTCTAAGCGTGTTTTATCGGCCAATGTGGCGAAGACTTCTGCAAATTGACCTTCAGCAAATTCAAGTTCGTCTTTAATCCAGTTTTCAAGTTCAGGACCATTTTTCGCCACATAGTCGGATAAGTAGTGTCCGGCATCTTCGAAGTCACGTTGGATATATTCACCTAATTTCTCGGCTTCTTCTTTGGTGGCTTCGCCTAATTCAGAGGCTTTTTCTGCCGCACGTTTAATATTCTCAGATAATGTCGGAAGTGCGGTTTCTTTCATATGATCTAACATGGTGTGGTAGGTTTTGAGTAGTTTATCTGTGTCCATGGTCGGCACCTCGCTGTTTTTAGTAGTTTATATAAGTATAGAAACACATAAATAAGACACAAGCATTGATCTATATCAGAGTTTTATTGTGGAGTATTCCCCCTGTGCTGTATCCTTAGAGTCTTAATTTACGTTTTTGCTGGAATTTGTCCAGTTTAATAATTTTTACATATAAATCAATGGTATAGCAGAGTTTTATGGAATCAGAATATAAGCCCGAACAGATTGAATTAGAAATCCAGAAGTACTGGGATGACAACAAGGTTTTCAAAGCCGTTGAAGATCCAAAAAAGGAAAAATATTACTGTCTATCTATGTTTCCGTACCCGAGTGGGCGGCTACACATGGGTCATGTGCGTAATTACACCATTGGCGATGTGATTAGCCGTTATCAGCGTATGCAGGGTAAAAATGTGCTGCAACCCATGGGCTGGGATGCGTTTGGTTTGCCCGCAGAAAATGCGGCAATTAAAAACAATGTGCCACCTGCAAAGTGGACACGTGAAAATATTGATTACATGCGTGATCAGCTAAAACGTTTGGGTTTAGGTTACGACTGGGATCGCGAATTGGCGACCTGTGATCCAGATTATTACAAATGGGAGCAATGGCTCTTTACCAAGCTATATGAAAAAGGCTTAGTTTATAAAAAGACCGCCGCAGTCAATTGGTGTCCGAATGATTTAACCGTGCTGGCCAATGAACAAGTGATTAATGGTTGTTGCTGGCGTTGTGATACGGCTGTCGAGAAAAAAGATATTCCGCAGTGGTTTATGAAAATCACGGACTACGCCGATGAGTTGCTTGATGAGTTAGATAACTTAGACGGTTGGCCTGATCAAGTACGCACCATGCAGCGCAATTGGATTGGCCGTTCGCAAGGTGTTGAAGTCAGTTTTGGACTAGAAGGTAGAAATGAAAAATTAGATGTCTTCACCACGCGTCCCGATACTTTAATGGGCGTGACTTATGTTGCCGTTGCAGCAGAACATCCGTTAGCCGCTGAAGCGGCATTAAAATTTGATAACGTCGCGGCATTTATAAAAGAATGTGCAATGACAGATACCGCTGAAGCTTCGATGGAAACCATGGAGAAAAAAGGCATCGATACAGGTTTAAAAGCAGTTCATCCTATTTCCGGTGAGCATGTTCCTGTCTTCATCGCTAACTTTGTTTTAATGGGCTATGGCTCAGGTGCGGTAATGGCTGTGCCTGCACATGATCAACGTGATTATGAGTTTGCAACGAAATATGGTTTATCGATTAACCAAGTAATTGAACCGATTGATGATGCTGAATGTAATTTATCTAAAGAAGCGTTTACTGCAAAGGGTAAACTGATTAACTCCGGTGAGTTTGATGGCTTAACCTCAGAAGATGCTTTTGAACGCATTGCTGAATTTTTAGAATCAAAGAATAACGGGTTAAAACGCACAACCTATCGTCTGCGTGACTGGGGTGTTTCACGTCAGCGTTATTGGGGTTCACCGATTCCGATTATCAATTGTAGCAAGTGCGGTGAAGTGGCAGTTCCTGAAAAAGATTTGCCAGTTATATTACCGGAAGACATTGAGTTTGAAGGCGTGGGTTCTCCCATTAAAAAAATGCCTGAGTTTTATGAAACCACATGTCCAAGCTGTGGTGGCGATGCGACGCGTGAAACAGATACCTTTGATACCTTTATGGAATCATCATGGTATTACGCACGCTATACCTCGGCGGATAATGACGAAGCGATGTTGGATGAACGCGCAAAC
>JASFYW010000060.1:0-5526 GCA_045046865.1 Woeseiaceae bacterium | reverse complement strand
AAAGCAGTTCAACCTGCAGAAGGTATACAAGCCGGGCTTAATATTTTAAAAGATTTTCCACTACCAAAAAGTATTGATGTCATTTTTACTGTTAATGACTTGGATTAGTAATTACTAAACATTTAATTGAAACTATGGGTGGTGAGATTGGGGTAACGAGCAATATATATAAAGGCAATACTTTTTGGCTAGAACTTATACTCTCAGACAATTAAATTCGCATACTCCATCACTAACCACTTACTACCGGCATCATCAAAATTAATTTGTATGCGTGCGTGTCGCCCTTCACCTTCGTAATTCAGTACCACACCTTCACCAAATTTTGCATGGCAAACGCGTTGGCCTAATTGAACCGGCGCGGCTTCTGCGACAGCTTTTTCTTTTTGTGCGTAACCCATAACAGGTGTTGCGCTGCCTTGCATGCGTACCTGCTGCACAAACTCATCGGGGATTTCTGCTATAAAACGTGATGCGGGTGCGTACTTTTCTTCACCGTATAAGCGTCTTTTTTCTGCGTAGGTGAGTGTTAGCCTTTCCATTGCTCGGGTCATGCCGACATAACAAAGGCGACGTTCTTCTTCGAGTTGTGCGCTGTCTTCTGACGAACGGCTATGCGGGAATAATCCTTCTTCCATGCCGGCTAAAAAAACTTGTTTAAACTCTAAACCTTTTGCTGAATGCAACGTCATTAACTGCACGCTATCTTCACCTTCATTGGCTTGTCCATCGCCTGCTTCTAATGAGGCATGTGAAATAAACGCCGTCATCTTATCCATCTCTGACTCTTCCCAGTCATCTTGTTCAAAACTGCGCCCTGCGTTTACTAGTTCTTCTAAGTTTTCAATTCGGTTACGACCTTTCTCACCTTTTTCTTTTTCATAATGTGCAATTAATGTGCTTTGATGAATGACGTGTTCTATTTGTTCAAACAGCTCCATGTTATCGACATCGGTTTGCATGCCATTAATCAAATCAACAAAGACTTGCAGTGCACTTAACGCTCGCGAGGTCACTTCACCTTGTTCAATTAAATCTAAGGTGGATTGCCACATTGAAATATTATTTGCACGGGCGCGGCTGCGTATTAAATCTACCGTTTTATTTCCTATGCCGCGTGTGGGTAAATTAACAATGCGTTCAAATGAAGCATCGTCTTCTTTGATCATCATCAAGCGAAGGTAGGCAACGGTGTCTTTAATTTCTTGTCGTTCAAAAAAGCGTAACCCGCCATAAATGCGATACGGTGTGCCGCTTTGCATCAGTGCTTCTTCAAGCACGCGTGACTGCGCATTAGAACGATACAAAATAGCGTTTTCTATTCTAAAGCCACCTTCGTCTGTCCATGCAGTAATTTTATCTACAATATAACGTGCTTCATCACCTTCATTAAATGCGCTGTAGACTTCTATTAACTCGCCATCTTCACCGTCAGTCCAAAGTTCTTTGCCCATACGGTTTGTGTTATTGGTAATTAAAGCATTGGCTGCGCCTAATATATTTCCGGTTGATCTATAGTTTTGTTCTAGGCGGAAGTTTGATGCGTTGTCATAATCTTTAGCAAACTTATAAATGTTTTCAATTTGCGCACCACGCCAACCATAAATGGATTGATCATCATCTCCCACAACAAAAACATTCGCGCTTTTGCCTGCTAATAATTTTATCCAAGCATATTGGATCGTATTGGTGTCTTGGAACTCATCTACCAAAATATTTTTAAAGCGTTCTTGGTAGTGCTGTAAAACATCGGGACGTTTTGCCCATAGCTCATAAGCGCGTAATAATAATTCAGCAAAATCGAGCACACCATTTCGACGACACATGACTTCGTATTCACGGTAAATTTCAACCATTTGTTTTAGATACATGTCGTTGTTGTGTTCAACGTTGTCTGGACGTAGGCCTTCGTCTTTCCTCGCGTTTATCCACCATTGTGCTTCTCTTGGCACCCAACGTTTTTCATCTAAGCCCATGTCTCGCACCACCCGCTTTAATACACGGTGTTGATCTTCACTGTCTAAAATTTGAAAGGCTTGTGTTAATTCTGCTTCTTGCCAATGTGCGCGAAGCAAACGATGGGCAATACCATGAAAAGTGCCTACCCAGAGACCACTTGAAGGAATACCCAATAAATTTTCAATCCGACCACGCATTTCCGCGGCGGCTTTATTAGTAAAGGTCACCGCAAGTATGCCGTAGGGTGAAACATTTTCGGCTTGCATCAACCATGCAATACGGTGCACTAAAACACGAGTTTTGCCACTTCCTGCCCCCGCTAAAACAAGTACATTAGACAAGGGGGCGCATACGGCTTGGCGTTGCGCGTCATTTAACGGGTCAATAATATAAGAAACATCCATTTTGCCATTCTATCAAAGTCTTTAAAGCGAAGATAATCTTCGCTCAGCTCTTGGAATGCCCCAATCGTTTAGGTATATTTAGCAAACTAAAAATAATAAAAATAAGAGCTTATGACTGAAGATAAAAAACGCATACTTCAAGAACGTGTGGCGGCATTGCATGAAAAATATTGTAAGCAGCTACCCGGTAAATACCATGACATTGAAGAGAGCTGGCGTGAGTACCAAACCGACTTTAGCAGCCCCGTTTATATTGAAAAGTTTTACCGCCTCATTCACACCCTAAAAGGCACGGCAGCAACCTTTGGCTTTAACAAACAAGCAGACATTTGTTTTGATATACAAAAGCTCCTCATAGACGCCAAAGAAAACAATGCTGTTTTAGCTGAAGATTCTACTCCCTTAATTGATGGCTTCCTCATTGAATTAAAAACACATATCAATACTCCTGCTGACGATATCGGACATTAAAACCCCATGCGCAAACATCAAGCCCTGTCTTTTCTATTTTTACTCTTTATTTTCAATACATTAGCCTTTGCTGAATCTCTTCAGCTCATTCCTTTGAGTAAAGGTACTGAAGTTGAAACAAACATTTATAAGGCAAAAGGAAAATCTCTTTTTCTTTGGCTTTATTCTGAAGCAGGGCCTCAAGCAAGCGATCACACTATTGCGCTGGCTTTAAGTAAATTAGGCATTGAAGTTTGGCGTGTCGATTTATTTTCGGCACACTTTTTACCTATCGCAAGCAGCAGTATGGATAGAATTCCTGATACAGATTTCAAAGAACTGATTGAATACGCGCACCGTAAAACAGGTAAAAGAATCATTCCTATAACAACAGGGCGAGGCAGTTTACCGTTATTAAAAGGTGTGCGACTCTGGCAAGCACAACATCCGACAAGCACCGCGTTAAGTGGGGTTATTTTAATGAGCCCTAAGTTTTTCATTGAAACTCCGGAGCCTGGCGTAAAAGGAAAATTACTGCCTATTGTTAAACAAACCAATTTACCTCTTTTTATTTTACAGCCAAAAAAATCACCTTGGTATTGGAAGCTAGGTGAAACCATTCCAGCATTAGAAAAAGGTGGCAGCGATGTTTTAGTCAAGCGTGTTAAAGGTGTGCGTGATCGGTATTATTTTCGCCCCGATGCAGACGCCTATGAAAAACAACTCACAAAAAAATTACCTCGCACCTTATTGTTAGCAGAAAAATATTTATCTGCTTTACCCGCTAAACAGCGTAATGTGATTTTGCCTAAAACCAGTAAAAAACCGGCTATAAAAACAGGTAAAAAAGAACGGCGCTTAAAAGCCTTTAAAGGCAACCCCACCCCTCCTCACTTATCTTTAAATAATCTTCACGATTCTCCTGTTGATTTACAAAGTTTTAAAGGGAAAGTCGTCCTAGTTAACTTTTGGGCCACGTGGTGCCCGCCTTGTGTGCACGAAATGCCTTCCATGCAAAAGCTACAAAACCGTTTTTCCGCTAAAGGTTTTACGATTTTGGGCGTTAATATGGCTGAGGATAAAAAAACCGTACAGCATTTTCTGAAAACGAAGGTCAATGTTGGCTTCCCTATTCTGTTTGATTATGACGGCGCAGCATTAAAAAGCTGGGGGGTATTTGCTTTTCCTACTAGCTATGTTATTGATAAAGAAGGAAAAATTAGGTACGCTATTTTTGGTGGTGTTGATTGGGAAACACCGAGTATCATAGAAAAAATATCGCATTTAATAGCAGAATAGAGCACTTATTTTTACTCTATTATTTATTGAAAATGAGACCTTAAGCATAAATAAGGTAGTAATTTTTATTAATTTTTCTAAACTTAATAAAGAAAGAATGAGGTTAAACAGCACATGTCGGCCACAGAAGAAATTCAAGATTTAGTGAATAACGCCAGCGATCTAATTTCATTGCCTGAAATCTCATTACGCGTAAATGAAATTGCAAATGACCCTAACTCTACCGCAGAAGATATGGCCTCGGTCATATCACAAGACCCTGCACTTGTCGTGCGCATGCTTAAAATTGCAAATAGTGCCTATTATGGTTTATCAAAAGAAGTCGATACCATCTCTCGAGCCGTTGCTATTTTAGGCACAAAGAAAATTCGTGACCTTGTTATCTCTACCTCTACAAGCCAAGCCTTTGATGGTATTCCTAATGATCTCATTAGCATGCAAGATTTTTGGCATCATAGTTTATATTGTGGCTTGTTAGCCCAAATACTTTCGAACAAAAGTAAAAAAACAAATTCAGAATCTATTTTTATTGCTGGCTTACTGCATGACATCGGCCAACTACTCATGTTTAACCAGCGTCCTGAAAAATCTCATGAAGCCATTTTATTGCTTATGGAAGGCTCTGAAGATTTGGAAACCTTTGAAGCAGAGCGTCATATTTTTGGTTTTGATCACATGCAGGTGGGTGGCGAGCTTATTCGCAATTGGAAATTGGCGCCTGTTTTAGAAGAGTGCGTTGAGTTTCACCACGAACCACAAAATGCTAAAAACTTTCCTGCTGAGGTAGCACTCATTAATATCGCTAATGCCGTTGCGGTGATGGCTGATTTTGATTCTATGAGTGAAGATGATGAAATACCTTTGATCAGCCCTCTTTCATGGGAACTCACTGGCCTATCACAAGCTGATTTACCTGATGCCATCCATAAGGCGCAAGAAGAAATTTCTGAAATTGAATCTGTACTTTTCCCTTCCTAAATTTTAGCCTCGAGCATTAAGGCCAAATATCTAAGCATTTAGAATGTACCTTATCAACACTCTAACTAATCGGTATCAGCTTTTTAGCTGATTTTTTTATTTACGAATTTATTCGGCTAAGTCATTGAAAAAGCGATACTTAGTCCCATTATATTTGTTCGACTGCTCGCTCAGGTGTACAATCAGCGGCCGTACTTATTCTGCAGCTATGCTTTTCTCTTATTTTTAGATCAGGAGTTTACTACCCTTGGAACAATATCGAGGCACCACCGTCCTTTGTGTGCGACGTGGAAATAAAGTTGTTATTGGCGCTGATGGTCAGGCGACACTGGGCGATACCGTTATGAAAAGTAATGTGCGTAAAGTGCGCCGTATCTATAACGATAAAGTTATTGCCGGTTTTGCTGGCGGCACTGCCGATGCTTTTACCCTATTT
>JASFYW010000059.1:0-16151 GCA_045046865.1 Woeseiaceae bacterium | reverse complement strand
TTATATATTCCAGAATGCGGTGAGTGTGAATATTGTCGCTCGCCTAAAACGAACTTATGCCAATCCATTGCGAGTACCGTTTGGACGGGCTATATGCCTGATGGAACACGCCGGTTTTCTAAAAATGGTAAAGATATTTTTCACTATATGGGCTGCTCTACTTTTTCTGAATACACAGTAGTGCCTGAAATTGCATTAGCAAAAATTAATAAAGCCGCGCCATTAGATAAAGTTTGTTTATTAGGTTGTGGTGTCACAACCGGTATTGGTGCGGTACTCAATACAGCAAAGGTAGAGCCTGGTTCAACCATCGCGGTGTTTGGTTTAGGCGGCATTGGTTTGTCTTGTGTACAAGGTGCTGTAATGGCAGGTGCTGAACGCATTATTGCGATTGATATAAACCCTGATAAATTTGAGTTTGCAAAACAACTTGGCGCAACCGACTTTGTTAATCCAAATGATATTAATGGTTCGTTTGTTGAGTACATGCAAGATACTTTTAATGGCGGCCCAGATTATTCTTTTGAGTGCATTGGTAATGTTCATGTGATGCGTGACGCACTTGAGTGTACACATATGGGCTGGGGCGTTTCTACGGTAATTGGTGTGGCAGGTGCAGGAAAAGTAATAGAGACGCGTCCTTTTAATTTAGTCGTGGGTCGAACTTGGAAAGGCACGGCGTTTGGTGGTGTTAAAGGTAGAACTGAATTACCCGGTTATGTTGACCGCTATATGAATGGGGAAATTGAATTAGATTCATTGGTAACACATACCATGCCGTTAGAAGATATCAACAAAGCATTCGACTTGATGCACAGTGGAGAAAGTATCCGCTCGGTCATCATTTTTTAATACCATGAAAAAAATAGAATCAATAAAAGAGTTTGGCGGTTACTTAAATCGCTATGAACATGATTCATCGACATGCCAGTGTAAAATGACTTTTTCAGTTTATTTACCACCGCAGGCCGAGGCCAAAAAAGTACCCGCGTTATATTGGCTTTCAGGTCTTACCTGTACGGATGATAATGTGCGCACTAAAGCAGGTATGCAGCGATATGCCGCTGAGCAGGGCATCGCTTTAATTTTTCCTGATACCAGTCCACGTGGAGATGATATAGCGGATGAAGAAGAACGCTATGATCTTGGGAAAGGTGCAGGCTTTTATGTCAATGCCACTCAAGTACCTTGGGAAAAAAATTACCAGATGTATAATTATGTCACGCAGGAATTACCAGAGTTACTGGAAAAAGAGTTAGCAATAATACCTAATGTTAAATCTATCTCAGGTCATTCTATGGGCGGACATGGCGCATTAATTTGTGCATTGAAAAACGCGGATACTTATCAATCTGTGTCGGCCTTTTCACCAATCTGCAACCCCGTTGAGAGTGATTGGGGCAAAGGTTGTTTTGCTGCTTATCTGGGTGATAATACTCAAACATGGCAAGCGTATGATGCAACCTTACTTATTAAGGCGGGCGCTAAAGTTAAAGACATACTTATCGATCAAGGAACAGGTGATGAGTTTTATGATGAAGGTCAGTTATTGCCTGAGAATTTTCAAACGGCCTGTAAGAATGCCGGTCAGCCGCTACAGTTAAGAATGCAAGAAGGTTACGATCATAGCTATCACTTTATCGCGAGCTTTATTGGTGAGCATATTGCTTACCATGCAAAAGCTTTAAAAAAAATGGAGGCATAAAAAAAGGGCATAGTATGTATGCCCTCTTCTTTACTATCCTTACTGCTTTTATTTAATATTCGATAAAAGCTTTGGATTTGTAACAAGCTTTCTTACCCCATGTGCATGGTCTTCAGAAAAATCATTGCCTTCACACCATTCACCTATGCTATTAATATCTAACTTCGCACACTTAGGACGAACAGCCCAAGTTACTTGGTAAGGTGAACACGTAGATTCAGTATATTTAGGCCCTGTTGTAGATCCCGTAAAATCTATCGCATGTCCTGTGCCTTTAGGTAATGCTTTAGCTTGGTGTAAACCATTAACCATATTCCCGCCATAACCAAAGTCATTAAAGTTCATGGCTTTAGGATCATTTACCAGTGTAAATACTTGTGTCTCTACACGTAGATCTGGATTTGCACATTTCTTACTTAAACATGATCCTAATGTTGCACCCGGTTTAATTT
Source organism: Woeseiaceae bacterium (assembly GCA_045046865.1). Taxonomy (GTDB): domain Bacteria; phylum Pseudomonadota; class Gammaproteobacteria; order UBA6429; family Thiohalophilaceae; genus JAGLTQ01. The sequence continues at coordinate 13,994 of JASFYW010000059.1, read as the reverse complement.
GGCAAGAGCTATGCACCCAATGCACTTCAATGGTGTCACCCGGTTTTAAGCCTTTACAGATTTTTTTTGATGGCACTGTAAGCTCAGATTTTGAAAGATGCTTACTGATCTGACATTGGTAACCACCGCCATGACCATGTTCACCTTCACCTGCATAAATAGAAAATGCAGCCGCTTTATGTTCCGCATTATTATGGAAATGAATATTACATAGGTTCATTTCATTTGCTTTTGGTGCGATTGTAAATGATTGTGAGTTAGTGCCTTTTATCGAATCTATATCACGAGGTGTTTGTGGACCAAAACCTGAACAAACAGGCCCTGCTTTTGGTGCTGCATGTTGGCTTCCACTATGTTTGTCTTCAGAGGAAAATGCTGTGCTTGCAAGTAAACTTAATCCTAAAACAACCGCTAACCTTTTTATTATATTATGAATCATATCTTTCCCTTATTTTATACAATGTTAACCTCATAATAATTTAATTTATTATGTTTCAATATTATAAAGCGCCAAAGATTATGAATAAACTATAGCAAACGTATCCATTTCAAATTGCAACTAAATGGCTAATGCTTAACCGCCTTTAAAATAACAAACTTCTTGTTGGATGCGACACTAATACAATTACCAAATATTTTTTTGAGCTTAATATGGTAAGACAAGTGTCGATTACCCACCACCCATAACTCACCCGCTTGTTTTAACGCTTTCTTAGACTGTTGAAACATTTGCCAAGCCACTTCATCTCCCACTGCGGTATTTTGATGAAAAGGCGGATTATTTAAAATTAAATCAATACTTGAGTCTTCTACTCCAGTTAAACAATCATTTTCAAAATACTGTGCGTTTCGGTTATCGGGAAGGTTTTTCTGCATATTTTCTTTGGCAGATTGAATGGCCATAAATGATTCATCATAGAATAAGATTTCTGCCTGCCGATTCATTTGCGCTGCAAGTAAACCAACCACGCCGTTTCCACAACCAAGGTCAACAACCGTTTTGAATTTTTCATTTTGCGGCAGATGTTGCAAAAAAAATCGAGTACCTATATCTAACTTCTCACGTGAAAAAATATTTGCATGGTTGCTGATTTCAAAGTCACTGTTTTCAAGTGGATATACTTTCGGATAAGGGGTTTTATTGACTCTGAGTTCAGGATTAAATTGCACAAAAATCAAACGTGCTTTTTTCTTTGCTAATGATGTTGTTGTCGACCCAATATATTTCTCAAATAACTTTAATGTTGAGGTGTGAATGCTTTTCACCATGCCTGATGCAATAATTTTTGTGTCAGCCGTTAATAAAGGCTGCAAACGAATCAAAGTATCTTCAAGGAATGACAAGTTTTTGGGGATCTTAATTAATATTACATCAGCCTTTGTTGCTGGCGTTTCGGTACTTTTATAAAAAGTAATACCCTCAGTATCAATATTGTTATCTTTGAAGTTTTCTTGAAAGGCTTTATAGCTTAGATACGAATCTGACCAGAGTGTCAGCGAACATTGCGACAATGAGGTTGCCAAAGCAGAACAAGCATCATTAATAATGAGAAAACTAAGTTCTTCTTTGTTTTCAATTTCACTATCAATGTAGCTTAAAAGATATTCATCTGCGGCATCCCAAGCACGTAATAATTCTTTTTTACGTTTTGGGTAGCGAGAGAGGCGAAACTCACCTTGGGGGGATTTTAATATTTCCATTTTGATATTGTATTAGAAATGGATAACTAAAACATTTTTAATACTGGTCGCTTAAAGGGCTTTAATACGATTCACCCCAAGATAAATCATTTTCTAATTGCTCAATTTTAAACTTTTGATCAGAGATAATATATTCAAGCACATCACCTATTGATAACATGCCTGTTAATTTTCCATTTGTAAGCACTGGTAAGTGACGGATATGGTGCTCCGTCATTACTTTCATACATTCAACAATTTTTTGCGTTGGTGAAGCATGGAGAACTTTGGCTGTCATAATCTCTTTTACTTTTGTTTCTTTCGATGTTTTTCCTTCTAAAATAATTTTTCGCGTGTAATCTCGCTCTGAAAGAATCCCCACTAGCTTGTCATTTTCAACAACAGGAAGCGCGCCCACTAATTTTTCAGTCATCATTTTTATTGCATCAAAAACAGTATCCTCTGGAGCGACAGTCCAAACACTACTACTTTTATTCGTTAATAGTTTCTCTAATGTGCTCATTTTAAAATCCTTCTAAAAAACAGTATTTTTTCTTGTGAATAAGGTAATCTTCAATTTCCTCTAACCTTATTATCGGCATAATTACGGTAAACTTAAGCCTTAATATCCCCTTTAAAAGTGTAACATTGGAGCCACTATGATCAATGGAAGCTGCTTATGTGGCCACATTAAATTTGTTATCAACGGTGAGGTTAAAGACATTGTATGTTGCCATTGCTCTCAATGCCGCAAAGCCCAAGGTAGCGCATTTGCCACAAATGGGAATGTTTCTTCATCACAATTCAGCTTTATTTCTGGTGAAGATAACCTGAGTGAATATGCTTACAGCGAATCACAATCGAAGTTTTTTTGTAAAACCTGCGGCTCACCGGTGATAAGTAAAAACACGCAACAGCCTGAAAACATACGCATTCGTTTAGGATTAATTGAAACAGATATTCACGAGCGCCCTAATGCACATATTTTTGTTGGTTCCAAAGCGAATTGGGAAACTATTTGCGATGATTTACCGCAGCATAAAGAGTATTAAAGAAAAGTAATGTCAAATTATTTAACTATCTATATTAATGATGAAAAACTTTTAGAGCATGATAAAAATACTCGCCACCCAGGGAAACAACGACAATTTTTTGAGACTATGGATTTAGATATGGATGAAGGTATTGAATTAAACGGTAATGTTATAAAACCACCCAATAAAGAACAACGCTCTCATTACATTATAATGCGTTTACTTTACGGTATTGAAAATAAAAGTGAAGGACTAATCTCTTCTACCTGTGGCTATCTAATCACTCGCTACCCTGAACTCAAACAGATACGTGCGATTAATAACGGAAAGGATGTATCGTTGGATTTGATTTTTAACGAAATGAATTAAGTTTCTATAAACTATTCATCCATTTAATTAACTTGTTTTCAGAAAGAATCCCACTAACAGCATTCACGTTATTTTGCGTTTTAACAAAATAACTACGTGGTAATTCTCCATACCAACTTCGATCAATTTCAAAACGCAAGAGTGCATCTGAGTCGCCACTAAAAACCCATGACTCGATATTTTCTAATTTATATTTTTCTAAAACAGCCTGTAACTCAGATTGAGAGGCTTCAATATCTGTAGATACAAGAACAATATTACGTCCTGTATTTTCGCTGTTAAGATGCCCTAACATTTCAAGCTCTTTATAACAGGATGGACAATCCAGTGACCACAATACAAGTACAAACGGTTTTTCTTGTCGCTGTTCAAGTATTTGTGAAAAACTTCCTGAAACAAATGAACGAATTACGTTCTCAGATAAAACGGGCATAGTTACAGTAATAAATACTATAATAAACACATATTGTTTGAACCGTTTAACTCGTATCATAAATATTTCTTATTTTGTTATTGGTAACAAATGATATTCTTCGCCAATACGATGCCAGCTAACATATACATCTCCCCCATTTTTGATTAAAAATGGATGGTCCGATGCAGCACTGGTTGCTGCGAGTTGTGTGGGGGGTGACCAGGATTTTCCCGTATTATCAGACTTCATAAAATTAAGCGTTGATTGTTTACCATCAAATTCTTTCCATACGATATAAACATGCTTACCAAGGCTCAAGACATGAGGGTGAGCCGCAGATTTTTCATAATCACCAAAATTTAATGGTGTCGAAAAATTAACTGCCTTATTTACAGAATTTACGTAAAACAAGCCATGAGAATCAGGGGCATTATTAAACCAGGTAATATGATAAATACCATTATCGGCAATTGATATTGCAGGACCATGGTGCGGGCAGCCTTCTATATGCCAGTTATCATGACTTAAGCGTTTAGGTTTATTAGCCTGTTCGGCTTGAGAAAATGTAACAATCCCATGATCCCTGATATTGTCACCAAAGATATGACGCCAGACAATTACAGGCAACTGTTGCTTATCCATTGCCATGACTACTCGGCAACACTGACAAGAGTTATCGGCTATCTTTTTATTTTTATGAAATGTTTTTCCACCATCTGTAGATAGAGCATAATATAAAGCTGCGCCATTATATTTTTTGCCAGTTTTCTTAGCTGCCAGTAAGTCTCGTTTATCCAACCAAGCAACATAAATATCGCCTTTATCATTAACAGCTAAAGCATCAAATCGATGACTGGTCACTTCACGATGATCATTGACAGTTATCGGATCAGAAAAATGCTCACCACTATCAACAGATCGACTAAAACGAATGTGACCACTAAAGCGTTTTTGAGTTAGTTTTTGTGTCCACGAAAGATAAATTTCACCTTTGTTGCCAAAAGCAATTTTGGGACGGTTCTCACCCCTGGCATAAACATTTTCAGGAATACGATTTACTGTAACAGGAAAATTAAAAGTCTCGCCTTTATCAGCAGAACGACTGACATAAACATGTCCAGTATCATACCATGCTACCCACAAAGTTCCTTTTTTATCAAAAGAGGCCGTTGTTGTTGATGCACACTGTAAAGTCGGCACATCAGTGCTGTTTTTACATTTTTTTGAGATGGCTTGCTTATGACTAGAATGACCATGGCCACCTGTTTGTGCACAGCCTGAAATAAATATCATTGCACTAAAACATAGATGAAAAAAAATTCTGTAAGTTTTATTTTGATTCTGCATAAATATTTTTCTTAATTTGTATAAACATTATTCTTATTCTATCTCCCAGTTAGGGGAGATAGAAAAGAAATTTTATAGTTTAAAAATGTACACTACCTTCAATATAGTAAGTTCGCTGCGGCCATGGATGTGCAACAAATGCAGATTCATCTGTAACATTATCAATACCAAAAGCAACTTTAGTAGACTTGTTTATTTTATAACTGGCTTTCAGATCAAGGAATAAATAGCCATCGATAGCACCATAAACATTAGTGGTGGTGTCTTGATTATCCAGATCACCATAACTATCACCAGAATATCGTAATCCAGCAGAAGTATCCAAGTCCGGATTAACATGATATGTCAGGAATAAGTTAGCCCGGATTTTCGGTAAACGTGGCATTTCATTACCGATAACACTCGTATCAGCACTGTGTGCCGTGATTTCACTATCTAACAAAGTAATGTTAAAACGTGCATCCATATCACTACCAAATACATTTTTCTGTTGCACTATGTATTCAATACCATGAGTCGTGACTTCATCGATCGGTAAGAAGGTTGAAACATTGCCACCTTTTACAGCATCATAAACTGAATGATTGTAAATAACATTTTTAACGACTTCACTAAACACATTAACCCGCATAAAACCCTTTTCTATTTGACGCTCAAACATCATGTTCTGATGAATACCATCTTCTGGTTTAAGCTTGGCGTCTGCAATACTGGAACTATTTGTTTTAACTTCATTGTGATACAACTCTTCAGTAATAGGAAAACGGAGGGCTTTACCAAGAGAGTAACGATAGTTCCATTTGTTACCAGGCACATAACCCACTGAGATTTTTGGAGAGAAACCTGTTTCACGACGGTCTGCAATATTTTCTGTCAAACTTGCAACCCCTTTCATCATGAGCCAGTTTTCATAACGTGCACCTAATGCCAAATCCCAACGCGGGTTAAACTGCCACCCCCATTGTGCAAACACTGCATGCATAATCGTATCGCCACCCGAAGTACTGGTAACAGTCGAAGTGTATTCACCCGTTGCATAATTATCCAAGGCATAACCATTAATTTTTAGTTTGTAATGATCATAGTGATAGCCGGTAATAAAATTCATGTCTTTACTACCAAGGAAGTTATCAGTACGCGCCTTAACATCCAACGTTAACCAACCCGTATCTCCATAGTCACTCACTTTACCGGTACCATCATATGTTGCTTCAGCTGGATTAACCTTAGTACTGAGAGATTGATCTTTAAGAACATCGAAGTGACTAACGTTAGTATCCAGTGTCCAGCCATTACCAAGAGGTCCTTCCAAAGCGGCACCTAATAATAATGTTTGCCGCTCTTGTTTACTTACCGCTAAATTGCTTGCTCGAACGGTAAACAGGTCTCCATTAAAATTATAATCACCACTCCATACGGTATTACCAGCAGCATCTTTTACATAGCTATTTGGTGAGTTTGTTGCACGGGTACGCTCCTCATAAGCAAGCGTAAAACGTGCCAGCCAGTCACCCATTTCATATCCAAGTTTAAATTTGGTCAAATCTGTAATGGCTGTCTCTGGGCCACTATCACCAAAAAAGATGGCAGGTGTTCCCCGATCATCAGCAGTTTTATACACACCGGTAACCACAGGTTCAACTGTAGGCGTTCCCAGTGTATTATCATATCGAAAACTCATTGGCTGACTTTTATTTTCTAAATGATTATGTGATAAATAGAGACTTACATTATCAAAACGATCACCGACAGAAACATATTCCCGATGTCCTGTGAACGTTTCATCAGTTCCCATATGTTGGAAATCTTGAGAAAAAACGCTTACTTCAGCATTGAATTCATATTCAGTTGGGAGTTTAGTATTTATATTAACCACTCCACCCATTGCATTACCGCTGTACTCGGCTGAAAATGGCCCGTATATCACTTCAACTGATTCTGTTTCATCAGCAGAAACAAGTGACCAGCGAGGAGCCCCATTCCATCTGGTCTGAAGCAGATAGTGCAAAGGCATACCATCAGCAAAAACCATAGTACGTGCCGTCTGAAACATACCTGAGCCACGAATACCTACCGTACCATTTGGATCACCGATATAACGACGACGTACAACCATACTTGGTTCATATTTAATAAAGTCATCAATGGTTACTGCATTAATACCTTCCACTTCATCCTTTGTTATAGATGTACTTGGACTGGTGTAAGGTGTGTCTGCTGAAGGCTTAATTGTGGTTTTCCCTTCAACTACAATTTCTCCCAATTTAGCATTCTCTTCAGTTTGATTTACTGCATCCTCGGCATTACCTAAACTAGGTAAGGCAAGTAATATCATCATCGTTAACGGTTTGTACTTCATAATATTTTCCCCATTCTTAATATATTTTTATTTTTAAAACAAAGCCCTGCTTACATTGTTTGCTGATACATCCTCAATCAGCGTAATTTAAACTGCATGGCATAACTCACTTGCATAGGACATGTGATTTCAGGCGGACATAGTGGCAATGGCAATGCATCTGTCACAGAACTTTTTGCTGCTCGTCGCAGCATTAAATGACCACCACTGGCTTTAAGCCCGGTGATATCGCCATTCGCCAGCAAACGAAAAGAAACCAGGATACTACCTTCAATACCACGACGACGAGCTGATCGTGGGTAATGCTTATAACCTTCAATATGTGTCAGCAAAGTGGAAAAATAACGTTGTTGTACAAGAACAACATCTTCTATTTGTTGACGTTGTACTTCTTTTTTAATTTTTGGAGCAACAGCTTGTTCATGTGCAGGTTGTAACATTTTCTTTTTTTTCTTTAGCTTTTTTTTAGCAACCTTTTTAGGCTTAAATGGTTTAACTTCAACGACCTTTTGTTGTTTTTGTTTAACCGGCGGCAGTAAGTTAAGTGAAATGCGCGTGTCAAGAACAGGCGCCTGTGCCTGACTACTACTCATAGCGGTGTTGGAAAACTGAATAAACAAAGCGGCATGAAGCAACAAGGAAAGCAGCAAGGTTATATAATTAATTTGTTTGTCTTTAATGTTCATAGAAATTTCATTTCAACTGCAGCAACGATGTTCAACGCTTCTGAGTAATAATATCAAGTGAAACGGCACCCGCCTTTCGTGCTGCATCCATTACTTTTACAGTGAGTCCTAATTGTGCAACTTCATCACCACGTAAAATCACTTGTTTATTTTTTCGTCCACTTAACATCTGTTGCAGAATTTTATCCAGATCACTAACGGCAATATATTTTTGCTTAATTAAAATATGGCCACGTTTATCAAGAACGATCTCAAGCGCCTCTTCATTATCAAGTGTTGTAGCTGACTCCGCTTCAGGTAATGTAATATCCAACACTTCATCTTTTACAAAGTGAGCGGTTAACATAAAAAATACCAGTAACAAAAATACAATATCAATTAAAGGAGTCAGGCTAGGTATCTTTCGATTACGTTGCAGCCCTTCAAATTCCACTCGTCGTTACCTCACGATGATGCACACTATCAACCGTTGCGGTTTCACATTGATGGGGTAAAGTTTCAATTACCAACGAGGCATAGTGGTGCATAGCATTTGTTCGGTTGGCTGCGAGACTTTCAAGCCAATGCAGTAAAAACAAAATAGGTAACGCAACGGCAAGACCGACACCGGTAGTCACCATCGCTTCCCATATACCACTAGCAAGCGCCTGCGCATCAACCTTTCCGCCCGCTTGTTCGATAACCATGAAAGCTTTAATCATTCCGGTAATGGTGCCAAACAATCCCAGCAAAGGTGCTGTGTCTCCCAACAATCCCAATGTACGAAAACCACGTTCCATACGTTGCAATTCTTGCGAGCCAATTCGAGTGGCTGTACGTACTAAATCCTGTACACCCTGTTGGTATGCTTGATGTACCCCACTAATTACAGCTGCCTCTGGGCCACGTAACTCAGCGATTAATGAAGATAGTTTATTTTTGGATAGCGCTTCTTGTAATTGAAGAATGAACCCCTGCGGTAGACGCCCCATTCGAATAAAATGCAAGTAACGTTCCATAACAATTGCCAAAGCAACAACGGAATAACAAAGAAGAATCCAGACAACAGGACCACCTTTATCAAGCATTTCAAACATACTCATAATATTTTTTCCCAATGAAGTAAAAACATATTTCATCAACGGTAAAATATGTCTAGGCAATTTTTATGTAAATTATTTTTTTAATAAACTTTTATATTTCAGAACTATTAGAGGACGGCAATAATTAGCAATGCCATAACATTCTCTAACTTTCTTTCCGTTATAAGAGCAAGTGTTATGCCAATGTAATTAATTATATAAAACAGTAACTTATAAATAACAGGATAAAGGAGCTGTCTGATATCAGACAGTTGTGTTTAATAACAAACAATAGAACCTCAATATGATATTTCCTGAGATAAGTAAAAAAACATAATAGAAGCTCTTCTCCAGACGGAACAACCAGCTTCATTAACGCTAACAACAGAAGTATCCTAAGCACTAGGTTTATTTAAATCTTCGACATATGTTGTATCCAACACATTACCAATTTCAAGCTAATACTGTGCGTTATTACAGACACCGCTGTCTGTAATCCTACACATTTATTTAACTTCAAAATCCTCTTGCTTCTATAACTCCTTGAATATAAATGGAAAACATATGTTGGCACATGACATGCTTACTAAGGGACTAAGCTTACTTTATAAGGAATTATATTAATGTACCCATATTTCAACCATCGGCAAGTTTTGCTTACCACACTGATTGCAACTGCACTTCACGGTAGCGTAATAGCTGAAGAAGCAACTCTCCCAAGTATTAGCGTTACTGCACCTGCAGTGATCGAAATACAAACTCTGGATTCAACAAACTATAATGAAGAGGCGCTGCAATCACTAGTGCCTGCGACTAGTGACACTGCAAGTCTGTTGAGAAATATTCCGGGGCTTAACCTTCAGGGTAGCGGTGGTGTTTCCAGCTTACCTGTTATCCGAGGGCTTGCCGATGATCGCCTGCGTATCAAAGTAGACGGTATGGATCTTATTTCAGCATGTGCTAATCACATGAACCCTGCACTTTCATATATCGACCCAACAAATGTTAGTAACATTTCTGTCTTTGCAGGCATCTCACCAGTAAGTGTTGGTGGTGACAGTATTGGTGGTGTAATCATTGTCGAATCAGCTGCTCCAGAATTTGCTAAAGCTGGAGAAGGTTTACTTAAAAAAGGTGAAGTTGGTACGTTCTATCGCAGTAACAACAATGCAGTTGGTGCTAATTTAACGGCAACCATCGCTAGTGAAACACTGAATTTAACCTATCAAGCTTCGACTACCCAAGCAGATAACTATACATCAGCTGATGATTTTAAAGCTGCTGGACTCGCAGCCGCTGGCCAAGGCTGGTTGGATGGCGACGAGGTCGGCTCCAGTAAATATAAATCAACAAATCAATCAATTAGCTTAGCAATGCGCAATGACAACCACATGGTTGAACTCAAATTGGGATTGCAAGATATTCCCTATCAAGGCTGGCCAAACCAGCGTATGGATATGACCGGAAATGATAGTGAGCAAGTTAATTTGCGCTACGAAGGTCAGTTCGATTGGGGTAAGCTCGATGCACGTACCTATACCGAACATACCCGTCATAAAATGCAATTTGGTGATGATAAACTTTTCTGGTACGGCTCCAACACTGGAGTACCTACTGTTGATGGTGAAGAATGTACTCCTAGTGGCGGTATGACTGGCTGTGCAGCAGGTATGCCCATGGATACAGAGGGAAATAATATCGGCGCGAATGTTAAAGCTGAGATAAATATTTCAGATAATGATTTACTTCGACTAGGCGGCGAAATACAACAATACCGTTTAGATGATTGGTGGGATCCATCTGGTAAAGGAATGTGGCCAAATACTTTTTTAAATATAAATGATGGTGAACGTGATCGTCTTGCTATCTTCGGTGAATGGGAAGCAAACTGGGACTCACAATGGTTAACCCTATTTGGCATTCGTGGTGAACAAGTCACTATGAATACAGGTGAAGTACTGGGCTATAACACTACTTCAGCTGACTATTTAGCTGAATCAACCGCGTTCAATGCAGCCGACCGCAAGAAAACAGATAACAATATCGACTTCACGGCATTGGCACGTTTCACTCCAGAAAAAACACGAAGCATTGAAGTTGGTTATGCACAAAAAACCCGCTCGCCAAGTCTTTATGAACGCTATACTTGGTCAACTGGTGGTATGGTTATGCGTATGATTAACTGGGCCGGTGATGGTAATGGTTATGTCGGTAACCTCGAGCTGGAACCTGAAGTTGCTAACACCCTTAGCGCAACCTTTGACTGGCACGATGCTGCACAGAAAAAATGGGGCCTCAAGGTCTCGCCTTATTATACTTATATAAATAATTATATTGATGTTGAGCGTTGTAGTTCAGCCAATATGAATTGTGGTGCTACAAACCAAACGGCAACGGATGCGTTTGTTTACCTTAAGTTCGTAAATCAAGATGCGCATATTTATGGTCTCGATATCTCTGGCCATTTCCCTCTGGCTGAAAATACCGAGTACGGTAACTTTACAGCACGCGGTATGTTGAATTACGTCCGAGGTAAAAATGATACAACAGGAGACAACCTCTATAACATTATGCCGTTGAATGCCAAGCTTGCCTTTGAACAACAAAAAGATAGCTGGACAAATATCGTAGAAGTCGAGGCTGTTGGTGAAAAAACAGAGGTTTCATCAGTTAGAAATGAGGTGGCAACAAAAGCTTACGGCTTACTTCATTTACGCAGTAGCTATCAATGGAAAAAAGTTCGTTTAGACTTTGGTATCGAAAACGTTCTCGACGAAATGTATAACAGCCCACTAGGCGGAGCTTATACTGGCCAAGGTAAAACGATGTCTGGAACAGATGTTCCATGGGGCGTTCTTGTCCCAGGTATGGGTAGATCAATTTATGCTGGTGTAAATGTTAAGTTCTAAATTTTTGATCTCGTAATATCACTTAAAACATAAATTTAAAAGCGCAGCACAATTTGTGTTGCCGATGAGACAAAAGTGATCCTATCCGAAGGGTTTGAAGCTGAGGTATCCAGTGAGAAATAAAAATGCCGTTCACCTTAAGTGAACGGCATTACTCGTTAAGCGTGCTTTTCGTTTCTAAATAATACTTACTTTATTGCATCACGAACCCGTTCTAACTTGCCACGTACTTCTGCGGCTAACTCTTTAACACCTTCTTTCTCAACAAGCGTTAATACAGCTGACGGGTCCATGAATGAAACTATGATTGAACCGTCTTCTTCTTCGCGCACTAAAACATTACAAGGTAGTAGTAAACCAATATCTGGTTCTGCTGTGATCGCTTGATTTGCTAAAACAGGGTTACATGCGCCCAAGATAGTGTAAGGACGTTTGTCTAAGTCTAATTTTTTCTTCATTACTGCTTTAACATTAATTTCAGTTAAAATACCGAAGCCTTCTTTTGATAATTCATCTGTTACTTTTACAATTGCTTCGTCAAAACTGCCTGAAAAAGTTGTGCTAAATCCGTACATAATATTCTCCTGTAACCATACGATTTAAAGGGGGAAGTTAATTCTTTTGATGAAAACGATTATACCACGCAGTATAAAGTTCATCAGGCCATTGTGCTGTGATCCACAGCAAAATTAACTTTATTTCACCTTCTGTTAATTTATCTTTCCAAGCAGGCATGTTACCGCCAATTTTAGCAGTACCATTTTTAATGGTACTAATTAAAGATTGGCTTGAGTGGTGCCAAGCATGCCCGGTTCCATTTAATGGTGGCGCAAGATTTTTTCCATCTTTATCTGGTTTACGCCAAGCCTTAGCGCCTTCACCATCACGACCATGACAAGCTGCACAATTTTTTAAAAATAAGTGTTGCCCAAAGGTAAACGCCTTATAATTAATATCTCTATTAACAGCTTCCGAATTAGATTTTTCTCCACCATAACTTGATGTACTAGTAATAACTAAGAATACCGAGATAGCAAAATAAATTATTTTTATCCGAATATCAGCAAGCTTCATCATCACATTTTCGTTTTGTTCTAATGTGATAAACACTATCAACTGGAATGACAGCAACAATACCGTCTCCATCTGTTCCTGTATGTGCAGACTCCATTATTAATTCGGCAATTTCAGTTGCACGTTTTTTGCTAATAAAAACCTCAACTTGAATATGCTGCACCATTCTATCTTGACGATAATAATTTGCGTATTCACCATAGCCTTCAACATGCATAATACTTACACCAGGAACATTGGCTTCTTTTAGAGAATTTTCAACTTTATCAAGTACATCAGGTCTAATAATTGCCACAACTTTTACAAAACTCATAATAGGTTCTCCTGTAATAGTTTAAAATGTAGTGGTAACACTCTATTCAAAAGAATTCGGGTGTTACCAAATAAGTTTAATATTTATTTACTACGATTTATTTATCTTTACACTTTTCCACATTAAGAAAACGGCAGGAATAACCACTAAGGTAAGCGCTGTTGCACTCACCATTCCGCCTACCATTGGTGCAGCGATCCGACGCATTACTTCTGAACCTGTACCGCTACCTAACATAATCGGTAACAGACCAGCGATAATTGCTGCCACGGTCATCATAATAGGACGAATACGTAATACTGCCCCACTGATAATGGCTTGTTGCAAGTCATGTAGTGTAAATGAACGTTGTTCGCTCTCTGCTTCAGCCTGCGATTTTGCATAAGCCTGATTCAAATAAACCAACATAATTACACCAATCTCTACCGAGACACCTGCGAGCGCTATAAAGCCAACGCCCACCGCAACCGACATGTTGTAGCCCAACAAATAGAGCAACCAGAAACCGCCGACTAATGCGAGTGGTAATGTTCCCATGATGATTAATACTTCAACCACATTACGGAAGTTAAGATATAAAAGTAAAACAATGATCATTAAGGTAAAAGGTACCACAACGGATAAACGCTTTTTCGCTCGTACCATGTACTCATACTGACCAGACCATGCAATAGAATAACCGGGAGGTAGCTCTACTTCTTCTGCCACGACACGTTGCGCCTCTTCAACATAAGAACCTAAATCACG
>JASFYW010000058.1:0-5821 GCA_045046865.1 Woeseiaceae bacterium | reverse complement strand
CATGACTCACAATGATATGGGGATTTTAGTTGCTGTCATTGCGAGAGAACAAAGTGACCGCGGCAATCTCCAGCTACAGCGTTCTCATCATGAGATTGCTGCGCCATAAAAACACATGACTCACAATGATATGGGGATTTTAGTTGCTGTCATTGCGAGAGAACAAAATGACCGCGGCAATCTCCAGCTACAGCGTTCTCATCATGAGATTGCCGCGCCATAAAAACCATGGCTCGCAATGACAGATACTAGAGAAGCACCCGTTCTATACCACCCTTTTTCACCTTATCAATAAATTCTTTTTCCCACGCTTTGCCTAAAATTCGACTCGCAAGTTCTATCACAATATATTCTGTTTCTAAGCCCGTTTCGTTTTCATAACGAGACAAACCTTGTTGGCATGCAGGGCAAGAGGTCAATAACTTAACTTTGTTATTTTTAACTTTTACATCGCCAGTTAATTGGCTAATACCTTTTTGTAACTCTTCTTGTTTCCGGTAACGGATTTGCGTTGATATATCTGGGCGACTAACCGAAAGTGTTCCGGCTTCACCACAGCAGCGATCCGCTAATAAAACATCTTGCCCAAGTAATGTTTCCGAAACACGTATAGGATTATGTTTTTTCATGGGGGTATGACAAGGATCATGGTACATGTACTGCATGCCTTCTTCGGCTTCGGTACGAACCCCTTTTTCCATTAAGTATTCATGAATATCTAACAAACGACAGCCGGGGAAAATTTTATCGAACTGATATTGTAATAACTGATCCATGCACGTACCACATGAAACAATGACTGTTTTAATATCCATGTAGTTCAATGTATTAGCAACGCGATGAAATAGTACTTGGTTATCAACCGCAATTTCTAAACCTTTATCTGCATCTCCACCTGCACGTTGAGGATAACCACAACATAAATATCCCGGAGGCAAAACAGTCTGCACACCTATCTCATACAACATGGCTAATGTTGCTATGCCAACATCACTAAATAAACGTTCTGAACCACAACCGGGAAAGTAGAATACGGCATCAGAATCTTCGTTAATTTTTCTTGGGTCACGAATAATAGGAATGACTTTGTCGTCTTCAATATCAAGCAAAGCACGCGAGGTTTGTTTAGGTATTTTTGCTGGCATGGGTTTGCGCATAAAGTGAACCACTTGCTGACTCGCACGCGTGGAACCTGTTGTCGCAGCGGGTTGTGTTTCTTTAATCAAGCGTAATCGTTTTGCCCATATTGATGCGAGTCGTTGGCCTTTGTATCCCCATTCAATCATGGCTTTGCGCATTAACTTTATACTACGCGGATCTTTAATATTCAAAAACTGCATAGACAACCAACTGCCTATATTAAAGCGTTTTTCGCCTTTGTTTTTAAGTATTGTACGCATGGTGATTGATACTTCACCAAAATCAATATTGACAGGACATGGTGATAAACACTTATGACATACAGTACAGTGATCGGCAATATCATTCATCTCTGAGAAGTGTCTTAATGAAACACCTCGACGTGTTTGTTCTTCATACAAAAAAGCTTCTATGATTAGGCCTGAACCTAAAATTTTATTCCGAGGTGAATACAACATGTTGGCGCGTGGTATATGTGTATTACATACAGGTTTACATTTTCCACAACGTAAACAATCTTTCACCATATGATTAAGTTCACCTAATTCACTGGCTTCAAGAATCAATGCTTCTTGTTCTACCAAACGCAGTGATGGTGTATAAGCATTATTTAAACCATCTTCAGAAACAAGCTTGCCAGGGTTAAATAAATCATCGGGATCAACTTGCTTTTTATATTTAGCAAAAGCCGCTTTAATTTCAGGAGACAGAAATTGCATTTTGGTAATGCCAATACCGTGCTCACCTGAAATAACACCACCTAATTTTTCAGCCAAGGTCATAATACGTTGCACCACTTCTTCGGCCTCATGCATCATTGAGTAGTCATTTGAATTTACGGGAATATTGGTATGAACGTTTCCATCACCCGCATGCATGTGGGTTGCAACAAATAAACGACTAGAGCGTATGTCGCTGTGAATGCTATCTAGTTTTATGCGCACACCCTCAAGCTCATGCCCTGCGAATATTTCTTTTAATGGTTTCTCTATATATCGTTGGTACGAAATACGTAAATCTCTGCGTTGTAAAAGTGTAAACAAGGTATCGTTTTCTTTTAATGCCGCTTGCGTTTCTTCATTCAGTAACTCTAAATGTTTTGTTGCGGGCTCATCAATTTTATCTAAAATAATTTCCCAGCAATCATACGTTTGTTGTAAGTGTGATAACGCGGATTTTTTCTTGGCATCAATAATCGCAATATATTCATCACTTTCTTTATAGTCGGGCACTTGGCCTGCAACTATCGTATGCAGCTCGGGCATATCTGTTTTAAGGTAGGCTTGAATTTCTTCTATAATCGCAAGTTTATTTTTTGTCGAGAGTTCAATATTGAAACGCTCTATGCCATCGTTATATTCAGATAACTTAGGTAAAGGAATTACTACATCTTCATTAATTTTAAAGGCATTGGTGTGTGCGGCTATCGCTGCGGTGCGTGATCTATCCGCCCAAAATTGTTTACGTGCTTCAGCACTCACGGCAATAAAACCTTCAGCTTCACGAATATTGGCTAAACGTACAACTTCAGACGCGGCTTTAGCAGCGAGACCTTCTTCATCACTGACGATGTCAATCAGCAAAACCATTTTAGGTAAGTCTCGACGCACCGCTTTTGTGGTGTAGTCCACAGCTTTGACATAACGTTCATCAAGATGCTCCATGCCTGCAAGCTGAACGCCTTTAAGGTTATCTAAATAATCTTTTGTTTCAGTAATAGCGGGAACGGCCTTATGCAAATCTGAAGCAAAGAATTCTAAACACACCGTACGAATATATTTAGGCATAATATGCAGCGCAAACACCGCCGAAGTAATGATGCCATCGCAACCTTCTTTTTGAATACCCGGTAAGCCACCTAAAAATTTATTGGTAACGTCTTTACCTAAACCTTGTTTACGTAATTCTGAACCGGGGATTTTTAAAATTTCTGGCTCGGCGTGTTCATTTGCAACCGTAATTCCATTGCTGTCATAACGCGTTAAACGAAATTCCGCAAATTCAACTTCATGAATTTTTCCAAGGTTATGATTTAAACGTTCAACCTCTAACCAAGAATTATCTGGCATCACCATGCGCCATGAAACTAAGTTGTCTAATGTTGTGCCCCACAACACGGCTTTTTTACCACCTGCATTCATGGCAATGTTGCCACCAATACATGATGCATCTTGAGATGTAGGATCGACAGCAAACACGTAGCCAGATGCTGCCGCGCGTTCTGAAACTCGGCGAGTCACCACACCGACTTCACAATGAATGGTTGGAACTGCTTTTTCTACACCCGGAATTTGTCTTAAAACAACTTCACCCAAGGCATCCAATTTTTCTGTATTAATGACTGCACAGTTTTTAGTTAAAGGCACTGCCCCACCGGTATAGCCTGTACCGCCACCGCGAGGAATAATTGCAAGCCCAAGCTCACGACAAGCTTCAACAATGTCATGAATTTCACGTTCAGAATCAGGATTAATAACGACAACAGGATATTCAACACGCCAATCCGAAGCATCGGTGACGTGTGAAACGCGCGCTAGACCATCAAAACAAATATTATCGGTACGCGTGATTTTTTTAAGGCGCTTTAATGTTTTTTTGCGTAATTCACGCTGCTCTGGAAACCAAGCCTCAAACTGATTAATCGCATTACGCGTTAAAGTCGCGAGCTCTAAAGCCTGTTTATTGGTATTAGCGCGAGATTCAATTTGATCTAAGCGATGATTTAACGCCTTAATAAGTAAACTCAGACGCTTGTTGCTCTCTAATAAATCATCTTGAATATATGGGTTACGACTCACCACCCAAATATCACCTAAAACCTCAAATAACATGCGAGCGGAACGCCCCGTCACCCGTTCTTGACGTAAAGACTGCAAAATATCCCATGCAGATTCACCTAAAAAGCGAATCACAATCTCACGATCAGAAAATGAAGTGTAATTATAAGGAATTTCGCGAATGCGTTTATTTTGGCTCATGGGCAAGATGATTTCGTTGATTTAAAGCAGTATTTTAGCATTGATTAGTGACAACAAGCAGTACTTACAAAACAACTATCTCTATAAACATCACTACGATGAGCAACTTTTACAACAATGATAATCAGTTCTGAATCTTCGATCTCGTAAATAATTCTATATTTACCTTGTCTTATACGATAACGCTCTTGGCCAGAAAGCTTAATACAACCCTCTGCTCTTGGATCATCTTTCAACGATTCTATACATAATAAAATGCGCTTGACGTCTTTATTTGGAATATTTCTTAAATCTTTGGCAACTGATTTTTTAAAACTAAGATTATAATTTGCCATGAGACTTCAAATCATCGAGTAGTTCTTCATAACTCATCGTTGGTTCTTCCACTCTTTGATTGAATGCACCGAGATCTTCTTGATCTTCACGCAATAATGCCCGCACAGCCTCATTCACAACTTCAGAAACAGACTGATGAGATGTGGCTGCTTTTATTCTCAATGCTTGGTGAATATTTGCATCAAAATATACTGTTGATCTTTTAGATAGTTCACTCATAACGTCACCTCTTACTTAGAGCGTAACGTTACAACGCTATAACGTCAATATCTGTAGCACCTCATTCTCAAATAACCAGAAATATAACGACGATATAACGCATTAATTTACCCACTATTATATACAGCAGGCTCTTCAACCAGTGAATTCTCAGCCAACCAGCGGCTACACACAGAGGGTCACCAATAATGGGCAGCCAAGATAATAATAAAACAGGACTACCGTATTTTTTTAGTCGTTCTACCGCTTTTTGTTGTGATGGTTTAGTTAATTTATGACTAGAATATCGAATGGAAATGAGACGCCCAATTCCCCAAGAAGTCATTGCGCCTAATGTATTACCTAATGTCGCAACAAGAACTAACAGAAATAGTACATTTTCCGTATCTAAAGCTAAATAAACTAAAACAGCTTCAGAACCACCTGGAAAAAGTGTTGAAGAGATAAAGGCACTGATAAATAAAAACCATAAGTCCTTCAATTGTATCGTTCCTCTTGTTACTGATTATATTAATTTTTTGTAGGCATAAAAAAAGGGATGCCGAAGCATCCCTTTCTTAAAAGTTTTAAGTTTAAATCAAACTTAGAACTTAACTACCATACCAACACCCATTTCTGAAGTGTCACTGTTAGCAGCATCTACGTCTGTAGTAGTGATACCACCATAGATTGAAGTGCCTTTGTTTAGCTTCTTCATTACAGCTACACGGATGAATGTTGCATCATCAGCAGAAACGTCACCAGAACGCGTTGCATAAGTGATGTCTCCACTTAAACCGTTACCAAAGCCCATGTTAGCGCCAAGAGAGATTGAATCAGTCGCATTACCTGCAACTGCTGCACCATCGTTATCCATAGAAGTGTAGTTTAATGAAGCTTTGATTTTACCAAACTTCATCGAACCACCAATTTTGAGGTTAGTTTTACTAGTAGTTAAAGCAGGGTTGCTATCGCCATCAGCAGTACCATTATTGTATGAAGCCCAGTAACGTACGCCAGACGCCTTACCAGTAACAGCTAGAGCGATGTGACCATTGTTATCATTAGCGTTCTCAGCTGGACCAAATTGAATTTTAACTTTTGCAGAACCGGCTTTCATAGCAACTTGAACGATATTATCAACAAAACTTGAAGAACCGTATTTAGAA
>JASFYW010000057.1:0-3742 GCA_045046865.1 Woeseiaceae bacterium | reverse complement strand
GGTTATTATTTTTCTACCCTACGTATGTTTCAATATTGTTATTATTTTATTACGCTTTAAATGTGTTTTATATTTATTTTATTTTTACCACATAACGCTCTAATAACCAGACTAAAACCCAGTAGGCTAGTTGTTTAATATAAGTTTTGTAGCTTACTACAAACAGAGCCATTCAAACTACGGGTTTTTGGTCTGCGTTAATTTACTTGTTAGTTTTTTTATCTTCATGAGCTTGATATCTATTTTGAAGGTTTTTTAATTCTTTTAAATCAGCTGAATGATGTTTTTTAATTTTACTATCTAGCCATACGTGTAATGAAATTATTTTTTCACTATAAGGTGAAACTATAGATGATAATTTAACTTCTTTGCCTTGTTTTTTTAGATAAGATTTGCTGTTAGCTGACCACCTAGACCAGTTAGCTAATTCCTTAATATCAAGACTGATTTTGCTTTCAATGTTTTGGCCTTCACTTTCATTTGTTATTGTCAATATCATCTGGCTATGAGGTAGGCCTTGATGGAGCATGTAGTTACGTAAGTCTTGCACGAAACGACATAGTTCGTTTTTCGAAAACTCGGATACTATTTTTTCGGAATATGCTTGTTGTATAGATGTATTTTTATAATGTTTTTCAACAAATATTCTGGTGTGTTCGATTAGTGTTTTTGCTGATGAAAGAAAATTATGAAATAGCCTATTTACTTCGCTATGAAATTGGTCACCAGCTTGCCTGTTATCTTGTGACATCAAATGTATGCCAATGTCAGGGTTTTCCATAGATAGCAATGCTTGCTCAAGTTCAACACGATTTCCATTGAATATATTGAAACTAAAGCTGTATGCTTTCATGCGATTAATATATTCCATTCCTTTTGATGCATGAATTTTTTCAAATAGTTCATATTCTTCGCTAGACATTATTTCCCTTGTAAAACTAACGCTTTAATAACCTGACGTTTTTTCTTTCGGCGGCTTTAGGCCGTAAGAAAAAATGGTCAGCGTTAATTTATTTGTTAGGGCATATTGTTTTTTGGTAATGATAAGCAATTTTTTCATACCCTTCGTTTTCCCAGAATTTTTGACTTTTTATGTTTTTTAAATAGCAATTTAATTCACTGGTTTCACAGCCAATAGAAATACCATAATTATAAACCCATTCCATGAGATTTTTCCCTAGGCCTTTTGACCTATGGCTGGGTAAAAACACCATATTATCGGGTTCTATGTGCTTGCCAACATAATATTTTGTTATTACCCATAAGCCACAAATTCCGATTAGCTCATTGTCAGTATATACACCAACACATTTATAGCCTTGAGTAAGCATTTCTTTTAATCTATTAGTTAATGTTATTTCAGATATTTTATTATTCAATATTTTCAACAATGGAATTATTGTTTCTATATCTTTATTTTCAATGAGTTTAATATCCATATTGTTTTATTATTTTGGCCCTAACGCTCGAATTAACTTGCCGTTTTTACACAGAGCAAAGCGGCGTGTAAAAACGGTCAATGTTGAATGAATTGTTATGTGTGTTGATATTACACAGTATTGTGAATGTACACTATCGGTCAATAACAGCCTTTCATTATCAATCAACCCTGACCACTTTGATCTCATTTAATGTTACCTTGACCCCAATAATTTTAAGGCTTCGACGATTAACATGAGTCATGACCGGTCTCCGGGGAAGTGGATGGTTTGGCGATTTGAAGCTTAACCGCCAGGCCGGTCTTTTTCTACTTGTTAATCAATACTTTATGCTTAAGTAAGTGCCATTCGAGTCCCCTTTGGTTTTCCTCACTTCAGACAAGCAAAAGCCACCTCAGAAGAGATGGCTTTATCTTTGGGTCAATACGTTAAACGATAAGCCGAAGGCTACCGCGGTTAATACTGTGCTGTTTAAAGCCCTTAGGCTCTCTTGCGTCGAGCCATCCCGACCAGCCCTAGCAAACCAGAACCGAACAACCAGGCGGCCGCGGGTACCGGTACAGTAGATATGCCAACCGTGCTGATTCGCATCGAGTCGGTGGGCGAAATTGCGTACTCTAAAACACGGTCTGCCCCGAACACGGTATCGTAATCTAACGCGAATAATGCTTCCCCGCTGAACAGTAAACCGGGGTCACCGTCGTCGCCTCGGTAGCCGTTCTCGTCGAAACCAAATGCTATCAAGCTGGATTCGGTAGGGGTGAAGCTTATCGACAGGTAATGAAAATAATAACTCTCACCCAAATCCAAGTAATCGAACTTTATATCATTGGTGGTAAACGCATCAACCACGGTACTACCGACGTAACCGGGAGCCCATAGGCTGCTCAATTCAGAGGGTGACGAAAATTCGCTTTGGAATTGCTGGAAATCTAGATAATCAAGAACGCCGTCCACCTGTCCTGTCACACTCAACCGCGTTAGACCATTTAAGGTTTCTGTGAAAGTGAAAGAGACTATCCCTGCGCTGACTAATTGCGGCGATAGCAACATAATGGCGGCTGAAAACATAACCGCTTTGAATGGTTTCCGTGTCTTTTTCATGATTTTATACTCTCTTCTTTATCCACTAAACTGGAATAAGCATTTAGGTTAATTTAAATTAGGTTTGCGTAACGACCGACCTCGGATGAGATGGATTCATCTTTGGCTCAACACGTTAAGTAGGTAGTTAGGAATAAAGCAAAATTCACGCCATGTATTTAAGTTTTAGCCTAAGTAACTGACTTTTATATTATTGTTGAATATCAAACATTCAGCCGAGAGCCGTGAACTAAAAAACTTGTAAAGAAACTTGACGCCAATTCACGGCAAAGTTCGGTATGAGTTGAAAACCCCGTGTCGGGATGGCACAACCCATGTGATTTTTGAAGGTTAGAATCGATAATCAACATCTTAGACCGTAAGTAATATCGACTTGCCCTGACAGTCCATTTAGGGTCGATAGCACTCATACGGGCGTTTAAGGTTGAAGTGTCACGATTTTTGCAGTAATTCTTAGACTGTAAATAATATCGACTTAGCCTGACAGTCCGTTTAGGGTCGATAACGCCCTGTCAGCGTTTAAGCCTGTAACAGTATTTTTGTAGAGCAAAAATACTCAAGCTGCAAATAATCTCGACGGATATTCTTTGTTTTTACACATAACGCTTTAATAACCTGACGTTTTTTCTTGCGGCGTCTTTAGGCCGTAAGAAAAAATGGTCAGCGTTAATTTAATTGTTAGGGCTTACTTGCTTAAGCATTTCTCAAAGTCTATTGAATCAGAACCAGAGGTAAAAATACCAAAAACAAAAGGTTCAAATTTAAAAATATTAGAAAAGCATAAATTTTGATTTGAAATAGCATAGAAAGCTTCAAGTGAAATTGTGCTTTGTTGTGACCCCATGCTCATATAGAAGGTATGTCCATTAATTCTCTCTTGTAGTATAACTTCACCTCTGTCTTCAAATGTGGCTGAAGGGCCATAATTTGGCGGGCTTGGTGCATCAGCTTTAATTGTACATTGAGAGTCATTATATGGTTCAGAGTAGAATAGTATTGTACCAATTTCACTAAATTCATAAACTCCCTTTGACCAATAATTAATAGTATTTCCATTTATGTCTTTTGCCTGCTCACAAGCTACTGTTTTCCAACTGCCTATTAAAGTTTGTTCTTCGCTATTGTCGCACGAAGCAATAATTATAGTAACTGAGAGTAGTAGTAATAATTTCATTCATTTTTTCCTTGGCCCTAACGCC
>JASFYW010000056.1:0-30551 GCA_045046865.1 Woeseiaceae bacterium | reverse complement strand
AAAAGAGATTACATTCAAGGATTGGTTATTGCTCGCCAATAGAATACGAGAAAATAGCTGCATGAAATTAACTGTGTCTATTTTATCGGGGGAAGATCAAGAAGAGATCAATCAGGTAGAGGTAGGCAAGCCCCATGTTGTTATTTTAGGTGCGGGTGCCAGTTACGCAGCTTTCCCGAATGGTGATGCAAGAGGGAATAAATTGCCATTAATGAATAACTTTGTTGAAACACTCGGCATTGAAAAGTTAATAAAAAAAGCAAATATAAAAACAAAGTCAAACAACTTTGAAGATATATATTCTGAAATACAAAAACAGCCTAATTTATCTGATTTATGTAAAGAGTTAGAACATGAAGTATATAGTTACTTTCAAAACTTAGAACTACCTGATGAGCCAACTATTTATGACCATCTTGTTTTATCACTACGTGATAAAGACTTTATAGCTACCTTCAATTGGGATCCATTCTTAGTTCAAGCAATTCGTAGAAATGGGTCTCAGTTCAAACTACCAAAACCACTTTTTATGCATGGCAATGTTGAAGTAGGTTATTGCCCTGATAAGCATATGATGGGTAACAACGGTGGATTATGTCATGAATGTGGTGCTAATTTATTACCAACGAAGTTGCTCTACCCTGTTAAAGAAAAGAACTACCATTTAGATGAATTTATTTCTAGACAATGGACAGTCCTAGAAAATATGCTAGGTATTGCATTTATGGTTACAATCTTTGGCTATGGCGCTCCAGTATCTGATGCAAGAGCCGTTTCTCTATTGAAAAAAGCATGGGGCAGTACAGACGATAGAAGCATGGAACAATTTGAAGTTATTGATGTACGCAACGAAGATGATTTACGTGATACATGGTCGCCATTTATACATTCACACCATTATCGAATTGAGAATGATTTTTATAATTCCTGGATATCAAATCACCCTCGTAGGACAGGTGAGGCATATTTTAATCAATACATAAAAGCCATGTTTATCGATAATAACCCAATACCAAAGGATGCTAGTTTTGAAGAGCTTTGGGAGTGGTACGATAAACTTCATGATGTAGAAAATGCATCAAAAACATAACAAGGTGCTCGTTCGGACGCAAACTACGCTTCGTTTGCGCCGCACAGCTTGGTCGTTATATCTAAAAGGAAAATATGGAAATCATTCTTCTTAGGCATGGAAAGCCAATACTCCCATCATTAAAGAAGATAAACGCTTTCTCATTTTTAAATTGGATTGAGTCATACAGCTCATCCAGCTTATGTTCAACATCACTGCCCTCTAAAAAGGCTCTATCTGCCGCGAATAAATGTAATGCTATTGTATGTAGTGAACTTCTTCGTTCTATAGAATCAGCAAAATTATTAAATGTAAAAAACATTACGCTGACTCATTCATGTTTCAACGAAGCAGGCTTACCTAATGCTAGCTGGCGAGGTTTGAAATTATCACCAAATGTATGGGCTATCATTTTTAGAATACTATGGTTGTTTGGTTATTCTAAGAATTCTGAATCTTTTAAAGAGGCTAAATTAAGAGCAAAAGTATCAGCTAAAAAACTGATTGAATTAGCTGAAGAACATAAAAACGTTTTATTTGTTGGGCATGGTATTTTTAATAAATTACTTGCTAGGCAACTAATATCATTAGGTTGGTCTGGGTCAAGAAATCCTAGTTCACAACATTGGGGCTTTGGGGTATATGAAAAATAAAAATATTATTTTGTAACGTACTTTCTACTTCAATAAATATACCAGTCGTAATGCCTGTCACGATTCTCTCTTCAAATTGTGTGTCGCAGTCTATTTTTACAGTATGGCGATCTCAGTGAAGCTATTTAATATTTTATATATCCCTATATATAAATTAAAGTGCGCCTAAAGCAGTCATTAAGATTGATTTAAATATTCAGCTGATGGTAAATGCTTATTATTATGATCGGCAATGTACATATCGATTTACTTGTTATATTCTGAATGAATACTTTGTATAAACTATCTATAAAACAATAAGATATATGACTTTATTAAAACTATCTGAAAAAGAACGTTTAAGCCTTGCCGTTGAAGGTGCCGGCGATGGTGTCTGGGACTGGAATATTTTAACTGGGGAAATGCCGCTTTCCGCCCACTATGAAGCCATGCTCGATTTTGACAAGGGTGAACTTGAACCAAGCATCGATGCTTGGGTGAAAACAGTGCATCCAGAAGACTTGCCGCGAGCACAAAGCAATCTGCAGGAATATCTAGAAGGTAAAATTAATACTTACCACATTGAACTGCGTCTACTGTGTAAGGGTGGGAGCTACAAATGGATCTTGTGTCGCGGTACTGTGGTTGAGCGAGATAATGACAGCAAACCACTTCGTATGATTGGCATCCACAGCGACATAACTGAGCGTAAGCTGATGGAACAGGTCCTAATTGACACACGCGACGAAGCCAACCGTGCCAATAGAGCTAAATCTGAGTTTCTTTCTAGCATGAGCCACGAACTACGCACACCAATGAACGCCATTCTCGGCTTTGGTCAACTGCTGGAATTAGACGATAACTTATCAGATGAAAATAAGGAAAGTGTGCATGAAATAATCAAGGCAGGCGATCATCTGCTCAAACTTATTGAACAAGTACTGGATCTTTCCAAGGTCGAATCCGGCCATATCGATTTGTCACTGGAACCTGTGGAAGTGTGTCCGTTTATCAATGATTGCATAAATTTAGTCAGAACGCTGGCGTTAAAGCGTGCCATCCAGATCAGTCATTCGGGTTTAAAAGGCATAGCAGTTCGTGCCGATCGTACACGTCTCATGCAGGTGCTTCTCAACTTTCTTTCTAACGCCATTAAATATAACCGCGAAGGCGGAACGGTGAAAATAGAAGCGCAAACCGAAGGCACAGATCGTCTGCGCATTCTGGTGACTGATACCGGTAAAGGGATTCCCGCATGTCGTCTTGCGGAACTATTCCAGCCCTTCAACCGCCTCGACGAGGAAACAGGTGGCATCGAAGGCACGGGGATTGGTCTTACCATCACCCGTCACATTATCGAGTTTATGGGCGGCAGCATAGGTGTTAAAAGTGAAGTCGGTGTCGGTAGTACCTTCTGGCTCGAATTGCCAGTTGAGTCCATGCCAGAATTACCTCTTGAGCAAAATGAGGCAATAAGCAATAGTAGTACGACTTCAGCAGAAACAGATACTGTACAACATACTGTGCTGTACATCGAAGATAACCCTTCTAATATCAAACTGGTAGCACGGCTACTCGGTCAGCTAAAACATATCCACTTGCTTACAGCCCACACACCAGAGCTGGGGATCGAGCTTGCAATGACACGCCAACCCGAATTGATCCTGCTCGATATCAATATGCCTGGCATGGATGGTTACAAAGTACTGGAGATATTAAAAGCCGAGGCAAGCTTAAATGATATACCTGTGATTGCTCTTACCGCTAAAACCATGACTAGCGATATTAAACGTGGTGCAGCGGTAGGGTTCCACGACTATCTCACAAAGCCGATTAATGTGGTGAATTTTTTTGAAGTAATTGAGAAAGCTCTTAGCACTTAATGATAGTTATCTACTATGGATAGAGTGACTATCTAGAATTGTCAAATATATCATTTGTAAATGTTTGCTAACGGTTTAAGCTAGTCTTAATTAAAATTTCTGAAAAGGTACTACAACTCCACTTTCTTGTTTATTTATTTCCGGCACCCATGCATGGCCATAAACAATTTCATGACTGACTGGTAATACACCATCTGCTCTAAACTGTTCATAGGCTTGTATCATATTTTGTAGTTTTGTTTTGCCGGTCATATGGTGTGAGCGACCTTGCATGACATTGTGCGCGCCTATTTGTTTTAAATCTTGCATCACAGTTTTCACATCGTTATAGGTGACAGTTATCATTTCCATATCCATCACTGGATCTAAGAAGCCGCTTTGCATTAAAGCATCCCCAACTAAATGCATATCAATGAAAGCGTTCACATGCGGTACATCATCCACCTCTGCCCAACTTTGACGTAACTCTTTTAAGGTGTCGGGGCCAAAGGTGCTAAATAAAAGCAAACCATTGGGTGCGAGTACACGTCGAAATTCTTTGAAGACTTTTGGTAAATCTTGGCACCATTGTAGTGTTAGACCTGAAATAATAAGATCAACACTGGCATCGGCTAAGGGAATATTTTCAACTTCGGCATTGATGTAATTAAACTGTTTATTCCAGCGCTGTTTGAAACTGCGTTTTTGTTTAGCTTGTTGCAGCATGTTAAAGGCAAGATCGAGTGCGGTTATCTTTGCTTTAGGATATTTCTCTGCAATGAGCTGGCTAACAAAACCTGTCCCGGTTCCTGCATCAAGAACTTGTAATGGTTTCATTGACATATAATCCATACGTTCGACTAAACGTGTGGCGACTTCTTTTTGCAGTACACCAGCAGCGTCATAACTCGTTGCGGCTTTTTCAAAAGAGGCGCGCATGGCGGTTTTATCTATGACTGCTTGAGGGTTAGTTTCATCTTTATTCATTTAAAAAATTCTTTACTTGTGTTGCACAAAATTTTGGTTGTGTAATAAAAGGTGCATGGCCTGTTTTTTCTAAAATGTGATGCGTACAGTTTTTAAATATTTTAGAAAATTCATTTTTCACCTCTATAGGCACCAAGGTATCTTTTTCTCCCAACAAGGTCATTGCTGGAATATCTGTTACTAAATCTTTCCGCAGGTCTGCTTTACTTAATATATTCAAACCTTGTTCTAACGCTTTATATGCGGGTAGCCCACGCTTATCTAATTTTTTATTTAGTTCACGTAAGTCATCTCTTGATAAATCACTGCCGCGTGTTTGTAATGATAAAAAACGCTTTAATGTTTTTTTGAAGTCTTGCTTTAAATCCAACGCGAATTGATTAAAAGTATCGCCTTCAATAGCATGAGGCCAGCTTTCTTTTTTAGTAAAGCAAGGTGTCGTTGCGATCAAAATCACTTTGTTAATTTTAATATTTTTTCTTAATAATATATTTAATAAAACCAACCCTCCTAATGACCAAGCGATGACATTAACGGGGCTGGTTAGATTCTTTATATAATCTTCAATATTTTCAGTGTGTCTTTCTAAGGTGTAATCACTATCCACTTCTTTGCTGTAGCCAAAACCTGCAAGGTCAATGGCATGGGTGGTAAAATCATCCGATAATAGATTTAAAAACTCGCCCCATAATCCACTATGCATCCCCCATCCGTGAAGCAATACAATATTCTCACCGTTGCCTTTTATATCACTGTAAAGCATCTAATAATTTATCCACGTGCTGTTCTGTATGCGCAGAAGAAAACGTTATCCGTAAACGTGCTGTTCCTTCTGCGACAGTAGGTGGTCTAATTGCACCAATAAGAAAACCTTTGTCTAATAATCTTTCACTAAACTGCATAGTCTTTTCACTAGCGCCTATGATGATAGGTTGAATTGCCGTTTCAGAGTCCATCAAGGTTAAACCTAATTGCTTTGCACCAATACGAAATTGTTTAATCAATGTTTGTAATTTTTCACGGCGTTCATTTTCGTTTTGTACTATGCGTAAACTTACCCGCGTTGCAGCGGCAACAGCAGGCGGCATGGCGGTGGTATAAATATAACTTCTTGCAGATTGAATTAATGTTTCTATTAACGCTTCGCTGCCTGCAATAAATGCGCCTGCTGTACCAAAGGCTTTACCTAACGTACCCATAATAATCGGTAGGTGTTTTTGTTCTACCTCAAAATGCTCAACAA
Organism: Woeseiaceae bacterium; assembly: GCA_045046865.1. Lineage (GTDB taxonomy): Bacteria > Pseudomonadota > Gammaproteobacteria > UBA6429 > Thiohalophilaceae > JAGLTQ01. The sequence continues at coordinate 24,758 of JASFYW010000056.1, read as the reverse complement.
TACCACGACCTGTTTTACCTAGTACGCCTATACCATGGGCATCATCAATTAATAAATTCGCATTATATTGCTCGGCAATACTAAGCATCTCTGGTACCGGAGCAAGATCACCGTCCATACTAAATACGCCGTCGCTCATTATCAGTTTGTTTTTATTTTCTGATTTATCGAGACGTTGTTTTAATGCTTGCATATCAGTGTGAGCATAACGTTGACGTTTTGCACGAGATACAAGCGCCGCATCTAATAATGAAGCATGATTTAGTTTATCTTCAAACATTTCGCTATGACGATCGCAAAGTGCCGTAACTATGCCAAGGTTTGCCATGTAGCCTGTCGAAAACAGAAGCGCGCGTTCTGTGCCCATAAAGTCGGCAAGCTCTTCTTCAAGAAGATGATGTTCTTTTGAATGACCTGAAACTAAATGTGCTGAACCGCTACCAACACCATATTCATTTGCGGCTTGTTGAAAGCGTTGAATAATATCGGGGTGATTAGCTAAACCTAGATAATCATTGCTGCAAAAAGAGAGGACTTTTTTGCCATCTATAATGGGTTCAACTGATTGTGCTGACTCGAGCACTTTACGTGTGCGATAAAGATGTTTCGACTTTTTATTTTCTAACTCGCGTTTTAGTTTAGCGTCTAAACTCATCTTCATAATTACAATCTTGTGATTTTACACATATTGGCGTTGGGCTGAAGCTGCTGCTATCACTCCTTAGCTACAAGTTAAATTGCTTTAATTCCTAAGCGTTCAAACAACTGCATATCATCATTTGTTTCTGGGTTTGGTGTGGTCAGTAATTTATCACCATAAAAAATAGAGTTCGCTCCTGCAAAGAAACACATTGCTTGCATTTCATCACTCATTTTTTCTCTGCCTGCAGATAAACGCACATAAGACTTTGGCATCATGGCGCGAGCAACCGCAACACTGCGAATAAATTCTAACGGATCAAAATCATCACCATTTTCCATTGGTGTTCCAGCGACACGAACTAGCATATTAATGGGGACACTTTCAGGATGTTTTGGTTGGTTGGCAAGCTCTTGAAATAATCCAACACGATCACGACGGCTTTCACCCATTCCGACAATACCACCACAACATACATTCATTCCTGCATTTCGAACACGTTGAATGGTATCTAATCTATCTTGATAAGTACGCGTAGTTATCACTTCGCCATAATATTCAGGTGAGGTATCTAGATTATGATTGTAATAATCTAACCCTGCTTCTTTCAATTCTTCAGTTTGTGAATCTGTCAGCATCCCCAATGTAACGCATGTTTCCATGCCCATCGCTTTGACTTCTTTTACCATTTTTATAACGGGCGCAATATCTTTGTCTTTAGGACTTCTCCATGCCGCCCCCATACAAAAACGACTAGAACCATTTTCTTTTGCAATTTTTGCCGCTGCAATCACTTCATCCAAAGGCATTAAAGGTTCAACTTCTAATTCAGTATCATAACGTACACTTTGTGGACAGTAACCACAGTCTTCTGAACACTTACCCGTTTTAATACTCAGTAAGGTACTCACTTGTACCGCGTTAGGATCAAAGTTTTCACGATGCGTGGTCTGTGCTTTAAATAACAAATCATTAAAGGGGAGAGCGTATAAGGCGCTAATTTCTTCGACTGTCCAATCGTGTCGGATAGATGCTTTTGTATTTTTTTCTGTCATTACTGCACTCATTGCGTTTCTCCTACATTTATATCTAAATTATTTTCTGCTTCCATTTCAATATCTTGCCAGTCTTCTTTTTGTACTTTATAAAGCTCCCAACAACTCCATGGCACAAGCACTAAACCCACGATACCACCCATAACGATCCACGATACCCAATCGGTACCAAAGAATGTGCCGACAGGAATGACGACACCTATCATTCCATAATATCGATACGCCGCTTGCTGGGTATATTCACCCACAATTTGATTGGGATGATGACGAGAAATAATATAAATCATAATCGAAAGACCAAACCATAAAATGGGCGGCACGATCATCGCAATAAACATAAAAATAGTGGCGGTGCGTTCTTGCTCACCCAAAAGCATTATTGGAGCGACGATTAAACCGGGTAAAAATGAAATCAAATTTCCGATATTAAAAAGCCGGGCGAACATCCGAGCATTTGCCGCTGAAATGATTTTTTTTTCGTCTGTCATAAATTTACTTCGTTGATGAGTGAAAATTCGGTTACAATTTCGAGATATTCACCGATTTGTGAATGATATACACCTTAGAATAGGTGTCAACTGATATGGATATCAATGGTTTACAACTGGTTAAAAAGGCACCTTTCTCGTATTTTACCTCAGCAATGCCTGCTTTGCCTTGCTTCGATCAATAATGCCTCATCATTATGCCCATCTTGCCAAAATGACCTGCCTGTTAATTATGCCCACTGTATTATTTGTTCTGTTCCGTTAATTGCCGCCCAATACACGGCTTCGCCACTACGTTGTGGAAAATGCCAGAAATCACCGCCTCATTACACCACAAGTTTTATTCCTTATATTTATGCCTCTCCTCTTAATCAGCTCATTTCGCAGTTTAAATTTAATGCCAATATGAGCTATGTGCCATTGTTGGCTGATAGCTTCTTAAAGAAATTTATCCCTCGACAGAGCTTGCCTGAATGCATTATTCCCGTTCCATTACATAGTCAACGTTTACATGAGCGTGGCTTTAATCAGTCTATTGAACTGGCTCGTTTAATCGCTAAACCTTTAAATATTCACGTCGATTCGAATGTTGTTACACGAAATAAACAGACACAGTTTCAAAGTGCATTAAATTCAAAGCAACGCCAACAAAATCTAAAAAATGCTTTTTCTATATCGAAAAAACATCATTATAAACATGTAGCAATATTAGATGATGTGGTGACAACGGGGACGACGGTAAATGAGTTGTCAAAAATATTAAGAAATAGCGGAGTAGAAATTATTGAGGTGTGGGCTCTCGCTAGAACACCTGATAAGGCCTCAAGCTAATAAACTAGAATTTTAAATAAAAGTCGACAAAAGCACCTTTTTTCTCGAAGCTTCCTGCACTTTGTTCGATATTAAATTGTTGATGTTGCCAGCCGCCTTGCAAACCAAAATCTTTTCCCCACTCGTAAGAAACTTTAGCGCGGTAATCCGATATATAAGAATGACTTAAATTTAGGTGACTGCCTTCAATGCCTGCAGAAAGACCTTCCACAGGAAATGAAAATAATGCAGAAGCGTGAACTAAAGGAAGAACCCGTTGGAAATAACGCGGTGATTTTGTATCTGTTTCAATATTGTTTTGTAAACCATAACCAGAGACATGACGTAACGACAAACCAACATCTACATTAACGCGCTTGGTTTCCCAAGGGTATGTCCATGTCGCATTAAGTTGGTTTAAATAAGTAATGGGTTTACTTTCAGAAAATACGTGCTGTTTATGTTCAGAAACTAAAATGTTATTAATCGAATCAGAATTACTAAGGTGATTAAACTTAAAGTTTAAAAATGGGGCAGCTTGTTGCGCAATCGCCACAGAGATATAAAGACAAACAGACATTGCCACAAATAGAGTAGACGAATATTTAAATTGTGTTCTCATATTTTCTAACCAAATAATTTTAGTATTTATAAGGCAGCTCATCCGTAAGCAACGAATACTTGTAGGGGGTGATTCCAGTGAAAATATTATAGTCTACAGATCTTCTTTAAACCATAAAGATAGCAGTAGAATTGTTATATATTGTGAACTGTCCTTAAAAACGACTCTACGGGTTAGGAAAACCGATCTCTTGTAATGCAGATACCCTATTATTGGTAAATTTTATTAATCCTGCTTTTAAACTCCCTGTTTTTTGTGCGCGTTGATATGCTTCTAATGCTGTTTTTTTGTCTCCAGATTTCTCTAATGAAATACCTAGACCTAGCCACCAAACGCCGATGTTTGGTCTAACTTTTACCAATTTTAAATAGAGTTCAACAGCCTTTTTATGTTCGTTAACACGCTGATACGTTGCTGCCAACAAGGCATAGTAATCAGGCTCAATATTCATAACAGCAGAAGCTCTGCCCTGTTCTAATATTTTAACGGCAAGCCTTGGCTTACTTTGTTCCAATAAAACACGTGCATAAAGTTTTGCAAATAAAGGATACTCTGGAATGATTTTCACACCTTCACTTAAAAGTTCTGCAGCATTAATTAAGTGGCCAGATTTAATATAAATGCCCGCCAACATTTCGCGTGCTTTTATATGAGGGATATACAGCGCTAATGCTTCATGTAAACGTTCTTTGCCTTCGCGTAGTCGCCCCTTTTGTAAAAAGGCATAACCTTTATTGTATTCAACTTCTGCAAGCTGTTTAGTATTAAGCGGGCGACGCGTTTTCTTTAGTGCGATTGAAGGTGAATTATCATCTACATCTACCGATTCACTATAATTAAATTCTTCTGAATCTAAGTTAATATTTTCTTCTACCGGTTCTTTGACAATAACTTTTTTAACGACTTTTTTATTTATAGACTTTTTCTTAATAACGATAGGTTTAGTCTGGGTTAATGGTTTTTTAGTTGGAGTGGTTACCTGTACAATTTTTGGCGCATAGCTTTCTGTAGCCGCAACCTCGGACAAGGTCATTCTTTCCCACAATAAATAACCCACCACACACAGTAATAAAAAAATGATAACAATGACACTAAAACCGAACCAGTTAAATGTTTTTTGGTTTCGCTTAGTTTCCCATGTAATGTTATTGCTTAATGAATCTGAAGTTTCGAGGTCGCGCGAACTTCTTTTTTCTAAATCCTTTAACATATCATTAATTAAGCTCATCTTTTATTACCTAATATTTAACTCAATAAAACATATATGACTAAGGAAGAAATAATTAAAGCAGACACAATGATAGTAGTCGTAGGTTTGTTTCTATGTTGATGAAGCTGTGCATCTTCCGTGTCTTTAATGGCAGCTTTCATGTTTTTATCATCGACGTGTTTTGCTCCCTGCCCGTATGCCGACATCATCGCTTTATGAGAAAGAATATTAATTAAACGAGGAATACCTCTGCTCGCTTTAAATAAACGAGACATGGCTTTCGCTTCAAAAAGATTCCCTGCGTTATAGCCTGCAATGCTTAACCTGTGAATCAAATATAATTCCATGCCTTCTTTATCGATGGGTTTTAACTGATAAGAGAACGTAATGCGTTGTTTGAGCTGACGAACATTTTTTTCATTTAAGCGTTCTTCAAGTTCAGGTTGACCAAAAAGAATAACCTGTAATAGCTTTTGTTTTTCGGTTTCTAAATTCGTCAATAAACGCAGTGCTTCCATTGTTTCTACTGGCATTGCTTGTGCTTCATCAATACATAGCACAACACTTTTGCCTTCTGCTGTTAGCTCTAGCAAACGCTTGGTAATCATTTTTAATAATTGATGATGGCCATAGTGGCGGGAGACATCTAAACCTAACTCATCTGCCACTGCGGTCTGTAAGCCATAAGGTGTGAGCATGGGGTTTGGAATGTAAGCGGTAACGAAACGATCTTCTATGGTATTGAGTAATTTTCGACAAAGAAGCGTTTTACCCGTGCCGACCTCGCCAGTCACTTTAATAAAACCTTCTCCCGCTCTTAAGGCAATAAGAAGTGTATTAAGTGCTTCTGAATAATGGCCGTGCGCGTAAAAATAACTGGTATCAGGCGTTATTGAAAAAGGGGCTTCTTTTAATCCAAAATATTCCTGATACATAGAGTTATCTTATATTTTTGAAGCGTGACTTCATACGATTAACATGATCTTGCATTTGCTTATCTGATGTCACAACAGTCGGTTTAAGTAAAATAACCAATTCACTTTTCTTAGTAATTTGCTGGGTATGTCTAAATAGCGCACCGAGTAAGGGAATATCACCTAACAAAGGTACTTTAGAAACATGGTCTTCAACTGTGTTTTGCATTAAGCCGCCAATGATAACAACCTGACCACTTTTCGCATGAATGATACTGTCTGATTCACGAATTGAACTGACGGCAAGTGGCACGCTAAGCGATGTGCCAGATGAGACACTGATGTTTTTTATTTCCTCAGTGACCGTACTTACCGTTGGGTGAATATGAAGAATAATATCACCCTCTTCACTAATTTGTGGAATAACATCTAACGCAACACCAGAAAAGAATGGAGTTAACTCAACATTACTTTGGGTTGTTGCTGTCGCTGTTGTTGTGCTGGTATTACTTTGCACATCAGTAATAAAAAATTCATCTTTACCAACCTTAATGACCGCTTTTTGGTTATTGATAGTAGAAATTTGTGGACTAGATAAAACCTGAACATCGCCTTGTGTTTTTAATAATTCGATAAAGGCTGAAAAGTTTGAACCTACATTTAAAGCCAAAGAAAACATGCCGCCAAAAGCACTCGTAGCAGAACCAACAACTTGTGATAAGGCGGAAGGATCTAAGGTTCCCGTATTGCCTGCAATACCCGTTACACCTGAACCACCAAAAATACTGCCTCCACCGGTTTGACTTGAGAGTAAACGATTATTACCCGACGTTTGTAGAGATGACCAGTTGATGCCTGTTTGGAATTTTTCATTTAATTCCACTTCTAAAATTTTTGCTTCAATGATCACTTGCCGTTGCGCAAAACTTTGAGTTTTGTTTATAAACTTTTCGACTAAGCGAAGCTCATGGGGCATAGCACGAACAACAATCATGCCTGACTGTGGACTAACAACAATATTGCGACCTTTTTTACTACCGACAAGCGCTTTTAAACTTTCGGTCATACTGCCCCAAAAATTTGATTTACTTTCTGTACTAATATTACTACCAGATATACTTTCTGTTGTACTAGCATTATCGCCCGTGCCACTCACAGTCTCTGTTACTTGACCAGAACTCACACTCATTTTAGAGCCGCCGCTGCGACTCACATTCAAGTAGTTTAAAGTAAAGATGCGCGTACGCATGGCATTAGGAAAAACACTAAAGCCTGTTGCTGTTATTTCAAAATCATAACCGTGGACATCACGCACCAGTTGCATCACATCTAATACATTGACATTTTTTAAATCTAAAGTAATTCGGCCTTTGACTTTTGGATGCAACACCATGTTGTAATTACTGTCATCCACTAACCCCATAAAAAACTGCCTAACATTTGCACGGTAAACCTTAATATCAAACCGAGGCTCAACATCAATACTGCCTGCGCCGGGCGCACTTAAATTAATATCTGGCAATAATGCTGCAGCAATATCTGCGTCGTCGATGTTTAAATTTGCTTCAATCTCGCTATTAACTGAACTTGTATTCTCTGTTTGAAAGGCATTATCTATCATTTGGTCTAAGGCACTAACATGCTTTTTTTCTGCTTGGTTGGCACAAGCAGACAACAACAAGGTCATGCCTAATATAATCAAATAATCTGTTTTAAGTCTTATTTTCAAACCTATTCTCCGCCAACCTTTTTAAGGTGGTCATAAATAATTATCGACTAACTGCTTTTTTCGAAATACGTGATAATAAACGCACGGTAAATAATTTTCCGTATTTTTTTAACTTTACATCTGATGGGTAAATTCCGATTACGCTCGCTCCATTCACTTTGTCTCCCACTACCACAGAGCGATCATTAATAATCGCTGTACGCTTTGAAGCGGATATACGTATTGATGATAAATTAAAACCAATTTCTTTTGCCGCTGTTTTACCGCTGGGCAAAATCAAACGATAACCGGGTGGACGCGTTGGATCATCCAATTGCGCGTAAGCCAGTAATGGTATGTTAAAACTTGCGATTAATATTATTAGTGTTTTAGTGAAATTCAAATTAAACACCAATCCAGCCCTCATGGAAACTTAACGTATGCACCGTAATAACAATATTTGATGTTGGGTATTTGTCGACATTAAGTTCTAAAATATCCCAATAAAAATTCCAAGGCAGTTTATCTAACGCCTTTAAATATTTTAACGTACTCAAGTAGGAGCCCGTAAACTCTATTTTCAAGCCATGGCGGTATATACCTAAATTTTTATTGACCGATTTTTCATTATCTTTTGTGACCATTTCTGCTTGTAAGGGCACGGCACCTAAACTTTCAACACGTTGTAATGTTAGATCAGTATTTTGTGTAAGCACTAACTCTAGCACTTTTGCCATTTGCTTTGGTTCAATTAAACCGTGCATTTTTTCTTTTAATTGAGCATTAATGTTTTCTAGCTGTTCATCGAGTAATTTAATTTTCTGTTTTTCTTCAAAATCAGGATCACGATTTTTTTTACTTTTTAAAATAATCACCTGAGCTTCAAGCTGCTTCGTTTGTGTTTGCAAACTAATGACTTGGTTAGCAACAATTTCACTTTTATTCATCACCGGCGTGATGATGAGTTCAAGAAAAATAATGCCTATCGCAACAATGGTTAACAACAATACTGAGATCCGTTCACGCTCATTTAACGCATTAAACTTAGCATTATAAGCTTGTAATTGAGGATGATTAAAAATTTTCATTATGGCGTGACCTCAGCAGACTTGATATTTTTTAAACTGAAATTTAGCCACTGCTTTTTCTTTTCTTGCCTTACCATTGTAAAACTTTTAAATTCTGTTCCTGCAAACACTTTTTCTGCCGACAAGCGTTGTAAATACTTTGGTAATAAAGCAGGTTTTATCGTACTCCCAATTAAACTCACATCGGTTCCACCACCGGCGATACGAATTTGCGTTAGCCATAATCCATCAATGCGCTGTCTTGCTAAGCCGGTAATGTGTTCAATAAAACCAATAGTATTTCCAAACTCATCTCGACTTAAGATATTAAAAACATTTTGTTTATTGGCAAGCTCTTGGTTTTTATCGTTGACTCGCTTACTTAAAATTGGATTTTTTTTACGCAATACCAATTCACTTTGCAATTTTTGTAATTGAGCCTGTGCAATTTTCTGTTTCGACTGTTGTTCAACTAAGTCGCTTTCATTTTGTATCAATTGTACATATTGAAAAACAACAATCAGAGCCAATACACTGATAAGAATAAGTGTGCTCTGCACTAAAGTGATTGCCGAACAATTCAAACTTTTCGTTTTTAATTCATCTTGAAATAAATTGACTTGCTGTAAACTCATGCCGCATCACCTTGAGTTTTATTGGTCTTAATTTCATTTTCTCTAAGTGCTGCGCCAATCGCAAGAAAGGATTGAGATTGTAATTCTTCACTCATAGGGATAGTTGAATCTAATAATAAATTCAAGTCTAACAAGCGCACTTGCAAACCTAATGCGCTGGCAAGGTAGTTGATCATACCTGGAATAGCTTGAGGTAAAGGAGCAATGACTAAACTATTGATGGCGGGTTTTGCAAAATGACTTTCATAATAGTCAAGAGAGCGTTGTACTTCTAAAACAATTTCATCTAAAGCCCGTTGTTGGTCTGGTGTAAAACCTTGCTCTAATGATAAGCCGTCTTCACTGAGTACATCTCCTAAAATAGATGACGCGGCTATCAGGGATGAGTAGCCAACATCAATATTTCGTGCAAGATAAAGAGATGACTCATGCGTTAAGGTCATTAAGCCTTTTGTTGCATCTAAATTTAATAGTGCAACACCTTGCTGATCTTCAGCGAGTAACGAGGCAATGTTACGCATAACCAACTCAGCAATATCGATGCTTTCTACTTCTAACTCTTGCTGTTCCATCAGTTGAATTTTTTGTTTTAGAAAACTTTTTTCTGCGGCAGTGACATACACTAACGGAGTGCGGCCACGTTCTTTTTGACCTGGAATTTCAAAAACATCAACAATCGCATCATCCAAATTAAAAGGAATACTTTCTTTAATACCCCATCGTACCGCTTGACGTAATTCATCATCTGCCACTTGCGGTTTTTCTATCATGGTAAGATGTGATTCATTGAGCAACAGACTCGTTGTAATCGATTTATCTTTTAATTTTTGATCTTGAACAAGCTGCTTGAACACAGATTGCGTTTCAGAAGGATTGTCGATTGTGGAAAAAGAAACGGATGTTAATACCGGAGGCTGGCCGGGGGTGCGAATAATTGACGCAAAGCCAATGCCTTCATGAGAAAGTACCACTGCATTCATTCCTTGACTACGTTTTTTCTTTTTGAAGAAATTGAACACTCAGCCCACCTGTTATTTATGATTGGCCATAAATAGTGTGATTAAATTAATAAATAACTATAGGTTTATAACGTAAGCCTATGTTTTTTAGAGATTATAGACCAAAACCTCTCAATTTCCTATTCTGCGAAATTATTCACAAAACAGCTAAATAGTGCTTTTCACCATCATCTAAATATAGCTTTTCACTATGCCCGCAAAAATCACTACACCCAGCCAATTATTGTTTAAAAAGGCTGTAATACACAGTGCAGGCTGACGAAAACGAATCAAATATTGTTGATAGAGCATAAATCCTGCTGAAATCGCTATCGCAAGGGTAAATTCAGGTCCAAGTTGAGCTTGTTGACCTACTAAATATAAAGCAAATAGCATCATCAGCTGCAATATGCCAATAATTACTTTATCGGCCTCACCAAATAAAATTGCAGTCGATTTCACACCAATTTTCATATCATCCGATCTATCAGCCATCGCATACATGGTGTCGTAAATGACCGCCCATAAAACGGTCACTACATAAAGCAGCCAAGCAATTTTAGGCACCTCGTTGGTTTGCGCTGCAAAAGACATCGGCACTGCCCAACCAAAAGCCATACCCAAAACCACTTGCGGTAAGTGCGTGTAACGTTTCATAAAAGGATAAGCCGCCGCTAAAATGACACCGCCTAACGAAAGTAAAATGGTAAAGGTGTTCATGGTTAACACTAAAAGAAAAGCACTAAAGGCCAATACCATGAAAAGTAACATGGCTTCATCGGCAGAAACACGGCCTGCCGCAATAGGGCGATCTTTCGTTCTATTGACGCGAGGATCGACTTCACGATCAGCATAATCATTGATCACACACCCAGCCGAGCGCATTAAAATTACACCTAATACAAATACAACAAGCACTCCAGTATCAGGCATCCCTTCTGCCGCAATCCATAACGCCCATAAAGTTGGCCAAAGTAATAAAAAAATACCGATGGGTTTGTTAAGCCGCATCAATAAGAAATATTGAATGAAGCGTTGTCTGTAATATGACCAGTCAGTAGACTTTTTAAAGTTTGTTTTCATGTTGATACAATATTCATCATGTTTAATGTATTTCAAATAAAATTAATATTATTAGTGTTTTCTTTCCGACTTAATTTTTCGTATTTCTTCTTCAAGATTTTCAGTTATAATCATTGATGACTTTTTTGATGTAGGTTTTTGTTTAATATCTGAAAGTAATTTTTCCAGTCCTTCAGATGCTTTTGGATAAGCCATTAGAAATCCAAAAATAGGCAATCCAATTGCAGCACTATAACCCCAAGCATTAAGTACAAACTCTAAGACAGTACTACCTTCTCTTGCTTCGGATAATGACCAAAACAAAGTTCCTTGTTTAACTTCTTCAGCCTTATTAAAGCTTAAGCCATATTCACATAATGTTTCTTGGAAATGGCCTGTCAGCTTTAAGTACTCCGTTAATATTTCATCACTGACAATGCCTCGACTCAGTAGCTCACTTGCAACTGCATAATCATTCAAACCTGCTAATCCCTGTTGGTAGGGCTGATCTAATACAATTTGAAAATGTGCTAATGCTGTTACCTGTCGTGAATGTTTAACTTCATCACTAAAAAACAACTCAATATCACCTATTGAATGTGCTAACTCTTGTAAGGTAGCTGTTTCATATTCAGCGGGATCTTCTGCAATACCCAAACTTCCTGTGTCGTCTTCATACTTATGAATAATTTCTTTAAAGTCATTCAGCACACGACTATAGATATTTTTTCGTTCCATTAACTCAGGCACATTTTTCTTTTTCACTACACTCATCATTTCTTCAACTTCTTCGTCAGCTTGTCGAAATCCGAATTTATTTTTTGTGTTTTATTAAATTTTTCGTACTCTTGATAGGCTTTTGTTTTTGCTTGTTGTTGCGTGACTGAGCCAAAGCCGTCTAGTATTTTAAAATCATTAAAGGATAAAAACTTATTTACTGATTGGCTGAACGCGTCCATTGATAAGGTGTTGTGTTGTTCTATTTGATTTTCGATGTAATCAAAATAGCTGGAAACGGTACGATCTAATTTTTTAATTTCATCTTCTTTTAAATAGTTTTTCGCAATAACGACATCTGATTTTAAAACGCGACCTTTTGGCGCATTTTTATAGCTCAACATGCCTGATTTTTCTTGTTGGGCATCGACTCGTTGATAAACAATTTCTGCGGCAGTATGCCCTGTGATGGCGTAATGAAATTTATTTTGTACATTGGCATAAAACAGATTAGCGGTCTCCGACTGACCATCATAATCAACACAGCACTCGGCAAAAATATCGGTAATTTGCTGGTAAATTCGGCGTTCGCTAGCACGAATTGAGCGAACGCGTTCTAGGAGTTCTTTAAAATAGTCTTTGCCAAAAAACTGACCATTTTTGAGCCTATCATCATCCATGGCAAAGCCTTTGATGATGTATTCTTTTAGGATTTGAGTTGCCCAAATTCTAAATTGTGTGGCCTGGCTTGAGTTTACGCGGTAGCCAACGGATAAAATGGCATCTAAATTATAGTACTTGGTATTGTAGTTTTTACCGTCATCTGCAGTATGCCGGAAATTCCGGCATACTGAATTTTCATCTAATTCACCTTCGTTAAAGATGTTTTTAAGGTGTTCACCTATTGTTTTCCTGCTCTTGCCAAATAACTCTGCTATGCGCTTTTGGGGTAACCAGATGTTCTCGTTATAAAGAAAAATCTCTACTTTCACACCACCATCTGCTGTGTTGTAGAGTAAAAACTCCGTTAACTGATCTTGTGTTGTTATATCCTTTACCATAAATCCTCCTTAGACTGGCGCCTCTATACCCAGCTCATCACAAAACCCGCGTATGGTTTCATCTATCCCAATCAACTCTTTATCAATCTGCTTTAACGCTTGTGTCACTTCGCTAAGGTTAACCTCTTCTTCTTCTTCAAAGGTATCGACATAACGAGGGATATTAAGGTTGTAGTCGTTCTCAACTATTTCACTTAGCGGGGCAACATGGCTGTATTTTTCTTCTTCCTTTCTCTTTTTATAAGTTTCAATAATTTTTTCGATGTGTTCCATGCGCAATACATTTTGATTTTTCACTTTTTCAAAGTGCGCGCTGGCATCAATAAACAACACATTGTCTGGATGCTTGCGGCATTTTTTAAATACCAAAATTGAAGTAGGAATAGAGGTGCCGTAAAAGATATTGGCAGGTAAACCGATAACGGCATCTAACCAATTACCGTCTTCGATTATATAACGGCGGATATGACCTTCTGCTCCACCTCGGAATAACACACCATGCGGTAACACTACGGCCATGGTGCCGTTGTCATCGAGTTGATAGAGCATGTGTTGTACAAAAGCAAAGTCGGCTTTTGATGTTGGGGCAAGTTTGCCATATTGGGCAAAGCGATCATCACTTTCAAATAATTTGTTCGCGCTCCACTTGGCAGAGAACGGTGGATTAGCGACGACGGCTTCAAACTTTTTGTCTAAGTGTTGCGGGTGTTCTAAGGTGTCTTCTTGTTTTAAGTCAAAATTACGGTAGTGAATGCCGTGCAGGATCATATTCATACGAGCCAAGTTATAAGTGGTACGGTTCATTTCTTGGCCGTAAAAATCACCGACATGCTCCACTTCTTTTTGCACGCGTAACAGTAGTGAACCTGAACCACAGGTTGGGTCATACACTGACTTTAAACGAGATTTCCCGTTAGTGACCAGCTTCGCTAAAACAGTGGAGACGGCTTGCGGAGTATAAAACTCACCCGCTTTTTTACCTGCACCTGCGGCAAACTGACCAATTAAATATTCATAGGCATCACCGAGCACATCACTTTCGCTATCACTGATGGCGAAGTCGATGGTATCTAAATGCACGAGTATCTTTGCGATTAAGGTATTTTTAGCTTCTTCACTACGACCAAGTTTGGTTGAGGTTAAATCTAGATCTTCAAACAGATGGTCAAAATCATCTTCACTTTCTGTGCCCATGGTGGAGCTTTCAATACTGTTAAGCACTTTGGTGAGATCGGCAAGAATAAAATTATCAATTACAACTTCATCTTGATTATCTTCATCTTTTGCTTTGTGCGCACCACGCTTGGCTATACTACTAAATAATTCAGAAGGTTTTAAGAAGTAGCCCAGCTCTTCTACTGATTCTTCTTTAATTGCGGCAAGCATTTCTTTGCCATCTTTACTTTTTTCATCAACGGCTAAAAAATCTATGCCGTCTTCTGCGAGTATGCCATTGGCAAACTCATGAAGTTGCTCTGAAAGATACTTAAAAAAGATAAAACCTAAGCAGTAGTCACGAAACTCATCGGCATTCATTTTGCCGCGCAGTTCGTTGGCAATGCTCCAGAGTTTTTGTTCGAGTTTTTTCTTTTGATCTTCAGTCATATTATTTTCTTATAGTTTGTAATAATGCCATTTTTGGATATGACTTCTAAGGATGAAGTATGCCTTATTCCTCTACGTCTTTCATCTGATATAGCGTTGCTGAATGCCTAAAATAATAAGGCTGCGAGTCAAAAAATTCGGTTTATTTTCCCGAACTATTCAAGTACGATACTCAACCGTAGAACGTTTAAATAACACATGAAAAGGAATGCATGATGTCTACTTAAGCGTTGCTACCATGTTGGTCGCTTAATTAAATCAAAATGCCTCTCTGTTAATAAGAAAAACTGTAATAACAAAGAAATGGCTAAAATTATGGCTTTACGGTGGGCAAAAAGAATCATTGCCATCAATAAAAATGAACAAAAAAAATTACCCTGATAGATACCCCGTAAACAGCGATTCTATTGGCATTGAAATCGTTGTAAAATTCATCAACGACACTAAATATGAAGATCTGACCGCAGCGCAAAATGTATCTTTACAGTGGTTAATAAGTGAGCTTTACGGCCATTTTAATTTGGATACTACCGATGTATACCGGCACCCTGAAGTATCTTATAAAATGCCTAGTGAGGGGAGCACTGCGGTATGGAGATAAGAGTACTTTTAATCTGTTTTATGTCACTCTTCTTTATCGCTTGCTCTGAAAATAATCTTAATGTAAATAAATTTTCTGATGTATATGTTCAGGACTTCCACTCAGATAAACCTGAAGAATGCACTACGTCAGATGTAAACCTTAGTCACAAATAGGCACATGAGTTTTTCAAGCGTTCTAACATTGTCGACAGCAAAAAAATACATGATCATTATGAATACGCACCCTGCTATATAGAGGGAACATTAAAATATGATTCAAAATCTTGTGATTGGAAAATAAGAGCAGGTGCAACGGGTTCAGTTAACTGTGATGATAAGTTCTGGTTGTTTGCCTGTGATGATTGCGACGATATTTTTATATCTAAATTAAGTTACTTTTTTAAAATTGATGGTAAAAAAACTTCATTCACCAACAAAGGTTTTTTATGTAAATAAAATACGGAACGACGCGCCCAAAGACTATTGGGCTTATTGTTCATGTGCGCTGTTGCACATTGGTACATCCGCTGATTGATTTTTATTTCAGCCACTTCTAGCGCTTCTCGCTCAATATTCGGATCTGAAAATAAGATTTCACCTAAGGGTCGACTCCCTAACTTACCTAAAAAACGTCGACGACCGGTTAACGTTATGCGAGGTAAAACGCTGCGTGCAAAAACCCACGGCTGATTATCACAATACAATAACACTTCTCTGATTAAGGCATGATGCTCGGGATGCACACCTAAACGATGTGCTTCATTTAACATAGGACGTTGCCATTGTTGTGATAAAACTTTTACGCTAAAACGTGAGTTGCAATGTTGAATAATTTTACGCGTTAATGAGCCTTCATCAAATAACCAAAAAGAAATGTCCTCAGGTATACGTTGCATTAACATATCTCGATGACGCCATACTGGCTCAGAAATATGTGAACCAAAATTATTAGATAAAATTATTTTCAAAAAAGTTCTCGATTGCTTACTTAAACTGCTGCGTATTTTGTTGCGTGTCCTATCCATCGCTCAATCAATGGATCAACATAATTTGGGTGATGCTGAAAAATTTGGTTTGCCATCTCTGCGACTTGTGGAATTAAGTCTTGGTCTCGTTGTAAATCGGCAATGCGCATTTGCATAACTCCTGTTTGCTTGGTACCTAATACTTCACCGGGGCCGCGCAACTCTAAATCTTTTCTTGCAATCTCAAAGCCATCATTGGTTTCTCTCATAATTGAGAGCCGCTGTTTTGCTGTATCTGATAAATTGCCATGATACATGAGTACACAGGCACTTTCTTGCGAACCCCGACCCACTCGACCACGAAGCTGATGCAATTGTGATAAACCTAAACGCTCAGCATTTTCGATAATCATTAAACTTGCATTCGGCACATCTACTCCTACTTCTATCACTGTGGTGGCAACTAATAAATCTACCTCACCCGACTTAAACGTGCTCATCACTTTTTCTTTTTGTGCTGATTTTAAACGGCCATGTACAAGTGCTACGCGTACATTCGGCAGAGCTTCCGCGAGTAATGTGGCGGTATCTTCTGCGGCTTGCGCTTGAAGTGATTCCGACTCTTCAATTAAAGTGCACACCCAATAAATTTGCTTACCTTGAGCGCAAGCCTGCTCAACACGTTGCACAATTGCATCACGTTTGGTCTCTGGTATGACTACGGTTTCAACTGGAATCCTTCCCGGCGGTAACTCATCTATAATCGAACAATCTAAATCTGCATAGGCGGTCATCGCTAATGTTCTTGGTATTGGCGTTGCCGTCATAATAAGTTGATGAGGAAAGCCTTCATCAGCATCACCTTTTTCTCGTAACGATAAACGTTGATGTACACCGAAGCGATGTTGCTCATCGACCACGATTAAACCGAGTTTTTTAAACACGACACTTTCTTGAAATAAAGCATGCGTTCCCACCACAACATGACCTTGCTCGCTGTTAATTTTTTCTAATGCAGCCCGTTTTTCTGCCACTTTTAATTTGCCAGATAACCACACAACATTTAAACCCAAAGGTTCTAACCATATTTTAAAATTTTGCAAATGTTGTTCTGCCAATAATTCAGTTGGCGCCATCATAGCCGCTTGATAACCTGATTCTACGGCTCGTAACATGGCCAGTACTGCAACGACTGTTTTACCTGAACCAACATCTCCTTGAACTAAACGCTGCATCGGTGATGCTTTTTCTAAATCAAAATCTATTTCTGTCACGACTTTTTTTTGTGCATTAGTTAATTCAAAAGGTAATGCGGCTAAAAATTGTTTGCGAAGGTTTTTTTGTTGTTTTAATAGGGGGGCTTTTTCTTTATGCATCTCGATACGTAACTTCCGCATACTAATATGGTGCGCGAGTAACTCTTCAACAATTAATCGCTGTTGCGTAATGTGCTCTCCTTCTAGTAATTCATCTAACTTTGCATCGGTAGGCGGGTTATGAATATATAGCAAGGCTTCTTTAAGTGAAGGGTATTGATAAGTGTGTAACAGCTTTTCAGGAATTAAATTTTCTAACAACAAGTCATCATTCTTAAGTTTTTCGATAACCTGCGTCATAAGATTGCGTAAGGTTAATTGATGCACGCCGTCAGTGGTTGGGTAGATCGGTGATAAATTTTCATCTAAAACAGGAATTTCATTATTTTTAAGTATTTTGTATTCAGGGTGGGCTATTTCAAAACCCACTTTACCTCGACGCACTTCACCATAACAAAGTATTTTAGTGCCACGAGAGAGTTGGGTTTTTTGTGCATTACTAAAATGGAAAAAACGTAATGTAATGAAACCCGTTCCATCCGAGATTCGAGTTAATAGCATACGGCCTCTGCCATACTTAATCTCGCTGAGCTGTACTTCACCTGTGACTTGGCATTCCATGCCTGCACGCAATGTGCCGATAGGATAAACATGAGAACGATCTTGATATCGCAAAGGCAGGTGAAAAAGACAATCTACTTGGTCATGTATTTCGAGACGTGTAAGTTTTTCGGCTACTTTAGGGCCAACGCCTTTCAAGTCTAAAAGTGAGTTTGAATTAGTATTCATTTTTCATCGATACAGGGCGTTAGAATTTGCAGAGAGAGTAGTAAGACCGACCTACAAAAATATTTTTATTATTCTAATTCCAATACAGCATCCATTTCAACTTGTGAACCTTTGGGTAACTGAGCAACACCCAATGCTGCACGAGCGGGATAAGGCTCTGTAAAATATTCTGCCATCACTTCATTCACAACAGGGAAATGACTTAAGTCGATTAAAAATATATTCAATTTCGCCACATCTTTTAAATCGCCGCCTGCTGCTTGAGCGACTGCTTTTAAGTTATCAAAAACACGACGAATATGCGTTGCGATATCCCCTTCAACTATTTCCATTGTTTCAGGTACTAAAGGAATTTGGCCTGACATATAAACAGTCTTCCCCACTTTAACTGCTTGTGAGTAAGTGCCAATTGCTTTTGGAGCTTTATCTGTATGGATTATTTCACGTGCCATTTTTGTTATCCTAATATTTATAGATAATAAGTTTTCACGGATAATGAGAACTCAGAGAGCAAGGCAAAACTGATGAAAAAGCAGAGTGTACGATTAGTACATGAGCATTTTGAAGAAGTTTTAACGCAGCTATCTGTGTTCTCATTATTCGTGAGGAGTTATTTATTTGTGAATGCGGTTTATTCTTATGACCTCTTCCATCTTTCGTAACGCTCTCATTATTTTTGCAAGATGTAGCCTATTCTCTACCAACACAGCAAAGCTTAATGTTGAATGCACGCCGTCACGTTCGGTGATACTTACATTTTCAATGTTCGCTTCCATGTCTGCTATGGTGGATGCCACGCGTGCGAGTACACCACGCTTACTTATTACCAACAAAGTAATATCTATCGCAAAATCACCTTTTATATCATCTTCCCATTTTACATCGATCCATTTTTCTGGTTTATTACGAAACTCAGCGACGTTCTTACAGTCTTGCGTGTGAATCACGATTCCACGCCCTGCAGTGACAAACCCTAAAATGGGATCGCCTGGAATAGGACGACAACATTTTGCATAATTTATAACAGCACCTTCTGTACCTTTAATGCCTAGTGGTTGAGTATTTAACGCCGTGTCGTTACTTGAACGGTCACCCATTTTTTTGCGAATATTATCTAAGGCTAAGGCGACAACAATAGGGATATGATTACCTAAGCCCACAGCACAATACATGTCTTCGATACTAACAAAACCTTGTTCTTCGCTCACTAACTCAATGTCATCCTTAGGTAAAACATCGATTGAAGTACCATGCACAGCAAGGCATTTATTAATTAAACGTTTACCTAATTCTTCTGCTTCGTCGTGTTGTAAGTTATGCAAGAAGTAGCGTATGTTGGTACGTGCTTTTGCAGTAAAAACAAAGTCCATCCAATTTGGATTAGGCTTTGCATTTTTTTCTGTGATCACTTCAACCGTTTGGCCGTTTAATAATTCCGTTCTTAAAGGGACAAGCTGTCGGTCAACCTTTGCGGCGACGCACGTATTTCCGACATCTGTATGTACTGCATAAGCAAAATCTACCGCCGTTGCGCCGCGAGGCAATTCCATAATATCGCCACCGGGTGTAAAGAGATAAACTTCATCCGGGAAGAGATCGATTTTAACATTTTCAAGAAACTCAATGGAGTTACCTGCGTTTTGTTGTAGCTCTAATAAGTCATGCAACCAACGGCGCGCTCGAACTTGTGAGTTATTATGTGCAGCATCATCGTCATCTTTATATAACCAATGCGCTGCGATGCCAGCTTGTGCAACTCTATCCATGTCTTCTGTACGAATTTGCACTTCTATAGAAACACCTAGTGAGGTAAACAAAACCGAATGCAGTGATTGGTAACCATTAGATTTAGGTATGGCAATATAATCTTTAAATTTACCCGGTACAGGTTTGTATAAATTATGTACCGCACCTAACATGCGATAACACATGTCGACAGAGTTCACGACAATTCGCAATGCATACACATCCATCACTTCACTGAAGGGAAGGTTCTTCTTCTTCATTTTGTTATAAATACTATAGAGATGTTTTTCGCGGCCAATGACGCGACCAACCAAGGATTCTTGGCGCATGCGCTCTAAAATAGATTCTTCTAACTTGCTAATAATTTCCTTTCTATTGCCCCGCGCTTTTCGAATATTTTCATCAAGCACGCGATAACGATTGGGATACATTGCAAGAAAACCCAAATCTTCTAGCTCAAGTCGAATACGGTTCATACCTAAACGGTTTGCAATGGGGGCATAAATTTCTAGCGTTTCACGTGCAATACGGCGACGTTTATCGGGTCTCATAATACCTAATGTACGCATGTTATGAAGTCTATCGCAGAGTTTAATAATGATGACGCGAATATCTTTGGTCATTGCCAACATCATCTTTCTGAAATTTTCTGCTTGCGCTTCTGCCTTGGTGGCAAATTTCATATTGGTTAGCTTGCTCACACCGTCCACAAGCTCAGCAACTTCAGTACCAAAGCGTTCGATAACCTGATCTTTACCAAACTTTGTGTCTTCTAAAACGTCATGCAAAATGGCTGAGATAATACTTTTTTGATCCATGTGCATTTCTGCAAGGATACGGGCAACAGCTAAAGGGTGGTAAATATAAGGTTCGCCACTGGCACGTTTTTGTCCATCGTGGGCTTCGGCGCCAAAGAGATAGGCTTGGTAAACTTCAGCCACTTGTTCTATCTCGAGATAGGTCTCAAGCATTTCACATAAGTGGCTTATTCGAAAAGCAGTCGGATCTTTTTGATAGAGAGAAGATTTCCCTCTATCAGGGGTGTTTCTATTCCGCGCTATTTCCTGTGATATCTGATTCACTATTACTGACTTCTCCACTTAATGCCGCTTTAATTGCTGCAGCCATATCAAGTGTATCAGATTCTTTCATTTCCACAGATTCTTCTTCGCCGTCTTCATTAACAGTTTGTGTAAATTGCTGTTTCGATGCAGCTTCTGCTTCATCTAGAATTTCATCATCAATTAAACCCGCTGCGATTTCACGCAAAGCAATAACGGTAGGCTTGTCATTTTCTGGATCAACAAGAGGATCTTTACCTTGTGCAAGTTGGCGAGCACGACGTGACGCTAAACGCACTAATTCAAAGCGGTTCTCTACATTTTCAAGGCAATCTTCAACAGTAACTCGAGCCATTAGGCTAATCTCCAAATAAAAACTAAAAAGCCCAGCTTAATGCAATAAAAAGCAGGACGAAATCAAAAAAGGTCGGCAAGTATACCGACCAGGTGCTGTTTAATCCAGCAACTCTTTTAATAAGGGCGCCAAATGCTGCTTTTGAGCTTCAAATCTGCAACGACGTGCCATTACGATGCTTTTTAACTCAATTAACGCCTCGTCAAAATCATCATTTACCACTAAATAATCATATTCTGAGTAGTGAGAGGCTTCACTTTGCGCGTCCTGCATACGCCGCGCAATAATTTCATCACTGTCTTGCCCTCGTCCCCGCAATCGAGATTCCAGCGCAGCTTGAGATGGCGGTAAAATAAAAATATTCACCGAATAAGGCAGCTGCTTTCGTACTTGCGCTGCCCCCTGCCAATCAATCTCCAAAATAACGTCTTCACCTTGGTTCAGCTTGTCTTCAATATTGGCAATCGCCGTTCCATAGTAATTATCAAACACCTGCGCATGTTCCAAAAAGGCAGAATCCGCGACCATTTGTTCAAATGCCGCCTTTTTCGTGAAATGGTAATCCACCCCATTTTGCTCACCTTCACGCATAGCGCGCGTTGTGTGCGAAACAGACACACCAATCCCTGTCGTTTTTTCTAATAACGCTTTAACTAAACTCGTTTTACCTGCACCGGATGGTGCAGAAATAACATATAACGTACCTAATGGATCGCTCATATTTTTCCTTGCTGCTTTTTCATTTTTAAAATTTTACTCAATATTCTTGATCAGCTCTCCCATCATAATAGATTAACTCCTTGTAATACAACAAGTTAGATGCTTTAGGAGGGCGTAAAATGATAGTTCTGTCACCACTCACACTATTCGTGAACCGTTTAATAAACTAGGGCAAGGAGTGCTAATTTTTTTATAAAACTGCTAGAAAATAAGTAATTAATAATAATTAACTTCTTAATTACTTACTGTACTTATCGACAATGGTCTTAATAAACGACTTACTTTTAATATTTTTATCATCGTATCCAACAGTATAGAAATATCTAGAAAACTTTTGAAAGGCATATTCACAAAATGGGGATGACAATTGCATTAATTTATCAGATGCTTCTGGGGACTTATCGACATGAACGGTATATATAAGATTGAAATTTACTACTAAATGCTCGTTTAGATCACCTTCTGGGTAATCAGGTAAAAATAATATTCCTTCAAGTTTACCTTTTACTAGTTCTGGAATGGCTCTATTTAAACCTTGATTCAGGTTTTTAATGTAGTCAGATAGCGGAACAACAGCAACAAAATTTAAATAAGGTAGCTTAGTTTCTCGACCTTCACCTACAAACAACTGGCAAGTTCTATTAACCAACATCCAATAAGGCACTTCAGGTGTTGGTAATACCCCCTCGCTGAACTTTTCCTTTGGATAAACATCACCCTGCCAACGATTCGTTACATCGATTTCAGCATAGCATTCCGTGAGCTTTTCTGTGAAGTCTGGGAGGTTATTGCTACCAGCCGAACTGCACACTAGCTTCATAAAAAGCGCTTTCAACTTCATCAATATTATTTATAGCATTCAAGTCAAAATAATCTTCTATCGTTGGGATACTTTCCCATATTTTTATATTTTTAGTTATTGAAGTTTCAAATTCAGAAACTAAAGCATTTAGATCTAAGTTACCTTTTATATAAGCAGGAGTTGTACTATTTATTAAATCACGACTTAACATCGGCGACTCATAAACATATACAGTTCCTTTAATATAATTTTTTCCATCCGTAAGAGATCTTAATGACTTACTTGCAGGGTCATACTTAATTTTCATTTCAATAGGTGGACGGTTTATATCTGTCTGGAAATCTTGCATAGCAGTATCAATACTCATTGTTCAGACTCCATTAAGTTGCGCATATCATCAGTTACAGACCACATAAACAAATCAAAATGACATTGATTTAATGAAGGTAATATTTCATTAAAAACTTCATCAATACTTATATCTTTCCCTAATTTCACAAAATCAGAATCAATCACAGCATCCGCTGAATCTTCTTGTGACTTTGTGAGCCTTGTTCTAAGTATGAATAATTTATCATTTGTTTCTTCTAGAACTATTGTTTCTTCGCATACTTTAAACTTATCAAATTTAAACAAGTCTGATCTTGCAATACCAAATAATGCGGCATTAAAAATACTTAAACTATCCTGAAATGAAGTAATTGGCTGAATAGCTACAGAGTTAATTTTTTTAAAACCAATTTTATTAACTATGCTGTCATCACTAAATGAAAGGATCTCACTTACTTTTTCAAAGATAGCTCTAAACCTAGATTGGAATTCTTCAAAACTACTATAATTGAAATCAGAATAAACTATTTTATCCTTCTCAATTTTTAATTCGCATTTTGGCGATTGATTACTAAAAACTATACCTATTGGCATTGTCTTTTGAGTTAACTTAGCACCTTGCTCCACAGCTACATCAAATTTAAATTCACCATGAATTAAATCTTTATTTTCACTAAAACCGAGCAATTTAAACTCAGAAATTAATTCTTCTTTTTTATCAAGGATTTTTTCTACTTCTAAAGGCCGGTAACGTATTTCGGAATGGACACTAGATAAGAAATGTCTTTTAAATACTTTCCGTTCAGCGCGCGGTATATTAAGTAAAAAACTCATAGGTATTTTATAAAGAGAAATTGTTGTTTTTGCATTAAGTTTAATAATCCAAATATCATACGGTAATTGGACCGCAAGTTATTATATTTGTTCCATCTAATAAATATTAATATAGACTATATTTTTGGTCACTATACTAGAAATTTACATTTTATGCACAAAATAAAGTATAAATCATTTTAAATATTAATAACATAAAACAATCACCCCCGTAACTCGCCGATATTTTATATCACTACCTTCATTGTATTTTTTAACTCACAGAAACAGAAATCAACATTATTCAATATTTTGAATCTGCTCAATCAACATATTTAAAGGCTCAGCCAACTTGATTGTGCATGAAATAGGGTGGGCTTAGTTTTGTATTTACCTTTTAAACTCGGTTTTTAATAATATCAGCAACTCGAAATGAATTCGCATAAATTGTCCAGGTATAAGGCACACTGCCGCCTGTCGGCATAAAACTTCCATCCGTTACGTAAAGATTATTTACATCATGAACTTTACAGTCAGCATCCAGGACTGATGTTTTAATATCGTCGCCAAAACGGCAACCACCGGCAACAAGATTAGCAGGGGGGGATCCGCTCACATTATAGCGAATATTATCTGCCTTCATTTCTTTCAATACTTTAAGTGCTTTTTGACTTAAATATTCTCCAA
>JASFYW010000055.1:0-7336 GCA_045046865.1 Woeseiaceae bacterium | reverse complement strand
GATAACCCTCTGCCTGAAATTTTACAAAATAATTTAAGCGCCACAGTAAATGAAACATTAACCTTACTCAATGATGGCTTAGAGATAGATGCCATCGCAAGTCAACGAGATATAAAAATTTCCACCGCCTACACACATATTGCAGACGCCATTGAAGCTGGGCTAATAGAAGCGAAAGAAGCGCTACAATTAAGCGATGATGAGTACAATGAAATTATTGCCGCATTAGAATTAAACATCGATAACGATGGACGTTTAAAACCCATTTATGAAGCACTAGATGAACACTACAACTATGGCATTATAAAATGTGTTCAGGCTAGCTTTATTTAAAACTATATGACATTACCATAAACCAACTTTGTCACAAAAACATCTTATTTTTGTCTTTTATTCTTCATAAAACTTACGTATTCTTTTTACACTGTTAATAATCAAAAAAATTATTTTTAATTCAGTCCTGTAATCGGAGTAAATAATGACAGACAAAGTAATACTCATTGTTCTTGATGGGTTAGCGTATAAGGTTGCAGAGCAATGCATGGGATTTGTTCAGGCATTAAGTGAGCAAGGTCGAGCGACCCTTTACAAAGCACAATGCGAATTACCCTCTATGTCTCGCCCACTCTACGAGACTATCCTAACGGGAGTGACGCCCGCAATTAGCGGAATCGTTCACAACCAGGTGGTACGAAACTCCAACCAAAAAAGCGTTTTCAGTTTGGCTCGCGAAGCGGGATTATCCACCGCTGCCGCTGCATTTCATTGGTTCAGCGAACTGTATAACAAAAGTCCTTACAATGCGGTTCGAGACCGTCATACAGAAGATACCGAACAACTCATCCAATATGGAACTTTTTACCACGATGGCCAATATCCAGACGGTCATTTGTACCTTGATGCCGAATTATTACGCCGTCGTTATGACCCTGACTTTCTATTGATTCATCCTATGAGTATTGATGAAGCTGGTCACCACTCTGGACTTGATAGTTCTCATTATCGCGAGACTACGCGTCGATCAGATAAAGAGCTATCCGAATACCTTCCAACCTGGATTGAAGCAGGTTACCAAATTATCATTACTGCAGATCATGGCATGAATACGGATAAAAGCCACGGCGGCACTTTAGCTGAAGAGCGAGATATTCCCTTATATGTCATTGGCAATCGTTTCTCTCATCAAACAGATTGTGCACCAAAACAAACAGATATTTGCGGTATTATCTGTGAGCTATTGGGAGTCTTAGATCATAGTAAACCAGTGACTGAAAATTTATTACTAGATGAAAAGCCGGAGCAATCTGAACATCAAATTATAATGGGAGCGTGGTAGCTAAGTTCCACAGAAATCACGTAGAACAATTGAAGTTGTTCTTTATTATATGAAGGATGCCGGTAAGAAGTAGATTAACCGCACTTAATATTTTATATCTATAATGTTCGAGTGAAGCTATTTATTTTTTAGGATAGAATTTAGGACGGATGTCATTGCGGTAAACATTTCATAAATTACATCACACCATAAATAATCATATGGCGATCAGTCACTTCTTCTACTTTTAAATTTGTTAAATTAATTTCGTGTAATTGTTTTTGTACTTCTTTTACAGTGAATGCTGCACGTAATGAATTTATAAAATCTTTTTTTAGAATTTCTTCTTCATCAGCAGCATATTCATTCACGAGAAAATCGACTGTAGGTTCATCTATAGGACGTAATAGATCCATAATAAAGACATACCCGTAAGGTTTGGCATGCTTTTTAATCGTGCCCCAAAGTACGGAGGGATCATGTAAGTGATGCAACAAACTATTGCTCACGATTACATGGTATTGATCTTGTGGTAATTCAACTTGTGGTAAGCAGCCTTCAATTAACCTGATACGTGGCGACAAATCTGCTGCTTCATTTAACGCATGCGCGTATTTCAACATTTTTACTGCACCGTCAACACCATGAAATCCTGCGGATGGAAAGGCTTGTGCTAAACGTCTTGTAATATCACAGGGCCCACAACCTAAATCCAACACAGTATCATTTAAGCTCGTAGGAATATCAGAAAATTTTTCTTTAAATAATTGAACAAATAAATCATGCGGCGAAGCAAAATCAGCATAGGCATAAGCTTTTGCTGATTCATCGTTGTTCATCAATTCTTCTTCTGGAATACGTTCCATCGTAATAATCTTTACTTACGGCAACAGTTTTTCATTGGCAAATAAAGAGGCGATCGTTTCACGCTCACGTACGACGTGTACTTTATCTCCGTCAACCATAATTTCTGCTACTCTCGGACGCGTATTGTAATTTGAACTCATTGTAAAACCATATGCACCTGAGGAACGTACCGCCAATAAATCTCCGGCTGCAATGTTTAACTGGCGATCTTTTCCTAAGAAGTCACCCGTTTCACAAATTGGCCCAACAATGTCGTAATTTTCTGTTGCACCGTCTTTCTTATTCACAGGAATGATCTCTTGCCATGCACTATATAAAGCAGGACGCATCAAATCATTCATTGCTGCATCAACAATGGCAAAATGTTTTTCATCGTTATTTTTTAAGAATTCAACTTGTGTTACTAAAATGCCAGCATTACCTGCAACCGCACGCCCTGGTTCAATTAAAATTTGTAAGTCACGACCTTTTAATTTTTCTGATAATGCTGCGGCATACTCCGAAGGCAGCGGCGGCGTTTCATCACGGTATTGAATACCTAAGCCACCACCTAAATCTAAGTGATGGATATTAATGTTCATACTGCTGAGTTGATCAATGAGTGCGAGAACACGATCGAGCGCATCCATAAACGGGCGGGTTTCTGTTAGCTGTGAACCAATATGGCAATCGACACCTTCTATTTTTAAATGTTCTAACTGACTTGCTTGCTGGTAAACTTGTGGCGCTAGATTGATATCAATACCAAATTTATTCTCTTTTAAGCCGGTCGAAATATAGGGGTGCGTGTTCGCGTCTACGTCTGGATTAACGCGAATGGAGATAGGTGCTACCACACCTTTTTTACCGGCCACATCATTGAGTAAAAGAAGTTCTGCTTCAGATTCAACATTAAAACAACGTATGCCAACATCTAATGCTCGATGCATTTCTGTTGCTGTTTTACCTACACCAGAAAATACAATTTTTGAAGCATCACCACCGGCCGCAAGAACACGTTCTAGTTCACCGCCAGAAACAATATCAAACCCTGCTCCGATTCTTGCCAAGACATTAAGCACGCCTAAATTTGAATTGGCTTTTACAGCAAAACAAACCAAATGCTCATGCGCAGCTAATGCGTCATCAAAGGCTCGCCAATGGCGTTCAAAAGTCGCACGAGAATAGATATAACAGGGCGAACCGTGGTCGCGAATAATATCTTCCACCGCTACATCTTCTGCGAATAAACGGTTTTCGCGATAATTAAAATAATCCATAAATCAAATCCAAATTGTTGTCTGTTTTAAAAAAATATTACTTTGTCACTGTATTTAGCGTATTTTTAGGAATATATAAATCCCCTTTTTGGCCGCAGCCACTCAACATACTTCCTACGCCTAAAATCACAACAACCAAAATCATGATAGCTTGAGGCCAGCAAATTCGCATATTTTGACTCCTGTTTTGTCTTGT
This sequence comes from Woeseiaceae bacterium, assembly GCA_045046865.1. GTDB lineage: Bacteria > Pseudomonadota > Gammaproteobacteria > UBA6429 > Thiohalophilaceae > JAGLTQ01. Next base: position 3,699 of record JASFYW010000055.1, on the reverse strand, counting down.
ACTTCGCCTTCAATGCATATTGGGTTTTAGGGCGAATAAATAAAGGAAAATTATACGCGCTCACCGCCATCTTGACTATTTCCTCTTACACTTAATCCAAGTAAAATAAGCCTCTTTACATCCCTTGGTCACAACAGGTTATTTTCTTGCGAATTCGTAACTATATCTTCACTTATTTTATTCTTGCCACCATTGTCCCTTTGGTGATTTTGGCGTTATCGGTAAGTTACTATAGTGAGCAGACCTACCAGCAAGATATAGAAAGAGAAATCATTACCAGCCTCAATCGTGCCACCATTGAATTTACCCACGAATTACAAAACTCTCGTAATCTTGTCTTGGGTATTGCTCGTGCTTCGGCTGTTCAGTCTTTTTTTCCAATTTTACGGTCGATTAAAAAAGGCGAAGATCATCCCAGTATTCGTTTATTAAGAAAAAAAATAAACCGTTACCTTGAAGGTTTTCAAACGATTATTCCTGGTGCCTTTATTTTACGTGTGCTTGATTTTCGTGGTGATACATTAGTGAAGGTGTCTCACAATAAAACCAGTCAAGCACAATACGAAAGTCTGCAAGGCATAAACTATGTCGAGCACCAAGTGCCTACGGCTGATTTTGTTGAACAATTAAAAGACCTACCACGTGATGAAGTGAGTTTTTTTTCATTACCCCATCATCAGCTAGATAATGAAACTAATTTACCTAAATCTCTGCTTGATTATATTGTGCCTTTATATGATGACGATGAAACCTGGATTGGCAGTCTAGCAGTCACTCTAAGCGGTGAACAATTAGATCGAATTATCAGCAATGTAACGCGTTTATACCAAGGTAAAATATTTATCACAGAAAATAATCCTGATGATAAAAAACGCCACGGTATGTTAATTTATGATGAGGCAAGCGACTTATCTATCAATCAACTTCGTTTAGAGCCGCAGATTTTAAATGAAAAATTAAAAACGATGTTGTTTAATGAAAGCATTGAAAATGTAGAAGGCTTTATAAATAATAATAAAATCTATAGTTACTACTCTGAATTTTTTCCATACCCTAACCGTTTAATTGGTTGGGTGATTGCCATAAATATTGATGCCTCCATATTAACTGAACCTTTTTCTAAAAATCGTTTAAATATTTGGTTACTCGCAGCACTGGCCTTACTTCTAACCCTTATTATGGCCGCATTCACTGTTAGAAAAATTTCCAAACCAATTTGTAGTTTAGCCTACCAGCTCAAATCGTTTGCTGATGGCAACCATCAAAAAAGCAAAAATACGTATCAAGCCATCACTGAAGTTCAAGTTTTATCAAGCTCTTTTGATTACATGGTCAACACTTTACTGAAAACGCAAGGCGAACGAGACAAAGCACAAAACATGGCATTACAAAATAATAAACTGGCTAGTATCGGGCAAATGGCAGCGGGTATCGGTCATGAAATTAATAACCCTCTAAATAATATTCTTTCTTATAGCACCTTAATTAGCCGCGCTATTGCTAAAATTTCAGCTGATATAGATACAAAAGATTTAACACGCTTACAAAGTGATATTGATACCTTACGTAATGAAACGCTTCGTGCTTCTGAAATAATTAAGGGAATATTAAATTTTTCACGTCAAATGCCGCCGCAGATGATGAAGTTTAATGTTACAAATTGGTTAAACAAGTCAACTTCACTTGTACAGCAAACCGCAAAGACTCAAGATATAAGTATTCAAATACACTTTAACAGTCCAGAAAATGACTGTATTGAAGCTGATGAAGCTCAACTACAACAGGTTCTTATTAACTTATTATTGAATGCCATTCAAGCCAGTGATGTCGGTTCTAGTATTACGGTGAAAGCTAAGTGTGACGAACAACAACTTGAGGTTATAATACAAGATCAAGGTTGTGGTATCAGCGAAGAAGATTTAAACAATATTTTTGATCCTTTCTTCTCAACAAAAGAAGAAGGTGAAGGCAGCGGCTTAGGTTTGTCTATCAGCCTGGGTATTATAGAATCTCATCACGGCAGCCTCGTCATAACAAGTACCAAAGAAATTAATGGCACTATTGCAACAATAATATTGCCCATAAAACAAAATGAAGGACTGTAAGTGAACCAAAAACCACGAATTATTTTTGTCGATGATGATCCTAACGCCGGCGAACTCATGTTACGTTTTAGTGAAGAAGCCAGTTATTCATGTACTGCCTTTCGCTTACCTGAAATGGCGCTTGCACACTTCAAGAAAAATGGCGCAGATTTATTCGTCAGTGACTTACGCATGCCGAAAATGAGCGGTGTTGAATTACTCAAAGCGGTACGCGCTCATACGCCTGATGTTCCCTTTATCATTATTACCGGTTACGCAAATATTGATGATGCTGTAGATGCGCTACGCCTAGGCGCTTCTGATTTTATTAAAAAACCATTTGATATGAGTGAACTACAAATTCTCATTGAAAAAACATTAGGTCACCATGCTTTAGTTGAAGAAAATAATTTACTCAAACGAAAAATTAATCTTGAAAGCAGTAGCTTTGGCATGATTGGTGATTCTAAAAATATGCTTGAAGTATATCGACTCATTCAAAAAATTTCTGATATCCGTTGTAATGTAATCATCCAAGGTGAATCTGGAACAGGTAAAGAATTGGCAGCACGAGCCGTTCACTTTGAAAGTAAATTTGCTAAAGAACCTTTTGTTGTTATTGATTGTGGTTCACTAACGGATACTTTGCTTGAAAGTGAACTATTTGGCCATGAAAAAGGATCATTCACCGGCGCACAAAAAACAAAACTGGGTTTACTTGAAGTTGCTTCCGGCGGTACCGTGTTTCTTGATGAAATCGGCAACATCTCTGATGCAATGCAAACCAAACTCATGCGCGTGATTCAAGAAAATCAAATCATGCGCGTGGGTGGCACGAGCCCCATTGATATTGATATTCGTTTTATCGTTGCCAGTAATAAAGATTTAGAGCGCTTAGCCGCATCCAATGAATTCCGTCATGATTTATTTCATCGACTTAACGTAGTAAAGCTCACCATGCCTGCTTTACGTGACCATCGTGATGATATCCCTTTATTAATCCAACATTTTGTTGAGCATTTCGCTGAAAACTTCAAACGTAATATTGATGGCTTTGATCGCGCATCAATGAAAATGCTTTTGAATCACGACTGGCCGGGCAATGTGCGTGAATTACAAAACCTCATTGAGCGTTCGATTGCTCTTGCAGACACGCCGATATTACAACTAGATGAAATCATTAGCTTACGTTCAACCGAAACCATTGACAGTGATTTGCCGACATTAGAAACATTGGAAAAACGCTATATCTTTAAGTTACTTGATCGATTTAATGACAGCAGAGATAAGACAGCTGAGACATTAGGCATAAATAAATCCACGCTATGGCGTAAATTACAATCCTATAAAAAATAACAGACTTTAACTAAAAATTGCAATTCAGATCATGCAATATGCATGACTAGCACATCATGAGCTGACACAAAAAAACACTAACACTTTGATTTTAATCGTAATTATAGAGTTGGCACAGCTCTTGCTCTATATAAAAATAGTATACAAAGGAGAACTCAATATGCAACGTAGATCATTTATGAAAGGCACGCTCGCAGCAAGCGGTGTAGCCGTTGCTGTCAGCGCAGGCTTATTAAGCCCACGTGCTGTATTAGCAGCA
>JASFYW010000054.1:0-45736 GCA_045046865.1 Woeseiaceae bacterium | reverse complement strand
CTTAAAATCCCTCGGTGGCAACACCGTGCCGGTTCGATTCCGGCCCTGGGCACCATTTTAAGCTGTTGATTTTCAAAGAAATATTCTATTTTCTCTAGACCGCTGTGCCCAAATTGTGCCCAATCTGTTTTCAAACAATCCCTCTATTTTTTTTATTTCAGATCTTTGTGTATGTTTTTTTTGCATAAATTTTGCTGCATAAACTTCCATTTTTGGTATATTAATTCGAAGATATATTTAATATATATAGTTTTTCGCAGTTTTTCTGTGTTTTCATAAAATTACAAGGTTCACCACTGTTCCCTAAAGCATCCAAAGGAATCGTTACCATAAAAGCAAATAAAGATGGTCAATAAATGAACAAAAGAGAATTGAAATCAGTGGGCTATCTTGCTTTAGTTGAGCGCTTTGATCTTAAAGTTATTCCTCATTATCGAGCATCATTTGTCGCGTCTCGAGGACAACGTTCTGAGGAAATGAAAAATGGAATTGAGATGGTGATTTATCCAAAAGGATATTTGCCAAAAGACACATTAATTGGTCATCTTACTTTTGCTCTGAAGTATGATGGCATCAATCTTGAAATTTTAAGCGCCATATTTAATGCTTGTTCACTTATTGAACTTAGACAAAATATCTTAAAATCTCGTTCAAGCAAATACATCCGTAAGATTTGGTACCTTTATGATTGCTTAATGGCTATACCTTTGCCAATACCCCCAACAGATAAAGGAAATTATATCGATCTTGTTGATTCTGAAAAATACTTCACTTGCAAAGCAATTAAGAGCGCAAAACATCGGATCAATGATAATTTATTAGGGTATCGTAATTTTTCACCTGTCGCGCGTCGTACAAAAATTATTAAAGATTTTCTAGCAAAAGATTTTAAAAGTAAAATAGAGGAAATTATTACTCAATATCCTGAAAATATTGTTAATCAAGCAAATGAGTATCAATTTATTAAAGAAATTGGTGCATCTTTTGAAATTGGTGATGAGCCCCTGATATTAAATAGAAAAGAACGGTTTAGTCATACCCTACAACAAAGGGATTTTTTTAAGACGATAAACAAAGAAAAAATTATCGATTTACAAAAAATGCTACTTGATAAACGCTTTGTTAAAACAGGCTATAGAATAACTGAAAGCTATGTAGGGGAAAACCTTGGAGCTCATAGAAGTAGTGTACGCTACATAGGCGTTACACCTAGTGAAGTGTCATCATGCCTAAGTGGGTTATTTGAATGTATGAACAGAATGGAAATCTCCGAAGTAGACTCCATTGTTCAAGCTGCTGTCGTTGCTTTTGGTTTTATATTAATACGGCCATTTGAAGATGGAAATGGGCGAATACATCATTTTTTACTGCATTATATTCTATCGTGTACAGGGTATATCCCCTCAAAAATGGTCTTTCCAATTTCAAGTGTAATACTAAAAGATGTAAATAAATATAATGCTTCTCTTCAGCAGTTTTCAGAAAAGTTAATTTCATTGCTCGAGTTTGAAATGAAAAAAAATGGAAAAATTGTTGTTCAGAATAACAATGCTTTACATTATCAGTACTTTGATGCCACAAAGATGGTTGAATATATTTTTGAAGTTATAGAAGAAACAATTAAAGCAGATTTTATTAAGGAGCTTGATTTTGTCGATGCATATTGTAAGGCTAAATCATCTATCCAAGATGTAGTAGATATACCAGATAGCCTAATCAATTTAATTATCAAAGAATGTCTAGAACGCAATTATAAATCACCAAAAACTAAAAAAGAAAAACTTTATAAAGATATTGCTGATGGAGATATTAGGCTTATATTAAATATTATTAATAAAAATTTTAAATAAATACTAGTAACAAATTTATTTATACGACTATTATCTTTAGGCTGTTAATGTGGAGTGTGGGCTTTGGTGTTATGCGACACCAATAAGATACAAAAATAATGAAATATTTTTGTATCTGTTTTGTAGTATTAAATAGGTTTTATTTTCTCAAAGTAACGTATCTATCATATGTTAGGTAGGCTTGTTAATGATATGAATTAACAAATTATTCTAAGTGTGATTATAAATATTTTTCTTTGAACTTGACTTTATTCTAATATTTCACATAATGAGTATATCGCTGGTAAAGTGATGTGCTCCGCACATAGTTTGAGTGCGTTGAGTGAATACCACGACTTTAAATATATAGTTGTGAATCGTTAGGCTCATCATTTTATGTGATGTAACATAGTAATAAATATTATTATCAGCACTAACAACTTAGGTAGCAGTCTACGATAAGATATGCATAAGCCTAATCAAATACCACATTAGTATTTGTCATATATTGATACAGTATTGTATTGATCCAATCATTTTGCGCAGAAGTTTAAATCGTAAAAAATAAATGTCTTCGCATATCATTGCGTTGTTGAACATCAGTTATCTCATTTACCTTTGATTTACATGAGTCTAGGCATTGTTACGTCTAAATATTTCAAAATGTAATTCAAGTCTGAATTTTTCCAGCGAATTAATTATGTGTGAAATGCAAATCAAATTTGCGTTCAATTAATTTATAACTGGAGAAATGTAATGCGCAAATGTTATCAGGATGAATTGATAGAATCGATTAAAGTCAAAGACAGCATGGTATGTGTTAATAAGATTAACAGACAATATAACAATGGCAAATTTCTTAGAAATATCCATGCTTATATGCCTTTTGGTACAAGCAGAAGCTTGGGGGGCTCTTTTGTTTTTAATGTTTTGTTGAGGCTTATGCCAATTTATGTGGTTAAAGTTAAAGAAGAATATGCGTGTGTAGGTAATGTTCGAAGTCTTTATTTTGCTCGCAAAGAATTAAGATCAAATAAAAAGATACCAGTTAAAGTTGTAAGTACCAACCTTGATGTTGTTCGGCAAATGATATTGGTTGATTTGATTGTTTTACCTATGTTGTTTTCACCAGGAAAAAACAGAAAATTATTTTTTGATCGGCTTGATGTGTTATCTAGAGACGTTGGTAACTTTAGAGTTACAAAAGGATGTGGTATAGATGCGAAGATAAGATACAAAGATAATTTTGATATGCGAGAAGATGTGCCTCTGTATAAAAACAATATAAACAACTATTTAACGTATGATTGTGTAGTGTTATTAGTAATGATGTTTCCTGTCTATGTTGGTGAAGGTAAAAGTGCGGGTTTTATAGGTAATAAGTTTATTCTAAAGCTGAGCCGTGATCTGTTTAAAGATGAAATTAAAGTTCCTTATAGAAAAGTAACTAATATAGAAATTGTTGATGTTAATGCTATCAATGAGTTAATGGTTGTATTGCCTATATGTATATTTGGGTTAGATGTGAATGGTTATAAATACATTAAGTTTGCATTTGATAAAACATCTATTGAGGATAAGTTTTGGGTTTTCAACAGGAAGATTACATATAAGGATTTGAGCTGTTTCATCAGTTGTTCAAATAAATCTCTACGGTATGCGGAATCAAAATTGATAAAACATAATGTTGCAGGTAAACAAGTTGAAGACTTAGAAAAACATAACATTAAGTCAGGTGGCGAAAATGAATGATATTGAAAAACATGAAAATATAATTAATGCCATAGCGAAAAAAACTGAAAGCATTTCTGTTGGTGTTGTGAGGGAGTATTTTAATCGTATAAATGCACCTATAGATTTACGCTACATTGATCATGTCGTCAATGAAATGAAAAAAATAACTAGCGTTCTTAATGATGTTGCCGAAGATAAAGATAAAGTAAATCTCAATGATTGGAGGAATATTAATTTGGCGGTTCTGCAGTCAAGTAATATTTTAGATGCGCATGATATTAAGTTGCTTGGTGATAGATCTGGTGGTGAAATTAATAATAGTAGTCTTCATGGAATAAAGCAGAGTAATTCACTTTACTGCGTGCTTTGGTATATGGAAGAAATATCTGCTTATCCTAAACAGTATTTAATGATGAAATCTATTATGTTTAGAGTTTTTATTAATTTAGAAAAACATTCAAATAGTGATTATTGTTATGACTGTAGTCTTCTTTTTAGGAAGTTTGGCAATGAACAGTATAAAGATATCCTTTCACTTCTTCCTGATAAGCCTCAATCCGTTGCTTCTTATATGTGTTCGCTTATTGAAATTAAGAGAGCTAATAAAGTTAAAGATATAGATATGGTTAGTGAACTTTTAAGGTGCATATTAATCGCGGAAGATAAAGAAACGTATGAATCTCGTCATCGTTCTGGTGGCGGTAGTGGAGGTGATGGTGGTGGTAAAGGACCTGGCGGTTTTCCATCGAGGCAAAGTCTTGAATATGTTGATTCTATTATTGACGACTCAGATCCTGAGTTTGAACAATGCAATGTGTTTCATCTTAAAGATTTTAAAGATGAAGATCCTGAAAATAAAATTAATGATTATATAAATAAAAGTGAAGTATTAGAATTAATACCTAGAGCAGATGATTATCTGGATATTGATCCTAAACTGGAAGCGATAAAACATGCTGGAATACGTAATGCGATGGCAATGCATTCACATTTTTTGCCTTCTCATCGGAGTCAATTATCTTTGTGGGAGGTAGGGCATGTGTTTAAATATATAAATGATGAGTTTAATTCTGAATATAATGACATCGAAATTTTAGAAAAGTTAATAATGCTTTCATTAATGTTAATGTTTGGGCGTAGCCTGAAGGAATTAAGTAGTATTAAAATAATTAAAAGTGTTGATAGCAGATTAGTTGGCTGTTCTATTGGTTATATTGAATCTACTTGTTCTCTTAAATTATTAATATCATCTCCTGAATATAAGACAAAGTTGTCTGATGAGCAAAAAACACACGCAGTAAATGTTGATAATGAAATTATTTTACCTATACCTGAAATTGTTTCAGATGCAATTAATAATCTTATTAAGATTAAAAAAGACAGAAAAACCCTTCATAAAAGAAAATTGTTTTACTGGGATGAAGATCATTATAAAAAAGATATAATAAAAACCTTAAGGAAAATTACAAAAAGCAACACAACTGAGGTTTCGTTAAGAAAATATGTTTTTCAAACTTTATATTCAGAAAGTGGTGATTTGTCATACTCAATAATGTTAACTAACCAGCGTTATGGTGTTCCAGGATCTCGTTTACATTATACTACTATTCCAAAATCAAGGATAATCAGTATATATAAGAATGCATTTAATAACTTATTATCCGATGTGGTTGACGAATTTAGTATAAGTTTAAACAGTAAAAAAATGTGGCTTATTAATGAGTCGTATTCATGCAGTGGGCATGTAGGGGCAAGAATCACACCAAAAGTTTCTGTTGTACAGGATTTAATTAAAGGATTAAAAAGTAAGTTAAAAAAGGGTAAAGATTTAAATTGGATCGACTACCATAATACATTTACTACGTACTGTATTTTGATGCTTGATTTTGCGACTGGCACAAGGTCAGTTAAAAGAAAATACTTTTTTGAATCCGATATTGATTTGCTTAATAAGCGGGTTCTTGTTTGGGATAAAAATTCTGGTGACTCTTTAAATAGTCGGGTTGTTTATATTCCGTCTATTTGTGTTGATCAGATAAATGAATATATTAAATACAGAGGATACGTTGTAGATAAAATATCAGGTGTTGTAGATTCAAAATATGAAAAATTGTTGCCTGACAATAATCAAAAGCCATCATCATATAGCAAATCAAATTTACGGTCTCATGTTGAAAATAATTTTGGTCAGTTTTTCTTTTTAACAGAATATGGGGAGCCTGAAATAATAAGCAGAAAGTTATTGCAGGGTGAAGTTGAAGGTTTGTTTTTTTTGCCTCTCAACGCAAATCGTCATTATATACGTTACAACCTTCTTGATTGCTTAGTGGATGGTGAAGTTATTGATGCTTATTTAGGTCATTCTAGTTTTGGAGAGGAATCATTCGGTAGATTTTCTTATCTAACATTAAATGAAGTTATTTCTTCGGTGAAATCTGTTATTAACATGATGTTTATAAGAGATGGCTGGTCAGTAATTAAGGGGGTGACTTATGGATAACCTGTTGACAACTCAAGATATTTTCGACTCTAAATTAAATGCAAAAAAGTTACAAAACAAAGGTAATGAATCATATAAGAATAAGGTTGTATTGCTTAAAGAACACATCGAAAATTACTCGCCTGACTTATATGACTGCACATATGCAGGGAGGATTACAAAAAAAGATATATATTTAACGATGTCAATGATAAAAGGGGTGGGTGATTTTGGATCTGTTTTATACTTGAGGAATTTGTATTATTCGATTATAAGGAATGTTCATGATAACTACGGATGGAAAACAGCACCAGTACCAAAGTTTTACTTATGTAGAAGAAATGAATCACGATATTCTACTGGTAAGTTTTTAAATAGACAAAAATATGCATTACTTGAAAATATATTTTGGCAGACAGTTGATGATATTAAAAACTTAACATCGGCTCAACGTGCAACACAATTAATTGTATCAGCAGTATTGTTTGGTGGCGTTCTAGAAAAGTCATTATTAGTATCGTTATCAAATTACAGTTTGAATAAAATTAACTCAATTTATGAATATGTTTGGTTTAATCTTCCAGCAAACAAATCAAAATCTGTTGAAGGCACTATTCAGAGATGGTTTGCTGAGCCTATAAGCACTCAATTACTTATACGTTATAGGGCGGATTCTCTAAAAAGAAATTCAAAGTTATCAAAAGTGTCGCTCTTTGTTGATAATGAGGTGTTTGACGATTTTTCACTGTGGAAAAATATCCTAGAGCTATTAAAACAATATAATTGTTATGGACAAAAACTTCCAAATAATTTATCGAATTTCATTAGTTGGGCACAGAGTGATTACAATTCTATATTTCCTCCTTATTTGGTTGATATTGCTTGTGGCGTAAGCCCGTCATATTCCATGTCGAATGAAGCAATGAATCGTAGCATTTATGGTATAGCTACTGTTCATAATAATGAATTTAATATTGATGGAGATATTAATCGTAATGAAATTAAATCTAATAAGATTAACGCTAATTATAATATTAATTTAGGTTCTGGATCTGAGCTAGATAACTTCAGAACAATTAGAAAATCAATTATATCTGGTGAACATAATTCACATTACGAATGCAAATATAATCTATCAGAGGCAACAAAGCATATTTGTGATTATTATGTACATTTATTAAATGGGACAGCACCAGGACGAATCAAACATAAGGGAAGAAGTATAGAAACGTATTTTGGTTTTTCAGAAGAGTTTATAGCCTTTTCTCATGGGAAGAATATTGTTTCAATGGATATTGAAAACATAGAGACATTATATGAGGATATTTTTGAAAAACAAAACACAATCAGGCGTCAATCAAGATGCGGTAAATTTATAAAGCACTTCCATAATTATTTAGTTAGAGAATATGGCGTTGAAAAAATAATATTTGATGAGTTAGATGGCTTTGTTTCAGAAAAACACAGTGTTAATTCAAATGTTATTTCTCCTAAACACTATTCAGATGTTTTAAGCGTTCTGTGGCCAAGCTATTTGTTTGATGATAGGTTAAATTGCATACGTTACCTTATAACGGTGTTAGGGTATCGATTAAATATGAGACGTCAAGAAATACGAAGGTTACGTATTTGTGATGTGCGTGTGTTAAAAACACAGTTTTTTGTTCGGGTAGTTAATACTGAGAATGGCGTGACTAAAAGTGTAAGTGGTTGGCGATGGACCCCAGTTCATGATCTTTTAGATGACAAAGAGTTATCATTCTTAAGAATATGGCATCAATTACGTGTAAATGAAGCCTCATCTGAACGAGCATTAATCTTTACTGAAAAAAGCTCTGATTTATGTATGATAAGCCGCTATAAAACATTTGAGATGATACTTAAGGTAATTCGTAGTATTACAGGTGATCCAAACATACGCTTTCACTCATTAAGACATTCATTTGCAACATGGTTGTTAATTTCTATTGAAGCAAATAGGCTGCCTAATATCTTAGATGAAAGATTTGATGTTTTTTCAAAAGACAATGGATTGAAACCTGCTAATTTTAAAACTTTAATAGATGGTAAAAAACCTACAAAAAAAATATTATATCAATTAGCTTTGATTATGGGACATTCATCTCCAAGTATGACCTTATTACATTATGTTCATTCTTGCGATTGGATATTATACCACTGGTGCTGCAAAAGAATACCTAGGCTTTCGGTAGATAAAATTGCACCACTTTTAGGCGTGAATAAACGAGAGGTAAATAAAATACTCAAAGAGCATAATTTACTGGATCAAAATAAAACTGCAGATCTTGTAGAATGTTTAACATCATATGATGGCTGGAAATTAAAGCCAGAATGGAATGACCTTTAATTTCCCAGCTAAACATATTTCTGTACAAAAAACTCAGTGAACTTAGTACCGTTATTTTTATTAATGGTGTTAAGTTTCACCCACTCTAAGACAGAAGTATCGCCATCGATCCAACGTGCATAAACTTGTTCCAGCATCTTTAAGGATACATGTCCCATTTGCTGCCTTATCCAGCTTGCTGGTAAGCCAGCAGAGAGCATAATACTGGCAAAGGTATGTCGAGTATTATATGGTCGAATATACTTTACCTCTGCCTTTTTAAGCGCCTCTTTCCATGCATTTGTTAACGGATCAATACGCCAATGATCTTTTGTTCTAGGGTTTTGAAAGACATAAGTTGAATTATATTTTTCAGGGTTAGAATCAAAATTACGTGGTTTTAATTTAGTTAATGCCTCTATAGCAGGGGAGAGTAATTCAACTTTACGCCAACGCACATCATTTTTAGTTTCTTCAATAAATTTTCCAGAAGATATTGAACGTCGTATAAAAAAGGCATTTGATTCAAAGTCAATATCTCCCCACTGGAGTCCAATTTGTTCACCAGTTGAAAGGCCTGTCCAAAAAGAAAAGGTATAAAACCATAGCAATTCATTATTAAAGTTACTTAAAATATTATCAATCTGGGTCGGAGTAAATACAGCAGGATCTTTCTTAGCAATTTTATAACTTTTAAAGTCAAGCATTGGGTTTTCTGTAATAATTTTTTCAACCTTTGCTTCGTTAAACATATTTTTTAATGGGATCAGAATATTGTTTTTCGATTTATTACTTAAATCAATGCTATCTATCCACGAGCGTATCTGACGTGGACTAATTTCGTCTAAATATATTTTACCAATTCCGGGTTTTATGTGATTTTTAATATCATAGCCGTAAGCTAGTAAAGTTTTTCGACGCGCATTATTTTTATAATTCTCCCACCACCAATCTAAACCTTCAGTAATCGTCATTTTAGTTTTAGGTTTATTACCAAACTTAACTAACAACTTACTTTCAGGGAAGTAGTCAGCGTAATTTAATTTATTCAACAAAATATCCATCAAAATCGCTTCTCTGATTCTATTAGCTATTTTAATATTTGGATTACTCACATCTAACTTTAACGACTCTCGACATCTAACGCCTTTATAACGAAAGTCGATAAATATTTTTTTACCACGCACGCGAATACCTGGGTACTTTGTTTTACCGTGGTTACTCATGCGTCTTTATCCTCGCCACAAATCCATGAATCAATCGCTTCAGGATTAATGAAGATCTTTTTATCAGGCGCAATTCTCCAATGAATATTTTTTAACCATATTCCACGATCTTTTTTGTTGTATATGGCTTTAGCGGTATAACCCGATATTTCACAAAAACGCTTTAATGTAATCCACTTCATCAGGGGAGCAATTTTAAAAGAGTCCATTTTGAACCTCCTTTAAAATGTTTAAAGCCAATATAATCACTTCATATACAAATTCAGGTCTGTATCTTGATGAATACTGAATTGATGTTTTCGTATATGTGTAACAATCAGATAGTCTTTTTATTTTGACTCTATATTTTCTTAAAAAGGGCTTTTTTTCTAACTTAATCGTATCATTCTTATCTTTCTTAGTAAGTGACATAATTATCTCCTAAATATATTAATGCCGTCCAGAATGATATTTATACCTCTGTTATTATTCCCCTCAAGTAAAAAAATCATATAAAATAAATTTTTTTTACATAGGAGGGCTTATTATGATTAAGTGCCATCTTTCGCGTTATATGGGCGAAAACAAGATGAAAATTGTTGATGTGGTTCGAGAAACAGGCCTACATCGAAATACCGTTACGTTGTTATATAAAGAGACTGCAAACAGGCTAGAACTGGATACAATTGAGAAGCTATGCCGGCTTTTTGAATGCCAAATAGGTGATTTATTTGAGCTCGTAAATGACTAGTTCTATAAATGTGATGCTTAGAATTAACCTATATAAAATGTTGTTCGAATAGCTATATTTGGTATAGTCATAATTAATAAAAGAGTACGTATAATTATTAAGTACCGCTTCTAAATAGTTAATTTTCAACATGTTATCCCGTCCCCCCGATTTAACGTGATAGTTAATCTTAGATTTAATGCTTGTTTTACAACCATTTTTTAATCATATTTTGTGTATAAATATTAACCATGTTTTTTATAGAAAATCGTAAGCATTTTTTTCGTCCGTTTCGTGGTAAATATCGCGAACAGGTAATGGAATGCCTTCGAAATTTGTATAACAGGTTGTATGGTGAAGAAGCCGATTATTCCCGAGCATTCAATCAAGAACAATTACTGGAGGTTTTCCAAGAAGCTATTGCTCGAGCACCTGTGTTAGATGAAGATGATGAAAGTGAATATCTCGCACCGAGTAAAAGTGAGCGTGAGCAAGCGCATTGGGTTCGTAATCTTTTGTTGGAAAATGGTTGGCTAGAATGTCATGCCGACGAAACCACTTTACAAAGTACATATAGTTTTAGCCGAGTTGGTCGTATGTTTACTCAGCCTATGGTTGAAACTGCGGGTATAGGCTTTCGTACTCGGCACAGAAATACTCGTAATACACGTAATGCTCTGCAATCATTTATTGAACGTGGTGATGTTTACGATTTACTTGATGCTTATGAAGCATCCGCTCGAATTATTAGTGATTTTAGTGACATTATTGCTGAATTGGATGAACGTAAACGTCAGCTAGTAAAGGAAGTTGAAGCACATCAGGTTATTCAACAAGCAAGTGATGAATTTTTTGACTTCATGGAACAACGCTTCATGCCTGATCTGGCAATACGCTTATCGACAGATAGCGTAGAAAAGCACAGAGAAGAAATACAACAACTGATCCGTAAAGCACGCCGTAAACAAAATGCCTTTAAAGCAAATGCTGAAGGTGAATTACGAAAAATGGCCCCAGAATTAAGAACCGAAGATAATGCATCGGTATATATCAAAATTCTTGATAGTATCGAAGCACGTATGCTAAGTGCCAGCGATATAATGTTACCCGCACTTCGGTTAGCTCTCCACAGTTTTACTCGCCGCGCAGATATTATTATTCGTCAGCTTAGTTACAGTAGTTATGGTGAAGAAGGAAGCTTGTCTACACTATGTCAATCTTTGGCTGATATGACAGAAGAAGAAAAAGACATTAAGTTACTAGCCGTGGCAGAAGCGATGGCTGGTTTATCTATGAAATTTGTTGATCCTGCAGCAACACTTAAGTTGAATGCCTCGGTTCGCAAACGAATAGTTAATACTAATGTAGAAAATCAGGTGAAAGTTGATCGAGAATCACGAAAAAAACTCTTTATCCAGCAAGTATTAGAAAAAGCTTTTCAGGTAAACAATCAAGAACAAATAAGTTATGTGGTTGATGCGCTGCAAAATGGTCATAGAATCAGTAGCCAACATTTACCCGTAAATAATGCTCGTGAGCTGTTAATGGCGGCACATGCAATTGAAATTGCTTCAGCAGGTAATGGGTCATCTGAGTTTTCTTTTCAACTTAGCTGTAATAAAGAAACAACAACGACTGAATATTATCAACAAACCGATAATTTCATAATTGAATTGATTGAAACTGAGTCACAGGTTTAAAAATGTTAACGGATATTATTGAACAACAATTAGAAAAAGAAAATATTAGTTTAAATGAATTTCGTGAGTTAATAATTCGCTTGTTGAGTTACACCGTATTGTGTCGCGATGTAAGTCAAGTTGAGCAGGAGCTTTATGATCGTTACTTACGTCTTTCAGGATTGGTAAAAGAATACTTAACAATAATGGATATTCGAGTTTTACATGATACTCGCTTTGAATATATTCGCTTATATCCACCATCGAGTCAGGTACCTGGAATGGAAGAAGCAGAAAATACAGCTTTTTCTGGTGGTCTACGTGCTCGCTTAAGTCAACAAGAAGTAGCGTTAATATTAATTTTACGTTTGCAATATGATAAAGCGTTAAGAGAAGCACAGGTAGATGACGAGGGTTATGTTACTGAATCTTTTGAAGCGATAAGCATAGCTATGAAAAATATTATCGGCCGTTCATTACCAGACAAACCGACTGAACGTCGACAGCTTTTTAATCGCTGTAAAAAATTACGCCTAATTGATTATCGACATGAGGATGATGTATTGAAATCAGAAGCATGGTTAAAAATTCATCCAATGATTGTTGGTTTTGTGAATGATGAGGCGTTACAAGCATTAGAAGATGCGCCAGTAATGCTCGGTAATAATGTACAAGAAGAAACGGAATAGTATCGATGTTTTTAAAAAAGTTTATTTTTGTTAACTGGGGAAATATCCCGAATATTGAATTTGAAATGGGCCCCGTGAACCTATTGTCTGGAGGTAGTGGCTCAGGTAAAACTACGGTCGGTGATGCTATTCAAACTATTATGACGGCAGCACATGAGAATTTATTTCAATATAATCCAGGGCAGGATGAAACAACACAAAGAGGAAGAGGTGGTAAACGTGTACGCACATTGGCTTCTTATGTACTAGGTTGTGATGATGGTAGCTATGCTCGACCTAATGATGCAACCGATGGTTATCTAGCGGCAGTATTTCATCCAACAAAAGGTGAAACTGCAGAACCATTTACTGCTGTTATTGCAATACGTGCATGGCTTGATCAAACGGTTAAGCAGGTGGTAGCTCGACAGGATGATTTGTTATTTTTAATTTTACCTGGGGAGCAACTTAACTTAGAACATTTTGTTCGTGAAGATAAATCGGGTAAATATGTTACTCCTCTAGACAAAATAACAAACCATTTGATATCTGAGTTTGGTAAAAGCCATGTAGAAAAATATGATGCGAAACGTGCCTATTTAAGACGTTTGTATGGGATCTTTCAAGGTCGCAAGGAGTCTGTTTCAGAACAAGAAGCAATGAATGCTGCAAAATCTTTTTCACGTTTTATGGCCTATAAACCTGTGGCAAGTATTAATAAATTTGTTTCAGAAGAAATTCTTGAAAAGAAAGATTTAGGTGAAGCGATACGTTCTATATCCGGTCAATTAAAAACTATTCATGCAATGGAAAGAGATGCAGGTTTGTTAGTGCAATCCATTGAAACGTTACAACAAGCAGAGCAACATGCTGAATCGTATATAGATAAATGGATAGAATTTAATACGCTTAAATATACGTTGGCTTTACATTCACATGAAGAACAACAAAAAAAGTACCTAAAAGTAAAGGCAGAGCAAAGAGAACTTGAATCTGAATTAAAAGAAAATGAAAGCTTAACGGTAAAGACTCAACAACGCTTAGAACAAGAGCGTGAAGAATTGTTGCAATTAGAGGCTATGCGTCAAGGAATTAGTGCTTTACAACAAAAAGACAGCCTTGAGCAGCAATTAGAAAAAAATGAAAAGAAATTAATAGCAGAGGCTAAGGCATTACTACAGCAAGATTTAAATCTAGAAAAAAACTCTCAAAGAATTTCTTCGTTGAGTAATGAGTTGCAAACACAACAAATGCAAAAACAATTACCACAGTTTACTGATCTTGAAAGTCTTGCTCAACTTAGTGATGTTATTCAATTTAGTCAAACAGGCAATGTAGATATAAATTCATTACTACAAAAAGATTTAACATCGGATTTATC
Organism: Woeseiaceae bacterium; assembly: GCA_045046865.1. Lineage (GTDB taxonomy): Bacteria > Pseudomonadota > Gammaproteobacteria > UBA6429 > Thiohalophilaceae > JAGLTQ01. The sequence continues at coordinate 31,684 of JASFYW010000054.1, read as the reverse complement.
TAAATTAGAGCAACATTTGGATTATGTACAACTTGCACAAAACTTACATAATCAATGTTATCAATACTGGCATCAGGCAGAGCAAGGGCAAAGCCGCTTTGAACAATTAAGCGGGGAAACACACAGTGCAACAAAACGTTACGAAAGGCTGAAAGGTACCAAGGAACAAAAGGAAAAAGAAATTGAACGCTTGCAACAAAAAAAGGTGAATTATCCTACCTTTGTTCAACGTGCTATTGATGCTATTAAGCAAACGTATCCAAAAGCTGATCCGCGTGTATTATGTGATCATGTAGAAGTAAAGGATGAACTCTGGCAAATGGCGATAGAAGGCTATTTAGGTGGAGCTCGTTTTTCTATTATTGTTGATGCTGCATTTGAAGCAGAAGCTATTCGAGTTATACGTCAACTTCCTGGACGAGATAATCGTGCAAAAATCATCCAAGGTAAAAAAGCACAAAAAGACAGCGAAAATACTCACAAGAAAAAGAATTCTATTGTGCAAGTACTTGAGTTTTCTCACGCAACGGCAAAAAATTATTTAACTGCAAGCTATGGTTCTGTTTTGATGGTTGAATCTGAACAAGAATTGAAATCAACAGGGCGAGGTTTAACATGTGATGGTATGGCCGCAGGTGGTTATAGCATGTGGCGTTGTGATATAGCAGATGGTGACCTGGTATTTGGTGCTGCTGCTCGTGAACGCGCTTTAAAAGCAAAACAACAAGAACTACAAGATATTACAGAAGATTGGCAGCAAGCAAATGATCAAATGCAACACTTGGGGAGAGTACAAGCTCATGTTCGGGATTTAGAAAAACTAAATTATGCTGAAGCTTTATCAACAGTAATGGTTGTGCAGCGTGAAATTATAAAGTTTGAAAAATTATTGTCTCAACTTGACCTTTCTGATCATGCAGAATTAGAACAAAAGCTTAACGGATTAAAAGAAAAAGCGAAACTTTCTCAACAACAGTTGGATGAGCTTAATGAGAAAAAAGGCGCCCTTAATACAAAGGTTGATAGTGCTAAGTTAAAACGTAAAAATATTTCTAAAGTTAAAGAAGAAACTTTAGAAACTGTTGATAGTTGTGAAGATAACTTACGTGAAATTGTTGCGGACTGGTCTGAGTTTGATGTAGATAAAAAATTAGAACAAGCTGAACTAGAAGTTAAAGGTTTAAATAAAACAATCACGACTAATTATTATGAAGATGCAGAACAACAGCTCAACAAGCTTGAACGAGATATAGGAAAAGCAATTGAACAGCACAATGTGAATTGTATGCCTGCCGATACGGTTTTTTATGAGAATAATGTAGTTCGTTATGATTCAAATTTATTCCGTTCCATTTGTAAGGTGCATGATCAATTAGATATTATTTATAACCGCTTGAAAAACAATATTCTAGTTGAAAAGTATGATGAGCTTGGGAAGTTAAAATCAAGTTTTAATAATGCATTTGTTACGCATCTTTGCCATACCATCCATCAAGCTGTCAGCAGTGGTAAACGGCAAATAGAATTATTAAATAAAGAATTACAACATCATAAATTTGGTGCAGATCAGGAAAGCTTTCGTTTTGCGAGTGAATGGATGCCAGAGTATCGAGAATATGCTCGTTTTTTTGATGAAGTGATTAAACAACCCACCTTAGCTGATGAGGTTGATTTGTTTGAGATGCCTTTATCTGAAAAATCAGTAAAAGTAAGAGATCATCTGTTAGAAATGTTATTAGACGAGGATGAAAATAAGGCACTTAAAGAACTAGAGCGCATTTCTGATTATAGAAACTATCGCCGTTATGAAATATACAAGGAAGTTGAAGGTAAAGAACCTATTGCCCTTAGTGAATATGGGACGGGCAGTGGTGGTCAATTAGAAACACCCGCATATATTATCCGTTCAGCAGCAATCACATCTGCATTAAGGTTTTCTGAAGGTGCTAATCACTTGCGTATGGTACTTGTTGATGAAGCTTTTTCAAAAATGGATGAATCTCGATCACGTGAAGTTATAGATTACTTAACAAGAAGCCTAGGATTACAACTTATCTTTATTATGCCTTCAAGCAAAAGTGGCCCTTTTATGGATTTGATCAGTAATGAATTTGTATTTGCGAAGTGCCCAAGTGCAACTCCTCGAGGCCAGTTAAATACGCGTGTTTGGGTTGATAGAAAGCAATGCAATACGGATAAAATAAAAACACTTTGGGCTAATCATCGTAGAGTTGAACAGCATCAGGCTGAAATGGATTTTATGAAAGAGTTTGAAAATGCCTGAACAGCAAGATAAAGATTCATTGGTGAAACCGCGATGGTTAGAGGAGCAACATGATATTGAGTCTTTATTACATAATGTGTTGAGTAAAATGGATAAAAAACCAGATGCGAAGCCTGGCTTTACTCTTAACCAAAAATTATTACCAGAACTATTTGGAGAAGCTGAATCAGCAGATTTAACCTGGAGTTTATTACAGAAACTTTTTGATGGAAACTCTCCGATATTTGTTTTTATTAAAGACAAAAAATTAAATCATCTTGACCCTGAGTATACCAATGGGCGTATAAGGTTTGTTTCGTCATCTGAAAGTTTATTACGCAAATGGTTAAACAGACCTGTAATGGAATCGGAATTAGAACAATGGAAACGTTTAGTAGAAGAAAACAAGAAAGAGTTTTCAGGTGATTCAAGTCGTTTAAGTGCACGAAAAATAGCCGTAAAAGGTAAATCATCTGAAGACATAATTAATGGTTTTATAGAAATTAAAGAGTATTTAAGTGATGAGTTAACCCTAAGAAATTTAAGTGCTAGGTGTTTTTGGCAGGACTCTAAATTCCTCGATAATAGAGAAGAGTTAATAACACAGTTATATCCTCAGTTAAACATTAAAGTTCGACCTGTTTTAGTTAGTGTATATCTGCCAGAAAATATAGAAGGGATATTGTTTATTGAAAATCAGGATAGTTACACACAAGGTGTAATGGGGGTACCGCAAACATTGAAAAACTATGCGCTTGTATATAGCGCAGGATTTAAACTAAGCGCCCAAAGAATCAGAAAAAAAGAAGGTGTCTCTTTACACTTTAATGGTAGCAGTAATTCAATGGTGAAAGATTTATTTACTAAAAATTGGTATAGCGATAATGAATCTAACTGGCCAATCTATTTTTGGGGTGATCTGGATTATTCTGGTATGGATATATTAGGTAATTTAAAACGACGATTCGAAAGTATTGAAGCTTGGGAGGCGGGTTATGCTCCTATGCTTGAATTTTTACTTAATGGCAAAGGTCATACTCCTGAAGAAACAGGTAAACAAGAACAAAAAGATCAAGGTGCAACAGGTTGCACTTATGCAGATGAAAAGCTGCTGCCAGCATTAAGAGATTGCAATCGTTTTATCGATCAAGAATGGACATACAAATAATTATTTTGGGTAACTAATTACAATGACTGCATTAGAAGAACTGCTCCACTCATACCGCGAAGCTGCTCAATCAGAACGAGAGAAAGGCACTTATTTTGAAGAACTTATTCGTACCTATTTCCGCTATGAAGCTACCTATGCTGATTATTATAGTGATGTATGGTTGTATTCAGATTGGGCAGAAGAACAAGGAATAGACAAGCGGGATACTGGTATAGACTTGGTAGCTAAAACCCGAGGCACTAATGAATACCATGCTATTCAATGCAAGTTCTATGCTGAAGACTACAAGGTTCAGAAGAAAGATATAGATAGTTTCTTTACAGCATCTGGCCAGAAGCCTTTTACGCACCGCATTATTATTACTACGACTAATAATTGGAGCGAACATGCAGAAGATGCCCTAATTAATCAGCAACCCCCTATTAACAAAATAGATTTACATGATCTGGAAAACAGCCAGATCGATTGGAAAAAATATCAGCCTGATAAAACCCCCGTCCTAAAAGAAAAGAAAACATTATTTCCACACCAGAAAATCGCACTTGATGAAGTCACAACAAGATTAAAAACAGCCGATCGTGGAAAATTGCTTATGGCTTGCGGTACAGGTAAAACTTTTACCAGTCTGAAAATAGCAGAAAAAATGGCAGGAAAGGGAAAACATGTATTGTTTTTAGTTCCAAGTTTATCGTTGTTATCCCAAACACTAACTGAATGGACACAAGAAAGCAGCACGCCGCTGCATAGTTTCGCTGTATGTTCTGATAGTGAAGTGGGTAAGAAGCGTAAAAAAGATGATGATAGTGTTCAAACGTTTGCCCATGAGTTGCGTTATCCTGCAACGACTGAAGCAAAACGTTTGGCAGAAGAAATGACCAAGCGCCATGATGAACAACATATGAGCGTGGTGTTTTCTACCTATCATTCAATCAATGTTATTAGCGAAGCACAACATAAGTATAAACTGGCAGACTTTGATTTGATTATATGTGATGAAGCACACCGTACAACTGGTGCCACCTTTGGTGATGAAAGCGAAAGCAATTTTGTAAAAGTCCATGATGCTGATTTTATTCATTCAGCTAAACGTATCTATATGACAGCCACCCCAAGAATCTATGCAGACTTCGCTAAGGCTAGTGCAGAAAAAGACAATGTTGCCTTATGTTCAATGGATGATGAAAGTTTGTATGGGAAAGTTCTGTATCTGATTTCTTTTTCAGAAGCAGTAAGTCGTGGATTGCTAGTAGATTATAAGGTGATTGTTTTAACTGTTGATGAAGCACATATTAGCTCTAGATTACAAAGCCTATTAAAAGATGAAAATAACCAACTGAGAGTTGATGATGCAGCCAAGATTATTGGCTGTTGGAAAGCACTAAGCAAACAAGATCATGATGAAGGTCTTAGTGATGATAGTGCTCCTATGCGTCGTGCTGTTGCTTTTTGTCAGGTTATTGAAGCGAACCTTGGGGCTAAAACACATAAGGTTAGTTCTAAAAATATTGCAAACATGTTTCAGGCCGTAGTTGATGCATATCAGGAGCAAGAAGAAGATCACAACACATTGCATTGTGAAGCTGAACACGTTGATGGCAGTATGAATGCAAGCCAGAAAGAAGAAAAACTTGATTGGTTAAAAGCTGAGCCCCCTGAAGATACTTGTCGCATTTTAAGTAATGTACGTTGTTTGTCCGAAGGCGTAGATGTGCCTGCACTTGATGCAGTATTGTTTTTAACACCACGTAATTCACAAGTAGACGTAGTGCAGTCAGTAGGTCGTGTTATGCGTAATGCGCCTAATAAGAAACGCGGTTATGTTGTTTTGCCAGTGGTGATACCTACAGGAATGGAACCACATGAAGCATTGAACGATAACAAAGTTTACAAGGTTGTGTGGGAAGTTTTACAAGCATTACGTTCACATGATGATCGCTTTGATGCCATGATAAATAAACTAGATTTGATTGGTAAAGACAACAGTAAGATGGAAGTCATTGCTGTAACCAATAAAATTAATAAGAAAAATAAAAGTGCAAAAGGTGCAAAAAACATAGATGCAGGTAGGGGACAGTCCACTATTGGCACACCAGAGAAAACCTTGGGTAAAAAAGATCAGGCAGATCTGCAATTTGAAGTAGGAGAAATTGAACGAGCCCTATATGCCAAAGTGGTAAAAAAATGTGGTAATAGAAATCATTGGGAAGATTGGGCAAATGATATAAGTAAAATAGCTAACACCCATATCACCCGTATCACAACTATTGTTAATGAACCCAGTAATAAAAAAGAAGTCGCAGCCTTTAATGCCTTTGCTGATGAACTACGTGATGATCTGAATGACAGTATTAGTGATGCAGAAGTTATTGAAATGTTGGCACAACATCTTATAACTAAGCCTGTTTTTGATGCCTTGTTTAAGGATTACAGTTTTGCCAGTAACAATCCTGTATCACAGGCTATGCAACAAGTGCTGGATATATTACAGGAACATAGGCTGGATAAAGAAGCTAATACACTGGATAAATTCTATGCCAGTGTGCAAATGCGTGCGGAAGGAATAGATAACGCCGAAGGTAAACAAAAAATTGTAGTGGAACTGTATGACAAGTTCTTTCGAAATGCATTCCCTAAAATGACTGAACGACTCGGCATTGTTTATACGCCTGTGGAGGTAGTAGATTTTATAATTCATAGTATTAATGATTTACTTAAAAAAGAATTCGACCAAACAATTGGCAGTGATGGCGTTCATATTATTGATCCATTCACGGGAACAGGTACATTTATCACGCGCCTAATGCAAAGCGGTTTAATTAATAAAGAACAATTGCCAGACAAGTATAAAAATGAAATTCACGCAAATGAAATCATCCTGTTAGCTTATTATATTGCAGCTATCAATATAGAAGCGGTTTACCACAGCTTAGTCGGTGACGAATACCAGCCCTTTGAAGGTATTTGTTTAACTGATACTTTTCAGCTTTATGAAAAAGATGATCTAATTAGTGAATTGTTAATAGATAACAGTGATAGACGTAAACGCCAGAAAGAAATGGATATTCGTGTAATTATGGGCAATCCACCTTATTCAGTTGGGCAGACTAGTGCTAATGATAATAATCAAAATGTAGCTTATCCTAACTTAGATAATAAAATTCGTGAAACATATGCAGCCCATACAACAGCGACTAATAAAAATTCTCTGTATGACTCTTATATACGAGCTATTCGGTGGGCAAGTGATCGTATAGGTGACAGCGGAATAGTCGGTTTTGTTACCAATGCAGGTTTTTTAGAAGCCAATACAGCAGATGGTTTACGTAAATGCCTGGCTGAAGAGTTTAGTAGTATTTATGTGTTTCACTTACGAGGAAATGCAAGAACCTCTGGTGAGCTTCGCCGAAAAGAAAAAGACAATGTATTTGGTCAAGGAACTCGTACACCGATTGCGATTACATTATTTGTTAAAAATCCTGCAGCCAATCAAAAGGGGGAAATATTTTGGCATGATATTGGCGACTACCTAAGTCAGGAAAAAAAGCTTGAAACCATAAAAAACTTTAATAGTGTAAGTGGTATTAGTACGTCCGAAGGTTGGCAACAGATTATCCCTGATCAATATCATGACTGGATAAATCAACGTGATGATAGTTTTTATGAGTTTATTAAAATCGGAGATAAAAAAGATAATACTGGTTTAAGTATATTTAACAACTATTCAAGAGGAGTGGAATCATCAAGAGATTCATGGTGTTACAACTCATCTAAGGAGTCATTATCAGTTAATATAAAAAAAATGATTTCTTGTTACAATTCTGAACTAGAAAGATATGAAAATGAGGGACCATTGGGAATAAGTTCAAAAGATTTTGTGACGAATGATTCAACTAAAATAAGTTGGTCAAGCAGCTTAAGGACTAACTTTGATCGTGGAGTAAAAATAGAATTTGATGAAGGTAAGCTTTGGAAGTCTCTTTATCGTCCTTACACTAAGCAATGGCTTTATTACGATGAAATATTGAATCATCGTGTAGGTCAAATGCCAAAAATATTCCCTGAAAACTGCGATAATGTTGTACTTTGGATAACTGGTGTCGGAGCTACAGTTCCATTCTCTGTGTGGGTTAGCGATACTATATGTAGCTTGCAGCAAGGTCCCGCAGCTGTACAGCATTTTCCATTATATACCTATGAAAAGAACGATAATGATAAATTAGATTCAGACGATTTATTTTCAGGAACTAATATTCTAAACACCCCACATGCTTTTAAACGAAATGATAGCATCAGTGATTCTTCTCTTAGACATTTTCAAGATGTCTATCCTAATGATCTTTTATCTAAAGAAGATGTTTTTTATTATATCTATGGTTTGCTGCATTCACAGGAATACCGTCAACGCTACGCTGACAACTTAACCAAAGACTTGCCGCGTATACCTTGTGTGAAAACTGCCAAAGATTTTTGGACGTATTCAAAAGCAGGGCGTGATCTGGCTGAACTGCATATTAATTATGAAACAGTGGATTGTTATCCAATAAAACTGGATAAAGGTATTAAGCGACTAAGTGGCGAAGATTATCGTGTTACCAAAATGAAGTTTGCCAAAAAAGATGATAAGTCTACAGTAGTTTATAACCACAACATTACTATGACGGGTATACCACTGGAAGCTTACGATTATGTAGTCAATGGTAAACCTGCACTTGAATGGGTAATGGAACGACAAGCAGTAACAACAGATAAGAAAAGCGGTATTGAAAACGATGCTAACCTATGGGCAACCGAAACAATGGGTGATGCAAAATACCCACTTGAACTTTTTCAACGTGTAATTACTGTTAGCCTTGAAACAATGAAAATTGTGAATGCTTTACCCAAATTGGATATCGATTAATTATGAGTTCATTTGTCGCAATAGACTTTGAAACTGCAAATCATAGTAGAGCGAGTGCTTGTTCTGTCGGATTAGTCTCTGTATCTAACAATCGTATTGTTTCAGAAGATGTGTTCTTAATTAAACCACCAAGTAAGGAGTTTTTATTTACTGCTATTCATGGTTTGACCTGGGATGATGTTAAAAATGAAGAATCATTTGACGAGTTATGGTTGACTTTAGATAAGATTATTAGCGGTGTTGACTTTTTAGCTGCACACAATGCTCCTTTTGATAAGGGCGTACTTAATAAGTGTTGCCAAGAGTTCGGGATTGAAACGCCAGACATCCCCTTTTTATGTACAGTAAAGTTGGCAAGAAGCCAATGGGATATTAACCCAACTAAATTGAATAATGTTTGTGATGCACTAGATATAGAACTTAACCATCACGAAGCACTTTCAGACGCAAGAGCATGTGCCAATATTGTCATACAGGCTGAAAGCGAAGGGTGGGATTACTCTGACTATTAAGGGTGAAATGATTAGGTATCTAAATACCTGTTTGAAATAGTCAGCTAATCATTTGAAATGATTATGGGGGTACGTATGATAACAATCCAATATCCAAGTACATGTAGCGCAATACAATCTTATATGAATGGTGTATGGCTGAAAAGAAGATGAACGATATGGGATGTATGAGGATTCTACTGCATCTAAAATATTATACAGAGTTCTTTAATTAAGTTGATTGGCTTGGTTATAAGGATCATATTTTTATTTAGAAAAGTAATTTAAAAAAAGGAGTTTGGGTATGGGCTTGAAACCTAACGATAGAAAAATTAGCGAGATATTTAATAATATTAAGTATGATGTCGATTTTTATCAAAGAGATTATAAATGGAATGATAATTTAGAATACAAGCCTGTGTCCTCTCTTTTGAAAGACATATTTTATAGATTTGATTTGGAAAAGTATAATCCGAATCAAGAAGTTACCGCCGAAAGTACAGATAAATTGGAATGGTATTATTTGAATTCATTTATGACGAATAAAATAAAGGGGAGCAAGTATATTGTTGATGGGCAGCAACGATTAACGACGTTAACACTTATAAGTATAGCACTATTACATTTGGCAAAAGAACATAATTTGGCGCAACATATTATTGATACACTTAGGGGTTCTATACTTGGGAATACTGAGTTTGGGAAAACATATTGGATGGGATTTAAAGATCGAGAACAAGCGTTAGATGATTTGGTTGTCAACAATCTAGTTCCAAAAGAAAAACCTAGAAATACTTCAGAAGTAAATATTTATGCTAATTATACTTTATTATTTACTCTATTGAAAAGCAAGCTAGCAACCTCTCATAAGTTACAAACCTTTATATCTTATTTCAGGAATCGAATTTATCTTATTGAGATAGAAATTGATAAGGATAAAGATGTTGCAATGGTTTTTGAGGTTATTAATGATAGAGGAATTCCATTAAAGTCATATGAAATACTTAAGGGTAAGTTATTAAGCCAAATTGACATACAAGATCGAGATAAATATATTGCAATATGGGAAGAGCAAGTAGCATTGATTGAATCCTTTGGTGAGGATGAAATTGATGAGTTTTTTGGTTTTTATTTTCGTGCTAAATATTCAGCGACATCTGAACATTATAGGTTGTTAGATAGAACCAGATATCATAAAACAATATTTTCAGATGACTTTAATTCTTCTATTAGATTGAAAGATAATGAGAAGAATGTGAGGAAGTTCATTGAAAAATCATTGCCATTTTTTGTTGGTATTTATGTCGAGATGTTGAAGCATTATGAAACATATTCGCCTGACCATGAGTGTATTTATTTTAATATGCTTAATGATATGGATGGTCAATTTGTACTAATGCTATCTTCAATTAAATTAAATGATCCCAGCAGAGATGAAAAGTTTATTTTGATACCTAAACTGTTTGACAGGTTTTTTGTGCTTTCTAGACTATCGAATAGCTATAAATCAAATGAATTTAATGCAAACATTATCAGTCTAAATATAAGTATAAGAAATTCTAGTCCCGACTTTATTATTGATGAGTTTAATAAACAGTTGATAAATCACGTTGCAAAAACTCATGATAGGAAAAAATTGGATACTCCTATTAAATATGAATTTTTTAAGGATGTTGGATATAATCATTATGGTAAGAAATTTTTACGTTATTTTTTTGCAAGGATCGATCATTTTATTAGTGATTTTGCTGAGATGAATGAGTATGGGAGTTATTATCAGTTTGTGTCCCAAGCAAAAGGGAAAGACTGTTTTCACATTGAACATATTATTGCCAACAATGAGGATAATATTAAACTTTTTAAGGATGAAGAACAATTTAATTTGCAACGAAATAGATTGGGTGGTTTGTTGTTGCTGAAAGGAAAGGATAACCAATCCTCTGGTAATGAGTCGTATACTCAAAAATTGAAAACATATAATGTTACTGGAACTTACTATGCTAGAACTTTATTGAAGGATATGTACCATAAAAAAGTTGCATTTAATGAATACATAAAAACTAAAAAACTAAAATTTGAGCCATATGATAGTTTCGCAGCAAACGAAGTGGAAAAAAGGCAGCAACTCCTTTTTAAATTAATACAACTGATATGGTAAGTATTAGTATGCTATTAAATATAAAAAGGCTATGTCGAATATACAATGGATGATTTGACTCTAGATTACTACGAAAAAAATGCACATTCTATATTTGAACGATATGAATCTGTAAATAGTGGTATATCTGAGTATTTTCAAGCAAGTTTTCCTATTGGCTCTAAAGTAGCTGATATAGGCGCGGGTAGTGCACGTGATTTACGTTATTTATTAAATCTTGGTTATGATGCTTTTGGAGTAGAACCGTCAGATTCATTACGCTCACTTGCAATCAGTCAACATCCAGAGCTTGAAGGTAAACTATTTCCAGGTGCGCTTCCTTCTCTCACTCTTAATGAGCTGGTTGATGGGATTGTATGTTCTGCAGTATTAATGCACCTACCTGAAAATCTATTTTTTGATTCTTTATTGTCACTACGTGATTCTCTTAATATTTCAGGTCGTTTGTTGGTTTCATTACCAGTAGACAGACCTGGATTGAATGAACTATCCAGAGATAGTGATGGTAGGTTATTTCAACCGATTGAAGCAGAGAGGTTGATTTTATTAGCAGAGCGGTTAGGTCTTAAATTAATTAGTCGCTGGGAAAATGAAGATTCACTTAATCGTGTAGATCATAATTGGGTGACTTTATTATTTGAAAGATCCTGCGCTATTGGTCGTCCTCTTGATCGTATTCAACGGGTATTAAGCAGAGATCTAAAGGTTGCTACTTACAAGCTTGCTCTTTTAAGAGGTTTTTGTGATATAGCAAATGCGGATGATAGAGTTTTTGATTGGTCTTTTCCACGTGAAGTAGGGATACCGATAGAACTTATGGTTGAAAGATGGCTGTTTTATTATTGGCCAATTATTGCTTCTCCTACCTTTATCCCACAAATTAGAACGGAACCTGCAGGAAAACCTCTAAAATTTCGTAACAGCTTAAGTGAACTCGTTACATATTATGCCTCACTAGGTGGATTAGATTCTTTTTCTATAGATTATCGTGCTTCAAAACTTTCTAATGAAGGCTTATCACTTCTTAAAAAAGTAAATACAGATATTCGTGGTGCAATTGCAAGTGGCCCTGTTAAACATGCTGAGAAGGGAGAAATGTTTAGATATGACAAACGTACGAAATGCATTTATTGTGACTCAGAACTATGGAAAGAATTTTGCTTAACGGGATGCTGGATTCGTGACGCACTAATTTTACGTTGGGCAGAGTTAACTTCAAAAATTTCTTCTGGACAAATTATTGGTGAGGTACTTGGTCTTCTTCTTACTCAGCCAGTTATTGATCGAGAAGTTACTGTTGCAAGAAAATGTTACCTTAATCAGCCAACATTACATTGTGTATGGAGTGGGCAAAGCATATCCAGTAAACAACTAGCTGTTGATCATGTTTTACCTTTTTCACTATGGGGAAACAATGATTTATGGAACTTGCTGCCTGCTGAAAGTAAAGTTAACGGTAATAAAAGCGACAAAATTCCAACAGGCGCTTTACTTGAAAAGCAGCGAGATTTAATCGTTCATAATTGGAAGTTGCTAGACTCATTAGAGCCAAAAATATTTTTGTTTGAGCTGAATAGAGTATTAGGTACTGATTCGAGTAAAAACTGGGAGCTTCCACTATTTGATTACCTCAAACGTAGTTGTGAATATAGTATACATATAAGAGGTGCCGAATCTTGGGGTGGTATTTCTTTATAATGTTTTAATAACGCAGTAATTTTATATTGTTGTTTAACTAAGATAAAATAGCGTTCGTATTCGTTAAAAGGTGCTTACTTCGTTAATTTATTATTTACGAATGAGAAGGTGTTATTTGATCGTTTCCTAATTGAAACTTAACTTTCAATTAGGAAAAGTTAAAGCATTTAGTTGTTAGAATTAATTTACAATACAGACAAAGTACAGAATTTTCCGTTTAACGATATTAAAGAGGAATATATGTGTTAACTGAATTTGATGGGGAAGGAAATAATGAGCAACTTTTGCTTTTGCATTTATCTGATATTCACTTTAGGGAACCATATTGCCTAAATTCTGAAACAGACCAAGATAACTCTGTTCGTACCGCTTTACTCAACGATATTCGTGAGATGGTAGATCGTTTGGGAGTTATCGATGCTATCATTATTTCAGGCGATATTGCATTTAAAGGTCACTCAGATGAGTACAAAGTTGCAACTGAATGGCTATTAGAAGTTACTAATATTGCTGGTTGTCCGCCTACTAGTATTTATACTGTCCCTGGTAATCATGATGTTGACAGAGGCACGGCAAATAGCAGAGTGGTATTGGGTGTTAGAGAACTAATACAGAAAAAAGAAGCAGGACCGCATCGTGATAAGGAGTTACACGATACTATATTAGATCAGTCTGGTCTTGAATTATTCAAGCCTATGGCTGAATACAATCGATTTGCTGCTCCATTTGAATGCGCGATTGATGCTGAGCAACCGTTTTGGACAAAAGATTTACCGATAGCTCCTGGATGGAAGCTAAAAATGCACGGATTAACAACTACGCTTTTTTCAGGACCAGGTAATGATGTAAAAGGAAGTCTTTATCTTGGCGCGCTTCAGCGTGCATTTGCACCAGATGATGGGATCATAAGACTTGCAACAATGCATCATCCACCTGATTGGCTTGGCGATGCAGATGAACTTGATGATGCATTATGGGAGCATTGTGCATTGCATCTATTTGGACATAAACATCGACAGCGCTATTTGCCAAGTGATAATAGTGTTCGATTTGCAGCAGGTGCTGTAAATCCAGATCGAGGAGAAGGAAATTGGGAGCCTGGGTACAATTTGATTAGATTACAAGTAAATAGTGAAACTACTCAACATGTCCTACATGTTGAGAGTTATCTGCGAGTTTGGCAAACTGCCCCTGATCTTTTTGTTGGAAAAACAAATGGAGATGGCAATGATGTTTTTAAACACCAAATACTACTCAGACGTAATCCTTCACCTATTTCTGAAAATTTCAATAAGCAAAATACCCAAACGGGGTTACAACCAGAAGAAAAAGCGAATATCGAAGATGCCGAAAAATTGGCCGTTGTTACAAATGAAAACGATAGTAATCAAATGCACCAGCGTGACATAGCCTTTCATTTCTGGGAACTCACAGCAAGTGATCGTCGGAAAGTCATGCAAACACTAAATTTGCTTGAAGCCGATGATGATAAGTTACCAGAACCACAGAGGTATCGCCGGGCATTTAAACGAGCACAAGAACGTGGAATGTTCAGTGATATTGAGCAGGCAATTAAAGAAGTCATGAGAAATTAAGAAGGAGCTATATATGCATAAGAATTTTGCTGATTGGTATCAGCCAGTCACATTTGGACATGATCGTGAAACATTAGATTTCCGGTGGAGAGGTGTAGAAGCAGCATTAGAAAATTTGGATTATGAAATGCTTATGGATTTAGTCCGTTTTGTCTTTAGCCGAGAGATAGTTTCGCAGGAAGTGTTATCTACATTTCGACAGTACTTTAAAGATACTGATCAAACTTTTTTAACTACAGGAAATGAGCAAGAAGTACTTACTCTTGCTAGTTGTGTGTTGGCACTGATTTGTGTCGATGAATATAGCTTAGGGGAAATTGCGCTTGCAATTCTTACTGTATCTGCATGCGGAATCAGAAAACCTGCAATTAATATTGATTTAGTAGGTATGGCTACTGAAAGAGTTAAGGACGATGGTTTACAAGACCGTAGTCGGCCCATAATGAGTGCACCAAAAAAAGTTGGAAATAAGAAAGCATTTCAAGATGCAACAGAACCATTAACGCAAGGACACGGTTTTCCACAAGCATTAGAGGCTATTGATAATATTGGAGCAATAACACTATCGCATATCAATGCCATGCAGAAAAACACATCAGAAAAAATAGTAGAAATGCAAAAAGTTTTGAAAATTCAAGACGAGGAGCTTCAAATGCTTTGGTGGGTTGTCGGTAATTGGAGTGGAATGTGGAATAGTTCTTTCAATAATATTGATCCAAGTGCTATGCCCATTTTACTTGCTGAAGAAGCTGCTTCTATGACTACGGGTTTTTCTGAACCACCATCACTTAAATCAGTGTTCTTCCGGATAGGTTTAGATGACACATCAGAATTGTCCATTACAGACTCTGTTAATGCTTGTGGTATTGAGAATTTAGAGGTTTTTTCACTTAGCAATGTAACTTGCGCCTCAATTTTTCCAGTACATTTTGCAATGGCTAGGGCGAAAGAAACTGGAGCAGATAAATCATGGGTAACATCTTGGAGAAACATTTCAGGGATTAAAGCCAAGGATAAAATTACCCCTGTAGATTTAGCCGTGCAATTTCATCGTGAAAGTAAGCTTATGGAATTCATCGGAAAGCAAAGTGAGTGATTAATTTATGACAGAACTTAGTTGTAGTAATCCGGATTGCCGAATAGCTGAAACGGGAAAATGTGTCGAAGGTTTAGAGATTAGTGCTTGTCCACATCAGAAAAAAACAGATGGGGTATCCAACACTGCGACTCCTGAAATTGTAAAGGATGAGTCTAAGGCAAGCCTTGAACATGTAGATGTTTTAATTGCTAGTGGAGATGTTTTAACGATTAGTGAGGCCACAGATGTTCTTTGTTCTGGTCCGTCTAGGGTTATTAGCGTTATAGGCCCACAAGATGCAGGAAAAACAACCTTTGGTTTGAGTCTATACGAAGCCTTTCAGAATGGTTCATTTAATACTTGTAGTTTTGCAGGTTCATTAACCTTGCCTGCTTTTGAACAACGTTGTCACAATGCTAGGGTAGAAAGCCGAAGAGAACATCCAGAAACACCTCGAACATCATTATCTGATGGGCTTGGTTTTTTACATTTAGCTATTCGTAGTAATGGAGCAGAGCGTATCGAGCTACTCATTTCAGATCGAGCAGGTGAGTATTATACCGCTGTTGCTAATAGTGAAGAAAATTGTGATAGCCTACATGAGGTATCACGAGCAGATAATGTGCTTTTTTTTCTTGATGGTAATAAATTCGCAAGTAATGAACGTCATGGTATCAAGCATGAACTTTTAATGTCTATTGCTACACTTGTGGAAAATAATGTATTAAGTACAGGTCACCAAGTTAGCCTTGTATTATCCAAGTTTGATAAAATAGTTTCATTGGATAATTTTGAACAGATAGAAAAGGAGTTTGCTAAGTTAACAAAGAATATCCGAGATCGATTTGGTACTCAGCTTGGAGAAATCAAATCTTATAAAATAGCAGCTCGTTCAGAAAATAATGCAGTCGAAACGCGATTCGGTGTTTTTGATATTCTTGCTGACTGCTTGCGTCCACGAGAACGAATTGTTCACCAACCCAAATCAAGCCAAACATTTGAACGATCATATCATCGACTACCAGAGACTACGGGAGGACAAAATAAGTGAGTCGAGAAAATATACTTCTGTGTGGATTGCCTGATTCAGGTAAAACAACCTTTATAGCAGCGCTTTGGTACCAGCTCTTCCAAAAGGAAATTCCTACTAGTTTATCGCTAGTTACATTGCCATCAAACCGTGAATACCTAAACAAACTTTCAGGAAAGTGGAGTCGTGTTACACCTATCGATCGTACAGCTACAGAAGAAATTCAGGAAATATCACTTCACTTAAAAGATAACGAGACATCAAATGAGTTGGAGTTGCATGTACCAGATATGTCAGGTGAAACTTGGGAGAATATTTGGTCAAATCGCTCATGTGCAGTACATACGGCGGAGTGGTCGCAGGATGCTTCAGGAGTTATGCTTTTTATACATTCAGATAAAATTCGTCAGCCAATTGATATTGAAATAAATAATGACGCTCAAGCATCTGAACAAACTGATAGTAAGGAAGTGTCTTGGGCACCAAATAGAGCACCAACACAAGTAATGTTGGTTGATATACTTCAAGCACTATCTTCACAACAACTTCAGAAAAATAGACGTCGATTGGCAGTAATAATATCAGCATGGGATAAAGCTGAAGTTACTGGCTTAACACCTGAGGAGTATGTTAGTACATATCTACCGTTACTTAATCAATTTCTTAATAATAGCGGTATGTTTTCTCAAGTAATGATATATGGTGTTAGTGCTCTTGGTGGTGATTTGGAATCAGAAGTCGAAATAGAAAAACTCAAATCTGAAGATATACCATCAAATCGAATTAAAGTTGTGGAAGGGAGTGAGTCACATCATGATCTTACCGGCCCCATTAAATGGTTAATGTCATAATGAAAACTGCTAAAAAGCAAGTAATCTTCATTAACCAATTATTGTATGGTTACGATGAAGGTCATCGTCTTCTAGCCGGATCAATTAAACCAAAGAAACAATCTGCTCAAACTCTACTTGCCTTAAGTGATTTATCTGGACAAAGTATAGAGGGACCTAATGATACATATATTACAGGTTATCCCATACCTGAAATGGATAAGTATGCACTTGCCCGAACATGGTTGGCTCCTGAAATGTCGCGTCCAGGTTGTGTATGGACACATACTATTTTAATAGATTTTTCTGATTTGGCTGCTATTGAAAGTAGTGCGATTCTTGATTTATTT
This sequence comes from Woeseiaceae bacterium, assembly GCA_045046865.1. Classification (GTDB taxonomy): domain Bacteria; phylum Pseudomonadota; class Gammaproteobacteria; order UBA6429; family Thiohalophilaceae; genus JAGLTQ01. Next base: position 14,120 of record JASFYW010000054.1, on the reverse strand, counting down.
CAGCACCCGTTCAATAAAGAAGATTTAAGCGTTTACAATCAAACTATAGAGATAGAAATCTGTAACTCAAATAATATTCATCCATTTTTATATCAGGAAGATGTAACTGGCTTGGTTGATGCAATATATAGTTCTCCTGAAGATAGTATATTTGTTCAGGAGCAAGATAGTTGTTCTTCAGATAATATTGCATTGGCTATTTGGCTCCAACAGTGGCCAAGACTTAGGAGAAACTTTCGTTTTTGCACATGGGCACCATCGGATCGTTCACGTACAGATGAAAAATTTGATCTTCAATTTGTTCCCAATAAACAATTTTTTAAAGAGAGTCGACGTAAACAAAATAAGAAACTGTGGATCGATATTAAGAGTACACCGATAAACTCTTATGAATATTGGGCAGAAATCGTAGCGGAAGATTTAATTACGAGAAATCGAAATAGTAGCTTACAAAAGTTTCTGTGGAGATATGGGGCAGAAATAGAAGCTGGCCGTGCTGCCTTTAAACCACTGACAATGATATGGCTGTCACTTAAAAGTCACTCTCATATAGATTTAACCACAGCAGTCAAAGCTGCGAATAATCTCAATCAGAACATTAACAGTTTATCGAGTAGTATTGCAGAAGAAGTAGCACAGAGTCTTGGTGGTTTAACCTCACCTCCGATAACTACGGTTGAATTTTTGGCACACAATTTGTCATTGGTTGATAAACATATAATTACAGAACATAGTAAAACAATTGCGACAGCAATTTGGAACCAAATTCCAGAATATATATGGCCACTTTTTGAAGATAAATCATTAGCTAGTTATGTTATTGCTACTGATGCAGCAAAACTGATGCAGCCTGAAGATGTTATTAAAAAAAGTTCTGGAGATATAGACTTATTGACCACTATATTAGATGCGAATAAAGAGCTTTTTAATTCCTCATTGATTTGGGATGCCCCGGAACCAATTCCAAGTCTCGCCGCCGATATCTTATCTTCTTATAATGAACCAAACAAAAATATTCTCAATGCTATGTTTGAAGCAAAAAATGATAAGGTTCCTGAAATAGGTATTGATATATTTGAGCAGGATGCTGTAAATATGGCAGTAGATTTTCTTGAAGAAAGAAGAAGTGATAAGAAACTACAAGCTTGTCGGTGGATTATGGCCGCCAAGAAGTTTCCAGACCTGCTTTTAAATTTTATAAACCAAAGAACAAATATTCATCTGGAAACACTTGCTTTTATTGCATCACTTGTTAAATATAATCACAAGCCAGTTTCTAATAATAGAGATGAATGGGCTAAAGCAGTAGAATCTGCTAAAGGTGAACTTAAGCATGGTGCATTTGAGTTTTATTCTTTTTTGTTTAAACGTGCTTTGAGTGGGGTTTCGCCTGAACCAGGCTCGCTGATTTGTAATTCTTTCGATCAGCTTCATGAGTCTCTTCTATTATCCCGAGTTGATGTAAAATCATGGAAAGATCTGGAGAATGAACTTCCTGATGTAGAGATCTGGAAGACTTGGGATAAGGCATATAAAATTCGACTTGGGCTTGTCGCAGTTTCTATTGAACGTGATATCTCTCCAAAAGAATTCTTAACTTTTACTAACGATATAAAAACATTCAAAGTTCTTGTTGATATTGCATTACATACTTCACCCGGTTTCAAATATATTGAGAAGTTATATTTATGGAGTCAAAAACCTAAAGTTAAGGTTGCTACCGAACGAAAAACAATAATTGAAAAGGCTATAAAAAAACACAGGGTAAAATATCTATAATGTTACGCTAAGATTTACTATTATTTTTATTTTGCACAACCTCCTTTTGTGCAATAAGTAGATCTATGTTTATTAGGGGGGGGTTAAAAAAACAAGAATAACGGATGTATACTTAACTAGTTATTGGTGTTTAATGCTGCTGTGTTTTATCAATTAAAAAATCAATAATTAAGCTAAAACATAAAATGGAAACTAATGGATAAAGAATATATTTTACATTTTAATAATGCAATAGAACGAACAAAAAGGTTTGATTTGAATGTTCCAGAATCAGCAATGAAGATGAATCACGGTACAATTCTAACCAACAAAATAGCATTAAATATTGCAGATGTTTTTTTTAGCGTATTTAATAAATGGGATAATAATGATTTTGTCGGTCAATGTTTAAAGTCGCATATTATTTTTCAGCTATGTCTTGAAAAAAATTATTGGCGTGCCTGTAACGTATACAATAGGATTTATCGAAGGTAAAAGCCAGAACTATTTTGAATACACAGAACAAGATGCCATAAAATGGATATCGGATGGAAAACTACGAAAGAAAACTAAACTTCATTCATGGTTAACACTTCCATCTGGAGAAATTGTTGATCTTGCATTTCTACCAACTTTTGCAATGGTGCAAGGAAAAGAAATACCACGTGGTTCAATGATTGCAGATTACTCATATAATTTGAATGGCATGAAATACATTCCGATGTATTTAGGGATGAACTTTCTGCAAGTATCAGGTGCATTGCAAATAGATGAGAGACCTCAAATAATTATATAGTAATACATATAACTTAAATATTGGCATCACTTCATTCTGCTGAAATATTAGTTAACTTGATAGTTGAATTCTTGAGTAATTGAGAATATCAGTTCCGTTTATACTTATTCTCGTAAGTATAAAGAATTATTTAATTACCTATTACCTCCACGCAATATGTCATAAACTGCTCCCCTCTAATTTTTTTATTTTACTACTATCATAAAAATCATCTTAATTCGAACACCTATTGCTGTTAATTTGTAATGTGTTAATTTCTATACATCACTAAACTTAATGGAGAGTATGATGAGTTATAAAATATCACGACAAGACCTTTATGACTTAGTTTGGTTGAAACCATTGCGAGTATTGGCTAAAGAATTTAATGTTTCAGATGTTGCTCTAGGTAAAACTTGCCGTCGTTCTGGTATACCAAGACCTGGGGCAGGTTACTGGGCTAAGCTCAAATCGGGGAAACCAACAATAAAAGCTAAATTGCAGCCTCGCTTTCCAGGTTTTCCAGAGATAATTGAAATTGGACGTCAACACTATCGCCCGTATGATGATTCAAAGCTAATCAACGAGCCTATACCTTCTCCTCCAACGTTCGATGAAAATATATCGGATGTTGAAGAGCGGATTAAAAAGATAGTTAATAAAGTATCGTATCCGACTCTAAGCAATAAAACTCACCAATTAATCATTAGATTTTTAAAGCAAGATGAAGATAGAAAGATAGAGTACCAGAAATATAAAATTGATTTGTATGCACCAAAATTTACTACTGCTATTGAAAAAAGACGATTGCGGATCTTAAATGCTATTTTCTCCGCATGTTCAGCGCTTGGTTGTAAGGCTATTATGTCTATATCGAAATATGATTATGATAATCGTGATGCTTCAATAAAGGTTGGAGAACATCAGGTTAGCTTCAACTTAAAACTACTAGAAGTAAAAGGTAAAAACAATAAAATAGAAGTTATTAACGACCGTTTGCAAATTTCAGTTGGCCCAGTGAATAGAAAAAGCGAACCTATTTATTGGTTTGATAATAATGAATTACTTATTGAAAACCATCTCACAGAAATAGTTAATAAAATATTATTAACTGGTGAAATGCAATACAGAGATAATATGCAATGGCAATATGAATGGAAGCTTGAGCGGCGCGAGGATTTAATTGAAGAAGAGCGTCAAAGAAAGATCGAAGAAGAACGGAAAGCTCATGAGCTGAAAGAAAAACAAGATAAAGAGCGCGTTGGAAAGCTTTTAGGTGAAGCAAAAGCACTACAGCATGCTAGAACAATACGTGAATATGTGGAAACAGTAGAACAAAACATTGAAAGCATTCCTGAAAACCATGAAAAGGTAGGGGAGTGGGCAAAGTGGGCGCTTAAGGAAGCTGATAGAATAGACCCTATAGTGAGTCTTTCTTTTTTAGAATTTAAAAGTCCTGTTTGAAATAATCATCGTTAGTAAAAAACTCAAGTTTTCCATCTTTAAATTTGATTACTGTTTCTAAAATAGGTGCAGAACCTTCAGAATTATCCTTACATTCTGCTATCGACCAGTTTTCACACCAATTCCCAGATTTTGCTAATGACATTATTTCAATGCAATCCATTGGGGCACTCGTATCATTGATGTCATCAAGAACACGAAGTAAACAATTTCTTATCATCTTTTCGTATCCTATTTATAATAAGTGAATAATAGTTAGTTAAGTCTTAGGGGGACTAGAACAATTTCTTATATTAAATATAGATTGTATTAAGTAAAATGTTCCTCATAAAATCCTTCGTCTTCTAAAACAGCATTAACTGGCAAATCCCAAAAGAAACCTTTACGATGTATTTCTAATCGCAAAATCCTTTCATTATTTATATCTTCATCACACACGTCTCCAAATGCTTGTACAAATTCTTTGAACATAGGTGATGGGTAATTGTTTGGCATTGGGAAGCCACGGATATATGATCTTAATTCAACATCAAAAAAATAGTTTAATTTATTTTCTCTAACAAATATTAAATGAATATCAATATAGTCAATTGGTTCAGGACTATCTTCTATAATATCGCCAAACAATTCCATAACTTGATCTAAATTCAGATCAAACCATTTTCGACCGCGCTCACAAATCCCTTTACCAATTTTGTTTGTGTTTTTATTTTGCGGCCATGGTTTTTCAGTATGTTTTATTGAATCAGTAATGAAACTATTTTTATCCATAGACTGCCTCCTGTTGTTTTCTATAAACTTATTTTAACATATGTTTTATACGTTTATTTTTCAAGAGTATTTTATAATAAACAAGTAAAGATGTAATTGTCCGAGAGGGACGGATTTTAGTTTTATATCTCAATTGTCCGTGCCGGACAATTGAGTTTTATATTTGTTTTTTGCTTACATTAGTTAAAGCTGAATCTCAATAAAACGGGGGCGATAAGTGTCGTAAACAAGATGTTAATGTTATCAGGATTACATGACTGACAGTGTTTTCTAGATGCTACTGTTAAACAAGTAATACCAATGCATCACAATGAATTCTTGGCAATGAAATTACAACGTGATTTTCAACTTAACACACCTGTTGAGAAAAAATATTTTTAATAAACAAATCAAAAAAATGGTTGCTTTTCATCTAACACGTAAATCTTCGGAGTATGTATATAAGAAGTAAATCTAAAGCTTCAATCTTGTTTAATTATTTTAACTTGACTGCATGAATAGGTGGCAGTATGCATATCATGACTATGTTTGCAGTAAATAATTATTGATGAGTGATACGTTTAATTATTTGGGGTTATCAAGCAATTACACGATGATAAGTTATTGTTGGTTGTGCGCGGTATGTATGAATACATGCTTAAATAGACTTCATTGTCCCACCTGGATAATTAAGTGTTGTTTTGACGGCAAGTGTAAACATGATGTATTTAATTTATTGTATGCAACAGAAGGTGTGTCGAAGAATGTATGGTCTGCGTTAAGAGTTTATATAATAAAACACAATTGTCCAACCTGGATAATTAAGTTGCACTTATATTTAAGGAGTAAATGATTGAGTGTTTCAATAAAAATATATGCGTTAAAAAAATACTATGTCGTATGTTATAATGATTTTTAGAAAAAGAGAAAGCGTTATGCCTGGTGAGGTATGTCAGATGAATTTTATTTGTTAACAAAGGTGCTTAATATGTCAGATGATAATAAAAATAAAGATTCGTATGAGTTTAACAAAGCGTTAAACGATATTAATGAAAGTGGCTTTGCATCCGATACGAATAATTATTCATATTTAACAAAGGAAATACATCGCCACATCCTAGGGAACTCTAGTGAAAGAAGGAGTCGTCTACGCGACATATATCGTTGTGATGATGGTGAGTTATATGGAGTTATCATTGCAAACTTAAAAGATATTTCAAATAAATATAATGATTGTTATGGTTGTAATTGTAGCAAAGAAAGATTGGTGGAGATATTTGATGAAGAAAAAGAGTACTTTGAGAACTCATGTAATGATGATTTATGGTGAAACTCATGCGTCACAGCATGAATTATTATTGTCTTGAATAGGTTTTATTGGCGCGCATAGGCAATGATTAGCGAGGTGGGTTAATGAAGTTATTATCAGTGTTAAAAAGAGCGTTGATGAATATTTGTTGTCGAAAAAAATTAAAAAAAGTGATGAACTTAATCTGTTTCTTAAATTTATTGAGCAAGATATTGAACGCAACCCTGATTCCATTATGCCGATTAGTAAAAAAGAGCTTGATGAAATCGAAAGTATAGTTGAAGGGATAAAAGATGAGTAAGATTACGCTTGAAGGTATGGTAAGTGCATTTTATGAGAAAGGTGAGTCTTGTGATTATGGTTGCAATCCTGGCGACATAGATGATTTATGGGAAACAGCAACGGATAAATCAAACTTCAATAAAAATATTTACGCGGTAAAAAACTGGATCTGGTATGACGTGGAAATTGAAAATGAGACGGTTGAAGTTGTAAAAGCAGATTATGTGTTGAGAACTAACAACCGTAGGTTTGATGTGGGGGACTGGGTTCGGACGTCACCTATAATAAATTTCACAGATAATTGTATCTGTGAAACATCAAGCTCCTTTTATATATTAGTAGGTAAGGGTACAAGAAAAATTGCTGATGAATCGATATTCGCTTTTTTTGGTTGAACATTAAACAATGTTTTTAGTTGTTAGCTAATTCTAATTGTTTCTAAGTTTGTACTTTTCTTTTTTTAATAAATATTTGAGTTTAACTATTATGTTTGAATGCAGCGTTAATATACCCCTTAGCCGTTTCCGAAGAGAACTTAATACTTGGATGCGATTTTTAGAACGTGAGCCAGAGAATAGAATTCATATCACTCGAAACAATGTAGTGGTTTTTGTTGTGATGTCTCGCCAGCGTTACGAGAGAGAAATTAAAGTTTAGGAGGAATCTATGAGTAAAAAGTTAATTATATCTGATGATGAGATTCCTGTTGGAAGTAAAATATAACATTTAAAATACAAAGAGATTAAATATATCCACTTGTTTAAAGGTTTACATGCTATTAGTTAATGACATAAACGCGCATTTGACAGCACACTTTGAAACTGGAACGGAAGGTTTTGTTTGGTCCCTCGAAATAGATGGCATGGGTTATGACGGCTTATATTCATTAAAAAATGATGATGAGTTGATTGTTTATACCAAAAATAGGTGCGCAATTATCTGGAAGGGTATTGTTCAACTTGAATGCGAACGCTTGTACACACCTTATCCAAACAATCCTCAGTATGGCCGGCAGGTAATCGATGGTCTATGGGTAAAGGGATTTCAATATAATCTTCATCCTCACGTATGGGGCAAATGGTTTTTAGATGAACTACCTGCTGCATTACTAAGAAATAACTCTAAATCATAGATGACTATATTGATAAAAGAGTTTTGTTTGTAAATCATATTATTAGTAGAGGATATGTTCATGAAAGGCAATAGTTTTTCAGGTGTTTTATATAAAGCATTCTTAAATGCTAGTGACATCTTAGCACTCACATCTTATGAGCTTAGCCAAGTAATAAATTGTGATATATCGAAAATAGACAAAATTACTCCAGATTCCAATGAGGGTATCCGGGCGCTTTACTTTATACGCATATATAAAAAGTTATTTGATCTGTTAAATGGAGATAAAAAAGAGATGAAGCTATGGATTGATGGAGATAATTTTGGTACTGGAGGTGTTCCCGCACAACAAGTTCAAGAAAAAGATATTTCTGGTCTCGTTCATGTTATGGAGTATCTCGAGGCATTTCCTTCTTAGTTTTATGCGATATAGATGATGGTTTATTTTCTTCAAGTGTAAAAATTATTAATAGGGTCAAGTTATGAAAAAGTTTCAAATATTATCTGACACACATAATGAGTTTTTCAGAGGATATTATTCAGAAGAGTCTCTTAATGGACTATGGGCATGTAAGATTCCACCAACTGATGCTGATATCATTATTTTGGCTGGTGATATAGATATAGGCGTAAAAGGTGTTGAGTGGGCTATTAATGAATCTAAACGACTTAATAAAAGTATCGTATACGTCCCAGGCAATCATGAGTATTACGGTTATGATATTCCTGAAACTCTGGCAGAAATGCATGATATTTCTAAAGACACAAATGTACATGTATTAGACAACAGCAGCATAATACTTCATGGAGTACGTATCCTTGGCACGACATTGTGGACTGACTATAAAGCTGCTAAAAATACCGATCAAAAAGCTGCCATGGAAGTAGTCTCGCATAGCCTTAACGATCACCGCTTGATTACTTATGATGGGAAAGCGTTTACAACTCAACAGGCATTAGTTCTTCACCTTAAAAGCAGGGAATGGCTATTACAAAACCTTAACTCAAAATTCGACGGGCCTACTGTGGTGGTAACGCATCATGGGCCAAGTGATGCCTGCCAACATAAAAGTTTTCCATTAAGTCCTATCTCATCGGCATTTCATTCTCAAATGGATGATATGGTCGGTATGGCAGATTTATGGATATATGGTCATACGCACTCGAATCTTGATACTTTTATCAATGGAACACGATTAGTTTCAAATCAGTTTGGTTATGTTGGCCATGAAGAAAATAACGATTTTAATGCTAGTTTGGTTGTGGATGTTGGTTAACATCACGATACATTAAATCTAAGAGATGTGTTGTATACGTAGCGCCATGCTCTAGGATGATTCCAATCTTACGGTTAGTTAAGTGCTGTTTTTGATTCTAAACGGCTCATGGACAGCTGTTTTTCTACTTTTAGCCATTAATCTCAATAAAGTTTACAATATAATTAGTATACGGCGAATATCGCCGTATATAACGCCTATTGTAAACATAAAAAATATAGTGTAGTTTATATGTATTCATAAATACGGCGATATTCGCCGTAAATCTATGAGATATAAATATGAGCACTACAAATAACAGCCTTACAGTTACACAATTAGTACCTTTAGAAATGATAGCCACAAAAAAATGGTTATTATCTAATGGGGTAAGTGTTCATCGTGTCGACAATGCCCTGAAAAGCCATAAATTAATAAGCTTGGCTACGGGTGTCTATGCTCGTGCAGAGATGCCTGTGAGTTGGGAAGGCGTAGTCACCTCGTTACAAAAAATATCTGATCAAGAGGTTCACCTTGGTGGATTGACTGCATTAGAGTTACTGGGGTATGCGCAGTATGTATCGAATAACAAAAAAACATTACACCTTTATGCGCAAGCGAAGCTGCCTGCATGGTTGGAAAGATTAACATTACCTATAACGTTTAAATGGCATAGTACAAAAAAATTGTGGATAGATGGTTTCGAACTGGATAACTATATATTAGAGCATCGTTGGCGAGATGATTTACCTTCTATAAAAGTTTCATGTCCCGAAAAAGCGCTACTTGAGTTATTGATGAGTGTTCCAAAGAACATAAGCTTTGAACATGCTGATGAGTTAATGCAAGGGATGACAAGTTTATCACCTAATAAAATGAGTGTGCTGCTTCATGCTTGCTGTAATGTAAAAGTGAAGCGTTTATTTTTCTGGTTGGCGGAACGACAAAATTATTCATGGAGTCAGAAACTTGATTATAGAGAGTTTGATCTCGGTAAGGGAAAACGCGTGATAGCCAGTAAAGGAAAGATAGATAATAAATATAATATAACGGTGCCGGAGCATATGCATGGATAGAACCAGCGTTTATTACAAACAAGTCCAGTTGTTAGTACAACTGTTACCCTTAGTAGCAGAAGAAGCATGCTTTGCATTAAAAGGCGGTACTGCTATTAATTTATTTGTTCGTGATTTACCCAGACTATCGGTTGATATTGACTTGGTGTATTTACCAATGAACAACCGTGATAAAGCATTAGATGATATTAGACAAGCCCTTTCACGGATTTCAAAACGTATTACTGACACATTACCCAATGTAACTGTTTTTGAAGTTTTTAAAGATAAAACGGATGCTCTGCGTCTTATTATTGGACGCAACAATGTAAAAGTGAAGATTGAGTTATCACCTGTACTTCGGGGTACTGTCTATGAACCTGATACCCTAACTGTATGTGAAAAAGTTGAAGATGAATTTGGTTATGCTGAAATGCGTGTGGTGGCTCTATCCGATCTCTATGCCGGAAAAATTTGTGCTGCACTTGATCGTCAACATCCCAGAGACTTATTCGATGTAAAATATTTACTTGAGAATGAAGGGATAACAGAGGAAATTAAAAAAGCCTTTCTTGTTTATTTAATTAGTCACCCACGACCAATAGCTGAGTTGTTAAACCCGACGCTTAAAGAGATTGAACATCTTTATGAAGGCGAGTTTGTTCAAATGGAAGAGGAAGATGTTTCGCTTGATGAGCTTGAATCAACACGTAAAGAGTTGATCCGCCTTATAAATACATCATTAACTAAAGAAGATAAACAATTTTTGTTGTCATTTAAGAACAAGAAACCAGATTGGCTATTACTCAACTTAGATGGGGTTGAGGATTTACCTGCTGTAAAATGGAAACTAATGAATCTTGATAAAATGAAAAAGTCTCAGCATCAAGCGGCATATGAAAAACTTAATGCCATTTTAAATTAAAATGTGAGCTACAAAAAATCTATAATTTAAGGAGAATAATGTGCCAGAAAGGAAAAGAATAGCGCTTCTTATTGACTGTGATAATGTGAGTCATAATTCTATTGAAGGTGTTTTAGAAGAGCTGGCAAAAATAGGCATGGTTAATGTAAGACATGCTCATGGTGACTGGAACAGTTCGTTGTTATCAGGCTGGATTGAACGATTGCACCCATATGCAATACGACCCATGCAACAGTTTGCATACACTAAAGGTAAAAATGCAACTGATGCCGCTATGATTATCGACGCCATGGATCTTCTTTATAGTCAAAATATTGATGCTTTTGCATTGATGACCAGTGATAGTGATTTTACACCACTTGTTATGCGAATACTTGAGAGTGGTTTACCGGTCTACGGGTTCGGTGAGAAGAAAACGCCACAACCTTTTGTTGATGCGTGTTCAACTTTTATATACACAGAGAACTTAGGATCTGAAAAAGAAGATAAATCTGAAAATGTTAAACTAACGCCAATGAAAAGTAGAGCCGAACTAAGACAAGATACTGGATTAGTAAAGTTACTTAGAACGGCTGTTGAGCAGACGTCAGAAGATGATGATTGGGCTCATATGAGTAAAGTAGGTCACTACATATCAAATAATAGTTCATTTTCATCGATAAATTATGGTTACAAAAAACTGGGGGACTTAATTAGAGAAACCGAACTATTTGATATAGAGATGAGAAAAAATGGAACATCTATGTATATCAAAGATTCACGTAAATAAATTTATTTATGCAATTAATTATATCAAATATGATTAGAAAGCTTCCCCAAAAAGGAATAATGTATATACTTATTGGTAACAACACCCGCCACGCATCTCGTCAGATCTGCGCACCAGGCGGGTTACTTGTTTTTGGGCTTTAGAAAAAGTTGCCTTCATTACATAAGGATTGTATTCGTGACAGTTGAAGCTCCAATTAAAAACTGTGAATTTAAATATAAGTGTCCAAAGGACTGGTTCGAATTAGAAGAATCAGATGATGATAATATTCGACACTGTAATAAATGTGAGAAAAATGTTTATTTTTGTGAGAGTGAGGCAGAGCTTAAAAAGGCCATAAAGAAAAATAGATGTGTTGCCATTACGAGTATAAATAATGGTGAAGATTCTATGATGTTGGGTATGCTGACTGAAAAAAAATACGTGATTTTACCTGAGAAATAAATAGTAGCTCATCAAGATACACTCCGATTTGTGCCCAAACTGTGCCCATTGAAAGAGCATTTTAGAGTAAATTAGAGGAGTAGGTTGGAAGACTAAAATATTAAGTTGTTGTTTTTGTTACTCTTCGTTTCTCTGTGATCCTCAAAAATGACCTGCGTGACAGTTCGAGTCCGGCCCTGGCACCATTAACTTATTGATTTATAACGTTATTATTTATTTCCTTTTGTTTCCTGTGCCCATATCCTTTTACTTTAAATTCGTATGAATAATCAATGTCTCATAGCTACTTAAGATAGCTTTACTTTCGACTAAATGAGCACTATATTTACCATAATTAGAATATTTGGTAAGTATAATGATCAGCTCAATCAAGACAAAACGAAGCGCATCAATTTTCCCTAAAAATCAGAAGGTTTTATCTCTTCTAGGGGAGAATATTAAGCTTGCTTGTAAACGACGGGGCTATAGTCAGTCACTCATTGCAGAACGTACAGGTTTAAGTAGACTGACGATTCGAAAAATTCAACAGGGAGATTCAACAGTTTCCATTGGTCATTATGTGGCAGTACTGGGTGTACTGAGCATGGTGGATGAGCTTGCTAAAGTAGCGAGTGATGATGAGCTAGGTCGAAAACTGCAAGACATTAGCTTAATGAGTAAATCGAAATGAGCCGAAAAATTTATGTTTTTGCCGACTGGGAAGAGTTCGAAGAACCAACACTTGTGGGGGCTTTACGCTCTGACGTAGTGAAGGCAAAAGAACACTTTAGTTTTACCTATAATGAATCTTGGTTACAGTCTAAGTTTGCTCAACAAATTGATCCTGATTTGCAGCTTTATAAAGGTGAACAGCATAATAATGCGCAACAAAATTTTCGAGTTTTTCTTGATTCATGTCCAGATCGCTGGGGACGTTTGTTAATGAAAAGGCGAGAAGCCGTTATTGCACGCCAGGAAGATCGCAAGCCACAGATTTTGAATGAATCTGATTATCTGCTTGGGGTGCATGACATGTATCGCATGGGTGCATTGCGGTTTAAGTTAGATTTCGATGGTGATTTCTTAGATAACAATGAACAGTTAGCTGCTCCTCCTATTACATCACTACGTGAACTCGAGCATGCAGTGAGCAAGTTGGAAGACGCTGAGAATATTGATGACCCCGATTATTTGAAGTGGTTGAACATGTTAATTTCACCAGGTTCATCGATTGGTGGTGCAAGACCTAAATCATCCGTTATTGATGGTGACGATAAATTATGGATTGCCAAATTTCCAAGTGGTTATGATGAAATTGATATTGGTGCATGGGAATATGTTGTATATAAATTAGCAATCGATGCAGGTATTAATATGTCAGAGTGTCGATTGGATAAGTTTAATAGTCAACATCATACATTTTTAACAAAGCGTTTTGATCGTACCACGACAAGTCGTTTGCATTTCACCTCTGCAATGATGCAACTGGGTTATGACGATGGTGAAGAGGGCACAAGTTATTTAGAACTAGCTGAGTTTTTAACTAATCATGGTTCTAATACAAAGAGTGACTTAACTGAATTATGGCGACGAATTGTATTTAACATTGCTGTCTCGAATACTGATGACCATTTAAGAAATCATGGGTTTATTTATCATAAGGGAGGTTGGTTGCTCTCACCTGCATACGATATAAATCCAGTTACTCCAGCTGGTGGTTTGCATTTAAATATTAATGAAGACGATAATAGTTTGGACTATGCATTGGCTTTAGAAGTTATTGATTTATTCCAATTAGATATAGAGACAGCTAAACAAATTAAAAATGAAGTTCTGGGTAGTGTAGAAAATTGGGAATTAGTTGCCACAAAGATTGGGATAAGTCGGGCTGAGCAGCAGCTTATGGCGCCGGCTTTTAATGTATAAAAAATATATCCTATTGAATAAGCATGAAGTAAAATTATGTATAGGTGTTTTGAGTAGAGATGAAGTATCTGACAATGGTGCCCAAACCGTGCCCATTGAGAGAGAATTTTAGAGGAAATTAGGGGAGTTGATTAGTAGGCTAAATTATTAAGTTATTGTTTTTATTACTCTTCGTTTCTCTGTGATCCTCAAAAATAAGAATCGTGACAGTTCGATTCCGGCCCTGGCACCATCTATAAAATGGAAGCAGATCTGCTTTCATTTTTTTTGTCTAAAATTAATTCTCTATTAAAAACAACTAACCATAAACTGCAA
>JASFYW010000053.1:0-7143 GCA_045046865.1 Woeseiaceae bacterium | reverse complement strand
CCAATTGGCATGGGTGAGTTACGTAAAATCCATTCGCGGGTTTCATGAATGTTTTTACCGGTTGATAAGTCCATTAGAGTGTCGCCACCCCAACGTGCTGACCAGACCATTTTTTCGACTTCTTCATCTATCGATGAACCCAGTGCTGAGTTACCAATATTGGTGTTTACTTTTACGCGGAAGTTACGGCCAATGATCATCGGTTCTAATTCTGGGTGATTAATGTTCGCAGGGATAATGGCACGACCGGCGGCAATTTCATCACGCACGAATTCAGGTGTAATGAGGTCTGGAATATTTGCGCCCATGGGCTCTCCTTGTTGCTGGCGTAATAACATTTCGTATTCTGGGTTTGCGCGCATTTCTGCTAACCGGTTGTTTTCACGAATGGCGACGTATTCCATTTCTGGCGTGACGATGCTTTTTCTAGCGTAATGCATTTGGCTGACATTCTTGCCTTTTAATGCTTTGCGTGGATTACGAATATGTTCGAATCGTAGGCTGGCAAGTTCTGGATCCGTCTGACGACCGACACCAAATTCTGAACTTGGGCCATCTAATTGTTCTGTGTCTGCACGTTCTTCAATCCATGCTAAACGTACATCATCAAGGCCTTTAAGTAAGTCAATGCTCACTTCTGGGTCTGAATATGGGCCAGATGTGTCATAAACCGTAATAGGCAGATTGGCTTCTTCACCGTTATCGGTATGCGTTGCGGTGGTTTGAACTTCACGCATGGGAACACGAATGTCTGGGCGTGAACCGGTGACGTAGATCTTTTTCGAGCCTGAAAATGGCTTGGTAACGTCTTCTGATAATTGGGTGGTTTTGGAAATAAAGTCTTCTGGGATTGCGCTCATGGGTTGCTTGTCCTATTAATAAAATTCAGTAAACCGGACGACCGCGCATATATTGGGATATACCTTTTCGCCTTTCCTACGCCAGTATTAGCTGGATCAGGTCATTACATCTTAGGGTGAGTCTCAGCTTAATGGTTAAATATTAAGCACCCCCGGCGGTCGAACGTTGAAGGTACTGGATAGCCCCTTTTTTTGCAACCATATAAGATGAGCGTGTATAATAACCACTTGAATTATAATGATTTTTTATTATAAAAATAATTATTTCAATCCCTTTAATAAAATATCGATATATCTTAAAGTACATACTTTTACTGTCGATACAACTAACCTAATATTTTGATTTAAATGGAACTAGTATGAAAAACATATTTTTTGCTCTTCTGGCTTTATTCGCGACATTCTCTTCAACGTCTCTATTGGCTGCCGATAAAGGTTTTCCTGGTAGAGCTGAATATCCTGAAATCCCTCTTTATCAAAAAGCGGATTTATTGAGGGATTTCAACAAGGTAGTGATTGTTGATGCTCGCTCTCCTTTAGAGTTTAAAACTATCCATATTAAAGGTGCGGTGAATATCCCCATCGCCAGTAGAAAATTCCCTGAGATGGCAAAAGCTCTGCGTAAGAAAACTAAGAAGCCCATCGTATTCTATTGTAATGGCCGAACCTGCTATAAGTCTTACAAGGCGGTAAAGGCGGCACTTAAAGCTGGCCTTAAAAACGTTTATTCCTATGATGCGGGTATGTTTGAATGGGCTAAAACCTACCCTAAATATGCGGTATTACTTGGCCAAAACCCAATGAACCCTAAAAATATTATTCCAAAATCTCAGTTAAAAAGGCATTTTTTATCTATTTCGCAATTTAACGAAACTGCGCGCACACTTCCTCGCAATACAAGAATGGTGCTGGATGTCCGCGACATGCACCAACGCGCAGGCATTGGCCTTTTTATTGGTATTGAAAAATGGGTCAGCATGAATGATGAAAAAAAGTTGTTCCGCTACCTAGATAAAGCGAAAGCAGAGAATAAAACACTTTATATTTACGACGAGACGGGCAAGCAAGTTCGGTGGCTGCAATATACTTTGGAGCAACGCAACATTAAAAATTACTTCTTTATGACAAAAGGTGCGAGAGGATTCCATAAGAAGTTTATTATGTAAGCTTTTCTTTGACTATCTGTTTAGAATGGGGAGATTAACTTTAATCTCCCTTTTTTATTGCCCCGTTATTGGTAAAGAAATAACTACAACACACTCTTGCTGTAATGCTCTAGACACGAATGATTATCATTTTTTAATAAATAATATTATTTTAAAAAGTTTTTATATTTTAAAACTTTCATAAAAAAGTACTGTCATAGGTCCGACAGTACAAACTGTTAATGCACGGGTTGAAAAAAGTGAATTAGCCTATATGTACTGCATATCGATATTTATGTCAGATTGTTTGAACAAATGTAGGGAAAAGATTTAATGTTCTTCAGGTCTAAAAAACAGCTCTCTCTAAAGATTCTGATCATGTATTTGATCAGTGCTTTGCTGTTTCTGACATCTATCGAATTACACATTCATACACTGGAAACGGCAGCTACAGCCGAGCACGGTTCTGCAGTTTCTATCAGCTCCCTTTCATCCGACATTTTATCTTCTGATATTGATAAAGAAATAAAGGTAAGTCCTGATGGCGCTTTAAAAATTAAATATAACAGCTTCAACTTTATAGCAATCTTCCTGATCATTGCTTTATTTACGCTGTATATTCGTCATTCCTCCTTTATTACCCGAATACGGAAAGTTAATTCGTTATTACCCAGCCTTCCGTTTCATGGCACACCGACTCTGCGTGCACCGCCTCTATAAACTCCGACTTTTTAATTATTAATTGTTAATTATTTGCAGATTATATCTGCCGGATTTTGTTCTATTGTGAACAATAATATCCGACTACGGAGTTTATAAAATGTTTTCTAAAACACCCAAAGCACTATTAATAGTGCCGTTATTATTAGTTACACCTTTGTCTTTTGCACAACAATGGACACTTGAATCAAGTGTACTACAGGCGATATCTGTCGCACCTGAATTAAAAAAATCAACAGCCGAAATCGGCGAACGTCGAGAGGATGTCACTCTATCTAGCATGTGGCCCGACCCTAGCATTGAATTTCGTGTTGATAACAAACTGGGGAAAGATGATAGTAGCGGTGGTTACGAGCTTACCGATGTCACTATCAGTCAGGCTATTCCATTCTCGCGAACTAAATATCAACAGTCGGTTGCGAATGCAAACCTGAAAGCAAGTGAATTTTCTCAGGTCCATTTATCACTCTTGCTGCAAAACCGCGTTTCTAAAATATTTCACCAATTCCAGTTTGCCTCTGCACAATTATCATTAGCAGAAAAACGTTTACAGCTTGCTGATGAACTCAGAAAAAAAACCCGACGAAATACTAAGAGTGCGATTGTGCGTTACTTAACGCCACTGGAAAAAATGCGCTTAACGATTATTCGTGAAGAAGCTAATCAAGCTGCGAGTAATGCTGAAGGTAAATATCATGAAGCATTGAATGAGTTTACTAAGCTACTCGGGGTTGAAGCTGAAAAGGTGACAACTATTCCAGCTTTACAACCTATCACTACATTGCCTGATGTTAACCAGTTACTCACGCTGCAGGATGCACACCCGCAATTATCCAGTCAGCAGCAACAGTTAGTTGCGGCAAATCATGCCGTTGGTGTAGCACGTAGCAGTCAAATGGAAGACCCAACTATTAGCCTGAGTCATTCACAGGAAAACTTTATCGGTGGGCGTGATGATGTCTTCGGTATTATGTTTAAAGTTCAAATCCCGTTACATAGCCGCACTAGCACAGCAGTGAGTAAAGCGAATTATCGTGTGAGCCAGCAAAATATTGAACTGCAACGTTTGAAGCGTGAACTGCAAATAAATCTGAGACGTAGTGTTACTCATTTGGGCCATGTGGTTAAACAGGCCACGACCTATCAACAAAAAGTTTTGCGACCTGCGAACAAAATGCTCGACTTAACCAACAAGAGTTTTACCAGTGGCGAATTAAATATATTGTCTTTAATTGATGCGAATAATACTTATTTCGAAGCCCGCTTGCGGTATTTGGAACTACTCTTTCAAGCACGTGCTGAGCTGGCTGACGTTAAATTATTTGCAGGTCAAATGATTTCAGGAAGTAATACTCAGAATGTTCTTTTAAATATAGGAGAACTATAAAATGATAGCTGCACTTTTACGTTTTGCCCTTGTGCAACGACTCCTGATTATTTTACTTGCTCTTGGTATTTCTGCAGCAGGACTCTGGTCGTTTAAAAGTTTACCCATTGATGCTTTTCCTGATATTTCATCACCTCAGGTACAAATTATTATTAAAGCAAACGGCATGTCCCCCTCCGAAGTGGAGCAACGTATCACCTTTCCTGTTGAGATGGAGATGCAGGGAATCCCTGGACAAACGGTACTTCGTTCTACAACAAAATATGCTCTGAGTATAATTGTTGTCGACTTCGATGATGCAACGGATATTTACCTAGCGCGTAGTTTGGTAACTGAACGTCTTAACCAAGTTTGGGATTCATTACCTGTTGGTATAGAAGGTGGTCTTGCCCCTATTACTACACCGCTGGGTGAGATTTTTATGTACCGCATCATTGGTGAAAACTACAGCAACCAGGAATTACGTAGTTTACAAGACTGGGTTATCCGACCTCATTTACGCAAAGTAGAAGGCGTTGCCGAAGTTAATTCGCTTGGTGGTGAGGTGCGTAACTATGAAGTGGTTATTAAACCTGACGCACTGGTTCAACACGGCATCAACATCGATCAAATCGAACAGGCATTGTCACGCAATAACCGAAATGCCGGTGGCGATCGTATTAACCGAAACGATGAAGTATTACTGGTGCGTACAGTTGGCAAGCTGCATAACATGGATGACATTAAAAATATTACGGTACGAACCCGTCATGGTATTCCTGTGCACATAAGTGACATTGCTGAAGTACGAAATGGCAGCATGACGCGTTATGGTGCAGTAACTGCGAATGGTGAAGGTGAAGTTGTTACCGGTCTGGTGTTGTTACGTAAAGGCGCTAATAGCTTACGCGCAGTAGAAGGAACCCGCGCTGCATTAGAATCTTTAAAAAGTGTTTTGCCTGAAGGGGTAACCATTGAATCATTTTATGATCGTACTGATTTAATAACTAAAGCTGTCTGGACAGTTGAAAAAGCATTGGGTGAAGCCGTCATACTGGTATTGCTGGTGTTAATTATTATGCTGGGTGATATCCGTAGCGCACTAACGGTTGCGGTAATTTTGCCTTTGTCCGTATTGTTCACTTTTATTATGATGAACTTGTTCAACGTGTCAGCAAACTTAATGTCATTAGGTGGACTGGCTATCGCGATTGGTATTCTGGTGGATGCGGCTGTCGTTGTGGTTGAAAACATTCATACGCAATTTAGTAAAGCAAGCAAAGGGGTAAGTCGTTTGCACCTGGTTTATCGTGCTGTACTTGAAGTATCCACTCCGGTTATTTCTGGCATCTTAATTATTATTGCGGTTTTCTTACCATTATTTAGCCTGACCGGATTGGAAGGAAAAATGTTTTCACCGCTGGCGATTACAATCACCTTCGCACTGATCGGCTCATTACTACTATCACTCACGGTGATACCTGTACTGGCCAGCTTCATAATGAAGACACATGAACATTCTGAAGTAAGCGAAAGCAAACTGATGCAAGGATTGAAATATATTTACCTGCCTGTAATGAACTGGGCACTAATCAAAAGAAAAACAGCAGTAAGTATTGCTCTTGTTGCACTGTTTGCTGCGCTTTCATTGTTCCCTTTTATCGGTAATGAATTTATGCCGGTTATGGATGAAGGCAGCACTGTTATTCTTTTGGAAAAAGATGTCAGCATTACACTGGAAAAATCATTAGAGATGGATGGCCCGATTCAAAAAGCAATGATGGAATTACCCGAAGTGATTGGTGTTACTTCGCGTACCGGTGCTGATGAGTTACGCATGGATCCTATGGGATTAAATCAGACAGATAATTTCCTGGTAACAATACCTCGGGAAGAGTGGACGATTTCGTTACAGCAGTTTCAGGAAAATTTACGTGAAAAATTATCCCGCTTTGACAATATCGATTATGCCTTCAGTCAACCGATAGATATGCGTGTATCGGAAATGTTAACTGGTGTTCGTTCAGCCATGGCGATAAAAATTTATGGTGATGATCTTAAAGTACTGGAACAAAAAGCCATCGAGATTGAAAAACTGGTCAGTAATGTTGATGGTGCAGTTGATGTATTCCGCGGTGATATTTCCGGACAGAAATATTTACAGATTGATATTCATCAAAAAGTTATCTCACGTTACGGCGTTAACGTTGAAGACATAAACAAACTGATTGAAATTGCTGTCGGCGGACGCGTAATAACTGAACTGCTTGAGAATAATCGTCGAGTGGGTGTGTTGATGCGTTACGAGGAAAAATATCGAACTTCTCCAGACGCTATCGCAAAAATGCTGGTGACGCTACCAAATGGAAACAAAGTGTCATTAGGCACGCTGGCGAAAATTAGTGTTGTTGATGGCCCTGTGCAAATTATTCGTGAGTCTGCCAAACGTCAGGTTGTTATTCAGTCGAATGTTGATGGTCGTGATGTAGTCAGCTTTGTTGAGGAAGTACGCAGCAGTATCGAAAACAAGGTGAAATTACCGTCTGGTTATTATGTTACTTATGGTGGGCAATTTGAAAACCAACAACGAGCGGCACAACGACTGAGCCTGGTTGTACCCATTGCCATTGTGCTTATCTTTTTCATGTTGTTTACCACTTTCCGTTCTTTGTCACAGGCGGGGCTCATCATTATGAACATTCCTTTCGCGATGATTGGCGGTGTTGTTAGCTTATACCTCTCCGGTTTATATATGTCGGTACCGGCATCCGTTGGCTTTATCACTTTATTTGGTGTCGCGGTATTGAACGGTGTGGTGATGGTGAGCTACTTTAACCAGCTAAGACAAAGTGGTTTGAGTATTCAAGAGTCTGTGAGACAAGGTGCCGAACGAAGATTAAGGCCGGTATTAATGACCGCGATGATCGCGAGTTTTGGTTTGTTGCCCTTGTTAGTCGCAACGGGGCCGGGCTCTGAGTTACAACAGCCTTTAGCGGTTGTGGTTATCGGTGGTCTGTTTACTTCAACCTTGCTTACTTTAATTTTATTACCA
>JASFYW010000052.1:0-49526 GCA_045046865.1 Woeseiaceae bacterium | reverse complement strand
GATATTTATATTTATTTAACGCGTCTTGCAACAAAACTTGAGGTTGATCTACCGCAGTATGTTGAAGATAAAATAAATATCAACGAGAAACGTTATCCTGTTGATAAGGTGCAAGGCAGTGCTAAAAAATATAATGAGTATGATTAATATAGATTTTCAGAATAATAAATAATTGAGTGATCATAAATAAAATCACTGGGCTCTTTATGAATGTGGATTTTATTTCCATGATGTTTGTAGTACGAGAATAAGCGCGGAGGCACTTTAGTAACAGGATCATCGCCATTAACAAAACGAGTGTGCGTAGTAGAAATAAATGATTTCCCAATGTTTTTACCAACACGTGGCTCACCAAAGGTAGTGACGGCTTGAAAAGAATATTTCATTCCTGCAAGCGTTGCCATTGCACCACCTAAACTATGCCCAGTAACCCAAATAGGTTTTTCCCCAACATGTTGTTGAATGTCATTTAAAATATTATTTTCAATTTCAGAATTATCCCAAATTTTATTTATTTCTTCTAAAAATCCAGAATGAACTTTTGTACTTGATTGATTGTTAAATGAGGTTTGAATCAGCTTTAAATCTGCCCATATATCGTTATTGATAGAAAGTAGAGAGAAAGGGTTGATGGGGAGCTTAATTAAAAACCGAAGAAAAAACTTTCTAACAAAATTTAAATGATCTTGACGTTCAGTTGGATTTTCAACAGATTGAGTACCTCTAAAACATAATACGGCTTTATCTTCCCAAATAGAAAGGTAAGCTTGAGCTCCCTTATGATTATAAAAACACGTTTTTTCTGCACCGAGTTGCTGCATAAAGGTTTGTATTTGTTCACTTGAAAAATAAGCTATATGAGAAAGGTTAGAAAAAACCCAATGTTTTTTTGTTTTCCACAGTGATTCAAAATCACGGCTTTCAGAAATAATTGCGGGAGTGAATTTCTGGGGAAAAATAACGGCGAGTAGTGAACGACCCATAAGGGAAATTCCTTTTTATAATTTTTATTCACACTTCTAAATTAACATCATGGCGAATGATTCTAAAATAGAATTTTATATTTTACTTGATTTAATTACCATCATTTTTTTAATTTGCATGTCATTAAAAGTATGGGGAATGCCTCCAACGCCTAAGCCTGATTGGCGTAAACCAGCGAAGGGCATCCAGTCAACACGAAATGCGGTGTGATCATTCACCATAACAGCGCTCGCATTGAGTTGTTTGTATGCATGTAAAGCATTATCAATTGATTTAGTAAATATACTGGCTTGGAAAGCAACGGGCAGCGCGTTGGCTTTTTTAATGGCTTCATCTACATTATCAAAAGTATAAATACAGATGACGGGGCCAAAAATTTCATTGGTTGAAACCATAGATTTTTCAGAAGGGTTTAATAAAACAGTAGGTTGGTAGCAATAATCATCAGCTTTACCGCCAACTAAACATTCTGCTCCTTCTTTTATTGCATCATTGACCCATTTATTAACACGCTCGACTTCACGTTTTCTTATTAATGGACCAACTTCTGTTTTTTCATCAGTTGGATCACCCACAATTAATTTAGAGGCAATCTTAGCTAAATTAGAGGCAACCACTTTTACAATATTTTTATGACAGTAGACACGTTGTACGGAGACGCAAACTTGTCCTGCATGATAAAAACCACCTTTTGCGATAGCGGGTAGTGCTTCAACCAGATCGGCATCTTCTTCTATGATAACGGGGGCGACGCCTCCATGTTCAAGTGCGCATCGTGTGCCGGGTGCGAGTTTACTTTTTAACATCCAACCAACATTAGCACTGCCAATAAAGCTAAAGAAGCCAACGCGGCTATCAGTGACTAACTGTGTTGCAACATCTAAATCTGAAACAACCAATGCCTGGCACCATTCTTCAGGTAAACCGGCTTCACGTAATAAAGTGATAAAACGATAACAAGATAAAGGGGTGTCTTCAGCAGGTTTAATAATAACGGGACAACCGGTTGCAATTGCGGGGCCGACTTGATGAATAATTAAGTTTAATGGATGGTTAAACGCGCTAATGGCAACCACCACGCCGATAGGTTCGCTGCGTGTAAAGGCTATGTGTTTTTCTGAGGAGGGGTTGATGCCCATGGGGATTTCAGTACCGTGATCAGTACGAATACATTCTATGCAGTTTAATACGCCATCAATCGCACGCTCTACTTCTACTTTAGAATCCATTAAAGGTTTGCCACCTTCACCTGCGGCAACAATAACGAGATCATCAAACTGTTCTCGCATAAGTTCTGCTGTTTTATTGAGTATCTCGATACGTCGTGCTGCGGACAACCATTTGCTTTTATCATTAAATAAGGCATGTGCTGTGCTTAATGCTTTTTCGACATCTGCTGAGTTTGCAGCATCTAATGTTGCAATTTCTGAGTTATCAAAGGGTGCGGTTACTATTACTTTATCGCGGTTTGAATTTCCAGCATTGGCTATGAGTAATGGATGGTGAGAGTTCAAGTTAATTATCCTTCAATAGGGTTGTGTATTTTTAGAGGAGTCTGTGGTGATAATTCACTGGTTCTTAGCTTTGTAGATTTACTTATTTCTGGTAACGCATTAAATCGGACAAGCAATATCACCTAACCGTTTAGTCAGCTTCATATTTTCACGATAATCAATGGGCACAACAACTAAGCTTGGTCCATCCTCTTTAAAGGCTACTGTCAATTCAGACTCTAAGTCACGACTGTTATTAACTTGATGACCGTGCCAACCAAATGCGCTAGCAAGTTCTAACCAGTTTGGGTTACCAAAAGAAAGATCGGTGTGATGACCAAATTCATTTTCTTGTTTCCAAGCAATTAAACCGTAGGCATGATCTTCCCAAACCATGACGACGATATTTGAGTTTAGTCGTTTTGCTGTTTCCATTTCTTGCATATTCATTAAGAAGCCGGCATCACCACAGATAGAAAGAATATTTTTCTCAGGAAAAACAATGCTTGCGGCAATCGCGCCGGGTAAGGCAAAGCCCATAGAACAAAAACCATTAGGAATTAAACAGGTATTAGGTTCATGGCATTGATAATGACGTGCGATCCACATTTTATGTGCGCCGACATCAGACAGTAAAATATCTTCAGCGCCCATCACTTGACGAACATCCCATAAAACTTTTTGCGGACGAATTAAATCAACCGTGTCATCTTTAGCATGCGTGGCTAAGTCTTTTTGCATGGTTTCTCGCGTAGCGAGTTGTTGACGAAAATCAAAATCAAGATTTTCTATTTCATTAAAACGTTCATTCATCATCCAAATATTATGAGCAAGATCACCAATCACTTCAGTCTCAGGGTGATAGTGTTCATCAATTTCTGTGGGTAAGAAATCAACGTGAACAATGTCTTTGTCTTTTTGTTTATTCCATAGGCTAGGATGATATTCCACCATGTCATAGCCTAAGGTAATAATTAAATCAGCATGATCAAGCGCGCAGGCAATCACATCTTTCGCTTGTAAGCCAATGGTGTAGAGACAATAGTCTTTGTCCATATCAACACAACCTTTGGCCATAAATGTGCTGATGACACCAATGCCTGTTTTTTCACAAAGCAGTCGGAGTTGTTTACTGGCTCGCTTACGAATACAACCGTTGCCTGCAATAATAATAGGTCGCTTGGCCTTAAGTATTTTATCAACCGCTCTATTAAGACTTTTTTCGTCTGCCACAGGGCGACGATAGCGTAAAGGCTTTAATGGGGTGGCTGGGGTTTCAAGTTTTGCAATATCTTCAGGTAATTCAATATGGCAAGCGCCGGGTTTTTCAGTGCGAGCAAGGCGAACGGCTTTACGAATAATTTCTGGAATACTGTCTGGGTGCAAAATAGTTTGTGTCCATTTCGTTACCGGTTCAAACATTTTGACGACATCCATAATCTGGTGAGACTCTTTATGTAGTCGGGTTGTAGCACCTTGGCCTGTTAATACCAGCATGGGAGAGCGATCCATATTTGAATCGGCAACACCTGTTATGAGGTTTGTTGCGCCGGGGCCGAGTGTGCCTAAACAACCTGCGGGATTACCGGTTAAGCGACCATACACTTCCGCCATAAAAGCGGCACCTTGTTCATGGCGAGTTAAAATGAATTTTATTTTGTTTGATTTCTCAAGTGAAATCATGAAGTCTGCATTTTCTTCACCAGGAATACCGAAGATATATTCAATTCCTTCTTCTTCAAGACATTTTACAAATAAATCTGATGCTTTCATTGAATGCTCACTCCATTTTGTTTTAATTATTTATCCACTATAAATAAGCTTCTATCTTATTTATAGCGACATCTTAGCGGATTTCTTTATCTTTATTACACTCTTTAAAAAAACACTAAGACTTACTAAATGTGAAAGTATTATTGTGAATAAAGGTAATAACGATATTCTTGAAATAGAGACTTACTTTTTGCCAATGAGTTCAATTTCATATCCATCTGGATCAGCAACAAAGGAAATAATGGTTTTTCCTGCATTCATGGGGCCTGCTTCTCGTAGAATTCTGCCGCCTTTTTCTTTTATCAGTGCTGCTGCCTTATAAACATCATCGACTTCTAATGCGAGGTGCCCAAAGCCCGAGCCCAATTCGTAACTGTCTGTTTCCCAGTTATGGGTTAATTCTATGACCGTATTTTCTTTTTCCTCTCCATAACCAACAAAGGCGAGGGTAAATTTGCCTTCAGGATAGTCTTTTTGACGAAGCAATGTCATACCGAGTATTTCAGTGTAAAACTGGATTGATTTCTCAAGGTTGCTAACACGAAGCATGGTATGTAAAAAACGCATAATATTTTCCTATTGGTTATTCAAGTTGTCAGTATTTGTTGCTGTACTTTAAATCAGGTTATACTTTAGGTAAGGATAATCATAACAAAATATACAATGCTTAGGAGTAAAGCTGATGGCGTCTGAAATAGATGAGTTGACAGTAAATTATGAAGACGGTGGTGAGATAGTCTCTAAAGAACTTGATAAGGTTATTTTAACACGAGGAGCATGGTCGACCATTATTTTTAAGTATCAGGACTTAAACAGAACCAAAGGTGAATTTGGGCCAGACAAATATAGTATTCGTCGTTATCAAAAACGTAATGGCGAATATCAATTCAAGTCAAAATTTAATATTTCTAGTAAAGATCAAGCACGTAAAATTATGAATGCACTTGAAGGTTGGATTGGAGAAGAGGAAGAAAAAGATTAAAGGTTTTGCGTTTTAATAAAATCTTTATTAGCATTATGGTCTAGCAAAATACGTTCTGTTTTCTGGACCATATCTTTATCACCACAAATATATATTTTCTTCTCAGAAAAATCTTTATATTCATTTATTAATACTTCTAGCTTTTCTTCTAAACCGTTTACGTCAGGAATGTCACACTGTTGTTGATCGTATTTAAAGTTATCTAATGCATCAGCCCATGCCCGACATTGATTATGCATATAAGGTTTTTCTTCATTATGAAGCCAATATAAATGAATAAACTCAGCATGCTCAAGAGTAACTGCATGTTCGATTAAACTTTTTATTGGTGCAAAGCCCGTATCAAAGGCAATAAAAATCACAGGATTGTTAGCATCCTCATCCAAAACAAAATGTCCCGTTGGGCCTTCTATCATAATGGAATCTGATGTTTTTAATTCAGTGGAAACATAATTTATAAAATGATTGCTGTCATCATAAGGGATGTGAAATTGAATATTCATATCGTCACATGGGCAGCTAGCAATAGGTATTTCTAAAGGCGGCAAATCAGCATGACTTAAAATAACATTTTGCCCTGCTAGAAAACGTAGTCGTTTAGTGCGTGGTGTTTTTAAATTTAAAACAAGCACTTCATTAGATAAATTATCGAGTTTTTTAACTTTGGCAGATATTTTTTGTTGTGGAATATCTTTTTCACTCCCTGCTTCATCGGCTTCTATTTCAACTTCGGTAATAGCGGTATTAGAACAACATAAAAAATAATTTTGTGCTTTTTCACTTTCTGAAAAAGTGTAGTCATGAGGTTTAATTTTTTTTATTTCGCCAGAAATAAGTTTGGCTTTACAATTGCCACAATTACCATTACTGCAACCATAATTTAGTGCTAAGCCAGCGCTTAAACCCCCTTCTAAAATACTGTTATTACCTTCAACAAAAAACTCATGCCCAGAATTTAATACGTGTACTTGTGCAGCCATCACTCGAAGTGCTGTGTCTTTTAATAAGATTGGGGTTGCTGTTACAACAGGCTCATCTGCTTTAGATATTTCACTGCTTAACCAATCGTTGAGAGAGATATAGTTTTCAGGTTTAGCTTTTGTTGAGATTAATTCAGAGAATTTGTTTTGAAATTTCTCAACCAGCTGGATGTAAGAAGAGAGTTTTGTTTTCGTTTTAACATGCTCAGAGGTAATATTTTTGAGTCGAACTGCAAGAGTATGTGGATCAGGTGCGAGCAGTGTCGCTAATTTCTCACCTCGGGCACGTTTTAAAGCTTGCTCAATAATTTTTTCTAAGTCTTCAATGAAATGATTATCTTCTAGTTCTGCTTCGGGGAAGAGACGTTCTATATCATCAAGTTTTACTTGGCCTTCAAAACTGATTAATTCTTGATCATGCACTCGTTTTTGTATTTCTCCGCGTGAAATACCCACTAATTTAGCAGCGCGTGATAATGATACAAGTCTTGGCATCTCGGTTCCTTTTGTAGATAGTAAATACGTCAATAAATGTAATTTTAGGCTATATTAATAATTTAGCCATATTCGTAATGACCTAATTTTAAATTTTTATATTGCTTGATCATTATCATCATTTTTTCGATATTGGGAGGGGTAATCCGTTCAACTTTCAGAGCAATTTTTAGTTGATATAAATTGTCATTGGTTTTATTGACTTGAATAAATTGTGTCGGGTTTGTTACAGCTTTGATTGCTTCGGCATAAAAGCCGTCTAGGGTATAGAAATGAGTATCCCAAACCACCTCGTTATTGAGGAAAAAACCGTCAAATTTGAGGTGAACGTGGTAGTCGCTGTATTTATTGATAAGAGTGTAAGACATATTGTTTAAATCTGGTTTAGCTGCGCTTTCTATGAGATAGTTAGACAAAATATATATCATATAATTTAATAAAGAAACGTTTGTTTGGAATAGATGATGAGCTATAAAATATCCAGAAGAAATTTGTTAAAAACGGGGGCGACAACACTTTTTTTAGGGGCTGTAAGTATTCCCTTCCTTAAAGATGAAAAGGACAGTGAATTAGAAGCGCAG
Organism: Woeseiaceae bacterium; assembly: GCA_045046865.1. Classification (GTDB taxonomy): domain Bacteria; phylum Pseudomonadota; class Gammaproteobacteria; order UBA6429; family Thiohalophilaceae; genus JAGLTQ01. The sequence continues at coordinate 42,238 of JASFYW010000052.1, read as the reverse complement.
CATGCAAACAATGAACTTGTAAAAAATGAAATAATCAATACAGATAGCGCTATAAAAGATCAGCTAGATAAAGTTAAAAACTTCAACAAAACTTTTGCAAATGATATTTTTCTAACCGACAAAGAAACACAAGTCTTTGTTTCAGTGCTCAATAAAATTAACGCAGTTAAAAAAACAGTGGGGTATGCTAATTTTAATCTACTGAGTTTTGATGATATGTTATTATTTTCAAGTCGCTATTCAAAATTAGGTCGTTTTTCACAAGCAGAACTTAAATTTATAGATGAGGTTTTTTCTTTTGATGCTGGGAAATATGGATTCTATGGTGATAAAGTTATTTCTCAGTTGACCTCTAAAATAAATAAAAAAGAAACATTGAAAATATCAGGCAGTGGTCATTATTTGTTTCATGGCGATGCTGAGAAAATGTATCAGCGATTGCAAAAAGATATTGGTCCAGAATTAGTCTTAACCTCGGGCGTTCGCAGTGTTGTTAAACAACTGCAATTATTTTTAGAAAAAGTCTCATCGAGCAAAGGCAACCTTTCTTTAGCGTCACGTTCACTTGCACCCCCAGGGCATTCTTATCACGGTATTGGTGATTTCGATGTTGGAAAAAAAGGCTTTGGTTACGCTAATTTTACTTCTGACTTTGCAACCACAAATGAATATAAAAAATTAATTAAATTAAAATATGTAGATTTGCGTTACACCCTCGATAATCAAGTGGGTGTCCGCTATGAGCCGTGGCATATTAAGGTGGTGTAACATGGTGCTTAAATACGTATTCAGTGTATTACTCTCTAGTTTTATCTTTAGTCTTTCTATTAATGCAGAGCCTTTAAAGTTTTCATTACATAAAATAGAGTCTGGCATTCCTGGCCCTACAATACTTGTTATTGGCGGTATTCAAGGTGACGAGCCTGGCGGTTTTACCGCCGCCTCAATGTTAGTCACCAACTATAAAGTCAATAAGGGCGCACTGTGGGTTGTACCAAATTTAAACTTCCAAAGTATTATTAAGCGCAGTCGAGGTGTTCATGGAGATATGAACAGAAAGTTTAATCTGCTCTCTAAGAAAGACCCCGAATTTAATGAAGTTCAAAAAATAAAAAAAATAATTTTAAGTAAAGATGTAGATATTGTTATTAATCTGCATGATGGTAGTGGTTTTTATAAGAAAACATATATCAATAAATTGCATAACCCTAACCGTTGGGGACAAAGCATTATTATTGATCAAACATATTTAAATACGGATAAATATGGCGATTTGTTTGATATTGCATTAGGCGTACAAAACTACATTAATAGCAAACTAAGTAATAAGAAGAAATATTTTTATGTAAAAAACACTAAAACAAAAGACGGTGATGTAGAAATGGAAAAGTCTTTAACGTATTTTTCTATTAAAAATAAGCGTCCTGCTTTTGCTGTTGAGGCAAGCAAAAGCTTTTTAACCTATGAAAGAACATTTTATCACTTGCTTGCGGTAGAAGGTTTTATGAAAAAGTTGGGCGTGGAATACCAACGAAATTTTAAAATGACCCGTAAAAACGTAGCAAAACAAATAGGCCACAATTTAAAAATATCTTTATATGATAGCCGTATAAATTTAGACATTGATAAAGCGCGCCGTCATCTTAGATTTATTCCGTTGAAAAAGCACTCAAGCTTTGAATACAAGAAAAACAATCCACTTATCGCAGTTATAAAAAAGAATAAATTGTTACGTGTTAGATACGGTAACCGCTATGTTACTTCATTAAGCCCTCAATATTTTGAATACGATTACAGCTTAGAGACAATTAATATGCTGATTGATGGTGAAGAACAAGAAATAAAAATCGGTTCTAAGGTTGATGTAGAAAAAAACTTTCAAGTTTTGGCAGATCAAGAATACAGAGTAAATATAATTGGCTTTTCCAAAAGAGGCCAGCGTAATGAGAATGGCTTATTAGTCGCAAGAAAAAATATCAATTCTCGTTTTTCTGTAGATAAAAACAAGAAAGTATTTCGGGTAGAAGTCTATAAAGGTAAAAAGTTTAGCGGTATGGTTTTAGTTAATTTTGTGAAGAACACGCGAGTATCTTCATTAAAAATTGAAAAACTATCTCAGCTATCCAGCTCTAACCTATAATGTCTATCTCGTATAAAACCCCTCAATATTTTTCAAATTTTTCTTGTCTTGGTGGTGACTGTGAAGATACCTGCTGTCAAAGCTGGGAAGTTAAATTAGATAAAAAACATTATGAATTGCTTGAAACTGCAATGTCAAAAGATGCACATGAACAAAGCATGTTTACTCAATATATTCACTTCAATGAGAATATTATAAGCAGTGATCATGACTATGCTTTTATACGTATGGGGGTTAAAGGATACTGTGCGTTGTTAGATGATAAAGGTTATTGCTCAGTACATACAAAGCACGGTGTAGAGATGTTAGGGGATGTATGTACTATGTTTCCGCGTGTTATTTCACGTTGTAATGATACTTTTGAATTAAGTGGCGCATTGTCTTGCCCTGAAGTTGTTCGTCAATGCATTAATGACAGATCACCATTAAAACTTAAACGTTTTAAAACATCAGATTTGCCGCGCAGTAAGAATTACCCAATTCATCGTGAATTATCAGGTTTGAAGGATGACTTTTATTCTGAAAGTTTTCCACAAGTTCGAAGTGCCTTGATGTCTATTATGACAAATGAATCACATACACTTGAGTCACGTTTGTATGCTCTAGCTCATTTGTCTCATCAACTATCGTCTTTTTATCACCGGGGCTGTGAAAAACCAGATAAAACAGTGTTATCAAATATGCTGTCTCAGCTTTCAAGTGATGCATCAATAAAAAATTTAGAAGCCTTTATTGCAGATTATGAAAGTGATTCTCCCATAAGTATGGTGGTCGTTCATTCTATTTTGTCTATTAAAGTGAGTCAGGCCGAAGATGAAAATATCACGAAGTTATATGTAGGGTTATTACAAAACTACAAAGTAGATAATGAAACTGCTGCTGAGTTTTTTTCTGAAAAACTATCTGAGATACATCGTCGCTTAAAATATGAGAATAAAAAATACATCGATGAAGCCATTACACGTTATATTTTAAACTGCCTATATCGTGAATGGTTTGTTGCGATGCCAGATCCCTTTACCTATATACAAATGCTTTTAGTCAGAACCTCTATACTGCGTACATTAATCTACTTAGATCTTGGTCGTATCGATAATCCTAATCTTCATATCGTGAAAGAACGGGTTGTTTATATTATGTATAATTTTGCGCGTAACATAGACCAAAATCTCGAATTCTTAAAAGTTGTTTATAATGCTCTATCGGAACAATCTATGATGAATTATGATTTTTCTCCAACCTTCATTCGGATATATTAAATACCGGATTTAATATATTTCAATAGTCCTTTCCAATATCTTTAGTCCTCACTTTAGAAAGTAAAATTAGCTCTTATAGAGTACAATTGATGGCTGATTTTTCTTATTTAAGATAATAGTCTAGTATTTTGTAGGCTTATTTAGCGCGATGGTAATGGGGTTGTACATGAAAAATTTAACATCAGAAGAACAAGTTGTACTAACAGTTCAGATTATGGATATTTTAGACGGTTGGGGCTTGTCTTCAGAAGAGATTATTACCCTCATTGCATTGCCAGAGAAAACGCCGCTCCGTGCGCTCCGACGTTATCGTGAAAATACCGCTTTCCCCGTATCTCCTGAATTAGAAGAAAGAATCTCTCATATTATGGGGATCACCGATGCCTTAAGAACCTCATATCCGCATAATCCTCAAATGGGTAAAATGTGGATGAAACAAAAAAGTAAAAAATTAAACAATAAAATTCCAGTGCAAATTTTAAAAGAAGAGGGGTATGAGGGATTGATAGAAATGCGGAAGCATCTAGACTGCTCCTACGACTGGCGCAAAAATCCATAGTCACGGATAATGAGAAGTCAGATAACTGCGCTATAAATCAATTCAAAATACTCACTGACTTTGTGTCAGCTCCGTTTTTTCATCAATTTCTATCTTGTTCTATGACTTCTCATTATCCGTGACAATGGATTTTACTGTAGGCCGGAATCCAGGTTACGAGGATTTTCGGGATACCGACTAAAGTCCGGTATGACGACGTGGAGTTGACGTGCAGCAATGGGATTTAATTACTTCTTCTTATCTTTTCTTGTTTCTCTGGCTTTGAAATTGACAATTGATTGCATGAGTTGGTCTAGAGGTAGGTTGGCAAACAGTTCGTATTTTTCGAGAGCGAGTTCTAGTAGTTTATAAATATTGGGTCGGCTGTTTTCATCGATTTCAAACAGTTTATGTAAACCTATGACACTACCATTTTGTACTTTGATTTCTTTACCGTGCGGCAGTGGGCCATCGACTTCTGTTATTTTTAGTGCGAATAGGGCATTTTTTCTAAGTAGCTCGAGGAAGTCTCGGCAGTTCTGCCAAGCTTGCTGATCAATACAGCCGACACATTCTCTATCTGCTAGATGAATTTTTTCCATCTTTTCACAGGTACAACGACGCGAATTGAGTGTTTTTTCAAAAGGACATTGTAGTGGGTTTACGGTACGGTAAGTTTCTCTGTATTTATCTTCATCCATTATCGTTTTTTAAATAAAAATTAATTTATTTTTCCCATTCTTTTACAATACTTTCTTCGCGCTGTTGTTGGAGCTTTTCTTCAGCTTCAATCGTGTTTTCGGCAAAGATGACTTTGTAAGTATTTTCACTGTCGCTCTGACGCTGATCTTTTACAAAATTTTTGGCATCTTTAAATTTTTCGAAATCATCCATCTGTTCCATGTTTTTAACAATTTTGCTAATTGCGGGTGCAATTTTATATACGAAATAAGGCATAAGAAACTCCAAAAAAAGTGAAATGATTCAGATTAGTGCTTTGTAGAGCACTAAAGATAGTAATTGTGGTGGCGTGTTACAATAATTTCAAGGTGTATAACTAAAAATAACAACATCATATGGAGTTAAAGGGCTTTGGAACAAAAGAAACGACTTTTAGCGATCAATGAGCTTGGTGGATACCCTGATTTCACCCGATTATACGAAAAACTCGGTTTTCAGGTTGATAGCGTTAACGGCATGAGAAAAGCATTACGCAGCTTAAAACAGTATGATTATGCGGTTATTGTTGCTGAATTTAATTTCCAATCAGATTTTAGGGATAGAACTAGCAGCTTAGAAACCCTTATGGCTGCAACACAACAAAAACAAGCATCCAATATGGTTATTTTTTATGAGAAAGAATATGAGCATCAATTTGATAAGCTGAGAGCTCGATTTTCATTTTATGCCGAGCTTGCTTACCCCATTGAAGAAAATATTTTAACTGGGGTATTAAAAGCTAATTAAAATCCATTAAAGTTTCGCATGCTTCCATGGCAGCTTCTTTAATTTGTTTATTTTTATCAATCATTTTTTTAGAGATAAAGTCTTTATGCTTTACATCACCCGTTAAAGCTAAATAATGTAAAGCATCTATTTGTAAACGAACAACATTTCCAGAAATAATTTCTTTAAAGCGTTCCGCGTATTCTTGTAGCATTTCAGTATTTTCAAACATTTCAGTTAACGCGTCTAAGCCAATACGAATATCCATACTTGTTTCTTCGTTTTCTAGTAAAGTGACAACGTGAGAAAACATGTTAGGGGAAATTTTAATAGCTTGGTTGACCAACATCATTTGACCGCTACTGAGTTGTTCTATTATATAAACCTGCATAGCCAGATTGCTTTGGCAGTTATCTACAATCTCATTTATTTCTTTCTCAGAGTGTTGCCCATTAAAAATCATAAAGGCATCGTCAGTCGAAAGCGAAAACCAAGGCACGCTTCGAATATTTAGTTCAGTTGCTCGGGTATTTTCAACGGCTATATTAGTGACATTCAATGATGCGATTTTCCCATTTTTAACTAAGGATGAAAACTCATTGAGAATAGTGGGGCAGTGATGACATGATGTTGCAATAAAAAGCTCTACAGAAATATTTTTCATTTTATTTATAAAGTAAGGGGGAAGAAGATTAAAGAATAAATTGTAAACCAATACCTTCATCCGTTATACGTGCTACTTCGGCATTAACGGGAGGAGCGGGTGTGTCGCCCAGCATAGAACAAACTTGCAGTATAACGTGAGTACCTAATTCAAGGTTGAGATGTGGAGTGTTATGTTCTAGAAAAACACCGTTGTCACTAATATTTCTAGTTTTATGAACATGGTCAGCTCCTTCAACGGTGAGCTTTATATCAATGACTAATCCAATTCGATTTGAATCTCTGTTGTTCTCACTCATAATATTTTATCAATCAATCTGGTTTAGGCTTCTATATCTGGAATAAGTTTGCTTTCGAGCAATAGTATCTCATCTTTTATTAATAATTTTCTTTTTTTTATGCGTCTTAATTGTAATTCATCAACAAAGGGTTTTTCTTCCATAAGCATTAGCATATCGTCAAGATCCTTGTGCTCAAGTGATAGAACTGAAAGCCGTTGTTTGATTTTTTTCTTATCCATTTTCAAATATTTTATTATTATCTAGTATCCATGCTTTAAATTTTTCTTCTGGAATGGGATGGCTAATATAATAGCCTTGGCCGAGATGACATCCGAGAACATCAAGTAACTCAAGGATTTCTTTTGTTTCGATCCCCTCTGCCACAACTTCCATTCCTAAATTACGAGAAAGATCGATGGTCGAGCGTACAATCATGGCATCATTATCATCTTTCAACATATCTATTATAAATGATTTATCAATTTTAAGTTTAGATATTGGAAGTTTTTTTAGATAAGCAAGAGATGAATAGCCTGTCCCAAAATCATCAATTGAAATCTCTATACCTAATCTATCTAGGTCATTCAGTATAGAAATAGATTGCTGTGGATTCGTCATCATAACACTCTCTGTGACTTCCATAATAAATTTGTCAGGAGAAATGTTATTTTTTAAATATATATTAGTGATGTTACTGATAAAATCTTTATCTTGAAGATTATAAACAGATAAATTAATGGCTATTTTTATATTAACTCCCATGGTTAATAATTTGTTATTGAATTTAGCTGTGGTATCGGCAACCCAGTATGTGATGGGGTTAATTAAGCCTGTTTGTTCTGCAATGGGAATTATTTCATCAGGATATATTTTGCCACGTTGAGGGTGCTCCCATCTTAATAGTGCTTCTGCACAAATGGTTTTACCTGTTTGAACATCAATGACAGGTTGGTACTCCATGTATAGTTCATCATTATCAATCGCCGTACGAAGGTCAGAGATTAAGGATAAGCGCTCTATACTATATTCATCGTATGCTGGGTCATAGGTTTCATGTCCCATCTTGTTTCTTTTAGCGACATACATGGCTATGTCAGCGTGTTGTTGTAATACTTGAGATGTGGTGCCATGTTGAGGGTAGACAGCTATGCCAATACTTATACCAAGGTAGAGTGGCGTATCGTCAATATTGAAGACGCTGTTGAATTCATCAAGTATTTTTTCAGAAATTATTTTCGCTTGTATTTCATGGGTGGATTCCAATAAAACAGCAAATTCATCACCACCTAAACGTACTACAAGATCTACATCGCGTAATACTACGAGTAGCCGTTTAGCAATGCTTTGTAATAATTTATCTCCAACTGCATGACCAAGCGTATCATTGACTTCTTTGAACCTGTCTAAATCCATAATTAAAACTGAAAAGGTTTTGCGCTCTTGTTTGGCATTTTGAAGTGTTTGTTCTAGGCGGTTATTAAAAAGGTCTCTGTTTCCTAGCCCCGTTAAACTATCATGTAGCGCATAAAATTCTAATTCTTCTTGGCGTGTATGGATTTGATTTCGCATATTTTTAAATGCAGAAATAAGGTTTTTTGTTTCAGAGACAGATAAATCATGTTTTATATCTGTTCTAACACCAAGAGATTCATCTTCAAGCGCTTTTGTAATAGTAGCTATGGGATTAAGTACTGTTTTTATTAATGAGAAAAGTCCTAATAATAAAATAAATAAACTTGATATAGATACAATCCAAATTGAATTTACTTGCAATTGAGAGGCTTTAAATAAGGAAATTAAATCTTCTTCGCCGAACTTTTCTATATCATAATGAAGGTAGCGCAATAAAACACTTATTTTCTCTAGCTTAGGTTCTATTTCATTTTCATAAATAAAGGTATCGTTACGCCAATGTTCTGAATTGCTAGATTCTTTAACTTCATTAAAACCAACAATCCATTTTAATGCAGCAGAGTAAAATTTTTCAAAGGCTAGTGTAGTAGCAAAAGATAATTTATTTTTATTGTTTAGCTGGTTGAAAATATCAAGCTTTGCACGTAATACGTCATGTATTTTATGAACATTATCAAGCTGGTCATTTCTTGATTTAGATTCAAAAGCATTGAGTTGGTTTAATAAATACATCCTAAAATGAGAAATCATGCGGGACCAATTAAATCTGAAATTTATGAGTAATTGGTATTCTTCGCGCAGTTCTTCAGAATAGTTATCTTCTATTTCTTTTATTGCTAGTTGCAAGTTTTGTGTTACTTCGGCAGCTAAAGGCTGCATATCTAAATTAGCAATTTTTAGTGAAGGAAATAATAGCTCAGGTGATAAACGTACTTGAATAAGCTTTTTAGTTATTTTATTAAAACCTTTAAGGGTTGAGCTTAATGTTGCGATGGTTGACAAATGATTTTCAACAACCCATGGGTGCAATGCGAACAACTTTAGTTGTCGTAAAGTAAAAGAAACACTATCTGAAATGGCATGTGAATCTTTAAACTGTTGAGGATTGATTTGAAAGTTAAATAATAAATCTCTGGTGATGAGTATCGATTTATTAATTTCGTAATTACGGTGTAATAACTCTTTACGGTATTCGATATTTTGTTCAATTTTAGACTTTAGAATACGGACTTTGTTTTGTTGGTAACTACTAAAGCTCAGCAGTAATGAACCAAAAATTAAGGTTAAAATAGCATAGCGATTCCGTAAACTGTTGAGCTTAATCCAGTGCATGAAACAGTCGATCCCTCAAATTAAAACAATGATGGTGCTTAGATTTTTATTCTATATGTACCCATAGTTAACGGCGGTTTTACTAAAATCTTAACAAAAGAGCGCTAAATATTGAGGTTTATGGCCAATAAATAGCTTAATTTCATTGAGGCTTAGTTATTTACTCAAAAAACAGCTATAAATTTAAAGGAAGGGAGTTATAGCAGGAATAGCCTGCTATTTAGAAAGGGGTTATTTATCTTTAGATTTGAAACCATTGGGGTCTAAATTAACCACAACGGAGCTTGAAGGCTCATCAACATAACGGGGGCGCATGCTACTTTCACGGCCTGCATCCTTAGCAATTTCAGCTTCACGAACAGATATAAGCGATAAACAATCACGAATACTGTGAATGGTACTTTCAGATAAAGGATGCTTTAAATCTGCTGGCGTATAGGTATCTTTGGCGATACCGGTAAGTACCTTACGCATAACTTGTAAAATCTGTTCTTCTTTAGAAACTGTTTGTTGATTCATTTTAAATAACCTGTAGATCAAAATATAAACGCTATTCTAGCATTTAATTTCAATTATAATGCCTTTTGATATTATTCTGCCGAGAAAATTTTTATGCCAAAATTGGTTTTTCATGCGCTCGATGTTAAATATATCCCTGAAAATACAACTGATATTATTTTAGGTTTGCAAGATCTTGGGTTTATTGGCACTAAGTGGAACAGTCCAAGTGTAAATTTTGGAGAGCGATATTTAATTGGAGAAACATTCTTGAGCCTAGTGACGTTTATGGGCTGTGCTCCTGCAATTGAGTTGCAACCTTTAGATGATAATCTGACTTCTACAGAGTTTTGTCATATTGAAGTTGAAGAAATACACCGCGAAGTTATTTTTGTGCGTGGAGCAGAACATTTAATTTCACGGTGCCCTCATTGCAGACATCGACATACGGACTGGCAAAAAATTCCAGAATCATTAATTTATGCCTGTGATAAATGCCACGTTGAATCTCCGCTATCAGAATATGATTGGAAAAATAATGCTGGTGTAGGACGTTTCTTTATTAATCTACATGGCATTTATCCTCATGAAGCGTTGCCTACCACAGCACTAATCAATGCTTTTCAGAAAATAACGGGAACAGCATGGGGATATTTTTATATGCATAAAAATACGGGTTGACAGTAATTAAAACGAAGCGCAGAATCGCCCTCATGAATATTTCTCTGAACAAGCCCAAGCCTATTATTCGAGTGGCACGCAAACTAGCGTGGCATGTGACTGCTATGGGCGAAGGAAAAGAAATGATTCAGTAGTTTTAATTGAACTCCCATTTTTCTAAAGGCCACCGTTTAACGACAGTGGCCTTTTTTATTTGGGGCTCATTAAAACAGTTGTTTTCAAGTTGAAGTTTTATTATTAAAAAAGGAGAAGGAAAATGTCAGTTCCCTTTGCGTACATTGGCGTCATTATTATTTGGTCAACGACACCTCTCGCAATTAAATGGAGTGGTGGAGATGCGGGTTATTTATTCGGCGTCACATCACGTATGTTGATCGGTTTAATTTTTAGCAGTGTCTTGGTCATGCTGATATCCGGTCAACGTTTATCATGGGAGCCGGCGGCACGTAAGGCATACTTTGTTGTAGGCATTGCTATATATGGTGCAATGTTAAGTGTCTATTGGGGCGCGCAATTTATTTCATCGGGATTTATCTCGGTTATTTTTGGACTAACGCCAATTATTACAGGCATTATGGCGGCGATATGGTTAAATGATCGAAGTTTAACGCCTGCTAAATTATTAGGTGTGACTTTTGCATTAGGTGGTTTAGTTGTTATTTTTAGCCATGCATTACAATTAGGTAACAATGCGGTATGGGGGATTGCAGCTGTATTTTTATCTACAATACTTCATTCATGGAGCAGTGTTTGGTTTAAAAAGTTGGATGTTAAATTAACCGCTTTAGAAATCACTAATGGAGGCTTATTAGTTAGCGTGCCATTATACTTACTGACGTGGTTCATAATGCAAGGTGACTGGCCTTCGGGCTTTACCTTGCAAGGTTTAGGCTCTATTATTTATCTAGGTGTGTTTGGATCAGTGCTTGGTTTTGTTTTATTTTTCTATATTTTAAAGCATACCAATGTTAACCAAGTTGCCTTAATTACTTTAATGACGCCCGTATTGGCATTAATATTAGGTAATGTCTTAAATAATGAAGAACTAAATTTTCGTGTTTGGATGGGAACAGGGTTAATCATGTTGGGTATGAGTTTTTATCAATGGAGTGATAAAATTTTTAAAACTAAAGCCATTAATTAGGAATTGTATATGTTGCGAGTATTACTATTAAGTCTTTTTTCTATTGTTATTGTTTCCTGTTCAAATGATGTTGAACGATTAGAGAAAATAAAAGCACAAGGCGAAATAGTTGTCTTAACGCGTAATGCTGCAACCTCTCTTTATGAGTCTCGTGAAGGGAAGCTAGGCCTAGAGCATGATATGGTTCAAGCCTTTGCAGAATATCTGGGAGTAAAAGCACGGTTTATTATAAAAGAAGACGTTTCTAGTTTATTAGAAAGTATTAACAATAAAGAAGCAGACTTTATTGCCGCAGGTATTACAAAAACAACTGAACGTGATGATGCGTATTTATTTGGCCCAACATACATGAACGTTGCACAACAAATAGTTTGTCGACGTGGAGGTAAACGTCCTAAAAAAATAGAAGATATCAAAGGTATCTCTTTACATGTTTCAGAAAAAAGTAGTTATGTTGAAACCTTAAACAAAATAAAAATACAACAACCTGAAATACAATGGAAAGAAATTGAAGACACGGATACAGAGACATTATTAGAACGTGTCTGGCAGAAAAAAATTGACTGTACTGTTGCAGATTCAAATATTGTTTCGATTAATCGGCGCTATATGCCTGAGCTATCCGTCCGTTTTAATTTAACAGAACCTGAACCCCTTGCATGGTTAATTCCAAAAGATGATTCAGGGTTAAAATATTTAGTTGAATCTTGGTATGACGACTTTGAAGCAAGCGGCCAGCTAAATGAAGTGATTCATCGTTACTATGGTTTCATTGAACGTTTTGATTATGTCGATACACGGGCGTTGCAAAGAAAAATTAAAACAGATTTACCTACCTATAAAAAAGCCTTCAAACAAGCGGCTAAAAAACACAAGCTTAACTGGACATTGATTGCAGCACAGGCATATCAAGAATCACACTGGCGAGCTAATGCAAAAAGCCCAACTGGTGTTCGGGGTTTAATGATGCTAACAAGAACCACAGCAAAAGAATTGGGCATTAAAAACCGTTTAGATCCAGTCGCCAGTATTAACGGTGGAGCATACTACCTTAATAAGTTACGCAAACGCTTGCCAAAAAACATTACGGAACCTGATCGTACTTGGCTAGCCTTAGCTGCATACAATGTTGGCATGGGACATATATGGGATGCGCGTAAACTCGCGAAAGAGATGGGCAAAAACCCTGATAGCTGGCAAGAACTTGCAACGGTACTGCCATTACTTTCTAATAAAAAATATTATAAGAATTTAAAGTACGGCTATGCTCGTGGTGCAGAGCCTGTGAAGTATGTTAAAAATATTCGTAACTACCAAGATATTATTGAAAAGAGGCTTAATCAAAATTCGTTATAAATTTTATACTTGATAGTTTTTATTAACATAGTCATCAACAATCGTTTGAAACTCTTCTGCAATCTTATCGCCTTTTAGTGTCACCGTTTTAACGCCATCAACATAAACAGGAGCAACAGGTTTTTCACCTGTTCCAGGTAAACTGATGCCAATATTGGCATGTTTACTTTCTCCAGGGCCATTAACAACACAGCCCATTACCGCCACGTTCATATCTTCAACTCCAGGATGTGTTTCTTTCCATTTAGGCATTTCATGGCGAAGATAGCTTTGAATATCTTGAGCTAATGTTTGGAAGTAGGTGCTGGATGTTCTACCACAACCGGGACAAGCCACCACTTGTGGGGTGAATGAACGTAAGCCCATGGTTTGCAAAATCTCTTGTGCCACAATCACTTCTTTACAGCGATCACCATGAGGTTCTGGCGTTAAAGATATTCGTACCGTATTACCAATACCCTCTTGTAATAAAATAGCAAGGGCTGCCGTGGAAGCAACAATACCTTTAGAGCCCATGCCTGCTTCAGTTAAACCTAAGTGCAAGGGGAAATCACAGGCTTTAGATAGCTCGCGATAAACGCTAATTAAATCTTGTACGCTACTCATCTTTACTGAAAGTATAATTTTGTTTTTCGCCAATCCTAGTGCTTCTGCTTGTTGCGCGCTTTCTAACGCTGAGGTCACCATCGCTTTATGCATGATTTCATTGGGTTCAAGGGGGGAGGCGAGTTGACTATTTTCATCCATAATTCGAGCCAGTAGCACTTGATCTAAACTGCCCCAATTAACGCCAATACGGACAGGCTTATCATTTTTAATTGCGACTTCAATCATACTGGCGTATTGATCATCCCGCTTTTTACCTTTACCTACATTACCCGGATTAATACGATATTTTGCTAAAGCTTGAGCGCATTCTGGGTAATCATTCAGTAACTTATGGCCATTGAAATGGAAGTCACCAATAAGCGGTACAAAACACCCTTGTCTGTCTAAGTCAGCGCGAATGGTTGGAACAGCTGCTGCCGCTTCAGCGGAGTTAACCGTAATGCGTACTAACTCGGAGCCAGACTTTGCTAATTCAATCACTTGTTTTACCGTGCTGTAAACATCGGCCGTATCGGTGTTGGTCATAGACTGCACAACAATCGGCGCATCTCCGCCAACGGTAATAGCATGTTCGCCCACACCAATTTGAACGGCGAGGGTTGTTTGAATAGGTTTTGTCATAGGGGGTGCCATAAAAAGTCGAATTATGCCCGCATCATAGCATTTTTGTTGTAATAGAAAGAGCTCGGCCGTAAAAAATTAGGGTTAGTGGGCGAAATAAAATATACTTAGCAAATATAAATAAGCCACATTTAATTCGTAAATTTAGAGGAAGTTAGCATGAGTAAGAAAAATAAACCGACCATGGCGGAACAAGCTGATCGCCATATGTTATATCAAGAGTCGGTGCAATTTCCTGAAGCTGAAGTTGACTTTATGGGTAAGACGTTTGAAAAACTTCGTGGTCGTAAAGCCATTAGTATGAAAGAAGATTTTTGTGGCACGGCTTATCTTGCAACAGAATGGTGTAAAAGTGATCCTGAACGCACCGCGATAGGTGTGGACTTTGATGGTCCAACCCTAGAATGGGGCAAAAAGCATAACCTTGAAACAGCAGGCGGCGATGTCGCTAAGCGCATTCAATTAATTGAAGACGATGTTCGTATCACAACAGATAAAGTTGATGTGACCTGTGCCTTTAATTTTAGTTACTGTTTATTTGAAAAACGTGATGAGTTAATTGATTACTTTAAAAAAGCCCGCGAAAGCTTAAATGACGATGGCATCTTAGTATTAGACCTTTTCGGTGGAACGGAGTGTGCTGATGTTTTAGAAGAAGAAACGGAATTAGAAGATCAAAATGCGACCTATATTTGGGAGCATGTTTCTTTTAACCCAATTAACAATCACATGGAATGCGCCATTCATTTTGAGTTTGATGATGGTTCACGTATGGATGAAGCCTTTACTTATTGCTGGCGTTTATGGGCTATTCCAGAAGTTTTAGAATTGCTAAAAGAAGCAGGTTACAGTAAATCACGAGTTTATTGGGAAGAGTACGTTGAGTCTGATGACGAAGACGATGATGAATTAGAAGGTACCGGTGAGTACTACGAAACAACAGAAGTAGAGAATCAAGAGTCTTGGATGATCTACATCGTTGCTGAAAAGTAGAATTCTTCTTCGTAGCTTTTTGTTATTAACAGCATGTAGTCAACATGCTGTTAATGACATTTTAATATCGACTATCTTTATTCTTAAAGTTTAGGTCATCATAAAAAATTCACTTCTTTCTTTGCTCTGGCTGTAGAGGATATTCACGGTACTTATCGTGGGTATGCATTCTATATTCTACAAATTCATTTGCGTTATCGTAAAACATAAACGGGTTACCTTCACACTGTTCATGCATTGTTGCTGTTGTTTTGTCAGCATAGTTATGGCCGGGTAAAATTACTGTGTCGCCCGACATTTTTCCTAGTTTATTTAAGGTGTCATACATTACGTTAGGATCGCCACCGGCTAAATCGCAACGGCCACAGCCAAAAACAAACATAGTATCGCCTGCTATTAAATTATCATCTATGTGATAACACGCTGAACCGGGAGTATGTCCTGGTGTGTGTAATATTTTTATTTCGCTTTCTCCAAGCTTGATAGTATCTCCACCGTGGTGCAAAGAAGGTTGCGCTAATGACTCCCCCCAAAACTTTGCTTCATCTTTCAGTAAGTGGAGTTGTGCATCATGTTGGCTTAAAACAGATTCAATACCATTGATATGATCGTGATGGCTATGGGTGAGTAAAATATCTGTAATAATGACGCCTTTAGCTTTGGCTAAGGCTAGCACTTCAGGCACATCCCAAGCAGGATCAACGACAGCGGCACGTTGCGTAGCTTTATCACTGATTAAGTAAATAAAATTTTCCATTGGCCCCAGTTCAAGAGCATCAATACTGTATCGTGAATTATCAATTAATAAGGTCATTGTTCTTCCTAGTAAAACAGGTCATTTGAATTTTAGTGTACCCGAACCGCCTCATCATATGCCTGTGAAATAGGAAATATTGAGATAATTTTCATTAATGGACTAAAGTTTTAGGAATAATCGGGTACAATTTGCGGTCGTTGTAATTGATTGTTTTTTAATCAAAACCGTAGAGGTAATCACTGTGGAAGCAGATTTTTGGCATGAGCGTTGGGAAAATAAACTGACTGGATTTCATTTAGACGAAGTAAATCCTCTTTTAACAAGGTATTGGTCTCAGCTTTCATTACCTCGCAAATCACGTGTTTTTGTCCCTTTATGCGGTAAGTCATTAGATTTAATCTGGCTGTCACAACAAGGCCATCAAGTAGTGGCTGTTGAATTGAGCGGATTGGCCGTTTCTGCTTTTTTTGCTGAAAATAATTTAACGCCAGAGCAAAAAGTCATTGGTAAATTAGAATGCTGGACTGCAGAAAATATTACAATTTATTGTGGTAACTTTTTTGACTTAACCGCTGACATCTTAGGGAACATTGATGCTGTATTTGATAGAGCATCTTTAATTGCATTGCCCACTGCAATGAGAGAAGAATATGCGGCTAAATTACATGAGTTAACGCCATCTGCGGTTAAAATGTTAATAACTTTAGAATATGAGCAGTCTAAAATGGATGGCCCTCCGTTCTCTGTAACGGGGGATGAAGTGAATAGCTTGTATCAAAATAATTACGATATAAATCAGATGTTTAGCGTAGATATTATCGATGAAAATGAACGATTTAAAGCACGCGGCCTCGAATATTTACATGAGTCAGTTTTAAAGTTAATTCCCATAATTTAAGTGATTTTTTTCTTAAGTTACCAGAAACTGTACCGATAATATAACTATGACGATTAAGGCCCCATTATTGCCAAAAATTCACCTGCTTAGGTGGTTGATTCTACTTGTGGCGAGTTTGAGTTTATTACTGCCACAAATGGTTCAAGCTCGGGCATATTTATACCAAATGCCAGATGGCACACGCTTATTGAGTGACCACCCATTAATTAACACAAAGGCAAAACTGGTGCGTCGTAGTGATGATCTCACTAATATGGGACATTATGTTGCCCGCAGAACGTTACGTGCTAAAAAGCAAATGAAGGTATTAGCTAAAATTATTTTTCATCAATCTCGAAAGTATAATGTTGATGAGTCACTGGTCAAGGCTGTGATTTTTACAGAGTCATATTTCAATCCGCATGCAACTTCTAAGAAAGGAGCTTCAGGGCTTATGCAGTTAATGCCCATGACAGCTGAAAAATATGGGGTCAGCGATCTTTATAATCCCAAGCAAAACATCGTTGCGGGCATTAAGCATTTAAAATATTTACTGGAGTTATACCCGAAAAATTTAAAGCATGCGATTGCAGCTTATAATGCGGGTGAGAATGCAGTAAAAAAATACAAAGGGATTCCGCCATATAAAGAAACACAACGCTACGTTAAAAAAGTGATGAAACATTTTAAACGTTTCCAGCTTGCCTCACGCTAAACATACCTCTTATCGATTAATAATGTTATTTATTTTATCGGCTAAAACAAAGTCTCGTTCAGTGAGTTTTCCTGCTTCATGCGTTGTGATGAAAATATCTAGCTTATTATAACTATTACACCAATCGGGATGATGGTTAAGCGCCGTGCATTCTTTCGCCACTTGATTCATAAACTCGATAGCCTGTTCAAAACCACTAAACCTTAAAGATATAAAAAGTTTGTTTTCTTTTATTAACCATGTCTTTTCCTGGTTCGTATTAATTTTTTCTAGTGCTTTATTCAAGTCTATATTGTTATAATTAGATTCCATTTCTATTCTCTTATTTTTAATATATTTATAAACTAATGCGTCGCTTCTTTAATTTAATACTATTCTTTAATTTAACATTATTTAAGGCTAAAAATGACTGATACATCAAAAAAAGAAACAGCACCTAAGACTGTTTTATTAAAAGACTATCAACCTCCACGTTATTTACTCGAGTCAGTCAGTCTTGATTTTGAGCTATTTGAAACTAAGACACAGGTAAGAACAAAATTAAAGTTTAGTAAAAACAATAACAACAATGAGTCAGATCAATCACTGTTATTAAATGGACAGAATCTAGAATTAAAATCATTAAAACTCAATGGAAAAAAATTATCAAACTCAGATTATACTTTGAATGAAGAGGGGCTGTTGATCAATGAATGCCCTGATGATTTCACCCTTGAAATTCATAATGAAATTAACCCATTAGAAAATAAGGCTTTAGAAGGCTTGTATTTATCGAGTGGCATGTATTGCACACAATGTGAAGCTGAAGGGTTTAGAAGAATCACTTATTTTCCTGATCGCCCTGATGTGATGTCTAAATATGAAGTCACACTTCATGCAGACAAAATAAAGTACCCACAATTACTTTCAAATGGGAACCTAATCGCAAAGGGAGAAGATGAAGGCGGGCGACATTGGGCAACATGGCAAGACCCTAGTTTGAAACCCAGTTATTTGTTTGCGCTTGTTGCCGGAGATCTTCATTGCCAAGAAGACAGTTATACAACCATATCTGGCAGAAACGTTAGCCTACAAGTTTTTGTAGAACATGAAAATTCACATAAATGCGATCATGCTTTAGCTTCACTTAAACAAGCGATGAAGTGGGATGAAGATGTCTATGGCAGAGAATATGATTTAGATGTTTATATGATTGTCGCAGTAAATGATTTTAATATGGGCGCAATGGAAAATAAGGGATTAAATATTTTTAACTCTTCTTGCGTTTTAGCCAGCCCCGAGACAGCAACGGATGCTGATTTTTATAATATTCAAAGTATTATTGCGCATGAGTACTTTCATAACTGGTCAGGTAATCGCGTCACCTGTAGAGATTGGTTTCAGTTAAGCTTGAAAGAAGGCTTTACTGTTTTTAGAGACCAAGAATTTTCAGCAGATTTAAATTCACGGGCAACAAAACGTATAGATGATGTGAATGTGTTACGCACCCATCAGTTTGCGCAAGATTCAGGGCCGATGGCTCACCCTATACGTCCTGATCATTATATTGAAATTAGCAATTTTTATACGGTAACGGTGTATAACAAAGGTGCAGAAATAGTTCGTATGATTAAAAATATAGTCGGTGCAGAAGGCTTTCGCTCAGGAACAGATTTATATTTTAATCGACATGATGGACAAGCGGTGACAACAGAAGATTTTGTTGCTGCAATTGAAGATGCAACAAAGGTTGATTTATCTTTATTTAAAAATTGGTATTCTCAAGCGGGCACACCGGTTTTAGATATTGAAACTCAATACGACAACAGTGAAAAAATATTTTCTTTAACGATAAAACAATCATGTGCAGACACTGTAGGCCAAACGAATAAGAAATCTTTCCATATTCCTTTACAAATGGGCTTAATAAACAGTGATGGCGATGATATAGAGTTGATTATTCAAGGTGAGACATCGACTAATGTAAAAAACATGACGTTAGCCTTAACTAAAGAAAAACAAACGTTTGTGTTTTCTGATGTTAAATCTAAACCCATTTTATCATTAAATAGAAATTTTACTTCCCCCGTAAAAATAAACTCAGAACAGTCTGATGAGGAACTAACATTTTTATTTGCCAATGACAGCAATGCCTTTAACCGATGGGAAGCAGGGCAAACACTGGCCATTAATGTTCTTTTATCTTTAGTTTCTGATATTCAAAAAAATAAGAAGCTAGGTCTTGATGATTCAGTTTTACAAGCATACAAAAATACATTATGTCACCCAACGCTAGATCAAGCGCTTATTGCTCAAGCAATGACATTGCCATCAGAAAGTTATTTAGCTGATCAGTGTGAAACCGTTGATGTAGATGCTATTCATAAAGCACGAACCTTTATGAAAAAAGCGATAGCGCAATCATTAAAAAATGAGTTCAAAACAGTTTACGATGCTTGCGAGAACAATAAAACATATTCTTTCAATGCAAAAGATATGGCAATGCGAGATCTTAAAAGTCTCTGCTTATCTTACTTAATGTGTTTGCAAGGAAAAGAAACCATAGAGAATAGTTTAACTACAATAAAATCTGCGACGAATATGACCGATGTTCTTTCAGCTTTAAGTAGTTTGTCTCAATATGATATTCCTGAACGCCATGCTGCATTAGAACAGTTTTATGAGAAATGGAAACATGATGCTCAGGTTGTTGAGAAATGGTTTGCAATTCAAGCAACGGCAGATTTCCCTAATGTTTTAGATAAAATAAATACCTTAATGCAACACGAAGCGTTTTCAATAACGAATCCAAATAAAGTGCGTTCACTTATTGGGCGATTTTGTGCAGGAAATATTGTACATTTTCATAATATTACAGGGTCAGGCTATACCTTCTTAGCTGATCAGGTTCTTACGCTTGATGCGATGAATCCACAAATAGCGGCTAGATTGGTTCAGAATTTCAGTCGTTGGCGTAGATATGATGAAATGCGTCAACAACTTATGAAGCAACAGCTTGAACGGATAATTAAAGAAGAAGGTTTATCTAAAGATGTGTTTGAAATAGTCAGTCGAAGCTTAAATGATTAAGGTCGTTTAGATCGCTACCTGATTTCTACCATTTTTCTTCGCCTTAAACAGTGCGAGATCGGCTTGTTTGATAACAGCATGACAATCTAGAAGTTGTGTGGATGCTTCAGCCAAACCAATGCTGATGGTTATTGTTAAGGGCTTTCCCCCCGTGTTTTTTCGTTTTGTTTTTTTATTGTTTTTATTCTGAGATTTTGGTCTTTTTTTATCTCTAAGCATAAAAGGATTGTTTTCAACTTTTTTACAAAGCTGTTCACTAAAAACACGTACTTCATCTATGCTTTTATTAGGAAATAAAATTGTAAATTCCTCACCGCCATAACGAAAAGCCTTACCATCGTTCACTTGTCTTAATTGGCTTGCCAGTTTCTTTAATACTTGATCACCAATGTCATGTCCGTATTTATCGTTAAATTTCTTGAAGTGATCAACATCAACCATGGCAACGCTATATTTTTTACCTAGTGTTGATGTATTCTGAAATAATGCTCGTCGAGACGGGAGATTGGTTAACTCATCAAGATACGCCAGTGAATATGCATTAATAATAATGTTTAATACAATCAATAGGCCAGAAAGAATAATGAAAATGGTCGCAAGCTGAGGTGTTTGATAAAAATACAATGCACTGATCACTGCGATATAAGAATAGAGTAATCCTGCTATCAATATAGATGCTGAATAAATAAGTTTAAATAATAAAACCAGACCAACCAATAACACGAGTAAATTAATAGGCTGGCTAAAAATAAAATTATCGAGTAGTACAAAGTTAAAAATACGGTAGGTTAAGAAGTGTTTTATTTCAGGGTAAGGGTGTTCAAGTAACCACGCGATACAATATAACTGGACGGCAACAAGTATAAACCGTCTTGCACCATACTGGTTTAATATGCCTCGTTCTCTTACAACAAGGTTAAGTAAATAGTTGATTGGAATAAGCAGCACAAGGTAAAAATAAGCGAGCTGGGGGTCAACTTTAAGATCTGGGTTCCAAATATAGTGACTTAAAGAAATATCAATAATGGCTAGCAATAAAAATAAATTAAATTCCCGACTATGGTGGAAGACCCAACTAAGTATCATACCTATAGAAAAAATAATGAAAGGTAAGTAGGGAAGTACGAGGTGTAATGTTTGCGGTAAGGGGCTTGACAGTTGCGTGATAAAGAAAAAACTACAAATCAATAAAATGCTGGGTAAGATTGAAACGTTAAATAATTTTCTAAAATCTATTTTCACAATCAGCTTATAGTTGTTTTGAAAAATCTATCATGCGGTTGACGGAGGTCAGTGCTTGTTGACGTATTGTTTCATCAACGAATATTTCATTCGTACCGTGCTCTAAACTATGTGCTAAATTTTCTAAGCCATTCATTGCCATCCAGGTACAATGTGCACAGCTCATACATGTTGCGCCCGCACCTCCTGTCGGTGCTTCAATGAATTTCTTCTCAGGCGAGGCTTGTTTCATTTTATAAAAAATACCGTTGTCTGTTGCAACAATAAATGTATTGTTTTCCATTTTTATTGAGGCATCTATAAGCTGGGTTGTTGAACCAACCACACTTGCCTGTTCAATAATATCTTCAGGAGATTCTGGATGAACAAGTACAGCTGCTTGTGGATATTGCTGACGAAGCTTCGTTAATTCGATGGCCTTAAATTCATCATGAACAATACAAGAGCCTTGCCACAACAACATATCTGCGCCGGTTTCTTTTTGAATGTAGCTGCCGAGGTAACGATCTGGCCCCCATATAATTTTTTCACCTTTTTCTGCTAGGTATTGAATGACTTTAGTAGCAATACTTGATGTGACCACCCAATCTGCTCGTGCTTTCACGGCGGCACTGGTATTGGCGTAAACGACCACGGTTCGCTCTGGGTGTGCATCACAAAAGGCACTAAATTGATCAATAGGGCAACTGAGATCGAGTGAACATTCTGCTTTTAAAGTGGGCATTAACACGCGTTTTTCAGGGGTCAGAATCTTGGCCGTTTCACCCATAAAGCGAACGCCAGCAACCATGAGAGTCGAAGCAGCGCTTTCTTTACCAAAGCGAGCCATATCAAGCGAATCAGAGACAAGCCCCCCTGTTTCTTCCGCTAGCTCTTGTAGATCGGCATGGGTGTAGTAATGAGCGACGAGCGTGGCATCTTTTTCTACCAGTAAATTTTTGATTTTGTTGATTAATTGTTCTCGCTCTTCACCCGTTACTGGCTTGGCCGCGACCGCTTGGTGGCCAAGAGCTCGAATCTGCGAATCATTAATTATCGGTGCTGATGATGTTGTCATAGTGTCATTTTCGTTAAATATTTTTATCTGTGTTTCATTATCAGTGATCTACAACTACTTTTATATGTACCAAATTGGATAATTAGCTAATTTAAGTACTTTTAATAAGTTTATTTCTAATGTAATCTAGAAAGAAGATGTTGTAACTAACTGAAATTATAGTAATATATTGATAAATATCAATGGTAAATGAGCACTATTTAAGTACATAAGAATGAAAAATAATAAAAAAATCATCGATAAAATTTGTAAATGCCTACGTCTATCGGAGTCTGGTAATCCGAATGAGGCGGCATTGGCGCTCGATCACGCGACGCGTTTGATGAAAAAACATGATATTAGTAACGAACAGATTATTTCTGCCGAGGTAAGAGAGTGCTCGACGGAAGTCAGTGAGCGTTATACTCCACCTTTCTGGTCGTTGGCTCTGGCTAATCTTGTGGCTGAAGCTTTTCAATGCCGCAACCTTATTTCACGTCAATACGGGCGTAAAACAGAATACCGTTTTATTGGTTTAGGCTATAAAACAACGGTGGCAAGCTATTGTTATACTATTTTGCAGCGTCATTTGCGTCATGCCATAAAAGATTTTGAATCAATCTCTACAAATAAAACAGAAAATGAAGCACTAAAGAGCCATAAAATGGAAGTGTTTGCTCAGGCTTGGTTGTTTAGAGTAGGCCGTACGGTTTCTGAGTTTGTTGCTAAAAAAGCCGATAAAAAAATCATTGATGATTATATTGAAGAAAAATATGGTGATACTGTCTCTTTTACGAGTGAAGCACAAGACACCAATGTGGCAGATTATGATGATATTTTAAGCGGTATGAAAGCCGCCGAAGAAGTGTCCTTATATCGAGCAATGGGTTCTTATGCAAAACCTTTAGCCATTCCACATAAACACGCTTCGTAATGTAGCACCCCAGCCTGCAAGGAAGAGATTTTAGAAATGTCCGCAGTTATAAGTTATCGAAATAAAGGCAAAGAAAAAAAAGTCCCCTGTAAAACGGTGCTAACGCTCGGGCGTGATAAAAATAGCGATATAGTGATTATAGATTTATTAGTTTCTCGCAACCATGCCATGATTAGGCAGCTTGGTCATAGCGACTATTATTTAATAGACAGTGGTAGTTCCAACGGTAGTTTCGTCAATTCATATCGAGTCACAATCCCTCGCCTTTTAAAACATAATGATCGAATTCAAATAGGAGGCAGTGAGCTTGTTTTTGAACAAGAGCATAAAGAAGAAGATATCATTGATACTATCTCTATGGAAGCAACCATCATTTCGGACCGCCCTGTCCTCAGGCAAATAACTGTACTTGTTGCAGACATTCGTGGCTTTACCTCTCTCTCTGAAAGTGTCGATATTCGGACGCTGACACGACTAATGACAAAATGGTTTAATAATGTCACCGATGTGATAAGCGCGCATGGCGGCATTGTTGATAAATTTATTGGTGATTGTGTTTTTGCACGTTGGGAATTTGGTACCGATGAAGAACAATCAGTTATTAAAGTGTTACAAGCGGCAGTTCTTATTAATGATGTCACTGAAAGCTTAAGTAGTACGGCGGATGACTTTAATGAAAAGTTACGCGTTGGTGTTGGCATTAACTCAGGTATTGCAGCCGTGGGCATAGGCCAAGATGCGACTGCATTGGGTGATGCCGTTAATATTGCCTTTAGACTTGAAAGTGCTACAAAAGTGCTGGGTACTGACATCGTAATGAGTGAGTCTGCTTATCGCTCATTACCGGAACAATGTATGATTGGAGATAAACAGCATATTCGTGTTAAGGGGAAGCGTGATGCCCTGCGTATTTGTAGCTCTCATTTTGATGATGTTCGTAAAATGCTGAGTAAATATGAAGGTGTAATAGATGAAATCAAGTAATAACTAAACGTATCTCATTCATTAATGATTCCATTTCAGTTTTTATTGCATTAATAGTTTGAACGGCTTGATTGGCGAGCTCTAGATCTTCAGTACTTTTAGTATCCTCATCAATATTTTTATTTTCTAGAATACGTCGACCGCTTTCTGCTAGGTTAACTTTTTCGTCATCAATAAATTGCGCTAAGTAAATATAAGCTTGGATCAGTCCTTCTTGTATTTTATTGTCATGGTTATCTACGGCAAGAATAAGAACCTGAATTGCCATTTTGATATGTTCTTTATCGTCTACAAGTAACGACTTTGGCAAACCATATAAAGAAGGCGGGGTACTAGAAAGTATTTTTCCGTAATTATTTACGATAATTTCTGCATTTTCGAGACTAATTATTGATGTCATTTTTAATGAAAACTCGGTACGATACTGTCTGACTATCATAGCAGGAATTGAACAATAATAATGTCAGAACTATTTTTAATAATCAAAGAATTTTATTTTAGTCATCCAGATGCCGTGACTTGGGGCATAGCAAGTTGTCTAGTGGTCTTTGGGATAATGGTACAAAAAAAATTCATCACAGAGTTAATTAAAGAAAAAAGCCTGAATAATTTATTAAAAAATATGGCTGTCGACTCACTCCATAATATAAAAATGTCAGATGGCATGGATGGTTCGATTTTCATCGAACATCTATTATTATGCAAAAATAAAATTATCTTACTCAGTGTAAAACGATATCAAGGTGTTATTTTTGCGGCAGACAAAATCGACTTCTGGACTCAAGTCTTAGGAAAAAAGAGTTACAAATTTGATAACCCTTTGCTTCAACTTGAAAATACAACACAATTCTTAAATTCCAAAGTAGAAGGTTCGCGAATAGAGCAAAAGGTGTTATTTATAAAGGGCAGCGAGTTTCCTAAGGGGAAGCCTGAAGATGTGCTGAGTATTGAAGATGTTAAAGAATGGAAATCAAATAGTGAAACCACTGACGTACAGGCGCAATTAAAAAAAGACTGGAGTATTTTATTTGAGTTAGCTGAGAGTGAGCTTAATAATGATGATGAAGTGCTGATCAAAGAAGATAAAACATTAAGTCTTAATGTTTTATCTCTTTTATTTTTCTTAACTTTATTCGTCGCTTGGCTAGTGTGGCGGTTGTAACAGAACTAATTATTTACGGTTGCCTTTCTTAGGGTTTTTAGCTTCATCTAATACATTTTGCCAGCCTTGCATGATGTCATCAACTTTACTGGTGATTTCTTTCTTAACGTTCACCTTAGTATCAGCACGTAAAACTTTTCTTCTAATAGATTTAGATTCTTTTTTAGCAATCGCTGTTGCTGGCTGCACAATATCATTACCACTATTAAATAAAGAAGCAATGGCTTCTACTTTTAAAGTATCTGTTGCATGTAAGGTAAATACTGCACCTGCTAAAATTAACATGAAAGAAGCAGCAATAGCGAAAGTATTCGATTTTACATTGGTATGGCTTCTATCGTGAGCTTGCTTATCAAATTGTGCTACGTTGTGGCTATGACTGTTTGCTACGGCAGGTTGTTGTCCTGCACTATCATTTAAGAATGGATTGCTTTCAAAAGCAGCATCACTTTCTTCTTTTTGATAGATAACAACAGATTTTAGTGCTTCATCTTTAAGAGAAATTTGAGTTAAACCAACTTCAGCTCGTGTCCTGTGTGAAACAACATATTCAGTTTCTTCTTCATGTATAGGCTTAACTGAACCATTAGGTTCTTGGAAAGTAAAGAGGTCGTCATCATCTTCTAATATAGTAGGATCTTCAGGCTGATGTGATTTTACTTGTTGTGCATCTTTAATAGCTTGAGATTGCGTGAGCTTTTCTTTTATAGCTCTTGCTTTTTTCTCTGCTTCAATATCATTAATCGGTTCTATTGATTCCATGCCAGGAATATTCACCGAGGTGTAATCTACAGCTTCGCTTTCAAGTTCAACATCGAAATCATCATCGTCATCGTTAATCTCATCTGATAAATCAATAATTTCAATTTCATTATCAAGCTCATTTTCAACGACAGCATTAAGTTTTGATTGTTCTTGAAGGTTAGCGATAACTCGTGCTGCTTCATCTTCAATTTGTTTACGTGTATTTTCTAGCTCTTGATGTAAGCGTAAAGCATCTTCTTGCGCTTTATTTCTTATCGCATCAGCTTCATCAGATGCTTGTTGGGTTTTTGTTTTAGCCAGAAGGTCTGCTTGTTTTTTAGCTTCAGTAAGTATTTCATCATGCTTACGTTTTTCTTCTTCTTGAGACTGCATAAGCTTGTCACTAAGAAGACGTCGCGTTTCTTCAATTTCAGAGCGAACTAATTGTGCATCATTCATTGCTGCTTTACGAATTTCATCGGCTTCATTGCGCATTTTAAGCGCATTGCTTTTTATAATCTTTTCTTCTTCTTTAATTTTTAGAGAGTCTTGTTCCATTTTTAAGCGAGCCGCTTCAACTTCTGCTCGTAGATATTCTGCTTCTTCAACAGCGCGCTGTCTAATTGAAGCTGCTTCCTCTTCAGCTTTCTTGTGTGCTTGTTCTATTTGGTAAGCAGATAATTTAACCAGTTCTTCAGCTTGCTGCATGGCTTCTGCCGCTGCTTTTTGGCGTTTATCAATATCCGCTTGTTCAGCTTGTGCTTTTTTGAGCGCTTGTTTTACTTTCTCAGAACGCGCTAGCTCAGCATCTTCAGCTGCACGCTGTGACTCTTCAGCCGCACGTTGTTTAATGAGTTCAGCTTCTTCTGCTTTACGTTTAGCCTGCTGAATGACTTCAGCCTCTTCTTTTTGGCGTTGTTCTATGGCTGCTTGTTCAGCGCGTGCTTTTTGCAGCTCTTGTTCTGCTTTTTGTAATGCTAAGTTAGCTTCTTTTTGCTGTTTTAGTATGGCTTCTTTTTCTTGCACTACCGCTTGAGCAGCACTTTGTTTTATAAGCGCCGCTTCTTCTTCTGCTTGTTTGCGTGTTTGCTCGGCTGCAGCAGTAGACTGTTTGATCATTTCTTCAGCTTTGCGCATATTGTCATTTGTTTCTTGTTGGCGCGCTTCTATCTTTTTAGAATCATCTTTTACTTGTTTTAATTCTAGCGCTGCCTTTTGTTTTAGTGCTTCAATTTCATCAAAGCTTGCTTTATCACTTGTGTTCTTCTTCTGCTCAATACGACGTCTTGATGCGGCAAGCTCTTGCTTATGTCTAAGGATATCTTGCTCGGTTTTTTCTCTTGCTGCTTGAATTTGTTTTTGCTGAAGTTCTATTTGTTCAGTCTGTTTTTTAGCTATTGCCGCTTGTTGTTTTGCTTTAATCGAAGCAGCAGATTCTTGTGCTATTTCCTTAGGCTTTTCAGGAGAGTGAGCCGGTTGTTGACGCGCACTTAAACCATTTTTAAGGACTCTGCATTGGAAACCACCTTGAATCATCAAAAATGCAGCCGCTGAACTTTGCGAACTATCATCGCAGACAAGTAAGTACTCTCTATCTTCATTTAGACTATCAAATTTTAGTCTAAGCATACTTAAAGGAATATTGACGGCACTTTCAATAGGTGAGGCTTTGCTTTGCATCTCAGAACGAACATCAAGAACAACACAACCTTCAGATATCTTGGTTTCCATTTCATTAAAATTAAAGTATGAAATCAGTGGTGTGATGAGTAGATCTAAGAAGTCTTTCTTTTTAAGACGCATCAACGATCCATCTTCACGCATGGTAATGGTGGCATTTCTTGACCCATTACTTATGAGTGCTTCTTCACCAAAACCGCTGCCAGTGGGAAGGACGGCAAGTAAAATGTGTGCTGCGTCTTTACTTGGTTGGCGATGAACATTACAAGAGCCTGATTTAATAATGTAATAGTTATCATCAGTGCTTCCTTGCTTAATAATGACGTGGTCTTTTTTCGCTGGAATCTCTTCTAAATGAGTTAATAGCTTTTGGATGTTAGCGGTAGGCAACTGTAGAAAAGCAGGAGACTGCAGGAATGTGAGCATCCAATCATCGGCATCATCAGATGAAATCTCACTGACTTCGTAAGATGTCGTTAGCTCAGGCTCATCACTCAGAAGAAGTTCAAGTAGATCTGAATCGATATAGAGCAATGTAGAATTTGTTTTTGCCTTAATTGTTGCTTGGTATGGCGAAACTTGGGTAATAGGTGTCGTTAATGGAGATTTTGCTTTAAGTATTTTCGTCTTTGTATCAGACGGACTGGCAATTTCAACCTGGCCTGTTAAAAGGTAAATATGACGAGAGTTCTTTTCACCATTGCGGCAGATAATACGACCTGCAGGCACATCTTCAACGATTGATTTTGCAGCAAGTTCATCAATTAATATTGGATTAAGTCTATTTAAAGGCTCCAATGTCTTCAGAACTTTGCGATTCATTTGTTTAGCTGCATTTTTCATGATAAGTCTAGCTTTAGGTAAATTAATAAAATAAAACTCTGTTGGGTACTCTATCGTCAAAAAGGGGTACTGGCTTTAGCGACAATTGAACTTTAGCTTATATTTTGTATCAGGATTGTGAATTACTTCACAAAGGGTAGGACAATAGGTTAAAAACTAAGCAATTTGTGAACTTGAACAAGATTTTGCTATTAGAAATCGACAATAACATTTTATTTGAAAGGTTATTGTTTAGAGTTCTCTGGAAAAAAATAACCTTATGCCGTCGGTAGTACCTTCACTCCATTCTAGACGAATTTTACTGGTTTTGTCAGGTTTAAAGTCTAACCCAAGTCGAATACCTGAATTATTTTTTAGCTGAAAAGTCTTGGTTTGAGAAAGTTCTCCTGTGTCGATTTGGCGTCCCTTAGTAATAGAGTAAACAGGGGCAGCAAAAAAGCTTAATTCATCAAGCGCGTGGAATAAGAAGGCAGGACTGAGTGTTATTTTATGCCATGAAAAGGCTGTTTTTTGTGAAATCACTTCTCCTTTTGACTGGTTAAAACGGTAATTAATGTTAAGTTCTAGTGAGTAAAGATTTTTTTCGATAGGGGTAAAACGTAAGAGTAGCCCCGCATATTCACCAGAGGAAAGCTTAACTGATGAAGTATTATTAAGCTGGGTCATTTCGGTGTAACCAAATTCTAATCCTGCATCAAAATATGAACTAAACGTTTCGTACCAAAGAATACCTAATTGATCGATATCTGTTGTTATATTTGTTTGATCAGAAAACAATAGTTCGGTTTGTTGGCTGGAGAGGAGTAATGCGTATTCAGAAATACCATTATTATAATAATGTTGAGCATATGTCGTCGTTGAAAAAAAAACGAGGGTGATTAAATAGGTAAACAGCGATAAATATAATTTCATTTAAGACGGAAGAAAATCAATCGGCATAGTAACTGTCACAGTTGCGACATCTTTAGCAGAAAAGCGGAATGATTTTATTCGTGATATTAATCGGCGTTCTAATTTTTTATTACCTAACTCACTGGAAATAATTTTAGCACGTATGACTTTACCTGCAGGGCTGATAGTGAGTTCAAAAACGACTTTGCCTTCTAAAGAAGGATCTTTTCGTAAGGCTCTTTGATAAATATTTTGTAGAGCGCCTTTGTACTTATCAAAAATGAAATTCAGTTCTTCAATAGCTCGAGCATTTTGGCCAGAGCGTGTACGACGAGGAATATTGGTTGCCGATGTACCACCAAGATTACTGGAAACTTTAGAGCTACTTCGTTTTGCTAAGTTGGTACTGCCAGTTGAGCGGCTGAGTTTACTTGTATCAATACCACCACTGCTTTTATTTGCTTTAGTTGAAATGACTGATTTTTTACTTGAACTGGATTTCCTAGAAGCCTTATCTCTAAGCGGTTTTTTACTGGTTAATGATGATAGGTCAAACATACTTTGTAAGTCTTGAATTTCATTTGCCATCGCCATTAATCCTGACTGCTGGGCTTTTTTTTTGGCTTTGGCTTTTTTCTTTTTAGCTATTTTTTTCTTAACTTTTTTCGTGGCTTTGGCTTTTTTCTTGACGGCTTTAGCTTTTGCAACTTTGGGCTTTTGTAGACGTTTTTTAGTAATTAATTTCGCAAGACGAGGTGAAATTTGTTTTAGCTGTCTTTTTTCTGCTTCAGGAGAAGGTAGCCAAGGAACAACCATGCCAAAAATAATAAATGTTAATAGCACCCATTTAACAATTTTACTAAAGCGTTCATCGTTCCTTGTGTTCGTCCAAGGAAGTACAGGCTCATTGTATGAATTAAAAGAAAATGACATTAGAGCGCGCCAGATTTTTTATCAGATGATTTTTGAACGACAGCAAGTGAGATGTTTGCGTACTTTGTACCTGCACAGGTGAGCATGATCTTCTTAAGTAATTTATAGGGTATTTTTTTATCGCCCATAATGGTGATGTTATAACGTTTTTTCTTTTTATCTTCTTTATCAGAAAGCTTAAATAAAGCACGCGCTAATTTTGGTATAATGGTTTGTCTATTCTTATTCACTTCTTTAATCGAAATAATAGTATTGCCATTAATTTGGATGTGTTCCTCACTTACCATAACAACTAAGGTTTTCTTAGGTATTTTATCTGTGGTTGAAGCAGGTAAATTAATAGACTTTGATGAGGGTAAAGTATTTGAATCTGATGATGTCACTAATAAAAAGAAAACTAGGATAGTAAAAATATCCATGAGTGAAACCATATTCAATGTGGCCGTACGATCTTTACGACGTTCATGATGGCTTGCCATTCTTTTTGTGCGACGAGAATCAGACATATCTAACCTTATTTAAGCTTCGGCGCATCGCCAATTGAAATATTAGGGAAAAGTTCAACTTGAACAAGCTGCCCATCTTCAACAGCATTAAACACACGAACAGAATCCATTGTTTGTATTAAACTTTCATAACTAGAGTTTTGCTGAGACAAAATGGTGATGTTTAATTTTTCAGGGTATTGAAGTTTAACTTGCTTTAAAACATTATTGAGAATTTTAAAATGGCCACCAGTGGAATAGGTTTGAATTTTTTTAATGACGCGGTTTCGATTGTCACTCACAACAAAATATTTACTGCCCATAATCACATTAATCTCAAATGTTTTTTTATTCGGAGTAGATGAGTTTGCTTCTGATGAAGTAGGTAAATTAATATCTAGTACGGTTAAATGGGTAAACACGGCAGTTATCAACAAGAAGGGGACAAGAATCACCATCAAGTTCATAAATGCGGTTATATCGAGCTCGACGTTTACAGGAGTGCGAGCTCGTCTGCCGTGTCTTCTACTCATTAGGCTTTATGTTTAGACATTAAGTTTAGAAATTTAACTGTAGCCATTTCAAGGCTATCAATAATTTCTGTGGTCTTAGTTTGCAGTACCGTATATATGAAGAGTAAAGGTATGGCAGTCATTAAACCAAAAGCAGTGGTATTCATCGCAACAGAAATACTGGTTGATAAAATTTCACCTTTTAAAGCTGGATCAACCGCAGCAACGGCAGTAAATGCCTTGATTAAACCAATAATGGTACCGAGTAAGCCGAGTAATGTGGCTATATTGGCAAACATTGCAAGGTAGTGAGTTCTCTTTTCAATCTGAGGGATAGTTTCCATCAGGCTTTCTTCCATGGCGGTTTCAATCTCATCACGATTGGCTGCGGTTTTCATGCGTGTTAAGCCTTGAGCAAGCATACGGCTAACGGCATGGTTGGATTTAGAGACTTGTGTATAGGCTCCTTGAAAATCACCTTTTTGAAGTAATGGTAATAGCGATTTCATTAGTTTTTTATTTCCACCTTTTATTACACTCAGATACATGTAACGTTCAATGGCAATAGCCACACCAATAGCAAGTACGATCATTATGGGATACATAAAAACCCCACCATCTTGAAAAAAATCTACAATTGTTTTGTACATACCACCCTCCTGACTAGTGGCCGTGTTAAAAGTAATTTAGTGAATTAATCAGTGAGGTGAATAATGCTAAAAATATAGAGCATTATTACTTTGTGCAGTGTTTTGCCCTCGAATAAAGACTTCGAGACCTCGGCGTATTAATTTTGGCTAAATGTAGTTTAGTGCTCTTTTTTAAGCAAATTACTGGTTCTCATTCTTCGTTTTTTTTTGTTCAGAATAGAGTTGATAATAACGGATTTTACGCTTGAAAGAATCCCTATCGACAGGGGAAAGCGCCTCATCAATTAAACTTTCGATGGGCGGTGCATTCATATCAGGCAGTTCAGCATTTTTCCATGGAACGATATACAGCATTTTAGGTAATTCTTTATTACCAATTATTGATGTGCCTTTAAGACGTATTCTGTCTTCAGCATGAGAGAACACGCTGCATAGCATGGAAAGAATAAGGATGCTTATGGTTTGATGAAGTTTAATATTCATAGTCGTACCCCTTATTTTTTAGCCTGAGATTTTTTATAGCGGCGTTCAATATCTAAAATCCAGTTGCTTATTTTTTTATCTTTAGTACCTTTTAATTCTAGGTAAGTTTTAAACTCATTGGCGGCTTTTGGTAGATCATATAAATAAAGGTCATACAAAATACCTAAATTTAGGTGAGCTTTGGCGTAGCTTGAATCAACAGAAATAGCTTTTAAGTAAGATTCTTTTGCTTTAGCAAATTGCCCTAATTGACGGTACAAAATACCTAACTGGTTTAAAGCATAGACATTGTTAGGTTTAATTCTAAGAGCATGATTGAAGGCGTTTTCAGCTTCATTTAAAGATTTTTGTGCAGTAAAAATAATTCCCATATTGGTATGAGCATTAGATGAATTGGGTTGAGCATGAATAACATCTCTAAACAATGCTAATGCTTTTTTATACTTTTTTTGTTTCATCGATGAAACTGCATCATTATATTTCGCGCTGCGTTCCACCGTTATCTTTTTTTCTTCTACCTCAGAGTTTGGTTGTAAGCCTGAACAAGCGGAAAGCATTATTGCAGCGATTAAAAATAGACTATGGCGCATAAGCTTCTCCTGCTTCAGTTTTAGCAAAACGGATAGGATTTAATTTACTTAATGCTGTAATACTTGATTTAACCCATTTATCATAAATATTATCTTTCACACGCTCTGCATTTGCAGTATGAATGTCGATAGCTTTTTCTTCAAAAGGAAAAGCTTGTTCTTCAATTAAAACATTATATTCATCTAATTCATCCGCAGAGAGTTTCGTAGGTCGTTGTGACTGAAGCAATGCGCCCGCAAAGTCATTATAAATTTCAGCAATATAAAATGTAGCCGATGTTGTGATTTCTTTAACTCGATATTTCATGGCATTGTCATAAGATTTAACGACTCTTTGCATTAATTTCTTCTTCTTTTTCAAACTGCGTTTAAGAGGGATCGTTAAACGTGCGCGAGTATAAGCTTTAAATAATGGCAGGGTGAGTTCCATATAAGCTGTCGCTGCTAAATATTGTGTCCGTGCAGTTCTTGCTTTGCCGCCTTTATTATCAGCCTTAATAATTTCACGTAACCAGTAGTGATGACGTTTTGTGTTTGATTTTTTTGTAAAGTTAGCTAATAGCTGCCTAGCTTCAATAGCGGGCTCTAATGGATAGGGATAATTTTTAATATAAGCAGTTAAAATACGTTTTGCTGTTTTCGTGCGTTTATTGTCATTATAAATTTTAGCCGCATCCCATAATAATTCACGACGTTGATTACGGGTGTAATGTTTACCTTCATTTGTCAGGCGAATCATTTCGTTGGCTGCTTTCAATGAACGTCCAGTTTGCGTATAAACTAAAGCAAGTTTTTCAGTTACACCGAATTGGAGTTTATGTTTTTTATTTTGGGTTTTTCTAAAACGTTCTAGAATTTTCTCTGCATCGTGCCAACGTTTTAATCCAATATAAATGGTTGCGGCATCATATTCAGCCACCGCTTTTAATTTAGAAGAAGGCACGTCTTTACCTACACGCAAGTAAAATTCTGCGGCAATGGCCAGTTTATTAGAGCTTTTCGCCAACTCACCTTGTTTATATATACTCGCCGCTAAGCGTTCTTTTATATTTTTAAATTCTTTATGCTTAGCTGGAAGCTTTTTAATCAGTGCTCGGTAAGCTTCTTCTGCTTGAAGATATTGACGCATTTCAAATTCAGAATGTCCCATCACGAGCAAAGCACTGATTTGTAGTTTTTTATTAACTTTAGGGCTAGTGATTAGAAATGTTGACGTGTTTATAGCGCGGGGGTAGTCACCCATTTTAAATAGCTCTTCAGCCGTATTAGCTAATATGGAAGGGGTGCGTTTATTTTTTGGGAATTTATTAGTAAATTTCAAGGCACTGCTAATTTTTTTCTGTTGCCAGTCTTTCTGCTTTTTGCCTTTTAAACTTTTTTGAATAGCGGGGTAAAGTAGAAGAGCAGCATAGGCTGCTTTCGGTTTAGTTGTGCTTTCAGGATATTGGTATGCTGTTTTCTCAAATTGGTAAATAGCATTGCGGTATTGGCCAGCATCTTGATGTGCTTCAGCCAGTAAGAAATTAATTTTTGCTGTGCTTTTATCTTTAGGAAATGACTTTATATACAGCTTATACCAAGAGGTTGCTTGCGTGATTTCTTGTGCAAATTGTTTTTTTCGTGACTTTAAAGAAACTTTAGATTTTTTCCGCATGACTTTTTTAGTTTTACGCGCCTTAGCATGGAAGTGATTGGCTAGTTCCTTTGTATGTTTTTTTAGTAATGGCGTGATGTTTGTTTGCGCTTCAATATTTTGTGCTTTCCAATAAGGCGTATTAACGCCATATTGTTTAACAAATGTAATTTTTGCAGGTAACACTAGGCTGGTAAAGCCACCTTTCTTATATGAGGCAATGGCTCTCGAATGATATTCAGGTGCAATTGACGAAATAGGGTACGTCTTGCTATAGGCAAGGTATGTTTCCGCAGCATCTCTGATTCTATCTTTGCTTAAGTAAAGTTTTGCAAGCTGATCATAAATTACTGGTTCAAATGCTTTATGGCCAGCACCTTTAAAAAATTGATTTATGCTTTTATGGCCTTGTTGATAGGAAAAAGAAAGGCTTGTCGCTCTTAAAATGTCAGATAGTAACTCTTTTTCTGAGCGTGAAACATTCTCAGATGGACCATCTTTTTTTAGTTGGCCTTGCTTGTATTTTATATCTAAAAAATGCACAAAAGATTTTGCAGCATCTTTATAATTTGCCTGCTTGAAACGTGTCCAAGCGTATTTGTATAAAGATTTTTCATAATAACTGGAGTCTGGAAATTTTTGTAAAATACTGTTGTATGCTAACTCGGCTTGTTTATACTTATTTCGAACAAAATATGCTTCACCTCGGCGAAATTGAACTTCTTCAATATATTGCGTCTTAGGAAAAAACCGGATAATTTTATTGAGAGTTGGCAGCAGTTTTTCCTGCTGAAGATCTAGTTCATACGCTTTGGCTAATTGATAAAGAATAAGATCGTTATTTTTTCTATTTGGATAAGTTTCTAAAAATGTTTCATAAAGTTTTATTGCCGTTTTTATTTTATTTTTAGATGTGCGTAATTTTTTGCGGCTGCTTGATGCACCTTGATCTTGACCTGTTTGTAACTCAAGATCAGCAAGGCGTCGCATAGCATCACCATACATTGCGCTATTCGGCGCATCTTTTAAAAACCGACGATAGAATCCCGCTGTATTTTCTCGATTTAATGGCTGTATCTTAGGCTCATCTAAATTGATGGTCTTTTTTGCAAGTGTAGCAATAGTTACATCTTTAGATTGGCTTGTTGCGCAAGAAAAAAGAAGTGAAGATGCGATAACTAAAATGAGAGGAGATTTTATCATTTGTCATCCCCTTTGTTTTTTTCTTCATTTCTGATATTGCTGGGCAGTGTTAAACGATCATATAAACGTGCAAGCGAGTAGTTTGCTCGCGTATGATAATTTTCTATTTGATGATAACGTTGCTGTAAAGAAGCGATTGCTTTTTGTTCAATCGATTTCTCTTGTGATCTAATAATAGTATTTACTTTTTTGATTAACCTATTGAGTGTTTTTTCTTTATCTTTAATGCGTTGTTTGTAGCCGGAAAAAGAGAGCGGTGCTTTTTTGCTAGACAATACCAGTGATTGTAGTTGTTTTTCGGTTTTTGATAAGGCTTTATTAACTAAATTGAGTTCGTTCCTAATTTTCCAGTAGCGTGGCGTGTAGTCTGTTGCTATTTCCCACAACATAAGTCCTTTATAGAGTTTATATTTCTCTTGTTCTTCTGAATAGTCATCTTTTTTACTTAAATGCTTTAATGAGGAGCCTACCTTTTTTAAGCTATTCAAAATATCTATTTCATCTTCAGTAGCAATATCTTCAATTTGTTGTTGCTGTTTTATGTTGTTAACTTTTAAAGTGAGTTTGTCACGCTGTTGTTTTAAACGTTTAATTTTATTTAATCGCGCATCGTTACGAGTGACTTTAAGTTGTTTAGCGTAGTAAGCGGCACGTTCTTTTAGCATTAAATTATAGGCTGAAAATTGCTGCTTCCATTTTTTAAGATTTTTCTTAATATAAATAAGATCGAGGTAGTTTCTATGGATATTTTGAAAGTCCACACTGTTAAGTAGGTGGTGCATATATGGGGCAGAGATAGATTCAGGTAATTGCTTTTTGTATTGAGTATCTAAAATATTTTCAGTGACCATTGCTGGGCGAAGAGCAAACAGTAATTCACCGCCTTTAACTGCGTTGAGTGTAGACTTAAGACGAACCAGCTCAGTTTTATAGTTATCAATTGCATAATTATAGTGTTTTAGTGCCAATTGATTTTTTTGCATTTTTTCTAAAGTGTATGGAACAGCCAGTAATGACTCTTGTACGGCAGTATCAATCACCGGCCAATCACGTAACTCCATCCACGGAACAAGCGCTTGCTCAAGTTTGTTTTGCTGTTGGTAGGCCCAACCGATGCCGAGCAATGCTTTGGCTGATAAGGGGCCTTTCAAGCGGACTTTCTGTAAATATTTTACCGATACATCAGGACGCTTTTGTCGAATAAAGGCATAACCTAATGCAATATTGGTTTTGTCGCGTAAGGCTTTAAGTTCTTCATCATCTGTTTTTAGCGAACTGATTGAATTGAGTAAATCAGTGCCTTCGCGTCCCGTGCCTGACTTAATTAATGCAATACCCATATTATATTGAGCGTAGATCAGCCAGTCTTCATTTGAATCAAGCTTTTTAATCGCATCACGTGCTGCAACAAAATCTTTTTCTTTTAGATAGGTGTTAGCGAGCATATTTTGTTTTTCTGCTGCACGTTCAGAAGACAAGGTATCTTTAATTTTAATTAATGCCTGCTTAGCATCAGGAAACAAATGCTCTTGGTAACGCATTTTACCGATGTTAAACCAAGCAAGATCTTGAGTTTCTTCTGAGGTATTCGTTTCTATTAATTTGCCAAATATGTTGCTGGCATTTTGATGAAGTCCGTAATAAAGGTATAAGCCGCCCAATAACAATTCAGGATCAATGTTTTGTGAATCAATAGGGCGACGTTCTTTTGCAACCAATAAATTAGTAATCGAAGTGAAATATTGTTCTTGATAAAAATGATAAAGCGCTTCGCCATAGCGCAAGTCTTTCACTTCATGCGGGGAGCGTTCAGCCGCAATTGAGCTAAACGCAATGGATGAAAGTGCTAGGGCACGAAGGCTTTGTTTTAAAAAATGTTTCATAGAAAATAAAAGGAAAAACTATTCCCAAACTTTAGTTTTAAATTCAGGTTGTTGCTTGGTTAAGTTATCAATGATTTTTAACTCAACAAATAAGGGTGAACCTGTTTTTTCTATTTGGATAGTCGTGCCACGTTTGTAGTGGCGTTTACTCGGCCCTTTACCAGTAAAGAAAGCAACTAACTCATGCTTTCCGGAAGCAATATTACCTAAATAAACACGTTGAACACCGCCACGCTTTAAAGCATTTATTTCACGCTCAGTGTAGAGATGGTTGCTAATGTTGATGCCATCAATATTCACTTGAACGGAGTCAAGGTCAAACAACTTTCCAATATCCATTGATAAAAAGATACTGAATTGCGTATTAGCAGGAAATAGCAAGTCTTCTTCAAGAATGAAGAGCTCTTTATTCAGTTGTAAAACTTCTTGTTTTAGACTTTGAATCTGCTTTTCTAAAGCCGGTGATTTTTCTGCTGCTTGAGCCGTTGTGATAAGCATAGCGAATAAACTAAGACTGATAAGTATTTTTATTTTTTTAAGTAACATAATTAATATCCAAATAATTAAAACCAAACAGATAAAAATAACTGCATGACATTAGCACTAAATTTATAGAGAGGTTCGCTTCCTGGTGTAAAAGTTGTTTGTCTTGCATCTCTAAAATCAAGATAATTAAATTCAATGTGATCTAATTTAAAGTTAACGGTGGCTTTATCGACAAAGCCGCCTTCACC
Organism: Woeseiaceae bacterium; assembly: GCA_045046865.1. Taxonomy (GTDB): domain Bacteria; phylum Pseudomonadota; class Gammaproteobacteria; order UBA6429; family Thiohalophilaceae; genus JAGLTQ01. The sequence continues at coordinate 3,224 of JASFYW010000052.1, read as the reverse complement.
TTTAGCAAATTCATAACTCACACCAAAACCAATAGTACTGTTATTAAATGTACTAAGTTCTTTATCACGCGCTAAAAAATTTTGTGCGCCAGAGAAGGGGAATAAGTCGTTGTAAAAGTCTGCTTTAGTTTGGGCGTAGGTTCTGAAGTGCACATCAGCAATCCAGTCTTCTCCAAAAGGGTGGGTGTAGCCAAACTCTATGTTGTTTCCTACGATACCCCATGAATCATTAAAAAAACGATACTCTGCATGCAAAGCTGCTCGGTAGGGTAAAAAATATCGCGCCCGAAGTGCTATAGCATTACTGGTTCGTGTTTTTGGATAGACTTCACTTTCTAAAAGGAAGGTCGTTGGGGTATCCACGTATCTGACTTTTCTATACGGATTGTTTAAGTAGCCTGCATCTGTGGTGACATCAAAAGCTGCAGACATAATTAAATTTTTAGTGATGACTTGGGCAAGACTAATATTAAAATTATCAAATTGTGATTGTTCAGAAAAAGCAGGCGAGCCTGTTTTACCAACGGTGTTATCACCATGCGCATACCCCATTGATACCGTGGTTAAGTCTCCAAACATATCTTGGCTTATGCCGAATGAAAAGGTGTCTGCGCTAAAGTCATTTTCTTCACTGTTGGTATAACCAATACTCATTAATGTTTTTTCATTTAGATAGTCAATAGTAAAGGCTTGTTCAACACGTTCTTCTTGGTAGGTGCTTGCGCCCAATATAACTTCAACATCAATTGAGGCTGAGCTTATCGTATCGACATAATGTTTTACTGATACGGATACACTATCCCCCATTGATTTTCTGACTAACACTGCTGGGCCAGATATTTCAATCCCACCGCCAGTATATGAATGGTATAAAATATCCGCACGTTCAAAAGGCAGCACGGCAGCATGACTTGTCAGGCTGGCAAGAAATAAAAATAATACAGATAATGGACGCAGTGATTTAGTTACAACCACAACCACCTCCAGAACCGCCTTCAGCACCACGCGCACCTTCACGCGCTTGGTATACGTGATGCATATACCCCTGCGATAAAGGATCAGCACTAAAACTCATAATAGGATCAGCTAGATTCGCTCTTTCATAAGGTTTTACCCACGGCTCTATACTGCTGCAAGCAGTTAAACTAATGAGGAGTAATACACTGGCTATGAGTTTGTAAAACATTTTATTCTCTTAACAGTTTTTTAATTTGTTTTTTATAGTCGTTTTCATAACCGGCTTTATAACCTTTATGAATAAAACGTTGGTTGCCATTTCTATCTATAAGAATAGTTGTTGGCATTGCACTTACATTATAAAGCTTGCTGGTTTTTTGTGTTTTATCAAATAAGATAGGGAAGGTGACTTTTACATCTTTCAAATAGTTTTTAGCATCACGTGTATTTTCTTCGACATTTATGCCCAATAAGGTAAAACCTAAACGTTTATATTTCTTATGAATTTTTTCTAACAAAGGCATTTCTTTGCGACATGGCCCACACCACGATGCCCAGAAATTTAGCATCACTACATCACCACGAAGCTCAGAGAGTTTAATGTTTTTTCCTGAACGGCTTTTTAATGTGAAGTTACTCGCTTTACCTGAAATTTTTTCAGAGGCAGCATGAGAAGCAGGAACAGCAAAAGAAAGTACGATACCAGCAACAATAAATAATTGAATCAAATGTTTTTTCATTTTAAACCTCATACATAAAAGTGTTAGAAAAATGCAGAAACACCAAGCGTAACTTCTAGGTTATTGGTTGTTTTATCTTCTGCTAAAATATCAATATTGAAAGTATGGTTGCGTACATCAATATGCAAAGCCATCCAGTCCGTCGCTAGCAGGCGAAAGCCACCACCCATACTTAAGGTTAAATTTTCACTACCAGCAAAGGTGGTATTGCCAACGCCTGCGATAAGATAAACGGCGCTATTAAAAGAGGTCTTTTTTGTTAAGAAAGATTCGCCAGGTAATAAGTTATAGCCTAAAGATACGTTGTAATAGGTGACGTCTCGTTGTGCGCTTGTTAGCAGTTGCGTTGCGCTGATTCTTTCATAGCTAGTTTGCCCTGCGGTAGATTGAGCTAATGTCGCTTCAAAGAAAATATCTTCATTCAAGTGATAAGCAATACGCGCCCCAATAACGGGGTTGGCTCCAAAATCTTCGATACTCAACATGCCTGCAAAAACAGTGGCTTCAAAGTCTTCGGTGTCTATATCATTAAGCTCAATAGTACGACGCTCAATTTCGGGTTGTATTAATTGTTCTGATTCAACTTGTAAAGGCGTAGTACTTTCTTCGGAATAAGAATTCGTTGAAGAAATAAGCACTAAAGATACAAAACTTAACTTTGTAGCCTTTAGTAGAAAAAGGCGAAACCAACTTGCCATGATGATATTTCCTCATTTTTGTCTCTGCTTTGAAAGATGATGTATTTTTTTAAATCTGCACGTAATAAGAATCGACGGGTCAGGTACATTTTAGCGCCAATATTTACGTTACTTACAATATCCGTTCTATCTGTAATTTGAGATAAAGTGGATTTAACTTTGGTATTAATCATTCCTGTTCCGATAGAAAAGTAGGGTGAAACACGCCATTCAGGAAAAGGCTGCTGCACTAAACTTATTCCTAATAAAGATCGGCTAGAAAAACTACCAATGATTTGTGAAAAGGAAACTTCAGTCGATAAATTAGAGGTAAACGTATAACTTGTTGAAAGAGTCATCATTGGTAAGCCGCCAAAGTTACCACCAATCATACTCATTTCGCCGGTGTGATCAGCATAGTCATCACGGGTAAAATCTTTTATTTCAATTTTTTCATCTTTTAGGGTTAATGTTTTTACTAATTGTGATCGGTGTACCCAGCCTTCTTTATCTTTAGTGTTTATTAAGTACCAGTTGGTTCGGCGTTTAAGTATTGAGATTGTTTCATCTCTCTGCACCACATGAAATATAGGGTAGCCGACGCTAGCACCGGTGTGCACCTCAAGAAAGGGATCGGCGACTTTTACTACTTGCACAGTATCATCTGCATAGACAGTAGTCATGAGCACATTTTGTAATAAAATGAGTAGAAGAGTTATAAGTCGCATGGGTAGTAGTCTTATCATCGAGGTTTTATTCAAGTAAACCTCGATACATCTTTCCTTAATTTTATTTTTAGATCCATTTTGTCGCTAACTGCGCAACAAGGCATATTATATTACGTTTAGTT
>JASFYW010000051.1:0-7354 GCA_045046865.1 Woeseiaceae bacterium | reverse complement strand
AGAATGGTGATACCAGAAAATCGTCAATTGAATTTGAAAAGGTTTCTTATTTGCCTGGCAAGCTCGATTATCAAATAGAGGCATTATGGCAGGCTGCTGGATTGTCTGAACAGGCGAGTGATAATGTACGGGCGAAAAAACTTTATACCAGTTTTGTAAAGCGCTTTCCTTATCCGTTAGAGCGTTCGATTGAAGCCCGTCAGCGTTTAGTCGAGTTATATGAACGGGATGGAAAAGCATTGTTAGCTACCCAGTGGCGAGTTAGCCTGGTGAATGCAGATGCAAGAGGGGCTAAACAGCGAACAGACAGAACTCGTTACCTTGCAGCAAAAGCGAGTTTTGCACTGGCAGAGCCTGTTTTTGATCAGTACCGTAAAGCGAAGTTAACCGTGCCATTAAAAAGGAGTTTGAAATTAAAACGTAAGTTAATGGACCAGGCATTAAAATATTATGGTAATGCGGCGAGTTATGGTGTTTCTGAAGTGTTAACAGCATCGACATATCGTATTGCAGAAATATATCAGGATTTGGGTTTAGCTATTTATAATTCTGAAAGGCCGAAAAAACTAAATGAAGAGGAGCTGGAGCAGTACGATATTTTACTCGAAGAAAAAGCTTATCCTTTTGAAGAAAAAGCGATTGAGTTTCACGAAGTTAATGTGTCTCGTTTTGCCGATGGTTTATACGGTGTATGGGTATGGAAAAGTCTTGAACAGTTGAAAGAGTTTTTGCCTGTTCGTTATAATAAAAAAGAACGTAATGATGTCATTGTTATGGAAATTTTATAGTTATGCTTTATCTAAATAAACGTATCATTAAATCGCTATTTATTTTGTTGGTGGTTGTTTTCATATCTGCTTGTCAGATATCACAAACAAAACCAGATACTAAAAAAGCGGCTCATAATGAACTCAATTCAGAAACAAGACAAAAATATTCCTATGCACTTCAGTTAATGGGGGCTGGGAATAATGATGCGGCTATTAAAATGCTTAATGATGTAAGTAAGTTAAATGATATTTTGTCAGGACCCTATGCAAACCGGGGTTTGATTTATCTTAAATTGAATAATAAAGATAAAGCTCAACAGCAGTTTGAGTATGCTATTGATCGAAATGAGAAAAATGTAACCGCATTAAATCAGCTAGGTATATTATTTAGAGAGAAGAAAAACTTTAAACAAGCACGTATTAATTATGAAGCGGCTTTAGACATAGATAAAAATCATGCAAATGCTCATCTTAATTTAGGTGTGTTATGTGATATTTATTTACAGGATAAACCGTGTGCTCTGGAGCATTTTAAAGCATATCAGGCATTAAGCGGTGAAGATGAGACTGTTTCTAACTGGATTATTGATTTAAAAGAGCAGTTATGAAAATGAAATTTATTTTTCTAATAATTTTATCGATGATGACCTGTCAGGCATTTGCGGAAGATACGCTTGAAATGGAAGGAATATCAATTGTGGGTAATAGTGAATTACCTAAATCACTTTATATTGTGCCCTGGAAATCGCCAGATAGAAGAGCGTCGGCGGGTAAACCCGTTAATAGTTTAATAAGTGAGATACTTGCTCCTGTTGAAAGAGAAGCATTTCAGCGTAGGCTGAAATATTTTGGTGCTAAGTGAAGGCTGTATAATGGAAAAGGGTGGAAAAGGGTGGAAAAGGGGACGGAGGGATTAAAAAATAATCCCTCCGTCCCCTATTTTTCTATTTTTATATGGCAGAGAGGATGTCTGTCAGATCTAAATCCACGCAACTCCAAAGAATATCTTTTAATGCTTTATTTGTAGTGTTTTATTCTATTTAGTGTCCGAGCCTATCCATTGTAATTCTTAGGAAACCGTATATAGTTCGTATATAGAACCGTATATAGAGGGTTTAGGTATGGCTAAACAGGTGGATAAGTTAACAGCTCTTAAGGTAAAGAATATAAAAAAGGCTGGCTGGTACGCGGACGGAAAAGGGCTGTATTTACAAGTTAGTGAATCAGGCTCTAAATCATGGGTGTATCGTTATCAGGTAAATGGAAAAGAAAAACGTCATGGCCTGGGTTCTTTACTTGGATTGTCTTTAGTTAAAGCAAGAAAAGCTGCTGATTATTGTAGAGAACTTAGAGCGCAAAAGATTGACCCAATGGAGTACAAGCGCAAGTTAGCCGCTGAAAAATTACTAGAGGAAGCGCAAGGCATAACATTTAAAGAATGTGCGATAGCTTTTATTGATTCTCATAAAGCTGGCTGGAAAAATCCAAAACACGAAACCTATTGGCGTAATACGCTCAATACATACGCTTATCCCGTAATAGGTGATTTATCAGTTCAGGCAATAGATACAGGCTTGGTAATGAAGGTAATCGAGCCTATCTGGTTCACTAAAACAGAAACAGCTTCAAGAGTGCGGCAACGTGTAGAGAATATTTTAGATTGGGCAAAAGCTAGAGGATATAGGTCAGGTGAAAACCCTGCTTTGTGGCGTGGGCATATCGAACGGTTACTACCTAAGCGTTCTAAGGTGCAAAAAGTTAAACACTTTAGCGCTATGCCTTATATAGAGTTGCCTAATTACTTCCGTAGCCTCCGTAAAATAGACACCCTAGCCGCTAAAGCGCTTGCTTTTACCATACTGACAGCTTCGCGCACCAGTGAGGCTAGAGGCGCTTTAAAAGAAGAAATAAGCGAGAAGGAGCAAGTCTGGAATATACCTGCTGAAAGAATGAAATCAGGCAGGCCGCACCGAACGCCTTTAAGTGATGAGTGCTCCAAAATTCTTGAAGAAGCAGAAAATTATCAGAAAAATAGTTTTGTCTTTCCGGCTTTGAAAAAAGAGAAATCTATTAGTGATGCTGCTTTATTAAAACTACTTAAAACTACTCATCCAGAATTAACCGTTCATGGTTTTCGTTCTACATTTAGAGACTGGTGCGCGGAAATGACAAGCTACCCTAGAGAGCTTGCAGAGTCAGCCCTTGCTCATACCCTTAAAGATCAGACAGAAGCCGCCTATCAACGTGGAGACATGCTAGAGAAGCGTAGAAAGCTAATGGAAGCATGGTCTGACTATTGTCTTAATGGAAAGCAGTCAGGTGATGTAATACCAACTAAATACAGTCAACGGAATTAAAGTTGATTTGTAAATTATGACTGTATATGTGTTATTAACATCCGATAGAGGAAGTCTATTATTATGAAAAGTAATCAAAATATATCAATATCAAATATTGTGCCGATAAACAAAGTCGAGAAATTAATTCAGGCGCATCGAGAAGAAAACGAGCGGATGATCTCTGACTTTGTTGTTAACTATTTAGATAGGGTCAATGCCTTTGAAAGACGACTTAAGGCATTTAGGGTTAATTAGATATAGGAAATATATAAGTGGCTTTTATTATGACTAAAAGTTAATGCGTTTACCAAGCCTAGGGCGGCTCCCGAATTGCTGGAACCTTCACCGGCATGGCTTGGTTTCTAGATGAGGGGTATTGAAGGAATGTGAAATGACTAAAAAGACACCTAAAAGTAAAGGTGGACTGGAACGATTTAAGGCTGATTATAAGGACTCAAGATCATACAATAAAAAAGGAGATGTAATATATCCAGATAGATTAGGAGAAAAATTTGATATAAGCAGGTACGACTCTGATGATATAGATAAAGTTATTACAGTCAGGCATGAAATGCTACTGGAATTAATGGATTTATACGATATTGACAGAAGCACTTTGAGTGATTTTAATGATTACTCTAACCCATGCTGGTTTATGCTTGCGTCCTCTCTCGCAAATGAGCATGTTCCTGGCTTTTGTATGAAGCAAAAATCAGGCAGGCCTAAAACTAAGACAATAGAAAAAGATGCAAATTTATTTTACGAAGTAGTAAGAAGAAAATCTAATAACTCAAAAAAATCAATATCAACTATATGTACGCATATTCATAAAGATAATATCTTTCCAAACTATAGCAGTGCTAAGTCCATTAATACTCGGTTTACTGAAATTAAAGTGAAATGTGATAAAGATGAAAATTACAAGCAGGGTGTAATCAATTTCGTTACTCTGCAAATTCTAAAGAACCATGACTAAATTACACAAAAACAAAATAAGAATATTTGTGTAAAAATATTTAACCAAAAATCACACAATAACTATTAATCCTATTTTTTGTGTAACTCTGATTGCTTAGCCTGAGTATGTCCAACAAAACATACAAGGCAATAAAGCAATGGCTACAAATTCAACACAAAACAATACAGACCTTTCTAATCTTCCTGATAACGCAGTAATACGATTACCTGATGTTTTAAGGCTTTACCCTGTGAGTAAATCTCATTGGTGGCAGGGCATCAAAGATGGTAGATACCCTAAGCCCTGCAAATTGGGTTTGCGTGCACGAGGCTGGCGTATAAGCGACATCCTGGCATTAACTCAAGATCAACAAAACTAGGGAGGGTTTTGATATGAAAAAAAGCACCCGCACTGGTAATGCAGGCACACAATCAGGCAAGTTAAATAATACCAACTTAGCGGCGCAAAGAGAACGTCTTTTAAGTGCGCTTTTAGATGCGCCTGTAAGCACCGTACAGGCTAGGCATGAGTTAAATATACTGGCACCAGCCCCAAGAGTCTATGAGCTTAGACATGATCAGGGGAAGAATATTGTAACAAACTGGATTGTATCAATCACACCCGAGGGTTTTAAGCATCGTGTAGCTGAATATGTGCTCTTGTCTGGTAAGTGGGAGGGTAATATTCATGCATAAGCCTAAATTAAAAGTGATTTTTAAATCAAAAGAAAACTATAGGATAGTGAAGTTTTCTGACACTATAAAAAGAGCTATGTACGCGTTTCAAGTTATGGATGAGCAAGGAAAATGGCACTCTTTACAACCAACAAATGATATTGGTTATCTTGCTGGTTTTCTTGTTAAGTCGGGAAATGCCATTGACCATAAACATGCTTTAACCATTTTAAAGGGCTAGTATGGTTAAGTCGTTATCTAAAATAAAAGGCCGCAAGGAGCGCGGTTCCTTTTCAAGAATGCCTCATCAGATTACCAATTCAGAAAACTATCGAACGCTGAGTGTTAGAGCAAAGGCTCTGCTTTATGATACTAATGCCAGGTACAATGGCAAAAATAATGGTGACTTTGACTATACTTTAAAGAATATGAAAAAATGGGGGTGGTCATCCAATGATACGATAGCCAGAGCCAAAAAAGAGCTACTAGAAAAAGGCTGGATAGTATTAACCAGGCAAGGGGGTAGAAATAAATGTAATTTATATGCACTTACAATATGGGCTATAGATAATTGTAAGGGTAAACTTGATGTGTCAGCAACCAATACAGCACCAGCAAGCTGGAAAGTATATAAGCCTAAAAATTAGTTTCTCTATACCGTATAACGGTACAAGTTAAACCGTATAACGGTACAGTGCGTTAAAGACTAAACATCAGTTGAACCGTATAGCGGTATAGTCTGAGCTATTTTACGTATTTAATTGAACCGTATTGCGGTAACCTTTATATATATTTACCATAGCCATAGTTTAATAAGCTGAAGATGGTTTCTTAAAAAGAGGGACAACTATTAATGTTAATACATACTTGGTGTGTATGAAGCCCATGATCTTTTGTACTTCATTTTCCGTCATGCCAACCTTTATAATAGTTTTCTGACAGATTAGAGGTATGTTCGATTTATGTATTACTACTCAATCACTTAGTAGCATTTATAAGCCTCTTACATCAGCACAACTTACTGTTAAAAATACCCATCTCGTTCAATAATATCATCTAAAAGGACAAATAGTGATGTAGGCCAAACTACGCCTTTGTCTACTGCTTTTTCTGCACCCTTTAATATATGTTTTGCACTGATAAGGCTATTTGAATTTAGCTCTGTATATAAAAAATCCATAGAATCAATCAAGTCTAAGACCTTTGTTTTTGATTTATTTATTTCCTTCCATAAAAAAGGTAAACGCAGAATTTTGTACAAAGAGCCTAATACAAAGAAAAGAGCTAATGTTATAGCTATATAAAATGCTAAATCATCACTCACCCATGATTTTGAACCCGCATATATAAAAATAGCAGCCAAACCAAGCCAGATAACGGCATCAAAAAACAATGATTTAACAACTATAAAGAAAGGATTGCCAACAGATAAAGGGGATCTAGGAGGGAGGCCAGGAAATAATTGCTCATTACACATTTCATCTGTAAAAGCTGATAGTTCCATTGCTATTAATATATCTATAAGTAACCGTTCAAGTGCGCTTGATCTAATAGGTAGGCCTATATAGTAAGTAGCTGCATCTTCTATTTCTTCACGTGAAATGTAAGGAGATTCTTTGTTTCTTTTAATTTTATATAATAAATGTTTATCGTGGCTCCAGAAGTTATATATTTTATTCACAGTTTCATTTGAGTCAGTATCATCAAGCTTATTGGGGTCTTTTAATCCATATTGTAATGTTGTAATCACTTCAATAGCTAAGCTCAAATAATTTTCAAACTCATATTTAGAGCAATTATCTACAGCCGCATAAATAATTATTTTATTAAAAAGTTCTGCTAATAGCCGGTAATAGAGTGATGCTTTAATTGTACTGGCAAACTCACCATCATAAGCCTGCAATTGGAAATTCAGCCATTCATCACTAATTTCTCGATATTCATCTGTAGTCATTTATTGCCCTCATCAATCCTTTAATTTGGGTATATTAAAGCACGCGCCTGATCATTGTTTAAAATCTAAAGTAGATAAATATAGATTAGTTTATCAGTTTCTTTTTAGGGACTCCGAAAACTAAGTCTTTTATGGGCTTGCAAAACAAAAAAACACCCTTACCCCCTTGGTGGGTTAACTTATTGATATACATAAAAAATAAGCTAATGAATGACTAGTGTTTAGGGGGGGGGGGCTAAATGTAAGGTTTTAACAGGTTTTACTAAAGAAATTAAAATTATGTCGTATATGAGATCGTATATAGATGAATAAGTCAGTTGATATATATTCTTATAAATCAATTGCTTATCCACAGAATATGGCAGAGAGGATGGGATTCGAACCCACGATACCGTGAGGTATACACGCTTTCCAGGCGAGCTCTTTCAACCGCTCAGACACCTCTCTAGAAGCTGCGCTAGACTAGCTTAGACAAGCTTTCAGGTCAATAATTTTGATTGTGTAATTTTCAGTATTTAGTCTATATATAGTTATATAACCCCCCTTAAAGTAATGATTTCTTGATATATGAAAGTATTACTTGTAGATGATACGACAACGGAGCGTTTGATAATCTCTTCATACCTGGAAAGATGGGGCATGCTGTTGTTACGGCTGAG
>JASFYW010000050.1:0-15856 GCA_045046865.1 Woeseiaceae bacterium | reverse complement strand
CTACTGGTTTGTTAGATGAGGAAAAGAGTGACCCTGCTGAAATAAGAACAGCTACTTTTGTTTCAGCAGGGCATATCTAGGCGGATTTTTATATACAAAGGCCATTTTCCAAGGTCAGCTTAGTAGTATTTTCTCCCTATCGTGGTTTTCCTTAGAGGTCTGCTTGTAGACCCATTACTGGCGAATATAAGAAGTGAAGGGAGAATCGTGCAGGAATTTACGGTTATGACTGGTTCAGCGGGTGCGAAATAAATTAATCATATTTTTAAGGTCGTTGAGGCGAGTAACAAAAGCAAGCTGACACATTACTTCAACACTATGTCAGCATGCCGGGGTTGTCTCTGTTATACCTCGATACCTTTGGACTGCAAAAATTCATCAGGAACATCAGATTTTTTTCTGGCGACAATGGCAAAATAATAAAGCGGTTCTCCGTCAATGGATAACCTATGTCGATAGCGTTCAATATAATAAACATCAAGATATTTCGAGAAGGTTAACTCACGGATCATTTTAGAGAAGCCCGAGTCATCCGTTGTATCGAAGAAACTGTCTTTGATATTGAAGGCAACCCAGCCTTCGCTTTTGATAATGTTGAAGGCTTCAATGAATGCTTTCACTGGAATGTCGCCAAAACCAAGCGCTGCAACGGTGACCATGCAGTCACATTGCCATGAAATAATTTCTTCTTTTTTATCGGCATTCAGCGAAGTGAAATCTTCGATATAATAGGCATCATAGATACCGGGTCTGTCTCGAATGGTCGCGTCGTATGCTTCATCAATAATATCGACACCGATTAAGCGTGAGACACCCTTTTTTTTCAGTTCCTCACCCATCATGCCATTGCCGGCACCTAAATCTAATACGCGAAGTTCAGAAAAATTATCTTGAGACTGTCTTACTGCAGCTTCAAGTATCGAAGTCACTTTAACCGGCGAAGAGCATTTTAGACGGTCATAAAATAATTGTTCATACAACCCTGGGATTTGATAAATTTCATCGTAGTCGTGAAATCTGATTTTTCTTTGTTTACTTGATTCCTGAAGATAAAAGTAGGATTGGTCTTGTTCTAAACTTGATGATTCTGTTTTTGGAAATTGTATTCTATGCCTTTTCTGCATTATATCCTCAATTGGGGTTGAAGCAACCAGTGCTGCCGCTGGAATAATCCGGCTCTATTCGCTTCAAAGATAGCTAACACAATTGCCCAGTCGTTATTATTTTATGTTAATCATACTATAATTATATTAACATAAAATAGCTATATAGACAATTGTATTTAAGGTATATGGCAAGATCCTCCCTATTTTCATAATGGCGCACATACGACCTTATTAGATCTCGTAGAGCATTATGATATTGTATTGGCTACTGGTTTGTTAGATGAGGAAAAGAGTGACCCTGCTGAAATAAGAACAGCAACTTTTGTTTCAGCAGGGCATATCTAGGCGGATTTTTATATACAGGGGTACTGGGGACATCCCCGCCAAATGTCGCACTTGCCTCTACAGCCCAGCTATGACGCAGCTTCTAGAGGGGTATTAGTTTTCAAATACAGCCTTATTCGTCGGTTAATGGGCTAATTACCTCATCCATATTAAGCATATTTTCACCGAATGAGAAGCTGTAGGTGCCATTCAGGTTGATATTCACCCAGGCAACTGGCGATACCTGCTTGACCAATTCAAGATGCTTCATGTCTTTTTGAAGCTCATAATGGCCGAGTAACCGGCTTAGTATGAGTGAATTAAAATAGATAATGGCATTGGTAAGCAGTCGGGCACTTTCATTCCATAAATCAATTTCACCATCAGAACCGCCCCTAAATCGGTTGCCATTTACGGATGCAACGGTACGCCTTAATTGGTGATAAGCTTCTCCACGATTCAGTGCTCGTTGTACATAACTGCGTAAACTCGCGTCATCAATATATTCTAAAATATACATTGATTTAATAAGCCTGTCATATTCCGTTAACGCCTGAAGTAAGGGGTGATTTTTACTGTATGTCGATAGTTTTCTTACAATCGCTGCCTGCGTTGTTGTCTTCTTTTGTAATGAAATAACTATGCGTTGAATGGTTTCCCATTCCTTAATAATCAGTGAAAATTTAATCGGCTTTTTCAATGTGAGTAGTGATTTATTTTCATGGTTATCAATAGTAAATAGCTCTTCAATCACACGGCTAAATTGTGCATACCGAGGTGCGAAGGTATAACCAAATAAATCCAGTAAAGCAAAGTTAACATGATTTACACCATGCGTATCTGTTGATAATACATCAGGTTTTATTTCAGATGTATTATTAAACAGAAGATCAAAAATAAAATGTGATTCATGCTCATTAGCTCCAATGACTCGTGCATTAATCGGCACATGATTAGCAACGAGTGTCATGGCAGATACGCCCTTGCTGGTACCAAAATATTTTGATGAGTAACGCGTTTTAAAAGTATTCATTCTGCACTCAAATTTCTGTCCATCTATGCTCGCATGTAGGGCACTGTCCTGGATATTATAGTGTTCAAATATGGGTAATTTAGCAATGGCATTACTGATAATATCATTTGCATGATTAAGTGTTTCAAGCCGAATATAGTTCGCTTGTGTCTGGCGTAATTGCTCATATGATCGATCAGATATATGAGCCATGCGATATAAGCCATAATTTGTTCCATTAGCAATGAGCGATGCAATTAAGTTGTTATTGATAGATATATTATTTGTCTGCGGGTTTCGTACATGTTCAAATGCCTTGAGGAAATCTGTTTCCTGACTTACAAACCTGAGTAAGTCAGATACATGGACTTGCTTTAATTTATCGAAGAATGGGTCATTTAAGATACTACCCACGCCTTTGTAAGGAAGTCGCCATTTAGTATTGCCAGAACGACTTCGCATAATAACTGTTTTATTATCGCCGTTCTGGATGCGCGATACAACATGATCAATTTTATCAGCCAGCTCCTTCTCAAGTGATGTCATGAGTTGTTTAGGTTTCACTAATAATCTCTTTAATTGGGAAGATTTAATCAGCGTTGATTTTTGTTTCCAATCTTTTTCATTGATTAAATCATCGCTTAAATGCCTATATTTAAGCGTATTTGGTATAAACAACTGACCATTAAGTTTAGTTTGAATGAGTAAATACAATAATATTTCAAATCGGTTTAGATTAACGTCATCGCCTTGTAAGAGATATGATTGTTTTCCAGGTTTTATTAACCGACGATCTACTTTCTTAAACTCACCTTTTTCATTACAGTCATGTTGTGAGTTTTCGATTTGATTAACCAGAATACGTGTGGTCTCTGATGATTGAAACTCTAACGCTAGAAATAATGGCCGTAATGTTTCAGTTATCCACTCTGATTGCTGGTCATAATAGTTCCAGATAAAATAATCAATAGATCGTTTATTGTCAGTAAGATATAAACAAATTGATTCAATATCATCAGGACTAATCAACTTAAATGCTTTGCTCTTAATTTTTGAGAATGGTTGCTTTGTATCAATTGAATCATCAATGAATAACCTGAGTATTCCTGCTGCTTTATCCACATTTTCAGAAGCATTATTCCATTCGTTGAAAGCGGCTTCTTTAGCATAGTCTTTGGCTTTTTCACGCAGTTTCCTGCAATGGTAAATAAAGGCATCTGCTAAATGTTCATTTATATTACGATAGCGTGATTGTAAGTAACAGAGCAAATATAATTGCCGTGTTGGGTGATCAAATCGTTGTAATTTTGTCACTGTGTAGTAGTCAACCAGCGAGGCATAATACTCAAGATTTTTTAATGATAGTGTTAGTTTTTTAACCAGTGAATTAATATTGTTAATATATGGCTTTAAGTTATTAAAAACACTTAGTTCTTTATTAATCTCACTGGGTGTGAAGTTTTTCGCAGATTGTCTTACCTCACTGAGCATGATAACGGCTTCATTTTCAAACAACGAATCAAGGAAAGAAGACAAAGTCTTTGGTATATCAGTTTCTATTAAACAGATGATTTTTTGTTTTTCTGTATTAACAGCGGTGCTGATGATACGCTGTAATTGCGAGTAACTTGGTATTGCAGTTTTACTTCTGGAAAGATAATCAATACACTCATCGAAAATATAACGTGATTCAATATTTATAGCTGCAATTTCGATGGCTTTTTCTTGTAATTGATAACCAATTTCTCTAGAGAATAATTTATACTTAATGATATTGTATATTCGATTATATATCCGTGATTTTTGTGATCGACTTAAGTTTTGTTGTTTAAATTTATTGTCAGGAAAATATTCTGAAGCAACAAATTTGAAGTCATCTTTCACCTGTGAGAAAGTGAAACTAAGAATAACGGGCTTTATTTTGAAGTAGCCGAGTAACATCACAAAATACAATTGGCTATAACGATCCTTTAATCTATTGAATGAATCTAGCTCAATATCATTCAATGAAAAGTAATGTCGTCTTTGTTCTGATGTCAGACATGGAGGGCTGTATAATTCATTAATTTCTGAATCGAGTAAAATGGATAGGCGTTTACTGCTTTGGCTCATTTGGAACTCCAAATAAGCGATATTAGCTCAATATGTATGAAAAATAGCTAATTTAGCTTGATTTTGAAAACCAATAGTCCTCTGTGAGGTGCATCAGATCTGGGCTGTAGAGGCAAGTGCGACATTTGGCGGGGATGTCCCCAGTACCCCAATTAGATTACCTAATGAACCCGATATTATAAATCACTTTTTAATTCAACGAGGATGCTCAGGTCAAACAGACTGTTCTATGGGAATGGCTTCTGTATTTTATGATGTTTTGAATCATATTGTCATTGATTCTGTAATCAAACCTAGGGCGTGATCAGAGCATCAATGCGCGGAAGAACATTTAGTTCAAGCAAATACAAAAGACTTAATTCTATATGATAGAGGATATTATGCTTTTTGGCTGTTTGCACTTCATATAAAGAATAATCAGTCGTTTTGAATGCGTGCAAAAGCAAATAGAGACTTGATTGTAAAAGCCTTTGTAGCAAGTAATAAACAAGAAGAAATTATCACTATACAACCCAATAAGACTTCGAAAATAACATGCAAGGAAAAAGGTATTTCGATAAAGCCATTAACACTAAGATTAGTACGAGTAGATCTGAAAAATGAAGTTGAAGTGCTTATTACAAATTTAACAGACTTAGATAAATATGATGTTAGTTTATTTAAATTGCTTTATCATCTTCGCTGGGGTGTTGAAGAAAACTATAAACGGTTAAAGCAGTGGGTTGAAATTGAAATCTTTTCAGGTAAATCTGCCTTATCAATACAGCAAGATTTTTATGAAAAAATAGTCGCTACCAATTTAACTGCATTAATGGCGATAGCTGCACAGAAAACTGCTGACAAAGTAACAAAAAAATTGAAGCTAAAATACCAAATTAATTTTGCTCAAACATTATCAAAAATGAAACACCGTATTGTTCAATTAATCTTACAAGCCAACAATGATATTATATTACTTGTTTATCGAATGATAAGGTATATCAGCAAAACGATTGAATCTGTTAGGGATGGTAGAGCCGCACCAAGAAGATTAAAAAAAATTAAGAACGACATCCATTTTACAGCTTATAAAAGTGCTCTATAATGAATGACTTTGCGCTTAACTTACTGGCATTGGATCTGACCCCGGTTTTCTTCTCAAAGCGATCCATGTTAGTATGATTTTATGACTGCGCTGGAGATGCATTTCTTTGATGCTGCGTAATACGACGGATAACTGGGGTATCATCGCCAAGAGCCTGCATTGGATGCTAGCCGGGTTTATTTTTGTGCAGTTTGTGCTCGGTCCTTTGGCCGTCAGTTGGCGATTATCACCAACCAAACTGGATTTATATGTCTGGCACAAATCGATCGGTATACTCATTCTCGCACTGGTGATAGTGCGAGCCATATGGCGATTACTGAATCTGACGCCTGCCTTACCTCCTGATCTCCCACGATGGGAACATCTCAGTGCCCGTCTCAGCCATGCACTGCTTTACCTGATGATGTTTATGTTGCCCATCTCCGGCTGGGTCATCAATTCGGCCGCTAATATTCCGTTTAAGGTCTTCTGGGCCTTTCCGTTACCAGATTTGGTGTCGCCTGACAAATCATTGGCAGAGTTGGCCAAGGTCGTTCACTTCTCTTTAGTCATTGGTCTGATAATCTTATTGGTTCTTCACATCGGTGCAGCAATTCGCCATCATTTTATAAAGCGCAATAATGTGTTGGTACGTATGCTATGGAGCAGGAGATCAGAGTCATGATTGTCCGACTGATGTTTTTTATGTCGCTTATGTTATTGCAAGTACCTGTTCTCCTGGCAGCTGAATGGGTGATGGATCCGAAAAATAGTACGCTCAATTTTGTGGCAACTTATGAAGGTCTCGAGGCACCCGGTAAATTCAAACAATTCGATGTGCAATTGCGATTTGATCCGCAATCTCCACAAAACAGTCAGTTGAATGTGAGTGTCAACCTGGCTGGCGCCGATATGGACAGCGATGATATTAATGCTGAGATCGTGCAGCAGGAATGGCTTTCGGTCACACAGTTTCCCAAGGCAAATTTTAAAAGCAACAACATCGTTAAAAAAGATGGGAATACCTATTTAGCTCATGGCACGCTGAGTCTAAAAGGTATTGGACAGTCGATCACTGTACCGTTTAGCTGGAACGAAGCTGAGAACAATGCAGGTAACAAGTCCAGTATGCAGGGTGAGTTTATAGTCAAACGGACTATTTTTAACATTGGTACTGGCGAATGGTCAGCGGGGAATGTAATCGGCATTGATATTAAGATTAATTTTAAGCTTGAGTTGAGGCGGGCTAAGTCATGATGCGCAATTTATTCCAATTAGCATTGGTTTGTGTGGTTGTGGGGTTACCGGCCTGTGCCCCGCCTGTGGAGAAAAAAGTACCGACCAAGGGAATAACGCTGGCGGAATTTCCAAGTGACATCTATCAGTCGGCTGCCGCGCGCGGTGAACCGGTCTATGCAATCGATTCCGCGGAATCAGAAGTCGTAATCCTCATCTATCGTGGCGGGTTGCTTGCGAAGATGGGGCATAATCATGCAGTGCTTAGCCGTGATCTGCATGGCTTTGTGTTACTGGCTGAAGACTCGGATGAGGCGATGGCGGATTTATATGTGCCATTAAAGACGTTGACCGTTGATGAGTCGACAAAGCGGGCCCAATCTGGTTTCGAATCAAGCATATCAGAAAAAGACATTGCCGGAACACGTCGCAATATGCTGGAAAAAGTTCTGGATGCAGAATCATATCCTTATGCCTTTATCCATATAGAGTCTGATAGTAGCCTATACAAACACCAAGTCATAAAAGTAGACATGACCCTGAATGGTTTCACTAGGACGATGATCTTACCTGTTGAGATTGAGCGAACCAAGGATAAGCTTGGTGTGAGTGGAAAAATGGTGCTGCGTCAGACTGATTTCGGAATGGAACCTTTTAGTGTATTTGGCGGTGCTCTACGTGTTAAAGATGAGATTATAGTGAATTTTCTATTGCAGGCGTCCCGGCTGTGAGCATAGCAAACAATAAAAACAATAATAGACATCCATAAATTAGATTGTTTTCGTAAGTTTAATAAGTAGAGAAATAAGGTTGGAAAATTAAGTAAGCGATTACGCTGAAATGCGATGCTTTTCTTTAAATAGTTCGCTATGAATAGTTTTATTTATGTGTGCATAAGTGTATTTAAATATGGTTTGTTAGTGACATTTTTTATTTCCTATACTTAAAATATGTTGTGAGCCAATCTGTTTAAATCGAGGGGCAAAATCGACATAGATAAAATGTGTCGCTGAAATAATCTGCTCTGCAAAGCCGTGGGTATCAGCCCGATCTGATGAGCTAAAGACTGTGGAATAAAACAAGGCCTGTCTTTCATCAACAAAGGTATACATGGTCACCCCTTTGTCTCGGCCAAAGTATTTTAAACGAATAATTTGCATGCAGTGAATCAACTGATATATTTACCGTTCTGCCGTCACTGCTTGAATGAATAATAGAAGGTTTATAGAGATAGTTATTTGCAAGTACCAGGCTATTAATTGTATCAACAACTCTGCGATTCGCTTCCTGTATGTTTTTCAGATCAAAGCATCAGTTAACAGTATTGTGCAACACATGCTCACTGAGCCCTGTAGAAATACTCGCCAGTTTATGTAATCCAATATTACAGCCTTTGCCTATTACACCGGCCAATAAGATTTCTTCTGAGAGTTTTATTTTGACATGCTTATTGCTGAAATGCTTAAAGTCTTTGGTAAATTCAGTAATGCGATTGATGTCTTTAAGCAGGTTTAGAATGGGAATGTAACCGTTATCTGATAGTGCTGTGGCAATATATTCTTTGTTTTCTAATTCTATGCTGGGGGTGCGTATATTGGCTTTACCAGAAACATCGAATTTAAGATAAGGGTTATCACCATCGGTGTAGTGCTGATTGACTTCATGATATTTCTCATCAAGATTAACTTTCAGCTGATCCAGATAAGCCTCACCATCGGCGAATTTAGTCAGGCCTGTTTCCACTAAGATTTGATCTTTGTTCGCATCCCAATACTTTTTATCAATCAGGTAGTCTTGTATCGCTCTAAAGCGATAAGAGTACGTTAAATTCAATTCACCGGCTTTTATTGAACGGGCAATACGGAAAAACAACAAGCATTTATAAAGGGGGATAATGATTTTCTCATCACGATAGATTACCTTTTCTTCGACATTGGATAAGAAGGCCAGTGGAGCCTTGTTAGTAATATCACCATCAACCTCTTTGAAGTAATCAATAGTCGCCATGATCGCTGTTGAACTGGTAGATCGGTCAAAATAAAGTGTTTTTATGATGCCGGATACACGCCGTTGTAATTTATTGGATAGTGATTCCAGCATATCAAAGTAACTTTGATTCCTGGACTCTTTTGTTAAATAGCTATCCAGTTCAAGCAGCTTTTTCTCATCCTTTTTATCCATGTCTTCAAATTCATTGACGAGCTCTTCTATCTTGTAATATTTCTCATTGGGCGTGGCATTTAATGAATTAACAATAGCAATCACACCTTTGGCAAATGACCAGGCTGACTTATGGGTCGTATTGAGTATTTGCAAGGCCTCATTACGTTCCTTTTTCGTTGACTGCTCTTTATCGGCCTGTTTTGCGTTTGCGGTGTGCTTGATTGTGGTTACAGACTTCAGCAATATATCCACGAGTGTATCCTGACGCTTATAATACTGATGCTTGATAAAGGCTAATAAATGCAGATAAGCCTTTGTTTTATTCGGGAACTGTGTCAGCTGTTGATAATCCGCTTTATAAAACCAGGTGGCATAGTGTTCCGTGGCCTGATCATTCAAAGATAAGGCGTTAAATGTCCCTATGTGTGTCATGAATAAGTCTCTAAACTTGATTGTCAGGTTCAGATTTTCTTTAATATCGCCGGGTCTTAATGATTGGTTAATTTTCTTCAGTGCTGTGATGGGAGGTTGGGATCGAGAATTTACTTTTTTGACAGGGGTTAGAATAGCGTCTAGTGATTGCCGATCTACATCACTGAGTAACTGATCTAACTCGGTTAATAACTTTTCTTCAGAGGCATTAAAACTGTGGGTGACGATTTCACTCAGTTCAAGAAATGAGGGTACACGAATTTTGTTTTTCCAACACAGATCAATTAGCCCGATAAATATCTGTTTTGGCTTTTGCTGATTACTCGATTGTCTCAACGCATACTGAGTTAGTAGATGCTTCGCATCAACGTTGTAATCTTGCCAGTTTAGCAAACTCAGTATTTTAATGCGGTGTCGTGAGATGATGGTGCTGTTGTAATGCGTTAGATTGATAGTCTTGCACTTTAAAAGACTTTGTACATATCGTATATCATGTTTTCTGAATGACTCTACGGGATAAAATCGTGCATTCGCCCGGAAATAAGCCAGCTGTAACATAAAACCGGCTCGGGTATCTTGGTTACTTAACCGAGATACTGTTCTCTTTATATCGGAACTCAGTGTGAAGTATCAAGCTCTCTCATCTTTTGATAGTTTCGGGGGCAGGTCAAATTGACGTTTCTCACTTTGCGATAAAATGGTTATTTGTGACATTTAACATCCCCAGAATGAAAGATTGAAAAGAACGTTATTACAAAGACTTTGACAAAACAACCGATTATTAAATAAAAAGATATGAGTTAAAACCCATATAATTAATTTCTTATATCTGTAATAAAGCACAATAAGTCCGATATTTGCGAATATCGGACTTATTGAATTGTATGGTTTTTAAACTATAATTAACCTAATTATAAACTGTGCCACTCAATTACATGAATCCAAAACGAACGCCGCCAGCGCCCATACTGGATAACCTTAGTCATATTGGTAACCCATTTAAGCAAAAGAGCTTTTCAGCAAAACAATACTTTGAGAATAATCTGTCATGTGCTGATATCGATTTGGAATATGCTTTGAAGTTTTTGGTTAGCTATAACGGTAGCTCGGCAACCTTTAATAGCTACCGGCGTGAGATTGAACGGTTGCTTCAATGGTCATGGCGTATAGAGAAAGTTTCCGTTCTAAATCTCAAGCGTGAACATATCGAAGATTTTATTCGTTTTTGTTTTAACCCACCTAAAGCCTGGATCGGCATAAAAAACGTATCACGTTTTAAAGACAAAAATGGCACTCGTTATCCCAATGAAGATTGGCGCCCCTTCGTCGTATCCATATCTAAATCAGAACACAGTAATGGTGCTGTGGTTGATACCAATCAGTTTTGTCCATCCCAGGCATCTATAAAAGGCACCTTCACCGCACTGTCCTCTTTTTATCAGTATCTAATTCAGGAGAACCTGATTGAAGCCAATCCAGTCGCGCTAATCAAACAGAAAAGTAAATTTATCCGCAAGGAACAACTGACTCCGATGGTTCGGCGTATCAGTACACTGCAGTGGGATTACGTAGTAGAAACAGCCGAATTAATGGCATTAGAAGAGCCCGAAGAACATGAGCGCACCTTGTTCATAATGAACTGTTTATTTGCCATGTATTTGCGTATTTCTGAGCTGGTGGCGGATGAGCGCTCAACGCCGGTTATGGGGGATTTTAGAAAAGACCTAGATAATAACTGGTGGTTTCATGTCACCGGTAAAGGCAATAAAAACCGATCCATCACGGTGTGTAATGACATGCTCAAAGCGCTTAAGCGATACCGTAAATCACTTGGGCTATCGCAATTACCTGGCCCAGATGAGCAAGCCCCGCTTATTGCTAAGTCTAAAGGCAAAGGCTCTATTACCAGTACCCGACACATTAGACGTATCGTGCAGCTTTGTTTTGACTCGACTTATAATCGTATGAAAGCCGATGGGCTTAAGACTGATGCAATGGAATTGAAAGCTGCGACAGTTCACTGGCTACGACACACGGGTATATCAGAGGATGTGAAGTTTCGTCCACGTGAGCATGTTCGTGATGACGCAGGCCATGCCAGTATGGCTACAACTGATCGTTATATTGACTCGGATATGCGTGAACGGCATGAGTCTGGGCGAAACAAACGGGTTAAAGATATTTAATAAACTTACAGCCTCTTAAAGGTGTCCAAATACGCAGGAAAACATAGCTTAATCGCTTGTTAACGGGCTATAAATCATACTCTTAAGTTAAGCTTAAGTTGGATATATCATAATTGATTTTTTATTTACCTAGTAATTTCAATATTATGCATGTTTTCAGTAACTTAAAACGTTTAACAACAACACCTACCCGTCTTATAATTATGGTGTCCATATTTATTATACTAACGGGAAATTTTACATTTTTTGATAAATTAACCGATATATATCCATGGAACTATGAAAACATCGGTTTCATTCTATCTCTCGGCATTTTTCTAAGTAGTTTATTAGTATTAATAACAGCATTTTTTAATTTATTGTTACCAGTTAGAGTAGTTGTTAGTTTGATGCTTTTAATGTCTGCTGCCATAGGATATTATTTAGATAATTTAGGCGTAGTTATTGATATTGAAATGATCCGCAATATTATTGAAACTAATATATCTGAAGCATCAGATTTAATTACAGTTAATTTAATGCTACGGTTTATTATTTTGGGTTTACTTCCTGTATTCATTATATGGTATATGCCAATAAATGAATCAAACAAATTACGTGAGCTTAGATATACTTTACAACTGGCAACCGCTTCATTTGCAATTATATTTATCAGTGCATTTCCATTTAGTGATCATTATGCAAGTTTTTTTAGAGAGCATAAACCTATTCGTTATTATATAAATCCTATACTGGCTCTACATTCGGCGGGTAAGTATATAAAAGAAATTACTAAATCAACTACGAAACATAAAATTAAAATATTAACCAATAATCCAACCATAGATGTACATTCTAAAAAAAATGAACTCATTATTTTTGTTGTAGGTGAAACTGCACGAGCTGACCACTTTTCACTTGACGGCTACTCACGGAAGACTAATCCTTATCTGTCCTCTAAACAAGGTGTTATTAGTTTCACTGAAATATCATCATGCGGTACCTCAACAGCTATTTCTGTTCCTTGTATGTTTTCCTATTATAAGCATGATGACTTCGATTCTGACGTAGCAAGAAATACCGAGAATGTTTTAGATATATTACAACGTGCTGGAGTTAGTATTTTATGGAGAGATAATAATTCTAGTTCAAAAGGAGTGGCAAGTCGTATAGAATATGAGGACTTTAAATCGAACAATTTGAATACGATTTGTGATCCAGAATGTCGTGATATTGGAATGCTTGTAGGATTACAGGCATATATCAATAAACAACAAGGTGATATTTTAATTGTATTGCATCAGATGGGAAGCCATGGCCCAGCATACTATAAACGTTATCCAGATAATTTTAATAAATTCCAGCCTGCCTGTAATACACTTGAGTTATCTTCCTGTACAAAAGAAGAAATAACCAATGCCTACGACAATACAATTTTGTATACTGATTATTTCCTCTCTGAAGTTATTAATTTTTTAAAGAAAAACACACCTAAATATGAAACAACCATGTTATATGTTAGTGATCATGGTGAGTCATTAGGTGAATCAGGTATCTATTTACATGGTATGCCATACATTTTCGCACCAAAATCCCAGACAAATGTCCCTATCATTGCTTGGGTTAGTGAAACATCTGATGTAGATTTTGAAAAAACCATTGAATTTAATGATTCACCTAATTCTCATGATGTCTTATTTGCAACCTTGTTGAATGCTTTCGAGGTGCGTTCTGATTTAGATATTTCAGATGTCAAACCTCTACTGTACTTTAAGGATGAAGCATACTGATAAAACATCATAGAATAACAAGATATTATTTATATTTATCAGCCATACTCAGTAGGTACGAGTCTTCTTATGCACAATACCAATCCAGTGCCCCTATTAATTTTAGATTGAATTGTCATAGTAAGTCTATTTTTCTCACGTTCTTATCAGTAAATTCAGGAAGTATTTCTCTTGCCTGCTCAATTTCTGAGAAACCGTAGTTATTTAGTTTAAACATCATAGTAGTATGTAACATATTTACATCATCCTTATCCTATTCAAGTCAAAGTAATTACAAATACCTTCCTACTAATACACAGATTGTAAAAATTGCAATGAAACTTAGATTTAATAAGCTCGATTCCTTATTATTTAAATCACTCACATTACCCATCCGTTTAATTCCAATATTCGCTTATTTGTTAGGTCCGTATTCTAGGTGATCCCTTATAAAACCTTCTGTCTTTACGCGATGTTTATTTAAATCTATTCATTCTTGGTTAATATCTTTCCTTCACTTTTTTGGTCGTCATACATTTATTTATTTAAGTCTTTCACATAAAGTTTCAGAATCATCGCGTATCCAACCATTTAATTCATCTTGGTCCTTGAAGTAGAATACCAGTAGTACAGTTGCTAAAATAAAAAAAGTATTCTTAGAAAAGCATTATTATCTTAATGCACAGATTTATAATCAAACCCAAAGAAACATACTGCAGAAAGTATTTCACAAGCTCTTCTAACCGTAATGTTCATGTACTTCACTTTTCCTTATTCTTATTCTTATTCTTATTCTTATTCTTTATTTACATCGACAATTCGATCACATTCGTTGGCGATATCTAGTAGTCCTTCTAGCCATTCAGTCGATTGCCAGTACCCATCAATTTCATCGGTACCTTTATCAATTACTTTTCGATCATTTGACATGCTTAAAGATCGTAGATAATTGCTTATTTCGTGTAATGCCGATAATGGATCATTTTCTAAAATAATAGGTTCGCTCATTTTTTCTTCCTATGTATTATTGTTCAATGCTTGTTTCTTTCTCTTGTAAATTAAATGGCCCATACGTCGATACAGCCAACGAGTGTATGATGATACTAAATACCTTAAAAACAAAAGTATGTTACTAAGATGCGTAAGTATAAAAGTTATATTGATTTCAATAAAATAAACAAATATATAGGTCAATTTTAATTGCCTTGAAAAACTCACATGATTAAAATCATGTAAATAACAAAGTTATTCATTACATTCTTTAAAAATCTGTGATTGACAAGATCTACATATTTTACGATCTAACATCATATTATAAATATTAGAAATGGCCTTTCCTTTCGAGTCAAAGAAATGATCCGCACCTATTTTTTTTACAAAACAAGACTTAGCAATAAATTCATATACAGATGATTTAAGACCAACAAAGTATAGCCCTCCTCCGTATTTCTTTAAAATATTATTTTCTGAAACCAGTGCTTCTGCAGCAGCAAGGTCGATTAGATTAATACGTGATGCATCAATCATAATATGATAAATATGCTCATTTTCTACTATATGTGAGATACGGTTCTGGACGTGGTTGATTGACCCAAAATAAATAGACATATCAATCCGTATGATTTTCAATTGTGGACATTGTTTTACTGGTTTCTTCTGGATATTGATAAAGCAACGCTTTTTTGTTTTTTCATCAACGTTTATTGACATGGTCGGAATTTCCGGTGTCGATGTCCTCTTTAAGAAAAAGACCAGTGAAAGCAAAACACCCATATAGATAGCAAATTCAAGCTCTAAAAATAAGGTACTCAAAAATGTGACAATCAAAATAGCCGCTTCTGACTTGCTATTTGGGGTACTAGGGACATATCGTCCGCATGTAACACTTATCGCTACAAGCCCCGTCATTACTCACTCATAGCAGGTAGTTAATTCTTAAATCTGCTTCCTTTTCAATATTTTAGCGTATTATCAGTCCTTTTGGACTATCAAATGGCTTTCAAAGAAAGACTAACTATTCTCCTTGAGCCCGAAATCAAGGATCTTTATAGCATTCCAGCTTTATCCGTTGAGCAAAAACGTGTGTTTTTTGCATTAAATGATCCAGAGTTAGCCTGCATTTCATCTATACGCAACAGGAATCAAAAATGTTTAGCTATCGCATTACTCGGATATTTTAAGGTGAAACCTATTCTTCTAAACACCCGCTTTAATGAGGTTCAGCCAGATCTAAAATTTATTGCAACAGAATATTTTCCAAAGTTTAACATTACCCGTTTTAATGTTAACCGTATGCAAAAAGCACGGCTCTATCAAAAAGTTCTTGATGTTTTAGGATTTAAAAATTGGAATTCAGATTACGAAAACAGCTTACAGAGCCACCTTCAATCTATTGCTAAATCCAGTGTTGAGCCCCGCTATCTTTTTGATGCCAGTATTGAATATCTTGCACATAATAAAATAGCCATACCCAA
>JASFYW010000049.1:0-49069 GCA_045046865.1 Woeseiaceae bacterium | reverse complement strand
TTAATATAGTTACATACAAAGTCAGGCAATTGCCTGTTTGTAGCAGAATTTAGCAAGCTTCATCACCTGCAAAGGGATGAATTATGGAAGTACGATAAACAAGGAATGTTGGTCATTAAAACTCAATATTATAATTTTATTTCTCGTCAGCACATTGCTGATGTTTGCTTTGCTGCGTTTCTTTCGTCCACCTAAAACTGATAACCTTAACTTGGTATTTTTATGCAAAGGAAGTAAGTATAATATGAGAGATTTAGCAGAAAAAATAGATAGAAATAAAAATCTAGTATCGAGTATCAATCAGCCTCTAGCAGTGATGGGTTTAGATAAAGTAGGACAAAAAGTTGCTGGTAAATTATTAACCCCCGCCGTATGGGCAGTTAATTATGCAGTGAATGGAGCATCTCCTGATAATGTTGATCTTGGTTTATTTGGAACAGGATTACTCGGAGGTGTGACTGGACCAGCCTCTATTGTAACAGGCTTATTAAAAGCTGTTGTTGATGATGATATGGAGCAGCGACTTAAGCTAGTACGCAGTGGTGAAAAATCTGAATATAGAAAAAATATTGTAGCGGCTTACCATTTTGCTTCTGCACCAGCAGCAATAAATGCAATGACAATAGCAAGCTTGGGCGGTACAGCATGGCAACATGCTAACGGCTTGTGGGTTTATATTACTAATAATAAATTATTGGTGCCAAACTTTCGACCGCAGAAATATGTAAAAATATATAGACCTGTGTGGCCATTGCAGTCAATGGGTGGTGGTAAATTTAGATTTACGAGTAAAAAATAATGTATTTTAGAATTGTTTTATTATTAAGTTTTTTTATTTCATATCCTGCTCTCTCAACAGAAAATGATTTCGATAAAATGTGCAATTATTTTAAAAGCTTAGACATAAAATTAACCAGCAATAAAATGACGGTAGTGCAAAAAAAAGAATTTATTGATGCTCTGGTTGTTAACAATCTACAAGAAGATAGCTTTGCTCGAAAATCATGGGATGTTGTTACATATGCAGTACCGGAAGAACGGTACTGCATGATAAAGTCAACGGCTGAAGAGTTACTAAAAACAGACTGGAAATGCATAGCAATGAAAAAACACATTTCAAAAACAGGGAAATAATTTAGAGTTCACATCCATTCAGTTAATCCTAAACAATTCATGTCTTTGTCATTCTTGAAGTTGTATTTCGCTGAGCGAATAATTTTTTCAATTTCCTCTTCAGTTGAGGGTTTATTATCATAAAGTAAAAAATCTAATTCTATACCGTAATGTATTTCTGTATTCATTGAATACCAGCGAATTCTTTGTACCTGTTTTTTGGCATCAATGGCAATTACTTTACATGCGTATATTTCATCACCTGTTTTGTAGCATATTTTATTCATATCTGTTTTTTTTGTATTTATAACAGAATACAATTTACTAACGATCTCGGCTAATGAGATGTTACTTGTGTTAAAGCACTTAGGTCTGAGTTCAGCAATATTATGGTCTTTACCGGACAGGATATAATAGTAAAACAAAGGTCCTTTCTCTATTTTTATCTTCCAGTCAGTATGGAGTGAATAGGTATAGTTAAGAGAGGTAAAGTTATTTCTCTGCTTCAAGCTGCTTGTATCGTAATGAATTTTATTGGCAGGTTCTTTGTCGGAAAAATATCCAGTATTTATCGATACAGTGTTCTTAATTTCACTCTCAAATAAAACAGAAAAAATTGTACTGAATATAAAAAGGAGGAACATAACTGAACTAACTAAAACTTCTTTTTTTACATAAATAAGAAGATATGAAAGCACCAAAGAAAAAATAGCAATAATTACATAAATAATTATAAGCGGCGTTTTTCTTAAATGATGGATATCTATATAAAAAACAGTAATAGGCCAAAATGAAAAAAATGCCATACCGAACACACTGCCGATGATAATTCGTACATAAGGTGATTTTTCTTTTTTAAACAAAAAAGCAGATATAATGACAAATATAAGCAAAACAATGGCTTGCATAAACTTTAAAATAACCCTGTATTAGGCACAATAAATGCTCCTTCGACCAATATTGTGCTGCGTAATGTACCACTGAAAGTCTTAATTTCTGCATTTTACAACCAATAAGGTTAAAATATCATATTGATATGGTGCAATATAAAGGATTGATATTTAGAACATGAACCAGTTCCTATTTTCCTCAATATTACTTGCTCTTGGTCGCCTGACACATTAATATAGTTACATACAAAGTCTGGCAATTGCCTGTTTGTAGCAGAATTTAGCAAGCTTCATCACCTGCAAAGGGATGATAAATGGAAGTACGATAAAACAAGGAATGTTGGTCATTAAAACTCAATATTATAATTTTATTCCTCGTCAGCACATTGCTGATGTTTGCATTATTTCGCTTCCAAACACCCTAAACCCACTCATAAAAAACAACATAGAACAGGATGGTTCGCTATGAAACGATTTGCCAGTAATCAATTAATGTTACGTTCATTCATGCTTTTAATTGTATTTGTAGGTTTACAGGCATGTAGTGGTGGGGGCGGTGCTGCAAACGTAGCGCCCGTTGTCAGCGCGGTAAGTATCACCGATGATAATGGTGGAACAGCCACTTATAAAGACAGCTTAACCGCAACCTATACTTATAACGATGTTGATGGTGATGCCGAAGGTACAAGCACTTTTACATGGTTACGAAATGGAACAGCGATTACTGGCGCAACAGCATCAACCTATACACTGACACTACTTGATTCAGAACAAGCTATTACTTTATCCGTTACTGCCATCGCATCAGCGGGAACAACAACCGGTAACCAAGAAACATCAAGTGCAATAACAGTTGATGTTTTACCAGACCAAGATGGCAGTGGTATTTATAAAGGCACCGCAACGGTAGATGTCAACACAGATATCACAGATTTACGCGGCATTATTTATGGCGGTCGTTTTTTGTTTTTCAGTGAAACCGCCACGCCTCATGTTTTATATGACGGCACCATAACCGCCATTACTAAAAACACGTACACCGCTACCGTTGACGTTTATGAGAATGGCGTCCTTACGGTTGCAAAAACAGGAATATCTATGACAGGTAGTGTTTTAACCTCAGATACCATCACCGGAATAATAGGAACAAATGGCGATGCGGGGAACCATAATGGGGCATTTGTTTTAACCTTTGATAGTGCTTATAACCGTGCGGGTACAACGGCGCGAGCTGAGACAGGTCTTAGTGCCATGTGGAGTGCTTACGGCACACAAGATATATCGCCAATGGAGTTTTATTCTAGAGCAGATTTCAGATTTATTGTTAGCGATGTTGGAGGGGCAGGTTGTTATGTTAGCGACGTTTACACCATTCCTGATGCGACAGTGAATGTCTATAAAGTGGATAATTTTGACATTATTGATACAGGTGGCGATGCTTGCTTAGATTCGTATGAAGGAACAGGGTATTCAGGGCTATTTTCACTTTTTGATGATGCCACCGATGGGGAAGATAGCCGTATGTTAGTGGCTTACTCAAATGGCACTAATTCAGTGTTTGGTTTAGTGACGAGACAATAATTTATTTTTAAAAAATAAAACAACGGTTATATAAATATGAGAAACAAGGATGTTGAAAAAAGCGTACTGCGTCATGTTGTATTTCCGTTTGTTTTTTTAGCGGGCGTTTATGGTTTGTCTCTAACGGCTTCTGCTGCACCGATTGGCGGAAATGTCGTTAGCGGTGAACTCGTGGGAGGGGGAAGTAGTATTACTCCATCTTCAAACCTCACTACCACAATTAATCAAGCCTCTCAAAACCTTGCCATTGATTGGCAAAGCTTCAATGTAAATTCTAACGAACGTGTACAGTTCATTCAGCCCAACTCATCGTCCATTGCTTTAAATCGTATCCTCAGTAATAACGGTTCTGTTATACAAGGCCAAATAGATGCCAATGGTCAGGTTATTTTAGTCAACCCGCACGGTGTCTTTTTTAGCTCTACCGCCTCGGTTAATGTCGGCGGTCTCATTGCATCAACCTTAGACATAGCTCCAACAGACTTCATGAACGGAAATTATATTTTTAATGAAGTGGTTGGTGTTGATGGTGTGGTTATTAATAGCGGCACAATTAATGCTTCTTTAGGTGGCAATGTTGCTCTTATTGGTAAACAGGTCAAAAATGACGGGTTGATATCAGCCCATTTAGGCTCCGTTATTCTTGCTGCGGGCAAGCAGTCTATACTTACTTTTGATAGCCAAGGTTTACTGGGTATAACGGTGACTAAAGAAGTGCTTCAATCAGAACTCGGTCTAGATGCTGCGGTTACCAATAACGGTGAAATAGATGTAGAAGGTGGTCGTGTTCTATTAACGGCAAGTACCAGTCAAGATGTTTTTTCTCAAGCAGTCAACTCAACAAATTTAGATCAAGCCACCAGTGTCGTAGTCAATGAAGACGGTACCTATACATTAGGCAATGGTGCAGATGTTGTTAATACCGGTTCTATCGATGTTTCTTCACAGTTTAATGATTCCAATACCGCACGTATTGTTTTAGTGGGTGAAAATGTTACCCACAATGGAGAGTTAACAGCAAATACTGAAACAGGGAATGCTGGTGAAATTGAAATTCATTCAAAAGATAAAACCTTACTAACTGAAAATAGTATGACATCAGCACAAGCTACGCTTTCTGGACAAGGTGGCTTAATAAAAGTGTTGGGTGATAAAGTCGGTTTGTTTGATTCGTCATCTATAAATGCAACCGGCGCTCATGGTGGTGGCCAAGTCTTGTTTGGTGGAGATAACGAAGGTTCAAATGATTCTATTAAAAATTCTGATTTTATTTATCTCAGTGAAAATTCAACTGTTTTTGCAGACGCAACAAATGAGGGTGATGGCGGAAAAATTATTACCTTCGCAAAAGATACTGCTCGAATTTATGGCAACTTGTATGCGCGCGGTGGTTTAAATAGTGGCAACGGTGGCTTTATTGAAACATCGGGACTTAGAGATTTTGATATATTAAAAACACCAACAGTATCAGCGACAAATGGCTTAGGTGGGGAATGGTTAATCGACCCCTATAATATAACCATTGTATCGGGAGGTAGTTTAGTAAGAGTTATTGAGAACCCGACTGATAAATTTACAAGCTCTGATTATAATGCAGAAATAAATGTTTCTTTAATTGAAGCAGCGCTAGCTGGTGGTGATTCGGTAACGATTATTACGGGTGGAGATGTATCAACTGTAGATGAAAGTGGGGATATTACTCTGACCACTCATTTAGATTATAACGGTTCGGAAGGTGCCTCGTTAACATTACAAGCAGAGAACGACATTATAATAAATAGTTCTAGGGAAATATATGATAGCAATATTGTAGATAATGATGCAGATCAATTAACTTTAAATTTACATGCGAAAGGTGAAATTAAAATTGGTTCAGATGCAAAAATTTACACACAAGGCGGTAATTTTACTGTTGGTGATGGAGGGACATATATTCCTGTTACCTTTACAAATAATGGATCTATCATTACAACGGGTGCAGTAAGAACGGGCGGTAATGCTGCTGTTAATACCGATGCTGGTGATATAAATATAACAACTACGACAGGTGGTATAAGTACTGGAATACTTACAGCTAACGCCCATGAAGTAAGAAAAAATTTGAATGGTGGTAATGGAACAGCGGGAAAAGATGGTGGAGGTATTACACTTAGTACACAAGGTCTTATTACAGTCGATGGTATTATTAATGCCAGTGGGGGTAAAGGAGATTATGAAAATAATGAATTTAGGACTGGGCAAGATGGCGGTCAAGGTGGAGTTATATCAATAACGAGCTCAATAAATGATGTACAAGTAACTGCTAATATTCTATCTAATGGTGGCGATGGTGATGGTGATTCGAATGATCAAGCCGATGGGGGTAATGCCGGAACTATTGAAATTAATGTAGGTAAAGATTTTGTTTTGTCATCAGGAATATCTTCTATTGGAGGTACTAAGGATGGCGGAAGTAATGGCGCAGACAACACAATAACAATCAATGGTAATGACACTGCAAATATATTCACAATTGCGGCGTCTGCTGCATTAACAGGCTCTATTGTTACATTTAATGGAAAGGGTGATATTGATAATTTCAATATCGGAATAGATATATTGGGCACAGATGGTGGTATTAATGCTCAGCTTCTTGATGGTGGCGATGGTGATGATGTTTTTACTTTCACTGAGCGACGCTTAGCAACAAGAATTTCTGGTGGTGCAGGTTCAGACACTATTGTTACTGATACGTCTAATTCTGAAGCGACAGTTTGGAATATAACGGGTGATAGTCAAGGTAACTTAAAAAATGACACGGGTGATGTTGCAAACTTCTCTCAAATTGAAAACCTTACTGGCAACACAAAAGTAGATACATTCACATTTACGCAATTTGGTAGCTGGTTAGATGGCTTGATTGATGGTGGTGACAATACACCTGTTGGTGATAAAGATACATTAACGATTACTGCACTAACAACGGCTATAGATATTCAACTAGGCAACGGAACACTTATCGATACAGAATTAAATGTTGATAACGTTGAAACGATAACGGCAACAGCTTCTGTTGGACATACCTTAAAAGGTGCAAATATAAATAATGACTGGGCAATCACAGGAGATGGCATCGGTGATGTTCGATTAGCAGCTTCAACCATAGTTCAAGAAATTGTTGAATTTAATGGATTCCATAATTTAACCGGTAATGTGCTGCAAGATAAATTCTCTTATTCTGGTAATAGCGGTCAAATTGATGGTTTGATTCTAGGTGGGGTAAATACTGATCCTGCAATTCAAGATATTTTAGACATTACAGCTCTCACTACTCAAAGAACAATTCAATTAGGCTCTTCTTCGGGGGCTGCTTCAAATACGATTATTTATATTGATGAAATAGAGTTTGTTAAAGCATCAACAGATAGTCCTCATATTTTAAAAGCAGCGAATATTAATAATTCATGGTTGATTACAGGTGATGGCATAGGTTCTGTAAAGCCCACCGGCTCTATAGATGAACAAACTTTTATTGCTTTTGAAGGGATACATAATTTAACCGGTAATGCCTCATTGGATGTGTTTACGTTTAATGCTGGCGGCATTATAAATGGATTGATACTGGGTGGTAATAATATCCCTAGCACAGGTAAAGATGTATTAGATATTACTGCACTTACGGCAACGATAGTTCAACTAGGAACATCAATTACTGTAGATTTAAATGTTAATCAAATTGAAACCATTACTGCAAATAACTCGTTCACCAATACATTAAAAGGGAGCAATACAGCTAGTGACTGGTTAATTAGTGGTGTAATTAGTGGTGAAGTTAAACCAACGTCAGGATCTAATAATCAAAACACAGTTTCATTTTTTAACTTTAATAATTTGGTAGGTGGTGATCAAGCCGATAAATTTACGATGAATGATTCAGGCATGATTAATAATATTAATGGTGGCAGTGCAGGTTCTATTGCTGAATATAATACGATTATTGGTCGAACTGCAGATTCCACTTGGAATATTACGGGTAACAACATAGGTGATATTCTATTAACGGATGCACAATCCACTCAATATGTTGCTGGCTTCGAAAACATTCAAAATTTAACAGGGTCTGTTGGCAATGATACGTTTATATATAGTGGCGACTTTACATTATCAGGATTAATTGATGGTCTAGGACATACTAGTGGTGATGTAGTCGATATTTCTAATGTGGGTACGGCGAAAACTTTAATAGTAGGTAGCTTAGTTAACTTCAAAAATATAGAAATATTTGTTGGTAATAATACAAATCATACTTTACAAGGTGATGACGTAAGTAATAACTGGTTGATTGGCTCAGTGTCGTATCCAGGTGGAACAGATGGTGCTAATGACGGTGTTCTCAATGGTTCAATTACTTTTGTTAATTTTAGTACTTTAAAAGGTGGTTCGGCAGATGATGATTTTAGTTTTAGTGCCAACGGTAGTATAGCTAATATAGATGGAGGCATAACTGATCAGACAGATCTTGCTACCTACAATACATTAAACGGTAAAGTTCTTAATAACACATGGAATGTCACTGCACTTAATGAAGGCAGTTTAAGTAACACGGATACTGCATTAGCCTACGTTTCAAATTTCATTAATATACAAAATATCATTGGTAATACTAATATAGATAAGTTTGTTTTTTCAGCATTAAGCGGCTTACATGGATTGGTTTTAGGTGGTGATAATACACTTACTTCAACATTAGATACGTTAGATATTATTGCTTTAGGCGCGACCACTGTTCAGCTAGGAAATGTACTCACAACAACAGATGTTTTAAATGTAGATCAAGTCGAAAGTATTTCTGCAAACAGCTCGGTAATAAATAGATTAAAAGATGAAAATGTTGCCACTGATTGGTTTATTACAGGAATTAATTCAGGGAGTTTAGCACCTACGTCGGCTGTTGATGAGCAAGATAGTGTCGAGTTTTTTAACTTTAGCAATATAGAAGGTGGTACTGCTGCTGATAAATTTACGATTGGAACGTCAGGTGTCATTGCAAGCATTATTGGAGGGGCCGTAGACTCAACAAACGAAACTACGAAAACTAATACATATAATACTTTGATTGCTAAAGATATTAATAATATATGGCGATTAACATTTAATGACAAAGGTAGCTTAGAAGATGCTACTAGTAACATTAAATATGTTAATAATTTCATCTCCATCCAAAATATTAGTGGTGGAATATTAGATGATGAATTTATTTTCTCAAACAATGTGGCTATGTCTGGTGCTGTAGATGGTAAAGGCCATGTTTCTGGTGACATAGTCAATGTAGCCGCCTCTCTTACTGATAAAATCATCACTATTGGAAATACAGGTTTCTTAAATGTAGAAGGTTTCATTGGCGGGAACACTGGAAATATTTTAGATAAAAATTTCACTCTAGTAAAAACAGACGGTAATAATATTTGGAATATTTCTGCTCTTAATTCGGGTGAGTTAGATACTGGAACAGAAATTATTTCTTTTGAAGGATTCAATAATTTAACCGGCAGTACAGGTGACGATTTATTTGATTTTGCAAATGGCTCTTCAATAACGGGTGTTATTAACGGTGGTGGTCAATCGTTATCTATTCCTTTTTCAAACGGCGTTGGTGATATTGTTGATATGAGTAAAATCACAACTGCTTTAGATATTAATATTGCATTGATTAGTGATACTACTGGCTTACGCGGCATTGAACAAATTAAAGGTAATAATGTTACTGGGAGCAAATTAACCGGGGCTAATCGAACTAATATTTGGATTATATCTGCAACTGACCAAGGTACCGTGACAAGCTTAAATAGTTTGGGTGGTTTAGTTGAATTTATTGGTATCCCTAATTTAACTGGTAGTTTTGGGAGTGACCGGTTTACTATTAATGATGGAGCCAGTTTGTCTGGCAATATTGACGGTGTGGATTCTACTTCTGATAATAGATTAACAATACTTAATTCTGGAGTGACGAATACTTGGACTATTAATCAAAATAATGGTGGTTCAGTTTCTGTTGGTTTAACAAATGGTACGTTTAGTAATATAGATACACTTGTTGGCGGCAGCGTTGATGATATTTTCAATATTTCAAATAACATTACAGTTTCAGGAAATATTAATGGGGCAGGTGGGACAAATACTTTATCTATAGCAACAGCATCAGATAATAATTGGACGATCACAAGTGCTGATAGTGGTAATGCTACAGTCGGTGTTGGTGGTATTTTTAGTAATATTAACAACCTTGCCGGTGGTAGTGGAGATGACAGTTTTGACTTTGATGTAAGTTCTTCTCTAAGTGGAACAATAAGTGGTGGCAGTCAGTCTTCACAAGATACCATTGATATGAGTGCACTCACTGGAGCACTGATAATTTCCCTTGAGTCAGATATTACTGGTATTGAACGAATCACTGCAAATAACAATATTGGTACAACTTTAATTGCTGGCAATATGCCTAACCTGTGGAATGTGACGGGAGGTAATTTAGGTGATGTTACCAGTGTTAGCAGTGCAGGAGGTTCAATTGATTTTATTGGCTTCGCAAATTTACAAGGTAATCTAAAAAAAGATGACTTTGTGATTAGTGATAATGCAGGGGTTAGTGGAAATATCGATGGTGTCTTTGATTCATCTAACATTAATAGCTTGATAATTAATACAACTTCAAATAATAGCTGGGATATTGATGGGGTCAATAGTGGGCAAGTGACAGTGGGTATTGGTGGGACTTTTTCAAACATAAATGAGATTACAGGCGGTAGTGGTGACGATACATTCCTAGTTCGCCTTGCAGGTAGTATTTCAAATAAAATTAATGGTGGTGGTGAAAATAACTTTGATACTGTGGATTTAAATGAGAAAGAAAATATTGATATCAATCTTGCAACGAACAGTTTTTACCAGAACATAGAAAAGTACATAGGCAACAATGATGGAACACTATCAACACGTAATAGTACGTTTACCGGCACAAATACAAATAATGTGTGGATTATCACTGCTGATAATGATGGTTCCTTTGCGCTAGCATCTTCTCCAACAAATAAAATATTTTTTGAAAACTTTAATAATATAACCGGTGGTAATGCGAACGATAGCTTTACCTATACAGCCGATGGGTTTGTTAATGGTATTATTTCTGCTGGTACTAATTATGCTGCTACTACAGATAGCGTAGATATGAGTTCTGTAACATCTGCATTAGGTGTCACATTAGAAAGTATTGATGATAATACCAAAACAAACTTAATTGGCTTTGATAGCATTACGGGTAACAATCTTTTATTAAGCAAAATAACTGGCGCAAATGAAAATAATACATGGGTAATAACATCTGCGGATGACGGTAACGTCACAAATGTAAATGGAAAGACTAGTTTTATCAATTTTTCTAATTTAATTGGTAATGCAAAGAAAGATACCTTCCAGTTTAATGCAGATTCAAGTTTATCTGGTTTAATTGATGGTGGATCTAATAGTCTTTCAGCGGGTGATACTGTCAATATGTCTGCTATTAACCCAATAGATATTACATTGGGAGTAGATGTGGTTCGTATTGAGGAGGTTACAGGAAACCATAATGGCTCAAATTTAGCCGCCTCAATAAATAGCACTTTACGCAGCGGTGATTTACTAATAGGTGAAACGAAGTGGGTGATTAACGGTAACTCTGGTTCTGTTACCTATGATGACGGAACTGGTGTCGAAACTATGAGCTTTATAAATTTTAATAATATTGTCGGTGGTGATAATAACGACGATAGTTTTAAAGTAACTGGAGACTCTATTTCAGGTTCAATTGACGGTGGTACTGGCTCTGGCTTTGATTTTGTTGACTATAGTACCAACGGTATCACTATCACTATTGGTGATAACACTACAGGCATTAAAGGAATTGAAGGAGTTATTGGTAACGGTAACGGTAGTACGATAAAAGGACTGACCTCAAGTGCGCCAGATTATATATGGACATTAGATGGCACCGTAGATGATGGTGTTAATGATGGACATGTTGTTGGTGGAGGAGAAGATGTTATTTTTATTGATTTTGGAAATATAGTTGGTGGTAATAATAAAGACACCTTCGATGTGAGTGGTAATACTCGCTTTACAGGGAATATTAGTGGTGGTAGTGGTGATGATGAGTTTAATGTCACCCTTTCTGGTAATGAGTTAGGTGATGTGACCTTTATAGGTGGCATAGGAGGTAGTGATACACTTAATCTCTTAAACGGTAATGCTACATATGCTGAAACCTACACATCAAATGAAAATTTATCTGGCAATGATGTATTTACATTCTCTAACGGCAATAATATTTACTCTGTTCGATATGAAAGTGCATCAACTGAGATAATTAACAATACTGCTTCAGCTGACTCATTAACAATTAACGGCACGCAAAATGATGATGTTATTACAATAAGTGATACGCAGTTTAAAGTTAACGCTTCACGAGAAGTTAATTTTGACCTTGCGAATTATAATTCACTCATTGTTGATG
Source organism: Woeseiaceae bacterium (assembly GCA_045046865.1). GTDB lineage: Bacteria > Pseudomonadota > Gammaproteobacteria > UBA6429 > Thiohalophilaceae > JAGLTQ01. The sequence goes on along the minus strand of JASFYW010000049.1, from coordinate 36,961 downwards.
GGCTAGCATCTGCAAATACTGTTTCAATTAATACTGATATCGGTCACGCATTATTGAATGCTTCATTTAATAATGTTTCTGTTATTGGTGGTGGTAAATTAACGGCTGATGATTTGTCGTTGATAAATTCAAGCGCAGGCATCGATAGTTCTCAACGTTTAAATACTGATATTAATAAATTATCAATTTCAGGTTCAGAAGATGTGTATATAAATGATGATGGGATCGGTGCTAGTTTAGAATTAACAAGTATCTCAACCACCGGCATTGTTGATATTTTCTTAGCTAATGGTGATCTTGTTAGTGCAAATCCTTTAACATCAAATACAGGTTTTTTTGCAAACGCAGCTAACGGAAATATTTTATTAACAGGTAGTAATGCTCTAAGTGGGAATGTAAATTTATTGGCTGTAAATAATTCGGTAACTTTAGAGAATACGGTAGATACGGTATTAGGCGAAATATCAGCAAGTACTTTCAATTTGAAAATTTTAAATTCAAGTAGTACGGTTCAACTGAATAACAGTATATTGTCTGCGTCATCATTGATGATAGATTCATTGGGTGATGTTTCGTTAACAAATGACAATGAATTAGGTGATATTAATATCGTCAATGCTAATAGCCTTAGTATAAGAAACATTAACTCTTCGAACATTACGAATGTTAATGTCGCTAATGACGCCGAGTTATATTCTAATGGCGTCAGATTAGGTTATGTTAAAGCTAACAAGGTAACGATAGATTCAGGTAATTCAAATATAGTAGACACAAATGGTAGTGATCTAAACATAGAAGCTAATAATATAATATTATTAGCTTCGAATGGTATCGGTACTGTTGATGATAAGATTGAAACACAAAGTAATGGTGAGATATCTGCTACAAATATTAACGGTGGTGACATCGCAATCTCTAACATAGGTGATCTTATATTAAGAGACGTTAGTAATTTAGGTGGTGATATTGCAATAGATAATATTGGTGATTTAACTATAGATTCATTAGAAACAATCACTGACTTCACAGATGCAGGTACAGGCCGCATAGATATTAACGTTACGAACGGTTCTATATTTGGTTCTACTAAAGATAACTATGCTCAACAGTCAGATGTTCGCGCTCATTCTATTTCACTTTTCTTAGATGGTAATAACTCAATTGGCACAGGGCAAAGGCCATTAAGTGTTGAGGTTCCTGAAACTGTCGAAGTTTTACTTTCAAGACAAACATTCATATATTTTTATGGTACTGAACCAAATGATTTTATTGGTGAAAATGAACTCTCTAATCAAATATTTGATTTGATCAATAACCTTGCGGGTCAACAACTTATTGAAGTTGAGTCTTTAGCGCAAATTGACCCCGCAATATTTACAGATGTAAGAAATTACAGTCATTCAGACACGGCACTTATGATGCCTGCTGATCAACGTTATGATGAATTAGAAAAAGATAAAGAAAAATCTCATCGTATTAATTAATTTAGTTAAAAAAGAAATTTAGTTATGTGTTGTACTAAAATAAATTCAATATTATTTCCAGTTATTATTTTTTGTTGGTCTTCTGCTACTCTAGCAGGTTTTCTCGATATGCCAGAAATAACAGAAACACCTGAATTAGAACGAAAGTCTATGCTGCGAGATATAAATATTCCAGATGTTATAGATCGTGATCCTGATCCAGAATCAGGACCTAGACTCGCTGTTTCTGAATTTAGAATACAAGGTTTAGCCGAATATCCTGAGTTGGGAATAACGCGAAAAGCATTAGGCGAACTCGTTGAAAAAATTCGTTTCGATTTTATGGCCGAAGGTAAATTACTTGAGTCAGGTTATACCATTGATGAGTTAGGCGATTTATCAAATTTACTCGTTGATATAGAAGAACAAACAACAAAACGCCATGTTACACCCATTGAAGTACAAAAATTAGTTTGGTTAATTCGTGGGCAGCGAGCGAAACGTGGAATAACATTGGGTCAAATCGAAACCATTGCGGATAAAATTACTCGATTTTATAGAGAGCGGGGGTTTATTCTAGCTAAAGCATATATACCTAAACAAGAAGTAAGAGATGGTATAGTGACACTGACATTGCTTTTAGGTATGTTGGGCGATGTCTCAGTCAATAATAATAAGATCTACTCATCATCAAAATTAAAATCTGTGTTTGATGACATGCTAACTAAACCCGTTACGAGTAAAGCTGTAGAAGAAAACCTTTACTTAATAAATGATTTTCCAGGCATCATTGTTAATGGATATTTTGAACCTGGCTATCAAGTCGGTGATACAAAATTAACAATTAATGTTAAACATGAAGATAAAACAAATGCGAATATTCGTTTAGATAATCATGGTACAAAAAGCACAGGCAAAAATAGAGTCTATGCCGATATTCAAGTTAATAATTTGTTAGGTAATGCTGATCTTTTAGGGGTGAGTGTATTAAATACATCGGAACCAAATAATACTCAATACTGGCGAGTTCACTATGATACATACTTATTTAGTCCAAGATTAAAATTCGGTTTAGGCACATCTAAAAATCAATTTTTAGTTGATAAATCTGATTTAAATGCAACAGTTGGAATTCATGGTGAAGTTGAAATTACTGATGCCACTTTAAAATACCAAATAACTCGTTCTCGAATTAAAAACTCAAGTTTAACAATTAAGAATGAGAGCATATATTCTGATTTACAGATTGGTCAATTCATCGATGTAAATAACAAACTCGATGATAAATTAAACAATACATCAATAATATATAATTATGATTTGCTGAATGAAAAAAAGAAAGTTTTACACCAAGGGCAAATTAAATATACATCAGGAGAATTTATTTTTGGGGCAGAAGATGGTCAAGACAAACAATATAGTTTTTTAAATGTAGATTACACGCGACTTTCTTTTGTTAAAGTACCTTTCACGGAATCCACATCACGTTTAATAATGCGAGTGAATGTTCAATATTCGGGTAAACCTTTACCTACGGTTTCTCGTTTTTCATTAGCAGGACCAACTAAAGCTCGAGGTTACGCTTCAGATATTTATTCAACGGATGATGCTGTTTTCATAGGTGTTGATTGGTTATTTAACAGTCCTGATATTTTTAATTTTAATCTCTTTAGTGATGTTAATTTTCAAAAACTGGCCAAACCTTTTGTGTTTGTTGATGCTGCTTATGGTATTCAATATTCTATTAACCCATCGGAATCTGCAATCAATGGACAGCTCTTGAATGCGGGGGTTGGTATTCAGTTATCACACAAAAATTTTAGTGGAAATATGCATTTTGCAGTGCCTATTTCGAAGTCATTTTCATCTGATATCAGTCCTGCTGAAGACGAAAATGTACGGGTTATTTTTGATTTTCAATATAAATTCTAAGCTACTAACTGAACAGATTTTTAGAAAATTTATACTATTTATTTAGAATATGATGAACATCACATTAATTTATAATTGCCGTATATTGTTGATATATATAGATATTATTATTTAAAATAGCATTGCATCACCACTGTTGATGCAATACTATGTACTTGAAATATAATACAGTGAAACTTAAAAAGGAATTGAAAAATGGCAATATATCTTGAATATGATGGAATTAAAGGGAACGTAACTGCTGACGGTTATAAAGATCACATTGCTGTACTTTCTGTACAGTTTGGGGTTGGCCGCGGTATTTCAATGGAACCCGGTAATATGTCAAACCGCGAATCTACTCGTCCAAGTATTAGTGAAGTAACATTAACTAAAACTGCTGATAACTCAGTGACAGGTATTTTCAAAGAAGCCGTAACAGGTTCTGCGGGAAAGAAAGTAACAGTTAAGTTTGTTCGTACAGGTGCTGATAAAGTACAAGAGTACATGGACTATACTTTAGAAAACTGTTTAGTGAGTGGTTATACTATTTCTGCTGATGCAGAAGGCGAACCAGTAGAAAACATTACTTTAAGCTTTACTAAAATAATGATTAACTACAATGATCATGATGCTACTAATAAATCTTCTAGCCCACAACGTGTTGGTTATGATTTAGAAACAGCTAAACCACTATAAGAGTTTATTCTTAATTTGGTTTTGATACTGCCCAATTAATTGGGCAGTGTTATTTTTTAAGATACGAAATTAGTATCGATTAATATTTTACACAAGGAAGAGGTTTGGCTGAAAGCCCATAATCTCATTGTGAGGATTCAACTCAATGGATCAAATTTCCCAAGAACACCGTTTAATTTCTATATCATCTCCCTTAGATAAGGATGAGTTATTATTAACTTCATTCCAAGGTAGTGATCACCTTTCTCGCCTTTTTGAATACCAAATAGAAGTCTTATCAGTAAACGTCGAACTTGAACCAGAAAAGTTGGTTGGAGAACAAGTGACTGTGACCTTACAAGAAGGCGCTGAACGTTATTTTACAGGGTATGTAAACCGTTTTTCTTTTGGTGAAATTAAAACAAACAATCTTCGTCAATATAAATTCAATATTGTTCCATGGTTATGGTTTTTAACAAAAACACATAATCAACGTATTTTTCAAGAAATGAATACTAAAGATATTGTTTCTCAAGTTTTTACTGATCTCGGATTTACTGACTTTGAATTCCAAGCAAAAGGTGGGGAAGTTAGAGACTACTGTGTTCAATATGATGAAAGTGACTTTAACTTTATCTCTCGTTTACTTGAAGAAGAAGGTATTACTTACTATTTCAAACAAGATAAAAACAAACATCAATTAATCATGGTTGATAAGCAAAACGCCTATGAATACTGTGATGAAAAAGAAGTCACTTATTCGAAAGGCAACCAATCAGAAGCGCAAATAACGCAATGGGAACATAATTATGAGTTCCGTACTGGTGAGTGGGAAATAAATGATTATAACTTTACAGAGCCTTCTAAAAGTTTACTGGTTAGTACGAAAACTAAAAGCAAGTTTTCAAAAGTAAAAAAATTCAAACATTATGAATACCCCTCTATGTATGATCTTGCATCTGGTTCAGAATTAGTTAAATTAAGAATGGATGCAGAAGAAGCCAATATAGATACGATTGATGCTAGCAGTGATTGCAGCAGTTTTTATGCTGGAGGTAAATTCAAACTAACTAAACATGCCGCAGCAAGCGAAAAGGGTGATTATATTATCACGGGTATTTATCACCGCGCATTCGATAATAGTTATTTTAGTGGTAGTGAAGGTCAGTCAGAATACGGGAATAATTTGATATGTATTCCTGCTGAAGTACATTATCGCCCATTGATGAAACATACAAAGCCTATTATGAAAGGCCCGCAATCTGCCATCGTAACAGGTCCGTCTGGCGAAGAAATTCACATTGATGAATTTGGACGTATTAAAGTACAATTTATTTGGGATAGTGAAGGAAAAAATAATGAGAGCAGCTCATGTTACCTTCGTGTTACTCAAGCTTGGGCAGGGGATCAATGGGGTAGCTCATTTATACCGCGTATTGGCCAAGAAGTAATTGTTAACTTTTTAGATGGTAACCCAGATAGACCTTTAGTGACGGGTTCTGTTTACAATGGAAAAAACAAACCACCATATTCAAGTAAGACTCAAAGTGGTATTAAAACACAATCTACAAAAGGCGCTGGTAAATCTAATTACAATGAATTGCGTTTTGAAGATCTAAAAGGTTCTGAAGAAATATTTATTCAAGCAGAAAAAGATTTTAATACTTTAGTTAAAGATAATCATTCCCGTACTGTTCAGAAGGGCGATGACAATATAAGTATCAGCAAAGGTAATCGTTCTTTAAGTGTGAAAAAGAAAATATCAACCGATGCAACAGATATAATTATAACCGCTAAAAATTCGATTGAACTAAAAGTAGGTGGTAGCAGTATAAAAATGTCATCATCTGGGATAGTTGTAAAAGCAACAAAAGTTGATATTAAAGGTTCAGCTATGGTTGTGATTAAAGGCGGCATGACCAAGATTAATTAATATGAATAAAATCAATTCTAAAACAGCTCAAGAACTTACTCTTCATTATGATGCAATCGAAGACGATGCATTTGATCTATTGAATCCTAAAATCACGCCTTCTGATTTTATAACTAAGTTACTCGAAAAAAAATATTTTGCGGATTCAATTATATTTTTGGCTCATGCATTACCAAAGCGAGAAGCAATTTGGTGGGCTTGCCTATGTGCTAAAGAGGCAACTAATGATAAAACTCGCGCTGATGATCATGCTTCTTTGAGTGTGGCTGAGAAATGGGTTTATGAACCAGATGAAAAGAAGAGAAGAATGTGCGGTACATTAGCTGAAAAAGGTGAATATAAAAGTGCTCAAAACTGGACGGCTGCTGCTGTCTTTTGGTCTGGAGGTAGTATCACTGCGGAGGGTGAGTCGGCCATGGAGCCAGCCCCTTATTTATATGCTCATGCTGTTTCTGGAGCAATATTAAATGCGGTTGGTGTTTCTGGAGCGGATGATATAGATATTCAATTTCAAGAATTTATAGAAAGTGGATTAAATATTGCTAAAGGTGGTAATGGCTAATGGGAAAGCCTGCTGCCCGTATTTCTGATATGCATGTATGCCCTAAAATGAACCCTGGGCCGTCCCCTCATGTAGGTGGTCCTGTTGTTGTAGGTTCTGGAAATGTTTTAATTGGAGGTTTGCCTGCTGCTAGAGTAGGTGATACAGCTGTCTGTATTGGCCCCCCAGATAAAGTTTCAACTGGCTCATCTGGCGTTTTTATTAATGGTAAGGCGGCTGCACGAATGGGTGATTCTACAGCGCATGGTGGAAAGATTGTTGTTGGCTGCCCCACAGTTTTTATTGGCGGCGGTGGCGGCGGTGGATCAAGTACGATTGGTTCGACTCTTGGAAGCCCAGCAGTGGCTCTAAAATCATTTAAAAATATCGCAAAAACACGAGCTTCAGGTTCAACTCAACAAAGCTATGGAAATTGTGGAGTTGAATCTGCTAGGCAACTTATGGAAGCATCAAACAACGGAAGAAATGAGTTAGTTGTTTTACAGGATGCGATAAATAATGGAAATGCTGGTTATCATGTTAATCCAACTAAAGTGGGTGGTACATCTCCTCAAGGACGTAAAAATATTTTAACGAACAATGGGCTTAGCTCGCATTTAGAAGAACAAAATATCGAAAAGATACAACAAGCAGTGATTGAAGGAAAAGGTGTTATAACAAGCCATAATGCGGGTATTTTATGGGGGAATAATAATATCTCTGGTGGACATGCAATAGTTGTATCTGGTGTAAAGTATGATTCGACAGGCAAGGTAAGTGCATATATTATTAATGATACTGGGACTGGGGAGGGAATGAAAGCCATTCCAGCAGCACAATTTGAAAACTCACTCCGGCCAAATCGAGAGATAAATGTAACAGATAATCCAATATGGTAATGTATAAATATTAATGACTTCTAAGAAAATACAATCTAATTTTATAATTATTTTAGTTTTATTTTTTTTAACTCCAATTAAGTTGATTGCGATGAATGACACTACGTTTGATATGAAAAATATATATTATCATGTAAAAGATCATAAAGATCTTGTGAATGTGCTACCTGATGAAGCGGGGACTTCTTTTCCTGTTCCTGTAATATTGAAAGAGAATAATTCTATAGTAATACATATGAGCTTTTTTCATTTTTATATGGGAAGAATAAATGAGAAACTCTACGATATAAGTTCCCCAAATCATAAAACTATTGTGAATTACAGTGATGGTTCAATAATAGAAACTTTTCCTGTAACTTCGGAGTCATTGGGTGTCAATTGGGATGATAGCATATCGGTAGGCGAATATATTCCCGATCCAAATGTGAGTTATGAACAACAAATAGAAAAACAAAAAAGATTTTTCGTGTTGTATAATCTAGTTCTATCCTTATACATAAATAAAGATACTCTGCTAAATGAAGACAATAAAATATTAGTTGACGAGTTTAAATCAATTTTTTATGATATTTCTCACCCACCATTACTTCCTTACTATAAAAGTTTGAATTCAGATTTTTTTAATTGGTTGGAAGAATCTACTAAATAGGTAAATTTTACGCTGGGGCAATGCCTCATGGGAAAACATGCTGCTCGCTATTCTATTTTGCATGTATGTCCTAAAATGAAGCTTGGTACGTTCCCTAATGATACTGGTATTTTTGGAATAATAATGTTTGAATATGAATGCTAAATCTAATTTGTTAGCTCCTATTAAAGCAGTAATATACTGTTAGTATAGGAGATGGTAGTATATTGTAAATCTAACTTTTGAAAACATAAGCTCGTATGGTGTTATGCTTGATCAAATATCAGCATGTCTAGATGGCACTATAAGAAACAATGTTTTTGAATCATCAATTAATGACAAGAATGTAAGTTTTATTGGTCGAAGGGTTAAACGCAAACCTGGACCATTCATTAATCTAAAGCCTAAAGAGAAAATCTCTACTCAAATTGTATTAAATAGTAGCTATGAGTTATTGTCAGGCATGTCTTTATATAGTCTTTGTTATTCTGCCTTTAACCCGTTCGAGGGTTTAGAAAACATGTATGAGCTTAATTCAAATTATATTGAGTTTGAATACAGTAAATAATTTACATGGTGTCTTTATTGGATATGCTTGATAAGATATTAGTAACGCTACTCTTTAAAGTCAAGCAGTAGCGCTAAACAATATAAAATATAATGTTTTAACTTAATTATTTCATTACATTATGACTCAGTTTGTCTGGGTTTACAGGCTCAAACAAATCTCCAAAAAAACTAAATAACACTAACTGTTGGTCTTTTTTACGCGTACTTTTAATATCTTTCCAAGGTACGACATATAAAATTTGTGGTAGTTCTTTATTACCTTTTATAAATGTCGTTTCAAGTTCTAACCTATCTTTTGCATATAGATTAAACGCAGATACTAAACTCAAACTAATGATTACCAGTAGACGAATCATATTATCCCTTCTCGTTTGTACGCTTGATTTGCTCTAACCAATCAGATGTGTTTTTATCTTTGTTACCCGTTAATGACATATATTTTTTATAGTGGGGTATAGCACTACCTATATCTTGTAAATAAACATCATATAATAATGCAATATTATAATGTGCTATGGCATTATTGTTGTTTGATTGGATGGCTTCTTTATAATGTTGTTCTGCAGACTCAATATCGCCTTTAAGTTGTTCAAGATAAGCCACTAAGTTTAACGCTTGAGATAGTTTTGGATTTCTAATCAACGATAGTTTCACAAGTTGATGCGCCTTAGCTATATTTTTATTACGCAGTGCTATAACGGCTAAATTAGCATAAGGTCCGGCTAACTCTGGTCTATCTTGCTTAAACTCTATAAAAATCTCTTTAGCCGCATCGAGTCGCCCTTTATTTAAGAGGCTAACAGCATTTTTATAACGCAACTTTTCGCTTTCTGATTGCTCTAAAGGGCTTTGGCCTGATGAAACAATATTTTCAGTGTCAATGTGTTCTGTTGTAGCACACGAGCTTAACAACAATATTAGTAATAATAAATTAATGTATTGCATCGATGGACCTATCTATTTTAGCTTTGCGCTTATATCTCGCAGGAAATAATTTTTTAAGTTGAATATGGCTTTGTTTAACCCATTCGTTATAAACGCCATCTTTAATATGATTCATATTTGCTTCGTAAAACTCAATGGCTTTATCTTCAAATGGAAAAGCTTTATCTTCAAGCAGTATGGTGTATTGTTCTAGTTCATCACTGCTTAACCCTTTTGGCCTCTCTGAGGCTAATAAATCCTGACTAAATGATTGATAAATATCTGCAATTGCATGAGTGGACTGTGTTGCAGTTTCTGCTACACCATATTTAGAAGCTTGGCCGTAATATCTAACCGCGCGTTGCATGCGATATTTCTTCTTTCTTAATGATAGTTTAAGAGGGATGACTAACGCTTGTTGAGTGAATTTATAATGCTCACTCTTTGCTAAGGTTAAAGCTGAAAAAGAAGTGATATAACGTGTTCTATCTGTTTTATATTTATTTATCGTTCTTTTGTCAGCCTTAATAATGGCTTTATTCCAATATGTGACTTTTTTCTTATTGTTGGTTTTTAAGTAAAGTTCAGTCAGTTTGTTCATTGACTCCATATATTGAGGAAAAGGATTTTTATATTTAGACGAATATTTTACATAAGATCTAATGGCAGATTTAATCTCATTTTTTGACTCATACAGTTCAGCGGCTTGCCATAAAGCTGCAATCTTTACCTCTTTATTCTTTTCAAAACCTGCTATACGTTCAAATTCTTGAGCCGCTTTAATACTTTGATTTGAATTCAAATAAGCAATAGATAGTTTTTTAGTAACATCTCCTTTATATTTACTACGAGGGTAAATCCTTTGAAAGTCTTTAATATAATTAATCGCTACCGCCCACAATTTGTTTTTCATAGACAAGGCTATCGCATCATAAAATCCCGTTGCAGCAATAGACGAAGAGGGGGCGATTTTAGAGATACGAACGAAATGTTCAATGGCATCCTGAACCTTACCGTCTTTATTTGAAGATTCTGCTTGTTTATAAATAGATAAAGCTAATTTGTCTGTGAGGCTGGCTCTCGTTTTAGTCGCTAAATTTTTATAAGACAGCGCAGTATAATAGGCAGCTTCAGCATTCGAAAATTGTTGTAACTTAAAATAAGCATGTGCTTTTATTATTTCTGCTTTTGTATGAGATGAAGTTCTTATTTTATTTGAAATGGATTCTACCAATTCAATGGCTTTAGCATATTGCTTGGTGCGAAATGCTAATTCTGCTGCATGCAGTATTACTTGTGGCGTGCGCTTACTGTTAGAATATAACTGCGTATAGAGTGTTGCATATTTTATATGTTTGTTTAGTGCTGTTGTTTTATTTTTAAGTGATTTAGATGTTTTATAAATTTTATCACTCAATAGGATAGCTGCGTAGGCTGCCTTCTTATTTAATATAAGATCTCCATCAAAGGCGGAAAGTTCATAATAATTTAAAGCCTGAGATCTTTTATTGTTTTTCTCAAGAAGATTGGCGTATTGGTAGTAAATGTTATCTTTCTTGGCATAAGACTTATAATGCTTTAAATAACGTTTATACCATTTATCTGCTAACGTGAAATTTATAGCTTTTATTTTAGTTTTCTTCTTGGACTTCTTTTTAGATAAATAAAGTTTGTGGTAGTGTGATGAGGCAAGAAGAATGTTGTCTTTTAATTTTGCATTAACTTTTTTATATATAGTTTGAGTTGCTTTTTTAGACAGCCAATAGGCACTGTTAGGGTTGTATTTTTCATAAAGCGTATTTATTTCAGCGGTTGCTTTTTTTGCAAAACCGCTTTCTTTCCATATTTCAACTATTTGTAACTGAGATAAGGGAATGTTTTTCGATTGTTTGTTATTTTTTATAAAAAACTTCAAAGTATCAACCGCGTCAGAATATCTCTGCTGCTTTAAATAAATATCACTGACGTGTGAGTAACTATAATAAATATATCGAAAAGAAGGGTTAGCCTTGAAATATTCATTCAGTGGTTCAGCGCCGCCTAAATAAGAAAAGGATAGTCCTATGGCACGGAAATATTCATTAAATTGGTTTAATTGATATTCATTAAGATCGTCATACTCAGAAAAGTTGTGGTATTTTACGGCTTCCAAGTAATCATCAACCGCTTCTAAATAATATTCTTGTTTAAATCTAGCCCAACCGCGTTTAAATAATGCTTTTTCATAAAACACATCATTTTTTCTTGAACCTACTATATCTGTATACGTGTCTTCTGCTTGCACATAATTTCTTCGAGAAAACAATAATTCAGCGAGTCTGAATTGACCCTCAATATAATATTTAGATTTAGGATATTTGGTTACAAGGATTTTTAATGTTTTTTCAGAGTTTTCGCTATCACCCTTGTGATCATAAGCTTTAGCTAATTGGTAGAGTATTTTGTCATTGCCTTTAGCTTTAGGATAGTCTTTTAATGTGGTACTGAGTAACTCGACGGTCTTATCCAAACGTTCATTATAAAGCCTATCATCTAACTCTTCGTTATTGTCATGTTGAAGGTTTTCATTCTCTTCTAGAAGCTTACTACTTAGTTCAAACTCTAATTCAGCAAGACGATTAATGGCATCTAATCTCGAGTTATCACTTTTTGATGCAAACTTAAGGAAATCAGAATAGGCTTGCCTAATATCTTGTTTCGACTTGGGCTTGATAAAAACTTTCTTTTTTGTATTACTTGCGTTAGTGATATCAATGTCTCGTAATGTTCCTCGTTTTTCTTTAGAAAAACCACATGCGGTTACCGATAGACTTAATACGATTAAAAGAGTTATTTTTTTCATGTTTAGTTTACTGTGTTTCTAAATTGCTGTGGTCAAACAATCTTGCTAAACCATAACGTGATTGGCTTATGTGACGTTCGAGATAGGTGATTCTTTTATCAAATACGCTATTAACATGCTGTTTTAATGCAATACCATAGTTTTTTAATAAAACTTTAAACTTTTTAATTAGGGCTTCATTATTGATGTTTTCTATGTATTTAGATAAATCAATTAAACTAATGTTATTGTTTAAAATGTCGGCGGAAAAATTAGTCGGTAAACTAAAAATATTATTTTTTATTTCCAAAAAGTTTTTATTTGTTAAAATGCTTAAAGCAGATATGTCATTATGTTTTTTAAATTCAGAAATAGTATCAATTCTATTTTTGTAATACGTCTGAGCTTCGGTGTAACTGGCGGATGCAGTTAAATTTTGCTGTAGTTTCTCATATATATAAGGTTGTAAAAGGTAAGACTCATCAACTGCAAGGTCGATAATTTCTTTACTTTTTAGAATGTTTACAGCGTTCAATGCACCGATAAAGTCTTCTTGGTTTGCAGCTGTTAAGGCGATGCCTAATAATGCTTTGTTAAAATAAATACTATCAATCTTTATATTTCTAAAGGCTTCACGAGAATCGCGATGAAATTCTTTTCTTAATAAAGAATAACCTAGTACCAAATATAATCGGTTGATCATTTCGTTATCAGTATTAATACTTTTATCTTTAATAACCTTATTAATTTCGATATGTGCGTCAGTCCACCAATCTTGCCTTATATAAGCTGTCGCAATGTTTAATCTTGCTGCAGGGTAATGCATAGAACTATGAGGTATTTTTAAATAAATTTTAACGGCTTTTCTATGCTGCTTTAATTTTTGTAAAGCTATCCCGGTGTAAAGTCGTGCTAAGTTTGCATTTTCTTTTGTTAAATCATTGTAAGTACCTTCGGTATATTGAAGTACTTTTTTCCAATCGTTACGTTTCATAAAATATTGGGCATATATAAAAGAAAGATTTGATATGAATGATTGATCGCTTTCTAAACTTGCTAAGCTATAAATTTTATTAGCACCGGAAATATTATTGCGATCTAATAGATATTGAAAAATTGGGAAAATCTCTTTGCTGTCTAAATTGTTCAATATTAGAGGCAAATGATTGTGAATCAAACAAACCCCAATCACCCCTTTTTTTTGAGAAGCGAGCTTGATTATTTGTTTATTCAGATGTTTAAGTGATTTTGTTCTATTACGACATTGTCTTAAATTTTTCGAAAGTTCAGAATATATCTCTGTTGAGAGCTTCTGATAATCACGGTTTAATGCGGTGACATTAAGAGGTGTCTGGGCTGAATATGCATGGGTTGCGAGCAGGTTAAAAACCAGAGCAAAACCAACAACCAATAATTTTTGGGGAGAGTATAAACGCTTGAAATCCATTTCCAACTACTTAAATATTATGTTTAAAAACAACAGCTTAGTTAGCTGCCAAGTCCATTTAGTACAGGGCTAAATATACCACCAATCTTAAATTTGGTCTAATAAAAGTAGCTGTTTAGAGGGGTGAAATCAGTCTTTTTCAATCATTAACATAGCCAAAATAACATCTCGTCCTTCGGCGACTAAAACATTAAATGTGCGACATGCTGCTGCTGTATCCATCACTTCATATCCAACACTGTTTTGTTGTAATGCTGACAAACAATCTTGAGAAGGGAAGCGCAGTTGTTTTCCTGTGCCAAGTATCACTATTTCAGCGTTTTCATTGGCAAAATCGACAAAGTGTGCAGGAATAAAATCAGCAAAGGTCTGAGGGGCCCATACTTTTATATCGCCATTCGTTCGAATTGAGATACTTTTTTTCAGTAAGCCGAGGTGATTATCTCCATCCCATTCATCAATCACGCCTGATTTTAGTTCTGGGTGTTCCGCATCGATTCCTGTGATTGAAATATAGCCAGCTTCATAGCCGTGGATAAGAATATTTTGACCTGTTTCTAGTGCAAACTTCACGAATGTTGTTCCTTACTTCAAAAAGAAAAAGTCGGCTTATAGCCTTGTTTTATCAGGTTCTGTCATTGACAGTGTGCCTAATGAACCGTAATGTTAGCAGCTTTATTAATGGCCTGTAGAAGCTATTTTTAACCCATTTATTTATTACTGAATATTAACACTTTTAACCAATTTTCACGCTGGATAGACCCTTGATAGAAGATTTTCCAAGAATTAAACGACTACCTCCTTATGTCTTCAATATTGTAAATGAATTGAAGGCTGAAGCACGTGCGCGTGGTGAAGATATTATTGATTTCGGTATGGGCAACCCTGATCAACCTACGCCAAAACATATTGTCGATAAATTGGTTGAAGTTGCACAACGTCCAGACACGCACCGTTATTCATTGTCGCGCGGTATTCCTCGTTTACGTGCTGCAATTTGTAATTGGTATAAAAACCGTTTTGATGTCGATTTAGATCCTGAAACGGAAGCAATTGTCACGATTGGTTCAAAAGAAGGTTTAGCACATCTAGCGATGGCAACAGTAGGGCCAGGTGACGCTGTTTTGGTTCCAAATCCGTCTTACCCAATCCATCCATATGGTTTTGTTATTGCTGGTGCAGATATTCGACATGTTCCTTTGACTGCCGATAAAGATTTTTTTGAAGAGCTAGAGAAGGCAATTAAGGATACTTGGCCAAAACCAAAAATGTTGGTGTTAAATTTTCCGGGAAATCCAACGACTCAATGTGTTGAGCTAGATTTTTTTGAAAAGGTTGTCAAAATTGCCAAAGAACATGAAATTTGGGTGGTACATGATATCGCCTATGCCGATATTGTTTTTGATGGTTATAAAGCCCCATCAATTTTAGAAGTTGAAGGTGCGAAAGAAGTTGCTGTTGAATTTTTTTCATTATCTAAAAGTTACAATATGCCCGGTTGGCGTGTTGGTTTTATGGTGGGAAATCCTATTTTAGTGGCTGCCTTAGCACGTATGAAATCTTATTTAGATTACGGCATGTTCACGCCGATTCAAGTAGCGGCGATTGCAGCCCTTGAAGGGCCGCAAGAATGTGTTAAAGAAATCAGTAATATGTATCAAAGCCGCCGCGATGTTTTATGTGAAGGCTTAACGGCAATCGGTTGGCATGTCGAAAAACCAAAAGCAACCATGTTTGTTTGGGCGCCGATACCAGAAGAGTTTAAAGAAATGGGCTCGATAGAGTTCTCAAAGTTATTATTAAAAGAAGCGAAAGTGGCAGTTTCACCGGGCATTGGTTTTGGTGACTATGGTGATGATCATGTGCGCTTTGGTTTAATTGAAAATGAACATCGTACGCGCCAAGCCGTTCGTGGTATTCGCGACATGTTTAAAAAACATAATATAGAAGTAGGAGAGTAAATAGTGGATCCGGTTAAAGTTGGTGTACTTGGATTAGGTACTGTCGGTGGCGGTACAGTGAATGTTTTACAACGTAATGCAGAAGAAATTGCGCGTCGCGCAGGTCGTGGCATTGTTGTAACACATGCAGCAGCACGTGATTTAAATAAACCGCGTATTTGTTCAACCGAAGGTATTACTGTAACAGAGACGGCACAAGATGTTGTTGATGATCCTGAAATTGCCATTGTTATAGAATTAATCGGTGGTGATACCTTAGCGTTAGATTTAGTGATGCGTGCTATTGAAAATGGTAAGCATGTTGTTACTGCTAATAAAGCGTTAATTGCAAAACACGGCAATGAAATTTTTGCAGCGGCACAAGCTAAAGGCGTGATTGTTGCGTTTGAAGCGGCGGTTGCAGGTGGTATTCCTATCATCAAAGCCATTCGTGAAGGCTTAGCGGGAAATCGTATTGAATGGTTGGCCGGTATTATAAATGGTACTGGTAACTTTATTCTTACAGAGATGCGCGACAAAGGTCGTGACTTTGATGATGTATTAAAAGAAGCACAAGAGTTAGGTTATGCAGAAGCTGATCCAGAGTTTGATGTTGAAGGAATTGATGCTGCGCATAAGTTAACGATTCTTGCTTCAATTGCATTTGGTATTCCTTTGCAGTTTGAAAAAGCCTTTACCGAAGGTATTACTAAAATTACACGTGAAGATGTTACGTACGCAGAAGAGTTAGGTTATCGCATTAAACATTTAGGTATCACTCGCCGTACAGATAAAGGTATTGAGTTACGTGTACATCCAACATTAATTCCTGAACGTCGCTTAATTGCAAATGTTGATGGCGTTATGAATGCAGTACTTGTACAAGGCGATGCAGTAGGCCCAACGTTATATTACGGCGCAGGCGCAGGTGATGAACCAACAGCATCAGCCGTTGTAGCAGATATTGTAGATGTAGTTCGAGTATTAACATCTGATCCAGAAAATCGTGTTCCTCATTTAGCTTTCCAACCCGATAGCTTATCTGACTTACCGATCTTAAAAATGGAAGAAGTTGAAACTGCATATTACTTACGCATGCAAGCAAAAGATGAACCTGGCGTGTTAGCGGATGTCACTCATATTCTTGGTGATAGGGGTATTAGTATTGAAGCAATCATTCAGAAAGAACCAGAAGGCGATTCTACTGAAGCAAATGTCATTATGCTCACTCATACTGTCGTTGAAAAACAAATGAATGAAGCGATTCAAAAAATTGAAGCGCTAGATACGATAAGCGGAAAAGTTATTCGCATTCGTATGGAAAGTTTAGAAGCAAATTAAAATTTTTTAGGAGCATTGAAATGCCTTTTCGTGATCGTTATACCGGAATTATTAATCGTTACCGTGATCGTCTTCCCGTAAGTGATGACACTCGCATAATCAGTTTAGGCGAAGGCAACACGCCACTGATTCGTTTAAATAATATTCCTGGAATATTAGGTAAAGATATTGATATCTATGTCAAATATGAAGGCTTAAATCCTACCGGATCATTTAAAGATCGTGGCATGACCATGGCCGTAACTAAAGCGGTTGAAGAAGGTTCTAAAGCTATTATTTGTGCTTCAACAGGTAATACTTCAGCAGCGGCAGCGGCCTATGCAGCACGCGCAGGTATTACAGCCTTTGTATTAATACCAGAAGGTAAAATTGCATTAGGTAAACTCGCACAAGCGATGATGCATGGCGCCGTAGTTATTCAAATTAAAGGTAACTTTGATGATGGTATGGAACTGGTTAAACAAGTCGGCAAAGATGCACCAGTAACGATTGTAAATTCAATCAATCCTTATCGCTTACAAGGTCAAAAAACGGCTGCCTTTGAAATTCTTGAAGAACTTGGTTTTGCACCAGACTTCCATTGTATTCCTGTTGGTAATGCAGGCAACATCACCGCACATTGGATGGGGTACAGCGAATATCATGAGAACGGTATCGTAAACTCTCGCCCTCGCATGGTTGGTTATCAAGCAGCCGGTTCAGCGCCGTTTATGCGCGGTAAAATGGTTGATGATCCTGAAACAGTCGCAACAGCAATTCGTATTGGTCATCCACAAAGCTGGGACAAAGCATGGGTTGTTAAAGAAGAATCGAACGGTTGGTTCGACGAATGTACAGATGAAGTGATTCTAGCAGCACAAAAATTATTGGCAGAAAAAGAAGGTATCTTCTGTGAACCCGCATCAGCCACTTCTCTTGCAGGCGCAATGATGGATATTGAATCAGGAAAAATTCCTGAAGGCAGTAAGATTGTTTGTACCTTAACAGGACATGGTTTGAAAGATCCGGATACAGCAATAGAGCAGAGTACGAGAGCTCTAATAAATGTACCAGCGACCCTAGAAGATGTACGCAAAGCAATAATGGACAACATGTAAAAAATTCCTGACGTTCTCCCTAGCAGCGCTCACCTCAAGGGTGCCTATGGGAAACATAGTTTTTAAAATACTCATTGGCTTTATGCCAACTCCGCTTTTAAAAAATATGTTTGCCTTACTAGGAAAAACGTCAGAAATTTTTAGTATTTAATAGAGCGCAAACTAAAACCAACTTGTCATTGCGAGCGATAGCGCGGCAATCTCCAGAAAAGAGAACATAGCCATGATATTGCAACAGCAACTTTATCCCTTCTGTAATGTAAAAACCTTGAACTACTCTGAGATTAACTATTGTGCCAAGTGATTCTACACTGACACTTTTTATCCCTGACTTGTTTGGCTTTCAGTCAACGCTGTCTACTTTATCTGCGGATGAAATTTCTCAGCTTCCTGAAATAAAATTACCTATCATTGAAAAATGGTTTTCGCGTGGTTCTTTAGAAAAATTATCTGTACAAGAAGACACGGCTTTTTTTGAATTGGGTTTGGATAATAAAAAACCTTATGCGGCTTTTTCTTTATTATCTGAAAAAACTTTAGATATCGACATTAATAAAAATTCATATTGGTTACGCGCTGACCCTGTGAATTTGCAACCTGATCGTGATACGGCGCTTCTAGCAGGGCATAAAGAGTTAGCTTTGACGCAGGATGAAGCGGGAAAACTCGTCGATCAGATCAATGAACATTTTATTGATGAGCCTTGGCAACTTTTTTCTTTTGCACCGCATCGATGGTATTTACGTTTAAACAAATCGTCAGACTTAAATACAACCCCTTTAGCTAAAGTATTAGGTGAAGATATCAGCCCGTTTAGTCCAACAGGTGATGATGCGGATTATTGGTTTAAAATTATCAATGAATTACAAATGTTGATACATGGTTCAAATGTTAATTTTGAACGTGAGTCTCGTAATATGTGGACGGCTAATAGTGTTTGGTTATGGGGTGGCGGGTGTTTGCCAGAAGCTAAATTAAATTCGTCTTATGATAAAATTATAACTAATAATACTGTCTTTAAAGGTGTTGGGTATCATTGTGGTCTTGATGTTTTACCCTTAATAGATAATGATATTTCAGAAAATATAAAAGCTAATAATAATTTTGTTGTCTTAGAACAATTGTCTGAGCAAGTGCAGAGACGTGATTTATATACCTTTGTAGAAACTTTAAATAAAATAGAGTCTGATTTTTTACTCCCTTGTCATGAGTTATTAATGAATAAAACCGTGGGTAAAATAAAAATAATTACTGACGTAGGTACATTAACGGTGACAAAAAAACAATTGGGTCGTTGGTGGAAAAGAATTCGATCTTTCTCGAGCTTTAATTATGAATAAATCGATAAAAAGAATCCCAGTAAATAATGAAACGCTTACCGTATTTTCTTCAGTATTAAACCGAGTTTATGCTAACCGTCATATTCATTCAGAAGATGAGTTAGATTATTCTATTAAACAACTTTTACCTTTTAATCAATTGAAAGGTATTTCATACGCGGCAGAGTTAATTGCGGACGCAATAAAAAATAAATTAAAAATTACGATTGTGGGTGATTTTGATGTTGATGGCGCTACCAGTACAACGGTAGCAGTAAAAGCGCTTTATAGTATGGGGGCAACGCAAGTTGATTTTATTGTTCCAAATCGTTTTGAATATGGTTATGGCTTAACGCCAGAGATTGTAAAAGTGGCGGTTGATCAGTTTAGTCCTGATGTCATTATTACCGTTGATAACGGTATTTCAAGTATAGAGGGCGTAAAGCTTGCAAAAGATCTCAATCTAACCGTTATCGTCACTGATCATCATTTACCTGCTACAACACTGCCTATAGCTGATGCGATTGTAAATCCTAATCAACATGGCTGCCCGTTCCCAAGTAAAATGTTAGCGGGGGTTGGCGTTATTTTTTATGTGATGCTCGCTGTGCGTTCTTTATTGCGTGAACGAGATTGGTTTACAGAAAATAACATTCCAGAACCTAACCTTGCAGAGTTACTTGATTTAGTTGCCTTGGGTACGGTGGCGGATGTTGTTCCACTTGATCATAATAATCGTATTCTCGTTTCACAAGGTTTAGCACGTATTCGTTCAGGAAAAGTGCGTGCGGGCATCAAAGCATTAATTGATGTTGCAGGGCGTGAGAGTGATCGACTCATTGCCAGTGATTTTGGTTTTGCGATTGCGCCAAGATTAAATGCGGCAGGGCGATTAGATGATATGTCACTTGGGATTGATTGTTTATTAAGTGATGATCTTGCCCATGCTCGAGGTATTGCTCAACAATTAGATGAAATAAATTTTGCTCGCCGTGATATTGAAGCGGATATGAAAGAGCAAGCAATGAAAATTCTAGATAGTATGCACCTAGATGACGATGAGAATTTACCCTATGGCTTATGTTTATTTGATGAAAACTTCCATGAAGGCGTTGTTGGTATTATTGCATCAAGAATAAAAGACCAATGGAATCGTCCTGTTATTGTATTCGCAAAAACAGAGGATGGTTTACTAAAGGGATCAGGCCGTTCTATTAAAGGTCTACATCTTCGAGATGCGCTCGATAGTGTTGCAACCAAACATCCTAATTTGATCAGTAAATTTGGTGGTCACGCAATGGCGGCAGGTCTAACCATTGATGAAGCAGGATATGAATTATTTAGCCAATCTTTTGATGAGGAAGTACGTAGGCATTTAAATGAAGATAATTTACACGGCGTCATCATGAGTGATGGTGAATTGTTGAATGATGAATTTACCATGACTACAGCAGAAGAATTACGTTTCGCAGGACCATGGGGGCAATTATTTCAAGAACCCGTTTTTGATGGCGTGTTTAATATAAAGAGTAAACGCATTGTCGGCGAGAAGCATTTGAAAATGTCATTGCAGCCGGTGGATTCAAATTTAGAAATAGATGCGATCGCATTTAATATAACCGATGAAGATTGGTTGCCTGATTTAAAAAAAGTCAAAGTGGCGTATCGTTTAGATGTAAATGTATTCCGTGGTAATAAAAGTTTACAGCTGATGGTTGAATATATTGAGCCCTGTTAGTGTCCCCCGTCATTGCGAGCCATGTCTTTTATGGCGCGGCAATCTCATGATGATAACGCTGTAGTTGGAGATTGCCGCAGTCACTGTCGTTCCTTCGCAATGACAAGTAGTGTAGAATTCGACCTTTATTTTAAGGATTTCAATATGTTGGAATTCCCTAGGTTTTAATATGTTAGAAATTCAACCAATCAAAACTCGAATCAAAGACTTTCAGGGGCGTACTGACATCCTGAGGGGGTATCTTTGACTATGAGGCCAAGCAAGAACAATTAGCCGAAGTCGTTCGCGAACTCGAAGAACCTACCGTTTGGGATAATCCCGATCGCGCTCAAGAATTAGGGCGTGAACGCGTCACGCTAGAAAAAATCGTCCATATTATTGATGAACTTGATCATAGTCTGGCAGATGCTTCAGAATTACTAGAACTCGCAGCAGAAGAAGATGACCAGGAAACGGTAGATTCTGTCTCAATAGAATTGGATGAAAAAGAAAAATCCCTCGAAGAACTCGAATTCAAGCGTATGTTTTCTGGGAAAATGGATGCAAACAGTGCCTTTTTAGATATTCAATCGGGTTCAGGTGGCACAGAAGCACAAGATTGGGCAGAAATGATCCTCCGCATGTATCTGCGTTGGGGTGAGAGCAATGGTTTTAAAACTGAACTTGTTGAAGCATCTTCAGGCGAGGTTGCGGGAATTAAAAGTGCGACCATTAAATTCACAGGTGAATATGCCTACGGTTGGTTACGCACAGAAACTGGCGTTCATCGCCTAGTGAGAAAGTCTCCTTTTGATTCGGGCAGTCGCCGGCATACGTCATTTGCTTCAGTTTTCGTTTCACCTGAAGTCGATGATAATATTGATATTGAAATAAACCCTTCAGATTTACGGATTGATACCTACCGAGCCAGTGGCGCGGGCGGTCAGCATGTTAATAAAACAGATTCTGCCGTTCGCTTAACCCATGAACCAACAGGTATCGTGGTACAGTGTCAAAGCGGACGTTCGCAGCACCAAAATAAAGATAATGCGATGAAGCGGCTGAAATCAAAGCTTTATGAGCATGAGCTGCAAAAACAAAATGCTGAAAAACAGATACTGGAAGACAGCAAGACAGATATCGGTTGGGGCAGTCAAATCCGATCTTATGTTTTAGATCAGTCACGGATTAAAGATTTACGCACGAATGTAGAAACAAGTAATACCCAAGCGGTGCTTGATGGTGGTTTGAATATATTTATAGAAGCCAGCTTAAAAAGTGGTATATAGAAAAGACGGTCATAGCGGTTCATTAAGTGTATGACTGAAAAATACAAATTTAAATTTTAGAATTAATCTTGAGAAAAGAAAATGAACGATAAAACAGAACAACAAGCACCTGTCGATGAAAATAAACTCATTGCTGAACGTCGTCAAAAACTAGCTGCTATACGCGAAGCGGATGACGTTGCTTTTCCTAATGATTTTCGTCGCAATGTGATGGCGGGTGAACTTCAAGCGGAATATGAAACCAAAAGCAAAGAAGATCTTGCTGAGTTAAATATTCGCGTGAGTGTTGCCGGTCGTATGATGTTGAAGCGTGTTATGGGCAAAGCCAGTTTTGCAACAGTGCAAGACATGTCAGGGCGTATTCAGTTTTATGTTGCACGTGATGATTTACCAGAAGGCGTTTATAACGAACAGTTTAAAAAGTGGGATATCGGCGACATTATTGGTGGCGAAGGTGTTCTAATGAAAACAAACAAAGGTGAGCTGTCTGTAAAATTGAATAGTATTCGTCTGTTAACAAAATCATTACGTCCGTTACCTGAAAAATTTAAAGGCGTAACAGATCAAGAAACACGTTATCGCCAACGTTATTTAGATTTGATTATGAACGAAGATTCACGCAAAACATTTATTATGCGCTCAAAAATTGTGGCGCATATTCGTGAGTTCTTAACTAAGAAAGATTTCTTAGAAGTTGAAACACCGATGATGCAAGTGATTCCTGGTGGAGCAACGGCTCGCCCCTTTACTACTTACCATAATGCATTAGATATGGATTTGTTTTTGCGTATTGCACCGGAGTTATATTTAAAACGTTTAGTTGTGGGTGGTTTCGAGCGAGTGTTTGAAATTAACCGTAACTTCCGTAATGAAGGTTTATCATCACGACATAACCCAGAGTTCACCATGATCGAGTTTTATGAAGCCTATGCGGATTATAATGACCTCATGGATATTACCGAAGAAATGTTACGTTCAATTGCAGAGAACGTCGTTGGTAAAACAAAAATAGATTATCAAGGTGAAGTGTATGACTTTGGTACCCCCTTTGATCGCATGACGATTAAAGAATCTATTCTTCATTTTAATGATGACATTACAATAGAAGAGTTAGATGACGAAACAAAAGCCCGTGCAATTGCAGATCGCTTAAGCATTCCTCTTAAGGATGGTTATGGTCTAGGTAAAGTTCAAATAGAAATATTTGAAAAAACCGTAGAACACCGCTTAATGAACCCAACGTTTATCACGGCTTACCCAACAGAAGTGTCACCACTTGCACGTCGTAATGATGATGATCCTTTTGTCACCGATCGTTTTGAGTTTTTCGTTGGAGGGCGTGAAATTGCTAATGGTTTCTCAGAGCTTAACGATGCAGAAGATCAAGAACAACGTTTCAAAGCACAAGTTGAAGAAAAAGAAGCCGGTGATGATGAAGCAATGTTCTTCGATCAAGATTATATAACTGCATTAGAACATGGTATGCCTCCAACAGCTGGAGAGGGGATTGGTATTGATCGTCTAGTGATGCTGTTTACTGATTCCCCTTCAATCCGCGACGTCCTTCTTTTCCCTCATATGAGGCCAGAAACGCAATCGTAGATTGCGGTTAGGGTCATACTAGACAAACCTCGAAGAGGTTTATAAGTGCGACCAGAAACACAATCGTAGAATGTGGTTAGGGGTGTACTAGACAAAGCTTCTTCTCAGAAGCTATTATTTTTTAAGCGATAAAAAAAGCATCCATAAAGGCTAGGCGTTCAGTCAAAGTATTGATGCCTCTAGCTACTTGTCATTGCGAGGGAACAAAGTGACTGCGGCAATCTCCAACTACAGTATTCTCATTATGAGATTGCCACGCTGCGCTCGCAATGACAGCTTGAACAAAATTTAGTAATTTGTACTAAAGATATTTTCTGTAAAAATAACCCCAATATATTGTTGAAAATTCTTATTTATTTAACTCAAAGCTGCACGTGCTGCTTCAATATTGGCATTGGTTTCATCCATATCTACCACACTCACATCGGATTGAAGTCCTAATTTTTCAAAAGCAGGCACCGTAGACCAATCTACGTCTGTATGACGATGTTTTGTATTAATAAGACTTTGTAAGTTAGCAACAATGACAACATCAACGTAATCAGGGCCATTTTTAGAATTTCTACCTAAGTCTTCATGATCTTCAGCTACAGCAATCAGGTTCTCAGGGAAGTGCCATTTTTTTAATATTTCAGCGCCAATCACAGCGTGAGTACTTTCAATAATTCTATCGAGTGTCGCTTCATCCTCCAATAACTCGGGGTAATCTTCTGCACGCGTTAGAATGGGTAAAACCCCTAAGTCATGGATTAATCCCGCCAACATAGCTTGCTCTGGTTGGAGTTTTGTGAATTGCTTGGCAAGCGCATGAGCAATGGCTGCCACTTCTGTTGAGTGCTCCCATATTTTTCGGAGTCGTTTATCAGTGACATCTGAAGTCGCTTGGAACATTTGCTCCATGACCATACTGGTAACTAAATTGCGCACCATATTGCCACCCATTCGGGTGACGGCAGCTTCAACAGATTCAATGGGATTCGCCGCACGTAATAATGGGCTATTTGAAACCTGAATCATACGTGCTGATAATGCTGCATCACTGGTAATTATTTTAGCGACATCAACGAGAGAAGAATTTTCATCTTCAAGTGTATCTCTCACTCTAAGCGCAACTTCAGGAAGTGTTGGCAGCACCAGTTTGTCATTCTCTAAATCATTTAATAATTTGTCGAGAAATTTTTCTTCGTCAGCGGGTTCCATTACTCTTTCCTTTATTGAAAACTATTATTGTTATTAAAACTTATCGGCATAAAAAGATAAATCTTAACTATTATTTACTTTTTTCTTCAATTTCTAGCGTATACGGCAAATCAAGTAAAGTCACCACAGCAGCAGTACTTGAACCAATATGTAGAGGCTCATTTTCTGCTTTTTCTATCTGTAAAACGGCTAAAAATTCAACAGTTTCAGCTGAAGAATGGCTCGCGCTCACAATTTGACCTATTTTTTGTTCATTTTCTTTATTTGTAAAAATACCTTCACCAGAAGTGGGTAGTGTATTCATTTTAACTGAACCGCGAAATAAACGGCGTTTTAATTTACCTAAATAGTGCATACGTGCAACAACTTCTTGGCCGGGGTAGCAGCCTTTAGTAAAACTTAAGCTATTTATCGCTTGTAAATTCACCATTTGGGGGACGAATGCCTCAACGGTTTCTGTAACAACTTCAGGGATTGCGGTACGTATGGTTAATAAATTCCAAGTATTTTCTCCTACTAAAACCGCATCTTTGGAAAGCGACTGCCATAATGATTGCGTTTCGCTGAAACCAGCAAAGGCTTGATAGCGCAGTAGTGGGCCGCTTAGTTTAACCAACGTGATGCCATTTTCAGTAACAAAGTCATCACTGTTTTGGGGTAGAATCGAAAAGTGATTTGCCAGCTGAGTTGATGCATTGTCACCCGCAATGCCCATCCCGATAATTACATCACTCACATCACTTAACTCAACTTTGCTACGCATAACAAACATTCGTAAACGCTTTAATGTTGCCGCTAAAATATCTCGACGCATGTGTAAATAGAAGCTTTTCTTAATTTTAAAAATTCTAAAATTAGAAAGAATACGGCCTTTAGGATTACAGTAAGCACTTAACTGGCCTTGGTTATCTGTGACATTTTTTATATCGTTGGTCAATTGGCCTTGTAAAAATTCAACGGCATCATCACCACTGACTTCTATTAAACCGTAATGGCTTAAATCTGCAAGGATGAGGTTGTTAAACCCCATTTGCTCTTCTTCAAGGCTAAGGGCGAAGTTTGTTACCGTATTTTCTTCAATAGAAGCGTTCATCGTAGAAAGAAATTGTTGCCATTCGTTATTCATAAAAGACCTTGATAATAGGGTTTGTAAATTGTTATGTTTTGCTGTATTTATATAACTATAACGTATTGTAATTCAGTAGGGTGTAGTTAAAAGCCTACGATAAGTAAGTTATAAATTATACCGCATGGCTTTAATTAAGAATATGTACTAGATTGAATTTAAACAATAATAAACTCAGGCTTTGTATGAAAAAAATTGACAATAGGCCCCAATTCTTAAACCTTTTAAAAATCCGGTTACCCATTACGGGTATCGTTTCCATCAACCACCGCATCAGCGGATTGTTATTATTTTTAGCAATGCCTTTCAGCTTATATCTCTTTCAACTTTCTTTAAGCTCTGAAGAAGGGTATGCACAAATGTTAGAATGCATATCATCAACCTGGTTTAAGCTGCTTTTGGTTATTATGCTGTGGTCTTTCTTACACCACTTATTGGCTGGATTTAGATTCTTATTAATAGATTTAACCATCGGTATCAATTTACCTGCGGCACGTAAATCATCTTGGTTTGTTATTGTTGCCGCTATTGTACTCACACTTGTTTTTGTGGGGTGGGGGTTATGAGTTTTCAAGCTCAAGGTATGCGTGCTTGGTTATTGCAACGTTTAACCGCTGTTTATATTGCCTTATATTTAATCTCTTTGATTGCTTGGTGTTTTTCACAAGCTCCCATTGCTTATGATGCTTGGTCGCAATGGTTTCATCATCCTGTTGTATTAATTGCGACTATTTTATTTTATTTTTCATTGTTTATTCATGCTTGGGTCGGTGTAAGAGACATTATGGTTGACTATGTCAAACCCAGTAGTGTTCGTTTTATTGCCTTAGTCGGCTTAGCGGTATTTATTTCAGTGATGACTATATGGTTATTATTAATTGTAATTAATTTGGTACAAGCATGAGTATAGATAAATTAGAACGTCGTAAATTTGATACATTAGTCATTGGTGCCGGTGGTGGAGGGTTACGTTCCGCCTTACAACTTGCAGAAGCCGATGCGCATGTTGCTGTGGTCTCTAAAGTTTTTCCAACGCGTTCGCATACGGTAGCAGCACAAGGTGGAATGAATGCAGCGTTAGCGAATGTATTACCAGATAACTGGCATTGGCATATGTACGATACGATTAAAGGCAGTGATTATCTTGGTGATCAAGATGCCATTGAATACATGTGTCGGTCAGCCTCACACCTTGTTTATGAGTTAGAGCATCAAGGTGTTCCCTTTAGTCGAATGGACAGTGGAAAAATATATCAACGTCCTTTTGGTGGCCAAAGCCAAAATTTTGGTGGCGAGCAAGCCGCAAGAACATGTGCAGCAGCTGATAGAACAGGGCACGCGATTTTACATACGCTCTACCAACAAAATATTCGAGCCAAAACGCATTTCTTCGATGAATATTTTGCCATTGATCTCATTAAAGATAAAAGTGGTTTTATTTTAGGCGCGCTAGTTTTAGAAATAGAAACAGGTGAGCCTTTATTAATAGAAGCAAAAACAACGCTACTTGCGACCGGCGGAGCAGGGCAACTTTTTAGAACAAACACCAATGCACATATTAATACGGGCGATGGTTTAGCCATGGCCTTGCGTGCAGGTCTACCGTTACAAGATATGGAGTTCTTCCAGTTTCACCCAACAGGCATAGCGGGAAAGGGCATGTTGATTACCGAAGGTGCGCGAGGTGAAGGTGGTTATTTAATTAATAAAGACGGCGAACGTTTTATGGAACGTTATGCACCGCATGCAAAAGACTTAGCCAGTCGAGATGTGGTGAGTCGCGCGATTGCAACCGAGGTTCGAGAAGGACGCGGTTGTGGAGAAAATGCAGATCACGTCATGCTCAAGCTTGATCATTTAGGCCGAGATGTTTTATACAAACGCTTGCCCGGCATCTGCGATATGTCTAAAACATTTATGCATATTGATCCCGCCGAAGAAGCCATTCCCGTTTTCCCTACAGCGCATTACACCATGGGCGGTATACCAACAAACCGTCATGGCCAAGTGGTTGTGCCTGTTGATACGGGGCAAGAATCTATTCCGGGTTTATATGCGGTAGGTGAATGTGCTTGTGTTTCAGTCCATGGTGCGAATCGATTAGGGGGTAATTCCTTACTTGATATAGTGGTGTTTGGTCGAGCAGCAGGAAATCATATTAAAGAATATTTAAAATCTAACCGTCATCATCGTCAAATAGATGAAGCAAGTGTAGAAGATGCGCTTGCACATTTAAAACGCTGGGAATCGCCAGAAAGTAATACCGGTGATGGTACTGAAAAGGTTAGTGTGTTGCGAGCAGAAATACAAAAAGTGATGGAAGACTATTGCAGTGTATTTAGAACTGAAGATGTATTAGCCAAAGGTTTAGAAAAAGTTTTAGAAATAGAACAACGAATGAAAAATGTTGCGATTACAGATCACAGTAAAATATTTAATACCGCGCGTATTGAAGCTTTAGAGTTAGAAAATCTTGTTGATCTAGCCGTTGCAACGGTGAAGTCTGCTTTAGAGCGCAAAGAAAGTCGTGGTGCACATTCTCGTATCGACTATCCTGATAGAGATGATGTGAAGTGGTTAAAACACAGTTTATATTATAAAGAAGGTCATCGAATGGATTATAAACCGGTGACTTTGAAACCCCTTTCGGTGGAAAGCTTCCCACCTAAACCCCGTGTTTATTAAGTAGGGTCATATTATGCGCTTTAAAATATATCGCTATAATCCAGAAGTTGATTCAAAACCTTATATGCAAGATTTTGAGTTAGATAATGTCACTGACGATATGATGTTACGTGATGCATTGTTAATTATTAAAGCACAAGATGAAACATTCAGCTTTAGACATTCTTGTGGAGAAGGTGTGTGTGGTTCAGATGCCGTGAACATCAACGGCACGAATGGCTTGGCATGTAAAAGTCGATTATCTGAATTAAAGCAACCTATTGAAGTTCGCCCAGTACCCAGCATGCCGGTCATTCGTGATCTTGTTGTCGATATGGAACAGTTCTATCATCACTATCGTGAGGTTAAACCTTATCTTGTTGTTAAAGATCCTATCCCTGAAGTTGAATTCCGTCAGTCACCAGAAGAACGCGAAAAATTAGATGGCTTATATGAATGCATATTATGTGGTTGCTGTACCACAGCATGTCCATCGTTTTGGTGGAACCCAGATAAATTTAGAGGCCCTGCCGCTTTATTACAGTCATATCGTTTCTTAGCCGATAGTCGTGATCAAGCAACAACTGAACGCCTTGAAGAATTAGACGGCCCCTATAAAATGTTCCGTTGCCATTCAATTATGAATTGTGTGAATGTTTGCCCTAAAGGCTTAAACCCAACAGAAGCAATTCATAGTATAAAAAAACTCATGGTTAAGGATTTAGTCTAATGTTACATGCATCAGATTTAGCAGTAGATGAAACGCGATTACGTTGGCAATGTCGGCGTGGCATGCTTGAATTAGATCTCATGTTAGAAAGTTTTGTTGAAAAACGTTATGAAGGCTTGTCTTATAAAACAAAACAAGCATTTCATCAGCTATTAAAATGCCAAGATCAATTTTTACTGGATTACTTAATGGGGCAAGCCGTCCCGACCGACAAGGATGTTGCTGATGTTGCAAAACAAGTTCGAGATGCCGCTGGACCTACACGTTAAACCATCAAAAATTCTACGCTTCTATTTTTTAACTCTTCTTTTTCTTTCTATTACTAGTATTTTTTATACTGGCTTAGACTTTTATATTCAGTTGTTTTTGCTTGGTCTGCTTGGGGGGTATTCCAATTTTGTTTATCGAAAATACAATTCATCACAGGTTACATTATTAAAACTCAATTCAGAAGATGAATGGCGTGTTAAAGAAAATAATATCGATAGTGTAAAAGCTGAATTGATGGGGGAATGTATCGTTACCCGTTTTATGGTCTGGTTAAATTTTAGAGTTAAAAACAGTTTAGGCAGAGAGAAGGTGATTCGAATCTTGTTATTGCCAGATAGTATTGAAACAGATCATTTTCGAAAGTTAAGAGCACGATTAAGGTTTTTGAAAAATAAAACTGAAGAGAGTGAGTTGGAATATAAGGTTAATAAACAATAAAAATATAATTTTTGTATCCACGAGAACTGCTGTTCCGGCACAGGGACATGTCCTGTATGACTATGTGGAGTTAATGCCGTTCCACTATCTGCCTTTATTTCTTAGCCTTAAATCCCATTGGTCGTAATATTGTGTTTTCGGGCTTTACATCTTCATACGAATTTTTATGGTCTAAGGTGTAATGTAAACCACGGCTTTCTTTTCTATCAATGGCGGACTGAATAATAAGATCGGCCACCATCGCAAGGTTACGCAGTTCAAGTAGATCACTGGTGACACGGAAGTTGCCATAGTATTCATCTATTTCTTTCAGTAATAAATTAACTCGACTCTTCGCACGACGAAGGCGTTTATCCGTTCTAACTATGCCAACATAATCCCACATGAACCTGCGTAACTCATCCCAGTTATGGGTGACCACAACTTCTTCATCAGAATCTGTGACTCGGCTTTCATCCCAGCTTGGAATAGTGTTTGTATTTGTTTTTGATGTGGGCTGATTTAAAATATGTTGGCTGGCAGCCTGTGCAAAGACTAAACATTCTAAAATTGAATTACTCGCCATACGGTTAGCGCCATGCAAGCCTGTAAATGCTGTTTCACCAATAGCATATAAATTTGTGACATCAGACTGGCCATTCATATTAGTCATGACACCACCACAGGTATAATGCGCTGCAGGAACAACAGGGATGGGTTCTTTTGTAATATCAATACCTAGTTCAAGGCAGCGTTGATAAATGGTTGGGAACATTCGTGTAATAAAATTGGCCGGTTTATGCGTGATATCAAGATAAACGCATTCAGAACCGAGTCGTTTCATTTCATGATCAATCGCACGAGCCACAATGTCTCTTGGTGCAAGTTCGGCGCGTTTATCAAAAGATTTCATAAACGATGTACCATCGGGCAACCTTAAAATTCCGCCTTCACCTCGTACCGCTTCTGTGATTAAAAATGATTTAGCATCGGGGTGATATAAACACGTGGGGTGAAATTGATTGAATTCCATATTTGCCACACGGCAACCTGCACGCCACGCCATTGCAATGCCATCACCGGTGGAGGTGTCTGGATTGGTGGTGTATAAATAAACCTTACTCGCTCCACCTGTGGCAAGAACCGTGTGTTGAGCATGGAAGACTTTCACTTTATTGTGTTTTCTATCTAAAATATAAGCGCCAATACAGGTCTTGCTTGCATCATCATTTGTCGTGGTAATGAGATCAATCGCGTTATATTGCTCATAAATTTCAATATTGGGGTGCGTGCGGACTTTATGTTCAAGGCTGGTTTCAATGGCGCGACCACTGGCATCTTGTGCGTGAATAATCCTACGTTGACTGTGGCCACCTTCACGAGTCAGGTGATAATCTTTATTATTTGAAGTGCGGGTGAATTGAATGCCTTGTTGAATAAGCCAATCAATATTCTCTGCGCCATGCTCTACTGTAAATCGAACCACTTCTTCATCACATAGGTTTGCTCCGGCAGCGAGGGTATCCGCAACATGAGATTCGACACTGTCACTGGGATCAAGCACCGCAGCGACCCCACCTTGAGCATATAGCGTCGAACCTTCTCGTAAAATACCCTTAGATATCAAAGAGATATGCTTTTTTTCGGCAAGACGTAAAGCCAAGCTTAGGCCGGCTGCGCCGCCACCAATAATGAGAATATCTGTACTTATTTGCATGAAGAAAATGAATCTCTATATCGTTATAATGAAAAGTGGTAAAGTCTGTTTATCTGATTTTACCTGAATAAGAAAAGAATAAAACACGAGTTTTATTCAAGTATTTTGTAACAAACAGTGTCGATAGATGAAATAATCAAATTATAGTGAACTCAGCCCCTAATTGAATGTCTATTTTGATGTTCGGGGAACCTTAATAGCTCTGTAAGGAAAGGAATAACCCGAATGGGTGAAAGAAGTATCGATCAAGCGCTGGTTGAGCGCGTACAAAAAGGTGATAAAAAAGCATTCGACATACTGGTATTAAAATACCAACAGCGTGTCATGAATATTTTATCTCGCTTCGTACGTGATCATTATGAAGTGCAAGACTTAGCTCAAGAAACGTTCATTAAAGCGTATCGCGCTTTAGCCACGTTTCGTGGAGACAGTGCTTTTTACACATGGGTTTATCGTATTGCTATCAATACGGCAAAAAACTTTCTTGTGGCTCAAGGGCGTCGCCCGCCAAGAGATGATATCGAATCTTCTGAGGCAGAACAGTACGATGGTGCGAGTAATTTACATGACCATGCTACGCCGGAGAGAATTTTACTTAAAGATGAAATAGCGGAAACAGTTTTAAACGCGATTAACGATTTACCTGAAGATTTAAGAATGGCGATCACTTTACGTGAAATTGAAGGACTTAGTTACGATGAAATTGCCGAAACCATGTCTTGTCCTATCGGCACGGTAAGATCAAGAATATTTAGAGCGCGTGAAACGGTAGATGAAAAATTAAAACCTTTATTGAATGATTAGCGGTTATACAAGAGGTACCGTAGTCACTCTAAGTTTAGAGTATATATTTGTAAATTAGTATTTAGCTGTGTTCGAAGCTGGATGTACTTATTAATAGTGACTCCGGTACCTTTAAATACAAATAAAGAGAAGTAAATTATGAATGACAAAACAGACAGATTATCAGCTTTGATGGACGGAGAAGTTCGCGATCAAGATAAATGGCTTGAAGAATTAGGCAAGGATGACGAAATGCAACAAGTGTGGCGTCGTTATCATGTTGCTCGAGATGCAATGAAAGGTCAGTTATCAAATTTCCCCGCACTAGATATTTCTGCAGCAGTGAGTGAGTCTTTAAAAAATGAGCCTGTCATTTTAACGCCGATTTGGCAACGATTAAATCCGCGTTATATTATGAAACAAGCGGCAGGTTTAGCGGTTGCAGCAGCTGTTGGTACGATTGCGGTTATCAGCGTACAACAAACTCAAATTACGGTAGATGACAATATTATTGCCCAAGCCGCGACAGCACCAATTGTGCAATTACAAGCGGGTCAGCTTCGTCAAGTCAGTTTTACGACACGTCAAAAATTAGATGCGGCAGTGGAATCTAAATTAAGTGGCTACCTTGTTAACCATAATGAATATTCTAAAACAGTTCGTGTAAGTGGTGTCATGGCATATACACGTATTGTGAGTTTTGTTCCTTCTAACCCTACGAAATAATAAGATAAAACATGCTCAATAGCCTAAAAAAGTTCTTTCAGAGTTTTGTGATTTTTATGGTCTCATTCTCTGCAGTAGCAGAATACCCAAAAGACAATATAGAGCAATGGTTAGAAAAAATGCATCATGCCTCTCATATGCTGACCTATGAGGGGACATTTGTTTATGGTCAAAATAATGAAATGACCTCCATGCAAATTATTCATAGCGTAGATGACAAAGGTGAGTTTGAGCGTTTAATTTCATTAGATGGTAGTGGCAGAGAAGTGATTCGTACTGGAGATACAGTGACCTGTATTTTGCCAGACAAGAATTCTGTTGTTGTAGACAAGAGTCGACCCGATACAGAGTTCCCACCAAAATTTCCTATTAAGATAAAACAACTGGAAAAAAATTATGACTTTCATGTGGCGGGGAAAGGACGTGTAGCAGGACGTACAGCGGTTAAAATTATGATTAAACCTAAAGATAAATATCGTTATGCACATACTCTTTGGGTAGATGAAGAAAAAGGCTTATTACTAAAAGATCATCTCATTGGCGAGAACGGTGAAATTGTTGAACAGTTTATGTTTACTCAAATTGATTACCCTAAAAACATCAAACAAAAACGCCTGGTCTCTTCTATAAATAGTAAAAAATTTACTTGGTATGAACCTAAAGACTTGGTTGACAAAAAAGATGTAACAAAAAGTATGAGCTGGAAAGTGAATCATGTTCCTGCTGGTTTTGTACCAGGAGTAAAACGCCACCATAGTATGACCATGAGTTCGATGCCGGTAGAACACTTTCTGTATTCGGACGGTTTATCATCAGTTTCTGTTTTTGTTGCAAAACAAATGAAAAACAGTAAGAACTTAATGGGTGGGTCTACCATGGGTGCAGTAAACGCATATGGTCGTCCAATTGGTGACTATCATGTGACTGTTGTAGGTGAAGTCCCTTACGTAACGGTTAAAATGATTGGTGATTCCGTTGAGCATATTAGCCATTAACGCTGCCCCTTCATGATTACTGAAACTGCCACGGTTATACAAATAAAACAAAATCAAACTTGGATAGAAACTCAAAGACGGTCTACCTGTGGACAATGCAGCGCGAGTAAAGGTTGCGGAACATCGGTGCTGTCAAAAGTGGTGGGAAACAAGTTTAGTAAAATGCGTGCAGTCAATAATATTGATGCAAAAGTAGGTGACGAAGTGACTGTTGGCTTAAATGAGTCAACATTACTTAAAGGTGCTTTTATGACGTATATATTACCTTTAATGTATTTGTTTTCATTTGCACTCATCGGTCAGGCATTAGCCTCTAATGAACTTATTATTATCTCCTTTGCTGTAGTAGGATTTTATTTCGGTTTACTTCACTTAAAACGTTTTTCATTAAGCATTGCAGACAATGAAAACTACCAGCCTGTACTTCTTAAAAAAAATATCAAATCCATTCCATAACGTGTTTTTAAATCTGTTAAAAAACAATTTAATAAAGAGAATAAAATAATGCTTATACCCGTTACAAATAAGGTGACTTCAGTACTTTTAGTTTTTCTTCTGACTGCTTTTAGTTTTACGGCTTCAGCACGATTTTCTGGGTTGCCTGATTTTACGCATTTAGTTGAAGAGTACAGTGATGCGGTAGTAAATATAAGCACCACTCAGAAAATTAAAAAGAAAAATGGCATGCATCATAAAATCCCTGGCATACCTCAAGATGGGCCATTAGGTGATTTATTTCGTAAGTTTTTTGAGCAACAAAGTTTTAAGAAAAATAGTTTAGAGAATGAACCGCAATATAACTATATTAAAACGGCGCAATCTAATCATTCACTAGGCTCTGGTTTTATTATAGATTCAGATGGTTATGTCGTGACCAACCATCATGTGATAAAAGATGCAGATGAAATTATTGTTCGTTTAAAAGATAGGCGTGAATTAAAAGCCACTGTCATTGGTTCAGATGCAAGAAGTGATATTGCATTATTAAAAATAGAAGCAGACAACTTACCGGTTGTAAAAATGGGTTCATCATCAAAATTAAAAGTGGGATCTTGGGTTATGGCGATAGGCTCGCCGTTTGGTTTTGATCATTCAGTCTCTGTTGGTGTAATCAGTGCCACGGGGCGTACTTTACCCAGTGAAAGTTATGTGCCATTTATTCAAACGGATGTGGCGATTAACCCTGGAAACTCAGGTGGCCCACTGTTTAATTTAGACGGTGAAGTGATTGGTATTAATTCACAAATCTACAGCCGTACGGGTGGCTTTATGGGCTTGTCATTTGCTATCCCTGTTGATGTTGCTAAAGATATTGTTGAGCAACTTAAGAAAAGCGGTCACGCTAAATGGGGATGGTTAGGCGTTCTTATTCAAGATGTGAATAAAGAGTTGGCTGAATCGTTTGATATGGAAAAACCTATGGGTGCGGTCGTACTGAGAGTATTAGACGATACGCCAGCAAAACAAGCGGGCATCGAAGTGGGTGATGTGATCACGCATTTTGGAAAAGTAGAAATAACACGTTCTTCAGATTTACCTTTAGCGGTAGGGCGTTCGCCTATTGGTAGTAAAGTTAAAGCGCGTATTATTAGAGACGGTAAACAAAAACAGTTAACGATAAAAATTGCTGAACTTCCATCAGAAGAAGATTTATCTGAGAAGAACAATAAGCCGATGGAAACGAAAAGTAACCGTTTAAATATTAAAGTCATCGCGCTAAATAAAGAGCAACGTAATAAAGCCAATGTAGGGCATGGTCTTTTAGTGCAAGAAGTCACCGAGGGTGTGGCTGCACGAGCAGGGATTCGAGCAGGCGATATCATTCTAAAACTCAATGGTAAAAATATTAAAACAGCACGTCAATTCTTAAAAATCGTAAAAAATCTACCTGAGGATAAATGGGTTCGCATCCTTATTCAACGGGCTGGTTCGCCACGATTCTTGCCTCTAAAAATCAATGATGACGAATAAGTGACAATTAATGTCTAATACATTGACTGTTTTTAGTCGTTTAGGCTGCCACTTGTGTGAAGATATGCTGGCACTGATTCCTCAATATATCGAAGGAACAGGGCTAGTTTTAGAGGTTATCGACATTGATGAAGATCCCGATTTACGAGAAAAATACGATCGCTTAGTCCCCGCGCTAAATGCAGGCGATCGAGAGATTTGTCACTATTTTCTTGATGTAAAAGCGTTACAACAGTATATAA